>JAFTQO010000002.1 GCA_017462735.1 Clostridia bacterium
AGGTGGCGGCGTTAGCCGTCGGAGAGGTTACGCCTCTCCTGTCAAGGAGAGGTGGCGGCGTTAGCCGTCGGAGAGGTTACGCCTCTCCTGTCAAGGAGAGGTGGCGGCGTTAGCCGTCGGAGAGGTTAAAAAAACGCGTCCCTTTACAAAAGGGACGCGCCTGTTTTATCAGTCTATTATTCTTCTTTTGCGTGGGCGACTTGCCAAGTAATCTTGGACAGCAAGGCAACCAACCCTGCGGAGATACTACACGCCGCCGCCACGATAGCCCCCGTCGCCAACTGATAGTTGTCGCGGATACTGCTAATATATTGGTTAATAACCTCTTTGTCGCTATTTTTCATCGAGTCGGGGATATGCGGTTGCAAATTTCCCGTCTGGCACAAGAACAGTACCCCTGCCGAAACGAAGAGCAACATCGTGAGCACGGCAAGTACCAGCCCTTGCTTTTTATTGGCAATCCCTGCGACGCAACAGATGATACCCAGCAAAACCAGCATATACGCCGAAAAGTTGAAAAAGGAGAAATCCCAAACGTGCGTGTAAATACTAAGGCTAGGGTCGTATTCGTGATAACTCATCGCGATTTGATAGCCCTTAAAAGACCTATCCTCCGTCTCCACCATGGTCACAAAAAGCATGCAAAACGCCGCCAGCGCCAAAGCAATTGCCACCGACAAGCAGACGTTTTTACAAACGGTAGATTTTTTCACTTTCGCCATAACCGTTTTCTCCTACGTTTCTTTTTTTATTATACCATTTCCCTTATCTATTGTCAACCCTTTTGCCAAAAAGAAAAAGCCTCTTAAAAAGAGGCTTTTCTTATACAATTATCAATTAGTCTGCTTTCTTAGCCGCACCGAGAAGACCGCTTGCAGCAATGGCGCAAATAAGGCAAACGATAGCCCCCCAACCAATGCTGTACATTTCAAAGACTACTTCCATTACATCCCCTATCAAATCAGGGTTTTCCATCAACGTTTCTACCAACGGATTCAAGATGAAATAACCAGCCGTCAACACGCCGCCAAGGCCATAGCAAGAACCCGCAAGCCCCGCAAAAAGACCGCTGCCAAGCAAGAAATACAGCAAGGTGAAGCCCACGCCAACTGCCAACAAAATTAAAGGCAACCAGCCCATAATCGTACCTTCCGCCGCGTCAAACGTCACGTCGCTACCCGTAGCGCTTACGTCCAGACCTTGCAACGAAAGGATAGGCGTAAACAACATAAAGATCAACGCTGCAGCACCTGCCACCAAGGCTACCAAAGTCAACATTTTCTTTTTACCCATATGTAAAAATCCTCCTAAACATAGTTGTTATCATCAGTATATACTTTTCTTTTTGCTTTGTCAATACTTTTAACTAAGTTTTTTAACAAAAAAAGTCCCCCCATAAGGAGAGACTTCTTTTTTGCTACTTTTGCTGATTATTTGCCCATTTTGTCAAGCACAACGGGGCAAGCCGCGCAAACCGCTGCGATGATGGAGCAGATTGCTGCAAGGATAGCGCCTACACCAAGATCCCAAGCATCTTTTGCTGCTTCCCAGCTAGCGTCACGATATGCTTCAGGAATCGTATCGAAATAGGAACCAGGCATTGCGTTAGTCGTTACCAAGAAGAAGAAGATACCTGCCACTACGAACAAGACGGCGGCTACGATACCGAACAAGTTGCTGCCTTTGCCCATCACGTTAAGTACTACAAGAACAGCACCTACAACCACGCAAAGAAGGGGGATCAAGTTAAGGAACGAGAAACCTACAACATTCATCGATTCCCCAGCATAAGTTTCGCTGTAACCGAAAATCGTTTCCCATACAGACATCGAATCACCTTCTACTGCTGCGCCAGGTAAGAAGCACATGATGATTGCAACAAGTGCAAGCACTACCGCACCGATAGGTGCAAATTTTTTGATTTTTTCCATTTGAAAAAACCTCCTAAAATATTTTGTACTGTCATTATAGCAAGAAAAAAATATCTTGTCAACTACGTAATAAAAAATTCTTCACAAAATCAACATATTTTTTACCTATCCCCTTTTTCACTTTTACCTTTTACTTTTTTAACCTCTCTGTCTTCTACGAAGACATCTCCCCTAATAGGGGAGACATAAGAAGAGAGGAGAAGCCGCGACATCTCCCCTACTAGGGGAGACATAGGAAAAGAGTCGGAGAGATATGCCTCGCCTGCTAAGGAGAGGTGGCGGCGTTAGCCGTCGGAGAGGTTACGCCTCCCCTGTCAAGGACGAGCCGACAGTATCAAAGCGTTGATAATGCTTTGAGGAGGCGAGATAAGCGAACGCCGATAGATAGACGAGAGCGTGACCGAGCACGAGAATCAGTCTCGTGCGAGAAAGGTGGCAAAGCCTGCTAGGCTTTGACGGAGAGGTTACGCCTCGCCTGTCAAGGAGAGGTGGCGGCGTTAGCCGTCGGAGAGGTTATGCCGCTTTTCTATTTCCTGATGGATATACTCACAAACAGCACGGAAATTTGTATCAACTTCACGATTGCTTATCCTTAATACAGACACCCCTAATCGACGAAGTTCTTCCGTCCTAATAGTGTCTTTATCCAAATTAACATCCTCATAATGTTGCGAACCGTCTAACTCTATCGCCAACCTTGCTTTGGGACAATAAAAGTCTACTATATAGTTACCAATCAACCTTTGTTTATATATGTGCAAAGGATACCCTTTTAGAAAAAACAGCCAAAGTTTCCTCTCCCATGGCGTCAACTCTCTACGCATCACTTTTGCTTTTTGTAAATTTTTCTTATTGTATTGTATCATATGTTATCATTTTGATTTTTAACCTCTCTGCCTTCTACGAAGGTATCTCCCCTAATAGGGGAGACATAAGAAGAGAGGAGAAGCCGCGACATCTCCCCTATTAGGGGAGACATAGTTTTGACGGAGAGGTTACGCCTCCCCTGAGACAGGAGAGGCGTAAAAGATACTATTATTCGCTACGCAATGCCACGACAGGGTCTTTCTTCGCCGCGCTAGAGGCAGGGACGAGACCGCTGATTAGATTGAGCACGATAGAAATGGCTATCATCGTAACCCCTTGCCAAATCGGCAACGCGGCAAGAGTGCCTATCCCCGTCAACGAGCCAAGCAACAGGTTGATGGGTATGGATACTAGGTAAGTGAATCCAACGCCGATAGTACCTGCAAATAGACCAATGAGGAAGGTCTCTGCATTGAACAGACGTTTGACGTCCTTCTTTCTCGCGCCGAGGGCACGCAATACCCCTATTTCTTTCGTCCGTTCTACGACCGATACGTAGGTGATGACGGCTATCATGACCGAGGATACCAGCAAGGAAATCGCCGTAAACGCCACCAAGACGTAAGTCACGGCGTCGAGCATAGACCGCACGAGCGACATCAAAAGTTCCACGGTGTCCGTATAGGTGATTTGCGCCGATTCATCGTCTTTATGATCCTCGTTCCACTTATCTAAATGCGAGGTGATCGTGTCTTTGCTTTCAAAGTCCTTGGCATAAATCGCTACGCTGTTAGGAAGTTCGGCACCGCCGAGTTTTCTTATCGTTACCTTATCGTCTATTTTTCGTGCAGCGGAAATATTTGTCAAGTTGCCCGACTGAACCGCATCAAGCAACTTGTATAAGTCAAAGGAAGACACGCTCATATTGCCCGTAGCCGGAGCGGATGCCACAATAGCCGAAGCGCGGCCATCGGCGTTGTATTTAGCCGAAAAGCCTTTCATATAGCCGAGGCCACTAGGCAAGCAACCGTACGTTGTATCTGACTTTGCTCGTAAAATACAGGATATCTTCAACGTTGTACCAGGGGAATCAATCGTGGTAATAGACTGCACAGACGAAGAAGGTATCGCTTGGAACATATCTCCCGTAAAACCTTTATACCACCAAGCCTGCGAGCCGTCTAATTCTGCTTGCGTTTCATAAATGGCATCATTGGGATAATAGGTATACGTCTTACCGAGCAACCGCTCGTAATCAATATACGTCGTGCTCGTTTCCGCCGTCGGGTCAAACAACTGCGTAAACTCGTCGATGCTGATAAGTCCCAACTGCATCAGCATAATATCCGTCATACTGCCGTCGTTGTTGACGACAAGGACCAATTCGTCCTCGGCAGTATCTTCAGGGTACGCCTCTTCGTTTTTACCGCTTATGTCGTATACATCGTATTGGGACAAAATATAGTCCCTTGCCTCAGGCACCTCGTAGACGGCGCTTTGGATAGTGCCGAACATTTCGGCAAGGCTTGCAAAATCGCTGGCGCCTTCGTCTGAAACCAATTTGTTTTCATATAAATCAAGCATAGAACTGAGCGACATATTAAAATTCAAACTTGCTCCGCCTTCCGTGCTCAAAGAGAGATCGCTGTAAAGGTTATTGTCGATTTGTCCGCCGTAACCGTATTGCAACGCATAATAGGCGTTTTCATCCAACGTATCCAAATAATCGACGTATTCCTGCGTGATAGTGTTGGTAGTCAGCATATTGTTGCCGAGTTTACTGAGAAAAGAATTGACGTAAATGTGATCGTTGAGTTTCTTTAAGTCAACCTCGTTATTCCCTTTTGACAACGTATCCATAATGGAAAGATAATCAAACGCCGTTTCTTTGATTTCAATGGGATAGGCAGACAACATATCCTTTTCGGTCTTCGCTATGTAAGCGTTAAAACCGCTGGACAGGGCAAGCACCAAAGATACGCCGATGATACCGATACTGCCTGCAAACGAAGTCATCGCCGTCCTGCCGAATTTCGCGCGCAAGTTTCTACCGCTAAGCCCCAACGCCGTACCGTAAGACATGGACGCCTTTTCTTTGCCCTTTTCTTTGTCGCGTTGCTTTTTCCAAGCCTCGATTTGTTCGGGCGTGATGCCCCTGCTTTGAAGGTCCGCAATCAATTCCGCACGACGGTTACTGCCTGCGTACGGGTTGCTGTCCGAGATGACCAAGCCGTCTTGCAAACGGATGATACGGGAAGAATATTCTTCGGCAAGTTCGGGGTTGTGCGTGACCATAATGACCAGTCTCTCGCCCGCAATTTCGCGGATGAGGTCCATAATCTGCACGCTGGTCGTCGTATCGAGCGCACCCGTGGGCTCGTCTGCGAGCAATATTTCGGGATTGTTGACGAGGGCGCGCGCAATCGCGACGCGTTGCATTTGCCCGCCCGAAAGTTGATTGGGACGCTTCTTAATCTCCTTTTCAAGCCCTACTTTTTTGAGCGCTTCCTTCGCCCGTTGACGGCGTTCCTTTTTGGACACGCCCGCTATCGTCAAAGCAAGTTCGACGTTGCCGAGGACCGTTTGGTGAGGGATTAAATTATAACTTTGAAAAACGAACCCGACGCGGTGGTTTCTATATACGTCCCACTCCTTATCCTTATAACGCTTGGTCGATACCCCTTTGATGACGAGGTCGCCTTCCGTATAATGGTCCAACCCGCCGATGATATTGAGCAAGGTCGTCTTGCCGCAACCGGACGGGCCGAGGATGGATACGAATTCGTTTTGGCGGAAATTCAAAGACACGCCTTTTAATGCGTGTACTTCGCTACCCGCCGTCTTATATACTTTTTTGATTCCTTTTAATTGTAACATCTTTCTTACTCCGTTTTTGTTACGTTGGCTTTTTATAATGCTTGCGATTTTGCCCTTATCTCTTCGCCTTTTTGGATAAACTCGTCAAATAAATTCAACATATTTTCCAACTTATCTTCCCCAAACTCTTTGACAATCTCTACCAATCCGTCCGTCCATTTTTTCAACTCTGCTCTGCAAAGTTCCTCTGCTTCAGGCGTCATCTGTATGTAGGCGATTTTTCTGTCAATCTCGTCAGGAACACGGTACAATATCCCTTGTTTTTCCATTTTCTGCACCATTTGCGACACGGAAGAACGGGTCACACCCAGCCTTTTAGCAAGTTGCGTGGAGATCAAACGTCCGTTTTCTAACTTTGCAAAAATCAGTTCCTTTAACAGTTGCAATTCGGTGCTGTTAAACGGAGTGTTTTTATCCGTTCTTGTCACGTCTTCCATCTTTTTATAGATGAATAATATCCTCTTTAGTTGTTCCTTTTGTTTGCTTGTCTCTTGCATATCAACCTCCGACGATTTTTGTTTAATTGCTTACTTATTCAGTTATAAACAATTATAGACTCCCCCGTGTGAGACTGTCAAGTTTTTCTAGGATAAAAATCGCTTTTTCACAAACTTTTCATCTCTCTTTTTGTTAGTGTATGCAAAAGAACCAAATCTACCCCCAATAAAAAAGAAGGAGAAATTTTCTCCTTCTCTTAAAACGCATTTTCAAGATGCTCTATTTTTCCATCGGCAAACACCTCTACGACGTCGAAACGAACGCAAACGTCCTCTTTCAGCGCACTTACGTAATAAGCGGCGATTTTTTTATAACGGGCTTGCTTGGCTTTCGTCACGCTTTCGGCGGGGGTACCGTATCCGTCGCCCGTGCGCGTCTTCACCTCGACAAAGACGACGTACTCCTCTTTTTCCGCCACTATATCCGCTTCGCCTAACGGCGTTTTATAGTTCTTAAAGAGTATCTTATATCCTTGCTTTTTAAGATACTTTTCCGCGAGGGTTTCCCCTTTCTTTCCTAAAACTTTTTTGTGAACGTCCTGCGGTGAATGGGGCATAAGCCGTACTCCTTAATGGCGGCGATATGTACCGCCGTGCCGTATCCTTTATTCTTCTCAAACGCGTACACGGGGTAGGTCTTTGCGTATTCGTCCATCAAATTATCCCGATAAACTTTCGCCAAAATGCTCGCCGCACCGATACTGTAAGAGAGGGCGTCGCCGCTGACGATACTCTTTTGTTTGAAAGGGATATCCAGCGTCATATTGCCGTCCGTGAGTACGAAATCGGGGGCTTGTTCTAACTCCAACAACGCCTTTTTCATCCCTTCTTTCGTCGCCTCTAAAATGTTGATTTCGTCGATACGCTTTTCGTCCACGAGGGCAATCGTATACCAAAGCGCCGTTTGCTTGATTTTTTCCGCCAGCATTTCCCTTTTTTTGACGGACAATTTTTTGCTGTCGTCCACGCCCGCGATAATTTTGTCCTCTTCTAAAGGCATTATCACCGCCGCGCAAACGACGGGCCCCGCCAAAGGCCCCCTGCCTACTTCGTCCACCCCCGCGATAAAGAAATAGCCCTTTTCTCGTAAGGCGCGCTCATAACGCAGTTTATCTACCTGTTCCTTTTTCATCAAAAACTCCAATCCTCGTAGTCTTTTGCGCTCTCCAAACACACCTTGCCGATTCTACCCTTTCTAAAATCGTCCATCAGCGCTTTTGCACCCCGTTCGTAGTCGAATTCTCCGCCGCGAAGGACAAACCCTCTGCGTTTGCAAACCGCCTCGTACATACCCAATTTTTCGCTAAAATCGGTGATGCCGTATCTCTCCGTCAAATATTGCGGATATGTTTCGGCAAGTTCGCCGAGAAGTTCCAGCGCGATATCGTCCATATCCAAAATATCGTCGTTGACGCTACCGATATAGGCAAGATGCTTGGCGTGGTATTGGCTATCAAAAGAGGGTGGCATAGTACCGGGCGTATCGAGCAAATCAAAGCCGTCGCATTTGAGCCATCTAACGTCGCGCGTAACCCCCGCTTTGTCCCCCGTCTTCGCCTTCTTTTGCCCACTCATCAAATTGACGATGGTGCTCTTGCCCGTGTTGGGAATGCCCGCCACCATAAAGCGGAAAGTCTTATTCAAACCCTTGGCTTCCGCCCTTTCTCGCTTTTCTTTGGTGATAGCGTTTAATTTTTGACTAATCAGTCTGCGGGTGGAGATATTGGTACCGTCGCATTTGATACAAAAATGTCCCTTGTTTTCAATAAGACGGACAAACTCGTCCACCTTGCCGACGTCGGCAAGGTCGACTTTGTTGAGTAGGTATAATATCGGCTTGTTGCCAAAAATTTTCTTTAAGTTGGGGTTATAGGTCGCCGCGGGCGCCCGTGCGTCCAACACACAAACAACGCCGTCGCACAAGTCCTTTTTTTCTTCCATATCACGCATTGCGCGCGTCATATGCCCCGGAAACCATTGTATTTTCTTCATTTTTCACCTCGTACCTGCCCCTACCCTTTTTCATCGGGGCAACCGTGGGGTCATCTTTTTAATAAGTCAGGACGCTTTTTAGCCGTAATTATTTCCGCCTGTTCTCTACGCCATTTATCCACCGCCGCGTGATTACCGCTGCGAAGAACCTCCGGCACTTCTAACCCTCTATACACTTGCGGACGGGTATATTGCGGATATTCTAAAAGTCCGTCCGAAAAACTTTCGTCCACCAAAGAGGAAGTATTCAAAACCCCGTCGACGTATCTGGCTACGCAGTCAACCAGTACCATAGCAGGCAATTCTCCTCCCGTCAGTACGTAGTCGCCGATAGAAATCTCTTCGTCGATAAACAGATCGATTATCCGCTGGTCGACCCCTTCGTAATGCCCGCAAAGCAAAATCAAATGCTCACACTCAACCAGTTCAAACACCTTTTGCTGGACGAGCGTCTCTCCCTTGGGAGAAAGATATATTCGCCGCGCCTTATGTTCGGGGTCGAGCGCGTCGATAGCGTCCCCGATAGGTTGCGGCAACATCACCATCCCTGCACCGCCGCCAAAGGGATAGTCGTCGCATTTTAAATGCTTATCCAACGTATAGTCACGGATATTGACGATATTAATTTTCAATTTCCCCTGCTTTTGCGCCCGACCTAAGATGCTCTCCCGTAAGGGTGCAAACATCTCGGGGAAGAGGGTCAAAATATCAATCTTCATAGTCTTTCCTTTTAAGAATTTTTTATCCACTATGCATTGTTTCGTTAGTGCATAATGCAAAATGCAGAATGCATAATTGCGGAATTATTTTTTCTTCTTACCGCCACTATGCACTATAAAATGCCGTCGACAAACGCCTTACTATCAAACTTTTCAAGATCACTCATCTTTTCACCGACGCCTGCAAACATTACGGGCAAAGTCAATTCGTCCGCAAGAGAGAAGACAAAGCCGCCCTTTGCCGTGCCGTCGAGTTTAGTGATAATCAAGCCGTCAAGACTAATCGCCTCGTCGAAAACGCGCGCTTGGTTGACGGCGTTTTGTCCCGTCGTAGCGTCCAGCACCAACAGTTTGACGTAGTCGGCGTCGGGGAATTCCCTTTCTACTACCCTGTCCATTTTACGCAGTTCGTTCATCAAGTTATCTTTGACGTGCAATCTACCCGCCGTATCGATAATGAGGACGTCCGTCTTTCTCGCCTTAACGGAGGATACGGCGTCGAAAATGACCGCCGCCGCGTCGCTACCCTCCTCGTGCTTGACGATACGCACCTTAGCGCGCTCTGCCCAGACGGCGAGTTGTTCGCTAGCCGCCGCACGGAAGGTATCCGCCGCCGCTACCGTCACCGTCTTGCCTTTGGAGAGAAAATAATGGGCAAGTTTCCCCACCGTCGTCGTTTTCCCAACGCCGTTGACGCCCACTAACATAATCACGCAAGGATAGTTCAAGTCCTCTACTTCCGCCTCTTCCAGCATCCCCGTCAACACCTCGCGCAGGATACTGATAGCGTAGTTTTCATCCTTTAATTTTTCGGCTATCGCCCTTTCTTTGACCCGTTCTACGACCTCTTCCGCCGTCGTCACCGACACGTCCGCAGAGATTAGAATTTCTTCCAACTCCTCGTAAAATTCGTTGCCAAGTTTGTTTTTGGCAAACAGCATACGCAGTTTGGTAGAAAGTCCCTCTTTGGTCTTTTTCAGCGCGCCGAACAGTTTATCAAAAATGCCCATAATCTTTCCTTTGCCCTTTGAAATAGGGCGTATGTGTTTTTGCCCGCCCTTGAAAAGGGTGGGCAAAATAATGCGTTATTCGATAGCGTCTTTCCCGAGTTTGCTCTCCACTTCCGCAAGTTTAACGGAGACAATCTTGGAAACGCCTTTTTCTTGCATAGTAACCCCGAAGAGATAATCCGCTTGGTTCATCGTCGGCTTTCTGTGCGTAATGACGATGAATTGCGTCTCTTCCGAGAATCTCTTTAAGTACGCGGCAAATCTATCTACGTTGGCTTCGTCCAGCGCCGCCTCGATTTCGTCGAGGATACAGAAAGGCATAGGACGGGCTTTAAGGATTGCAAACAAGATGGCAATCGCAGTAAGCGCCTGTTCGCCACCCGACAGCAAGGAGATCTTAGTCAGTTTCTTGCCAGGAGGGCAAGCGACGATTTCGACACCGGCGTCAAGCGGGTCTTCCCCTTCGACGTAGTCCATCTGCAACTCTGCTTTCCCGCCGCCGAACAGTTCCTTAAAGGTGACTTTGAAGTTTTCGTTGATTTCGTTAAAGCCTTCGTTGAAGATACGGAGCATCTCGCCGCGGATATCGTCCAAGACTACCGTCAAGTCTTCTATCGCCTTTTGCAAGTCGTCGCGTTGGGTAATCATCTCGTCGTAACGGGTCTTCTCTTCGGCATACTCTTCCACCGCGTGGGGGTTGATGGCACCCAGCATCGTAATTTTACGTTTCAAAACGGTGATGACGTTTGCCGATTCGGTAACGGAGAAGTTTTCCATACGGTAAGGCAAACAGCCCTCGTAATCGAGTTCGTACGCCTCTTCGATACGGGCGCGCAGACTATCCAAACGGCTGTCAATCATGCCGATTTCCATCTCGTTTTTATACCGCTTTTCCGTCTGCTTGGAAAGAAGCGCCGCGCTTTCTTCCTTTTCCGCCTCTAATTTTTCGACTTCGACGTTGATTTCTTCTTTGCGTTTGGTGACAAGCGCCGTCTGCTCGACGATGGCTTGTACTGCCGCTTTTTCCTCTTCGGTGAGTTCGTGCGAAGACATCTCTCCTTCCAAACGGGCAAGCACTTGCTTGCTTTGTTCGGTCAAGGACTGGCGTTCGATCAGCGCTTTCATCATCTCTTCTTTTTCGCCGCTCAAACGCACGATTTCCGCTTGCTCTTTCTTCATCTGCGCAGACAAAGAAGCGTATTCCATCTCCAAGTCACGCAACTTCTTGTCCTTTTCGGCGCGTTCTTCTTTGAATTTTTCGCATTGGCTCTTTTGCGAAGCAAGTTGCTCTTCCGCACCCTTTCTAAGAGTGTTGAGTTGTTCTTCGTTTTGCGAGGAGAACGCCTCTTCTTGGAGCAATGCGTTCAATTTTGCTTTGAGGTCTTGCAATACCCCTTCGTAAATCTCGATGGTGCCCGTTTCTTCCGCAATTTGTCTTACGAGGGCGCTTTCACGCTGTGCAAGCGCGGCAATCTCGGCGTTGGAGTCTTGGTACTTTGTACGCAATCTCTCCACTTCCGCTTCTGCGGCGCGTTGTTCTTGCTCGCTTGCGGCAATCGATTGCTTGATTTTTTCGATGTATTTTTGACGCGCCACAATCTTTTCGCGGCACTCCTGAATACGTCTTTCGTGAGAGAGCAAAGACGCCTTACCCCTGTCTTGGCTACCACCCGACATCGCGCCGCTCGTCAGCGTTTGGTTGCCGTCAAGGGTAACGATTTTGAACATATTGCCATATTTTTTCGCAATGACCGTAGCGTTTGCGATATTATCGCAAATGAGCGTATTGCCGAGCAGGTTGCTGACGACGTTGTAATAATAATCGTCGTATTTGACAAGTTCGGTAGCCAGCCCAATCGCCCCTCTTTCGTCCAAAGCGCGATTGATTTCTCTCGTGTCGGGACGGGCTTTCATACTCTCTACGGGATAGAAGGTACACTTACCGCCGCCCGTACGGGAGAGGTACTCAATGAGCCATCTACCGTCGTCCATCGTGGGTACGACGATATTTTGCATAGCGCCGCCAAGCGCCGTTTCGATAGCCGTTTCGTATTTCTGTTCCGTCTTGATGATATCGGCAAGAGCGCCGCAAATACGCTTGCCCACGTCGCCGTTCGTCTTGGAGACGGAAAGCAACCTACGGGTCGATTCCTTATAGCCGTCAAAACGGTTTTTTAAACTGATGTACGTCTCTAAATTTTCCCGCAAGGAAGCGAGTTGCCCGTTGGCGTTAAACAGTTCTTGATTGAAATTGTTGACGGTCAGTTGCATTTCGCGCACTTCGTCTTGCGCCTCTTCGATTTCACGCAAGCCGCCCGCCACCGCGTCGGTCAAGTTCTTCAAATCCTTCTTGACGGAAGCCAATTCGTCCTCGTACCCTTCTTTTTTAGCCGTGGACTTTTTCAGCGCCTCTTCGACTTCGGCAATCTTGTCCTCCGTCGCTTCTTTTCTAGCGGACAAAGTACCTTGGTTTTTCTTGATTTCCGACAGGTTTTCCGCCGAGGAAATTTGGCTTTGACGCTGTTCGTCCGACAGCCTTTCAAAGACCTCTATTTTGCTATCGAGGGTAGCAATCGCGCTAGACAATACGTCCGTCTCCGTCTCAATCTCCGCAAGACGCGCGGTATCCGCTTTGGACTTTGCCGTAAGGCGCGCGATCTCGTCGTCAATCTCCCCTACGCGCGTCTTACCCGCGGCAACAAACGCCTCCGCCTCTTCGATTTGCGCGCGGTAGGTGTTGATTTTTTCACGGATAAGTTTGAGTTCGCCGTCCTTTCTTTCGTTGCCGACGGAAAGGAGGACGTGCTTTTCGTGCAACTGCGCGATTTCCGCATCGGCAGATGCAATCTTTTCACGATATTCTTCCAGTTGCCTATTGATACGGTTTTGTTGCGTGTTCAAGGAAATAATCTTTTCGGAAATCGACGCGATTTCTTTGCGATATTTATCCTTTTCCGCCTCTGCGTTTTCGTAGCGGTATATGTAGGTGTTTGCTTCGTGAGAACGCAAAGAGGTGAAATACTCGTCGTATTCCTTTGCCGCTTCCGCTTGTTTCCCCAAAGGCCCTAAGCGACGCTCCGCCTCGTCGATACGCTGACGGAAAATATACAAATTGTTGTTGGAGTCGTCGATTTTACGCTCGATTTCCTGCTTGCGGGATTTGAAAGTCATCAAGCCCGTCGCTTCTTCAAAAATCAGCCTTCTGTCCTCGGGTTTGGCGTTCATAATTTGTTGCACTTTGCCCTGACCGATAATCGAATACCCCTCTTTTCCCAAACCAATCCCATGGAAAAGGGCGACCATGTCCTTCAAACGGCTGGGTTGGTTGTTGATAAGATACTTACTGTCGCCGTTGCGATACAGTCTTCTCGTCATAGACACTTCTTCGGTATCCAGCGCAAAAATTTTGCGACTGTTATCGAATACGAGAGTTACTTCGCAATAGGTGTGCGGTTTTCTTTCCAGCGTACCGCCAAAGATGACGTCCTGCATATTGGAACCACGCAACGTCTTTGCCGACTGTTCGCCAAGCACCCAACGCACGGCGTCCGCAACGTTACTCTTCCCGCAACCGTTGGGCCCTACGATACAGGTAACCCCTTCGTCGAAGCGGATACTCGTCTTGTCTGCAAACGATTTAAAGCCTGTCAGTTGTATTTCCTTTAAATCCACTATTTTTATCTCCTTACTTTTTTCCCTGTTTTAATTGCGCAAGCAAATTTTTTGCCGCAAGTTGCTCGGCGGCGCGCTTGCTTGTCCCTTTGCCGCTCGCCTTTTTTTCACAAGCGGTTACGACGCTTTCAAAGCCGTCGCCACTTTCTCTGCTTTCATAGATGGGCGTCGGTAGACCTTTCCCTTGTAAAAATTCCTGCAAGTCCCCTTTGTAATTACGAGGCTTGTCCCCGTCCGTGGGGTGCCTTTTCACAAACGCTTTCGCCTCTGCCATACCCCCGTCCAAATAGATAGCGGCTAGCACGCTTTCGTATAAACTCGACCACGTCTTTTTGCCGACGTTTTGCCCACTACCTTCGTAGCGCAGCCAGCCGCGCAGTCCCATCTCGTCCACCCCTTTCAAAAGCGCCTCTTCGCAGACGATTTCCTGACGGCGTTTGGTCAGCGTCCCCTCGTCGTCGCGCGAGGTAAGGTACTGCTTTTCCGTCACGATAAACTGCAAAACCGAGTCACCTAAATACTCCAGCCGCTCGTTATCTTCACATCCGTGCGAGTTGGCGTAAGTAGAGTGGGTAAGCGCCCGTTCCAAAAGACTTTTGTCTTGAAAGGCATAGCCGAGAATTTTTTCTAAGTCGGTAACGTCTCGCATTATTCTTGAAGAGGAACGCTGGTGTCAATCGTTTCCAGCATCTTGCTGATTTTGCCGACCATATCGTTACGAACGGCGTTTGCCGCCTGCGAAATGGATACCGCAAAGCCTTTGGCTTTGGAGTTCCCGTGCGCCTTTACGATTGCCTTGGGGAAACCCAAGAAGGTCGCGCCGCCTACCGCCTCGTAGTCCATACTCTTTTTCACGGTATTGATAATATCCTTAACGAGCAACGCGCGGAGTTTACTCCACAAATTTTTCTTGAAGGCTTTTTTCATAATCCCGCCCATGGCTTTTGCACAACCCTCAATCCCCTTGATGGTCGTGTTGCCCGTATAGCCGTCGCAAACGACGATGTCCGCGTCACCGAGCATAATCGCACGGCCTTCGACGTTACCGATATAATTGACCGATTTCGTCTCTTTCAAAATGCGGTTTGCCTCTTGGTGAACCTCGTCCCCTTTATGGTCTTCCGTACCGTTGTTGAGAAGCCCAACCGTCGGATTTTCAATGCCGTAAGTAGATTGCGCGTACGCCGTCGCCATAATGGCAAAATGTACGAGGTTGACAGGCTTGCACTCTACGTTAGCGCCCGAGTCGCAAATCAGCGTAATCTTTCCTTTGCCGTTGGGCACGGTGGGACAGAGCGCGGGACGGGAAATGCCTCTAATACGTCCCAATTTCAAGATGCCGCCGGCAATCAGCGCGCCCGTACTGCCGCTGGATACCAAGCCGTCCACTTCCCCCGCCTTAAGCGCTTCGTACGCCTTGACCATAGAGGAATCTTTTCTCGTCTTGATCGCCTTCGTCGGCACCTCTTCGCCCGAAATGACTTCGGTAGTATGCACGATGCTTACTCTGCTTTCGTCGTATTTGTACTTAGCAAGTTCCGTTTTTATCGCCTCTTCGTCACCAAAGAGCACGACGGATATATCGCCGTCCTTTTTCAAGGCGTCCACGACCCCTTTTACCTGTTCGAAAGTGGAATAATCCCCGCCCATTACGTCAATTGCAAGTCTGACCATTGTTTTTCTCCTTATCCTCGTATTTTTTCACGAAAAATCACCCTTTCGGGCAGGGCTTTTTGCTTTTGCAAAAAATCCCTGATTTTATACTGTTTTATTATAACATTTTTTCGCAAAAAAGACAACCGTTTGGGGACATTTTCTTTCCCTTAGCGGAGAGTTTTTTTGGCGACTATCCCCCTCGTCGGCAAATAGGCGTCTTTTCGCAACAATTTTCGGCTTTGCAGTACCCCGTTTTGATAAATTTCCAGATAACTTTCGCTGGTAAGTCCCCACTTTTCCACGCGAAGTACCTCGTCTTTTTCCCCTTCTATTTCCAAAGGATCGGGCGGCGGAGTCCTATCCACCGTCCTCGATACCACCTCCCGTCTAATCCCCGTATCCTCACCGTAAATCCTTGCCCGAAGCGCCCCTTCTTTTGCCGTCATCTCTATCCTCACGGGAAAGTCGTACGGATTAAAAAACGCAAGATCGTGATAGGCGGACACCATCGCGTCCTGCGAAGGCGGCACGTATCCCACCGCCAGCGAATGCGGGTGGTATTCCGTTATCGTAAGACCTGCATACAAGGCGGCGTTATATAGCGTCGTGCTCACCTGACACACGCCGCCGCCCACCCCCGACGTAAACTCGCCGCGGACGATGACTTTCGCCTCTTTAAACCCTCTTGCCTCACTCCTTTCCCCCACTATCTTATTAAAGGAAAACTCCCCGTAGGCTTGCACCGTAATACCGCTAATAAAAGAGACGGCGAGGCGGATATTCTCACTCCTGCCCGTCACCTTTTCGTCGTAATAGGTGGTATACCCCGACATTCGCACAGGCTCTTCCGCTGCCTTGGCAGGCAATACGTCCACCTTTCCCCATAAAAAATTTACGCCCCCGAAAAGGAGCGTAAACAGGTACAGTATTTTGTTTCTTTTCATCCTTTCCCGCCTTATCGTATGTAGCGGAAAGGGTCAACCAAGGATTTCCAGCCTTTCCAAAAGCGCCTCGGAAGGAGAAAAATACGGTTTGCCGATGGCGTGCGTTTCATCCTCTTGATGGGTATCCGAACCACCCGTTTCCAAAAGTCGCAAACTCTTTGCGAGCGCCGTAAAATAATCCGTCTGCTCCTTAGTATGAGACGTATAGACGGTTTCTATGCCTGCAAGTCCCTGCGCGGCAAGCCCTTCTATCAGCCTTCTAAGTTCCCCTTGCGGCAATTCTATCCTACCGGGGTGGGCAAGCACGGAAAAACCGCCGCAGCCCTTGATACACTCAATCGCCTCGTACGGATTGGGTCGCCCGATAGGCGAATAAGCGGGCGCGCCCTTTTTAAGATAGGTTTTATACGCCTCGTCGCTGGTAATTTTGAGTTTTTTCGCAATGGCGTAGGAAAGATGCATCGTGTGGATAGGCGTCCCCTTTTCCCGATAGGAAAAGACTTCGTCCATGCTTACCTCTATCCCCTCTTTTTTAAGTTTTGCAAGCCTGTCTTCCATACGCAAAATAGCATTTTTTGCGTTTTTTTCCACAAACTCCCGATAGGCGGGCGTATCCTTGCAATTATAGCCGAGGATATGGATTTTTTCATCCTCTTTGAACGCGGAAATTTCCCAGCCCGCGACGTATTTTATCCCGTACTTTTTAGCGGCGGCGCGTTTTTTTACCTGACAAAACAAGGTGTCGTGATCGGTGATAGAGATGAGTTCTACCCCGTACTCAAACGCGCGGTTGCAAATTTCTTCGGGGGTGTAACGCCCGTCCGAATAAACGCTGTGTACGTGTAAATCCGCTTTCATTTGCCCTCTCCTTTAATTTTTCCTTTTTCTATGCGAATCTTTTTACAATCCGCGCCGTACAACACCCGTTCTGCGTGCGTACAAGTAAGTAACGTTTGCATGCCCTTGACTTTGCTGAGCAGTTTTTTGCGGCGGGGCAAGTCGAGTTCGCTCATCACGTCGTCCAAAATAAGGACGGGATATTCCCCGCTCAAATTTTTGAAAATCTCCACTTCGGCAAGTTTGACGGACAACGCCGCCGTACGCGTTTGTCCTTGCGAGGCGTACGCCTTTGCATCCATACCCAAGATAAAAAAATCAATATCGTCCCGATGAGGCCCCACCGTCGTAAACCCTAAACGCAAGTCCTTTTCGTAGTTATAGGACAGTTTCTTTTGGAGAGCCTCGGCAATCTCTTCTTCCGTCCCGTCAAACTTTTTATCGGGCGAAATAGCAAGATCCTCCGCCCCGTCCGTAAGATAGGCGTAGTACTCCGCCGCAATGGGCGAAAGCATTTGCAAAAATTCGTTCCGCTTTTTCACGATAGTTGCCGCATAGCGGCAAAGTTGCTCGTCCCACACGGGCAACGTCTCCAAGACGAGGGAAATATCGGGATTTTTAAGCAAGGCGTTGCGCTGATCCAAAATCTTATTATATCTAAGCAAAGCGGTATAATAGGCAGGCGAAGTCTGCGAAATGGACATATTCATAAACCTACGCCTTTCGTCAGGTCCGTCTTGAATGAGGCGCAATTCCCCAGGAGAGAAAAATACGCTGTTGACAAGCCCCATCAGGTCGGCGTTTTTGGCAATTTTCGTGCCGTTGACCTTGATTTCGCGCCTATCCTCAAAAATATCCGCTTCTATCTTCACGTTGCCGTATCTATTTTCTGCCTCGGCGACGATTTTTGCCTGAGTTTCCCCCATTTTAATCAGTTGTTTTTCGTGTTTAATACGCAAAGAAGCGCCCGTGCAAAGATAAAAAACAGCCTCCGCGCAGTTGGTTTTCCCCTGCCCGTTTTTGCCGAACAAGACGTTGAGCCCGTCGTCAAAGACGAATTCTTCCCGTCCGTAATTTCTAAAATTTTGCAAGAACAACTTTTTAATTTTCATAAACCTGAAAAAATACCGCCAAAAACACTTTCTTTTCTTTTGATTTTGTATTATAATTATAACAAATAATTTTGAAAAAAACAAGATTTCTACAACGTTCTTAAAAAATAATTTTAGGTAGGCAGAAAAAATGGCAGAAAAAGCGCAACTTCAATACGCCTGGGAAAAAATCGACAAGAAGATACAGGAACTCGTTCCCTTTGTCGCATATACGACTTGTTTGAAAGACTTGCAACCCGTCGATATCTACAACCGTAAAATCGTACTCAAAGCGAATACGGAAATGGCGGCGAACACGATCATGGACTACCACTCCGACAAATTGCAAGAAGCCATCTTAAAATGTAACCTCGGCGACAGCATCGTGGGCTTTTGTATCGTCGTGGACGGTAGTTCCGTCTTTACGCTGGATATGCAAGAAGACGCCTTTTCCGTTTTCCAACCCTCCCCTATCCGTAAAGAGTTCACTTTCGACTCTTTCGTAGCGGGCAACGGCAACAAATTCGTCTACGAAGCGGCAAAAGCGGTCGCAGAAAACCCCGGCAACGTCTTCAACCCTCTCTTTATCTACGGGGAGTCGGGCTTGGGCAAAACCCACCTTATGCACGCCATCGCCAACCAAATTGCAGAAAACTATCCTGAAAAGAAAGTACTGTATACCACCTGCGAAAATTTCTTAAACGAATTTATCGATTCCTTGTCGCAACGCAACAGCGCTAGATTTAGAATGCACTATCGCGGCGTAGACGTCTTGATGATCGACGACGTACAATTTTTAAAAGATAAAAAATCCACGCAGGAAGAACTCTTCCATACCTTCAACGAACTGTCCTCGCAAAACAAGCAAATCGTCTTGACGAGCGATAAACACCCTCGTGAAATCGCGACCTTGGAAGAGAGACTTCGCACCCGCTTTGAAGGGGGGATGATCGTCGACGTGCAACCGCCCGATTTGGAGACGAAAATCGCCATTTTAAAAAGAAAGGCGCTGGATAGAAAATGCCACATCACCGACAACGAGGTTCTCGAATTTTTGGCGCAGGGCACCGACCATAACGTCCGCACCCTCGAAGGGCACTTGACCAAAGTCATCTTTGCCAGCAAACTGCACGAAGAGCCCATCACCCTCGACCTCGCCAAACGTGCATTAAACCAATCGGTACGTGAAACGGAGGAAAAGGAAGAAATTACCCCCGATAAAATCATCGACGCCGTATGCGGCTACTATAAGCAAAAACGGGAAGACGTCTTAGGTAAAGGCAAAAAAGCGGAAGTCGCGCTCGCAAGGCAAGTATGTGCCTATTTAATGTGCGAACTGCTTACCCTGCCCCTCATCTCCATCGGGAAACTGCTGAGGCGCGATCACACGACGATTATGTACGCGCGTGATAAAATCGAAGAACTTTTAAAACTCAACGCAAAACTCGCAAAGGACGTAGACGACATCAAAAATATCGTCTGGAAAGAATAATTTTTTCTATGGCACAAAGCAAAGTTACTTTTCACGAATACGACGCGCAGGCGGCGGTTATCGGGGCGGGACACGCGGGCTGTGAAGCCGCGCTCGCCTTAGCAAGGACGGGGATTAAAACCGTCCTTTTAACCTTAAACCTGGACGCTATCGCCTTTTTGCCCTGCAACCCCTCTATCGGCGGTACGGCAAAGGGGCATCTCGTGCGTGAAATAGACGCTTTAGGCGGGGAAATGGGGCTTGTCGCCGACAAGACCGCCCTGCAAATCAGGATGCTCAACGTCGGCAAGGGGGCGGCGGTTCAATCCCTCCGTGCGCAAAGCGATAAAAACGCCTACCACAGAGAGATGAAGCGCGTCCTCGAAAACACCCCTAACCTTCGCATCATCCAAGCCGAAGCAAGCGAATTGCTCGTCGAAAACGGACGCCTCGTCGGCGTCAAAACCTCCTACGGTGGCGTCATTAATTGCCAATGCGCTATCCTTTGCACGGGGGTTTATCTCAACGGCGAAACGATTACGGGCGACGTCGTACAAAAATCGGGTCCCAACGGGTTTGCTCCCGCCACCTATCTCACGAAGAGCCTGATGGATATCGGCTTTAACGTGCGCCGCTTTAAGACGGGCACCCCCGCAAGATTGGACGCGCGCACGATTGATTTTGATAAGTGCGACGTACAGGTTGGCGATACGGACATCTATCCTTTCTCCTTTATGTCCGAAAAAACGCCCGAAAATAAGCGCAACTGCTACCTCACCTATACCAACCTCAAAACGCACGAAGTCATTTTGGACAACTTAGACCGTTCTCCCTTATACAACGGCACCATCGCCTCGGCAGGCCCCAGATACTGCCCTTCTATCGAGACGAAAGTCGTCCGCTTTAAAGACAAGGACAGACACCAACTCTTCTTAGAGCCGGAAGGGGAAGACACCTTGGAAATTTACGTCCAAGGCTTGTCCACTTCTATGCCACACGATATCCAAAAGCAAATGGTACACAGCGTCGTAGGTCTCGAAAACGCCGAAATTATGCGTTACGGCTACGCCATCGAATACGACTGCATCGACACCTTGGACGTACTGCCCACCCTAGAATTTAAAAAGGTGGAAGGCATCTACACGGCAGGTCAAATCAACGGTACGTCCGGCTACGAAGAGGCGGCGGCACAAGGCTTAATGGCGGGCATCAACGCCTCCTTGAAACTGCGCGGTCTCCCTCCCTTTATCCTGCGTAGAGACGAGGCGTATATCGGGGTACTCATCGACGACCTTGTCACCAAGGGCACGGACGAGCCCTACCGTATGATGACCTCGCGCGCCGAACACCGCATTTGTTTACGGCAGGACAACGCCGATTTCCGTCTGACGGAATACGGCTACAAAGTCGGGCTAGCGACGGAAGAACGACTCCAAAAATACCGTGAAAGAAAGGCAAAATACGAAGAACTTTTGCAAAAAACGGAAGAACGCTTATCCCCTAAGGAAACGACGGAATTCTTGCAAAAATACGGATATGAGCCGCCCAGGGTCGGGGTTTCGTACGCGGATATGCTCAAACGCTCTATTCCTTTAAAGGATATTATGGCTAACTATCACGTCTTTGAAGATTATCCAAAAGACATCTTGGAAACGGCAGAAATCACCGTCAAGTACGAAGGCTACTTAAAGCAAGGCTTAGAGCAAATCGAACGGGCGAAGAAGTTAGAAGACAAAAAACTGCCCGAAGACATCGACTATCACTCCATCCAAGGTTTGCGATTGGAAGCGAGAGAAAAATTAGCCTACGTCCGCCCTCTTAACTTAGGACAAGCAGGACGTATCCCCGGGGTAAACCCTGCGGATATCGCCGTCTTAATGGTGTATCTTTCCACAAGAAAATAAAGACAAAAGCAGGCTTTATCGCCTGCTTTTTTATTGATATAAAGAAAAAGCCCTCCGTTAGTAACGGAGGGCTTTTAAAACAAAACCGTTTTCTAATTAATCGGCAAGTTTTTCAAGGAGTTTCAGGTCGATACCCTTTTCGCCAATCTTGATGATTTCCACTTTGACTTTGTCGCCGACGTTGAGGACGTCTTCTACCTTTTCCACGCGTTGCTTGGAAAGGCGAGAGATGTGTACCAACCCGTCTTTACCAGGCGCGAATTCTACAAACGCACCAAGCGTCGACATTACGCGGACAACCACGCCCACGAACATATCGCCCACTTCGGGGTCGTGTGCAATCGACTCGATAATCGCTTTCGCGCGTTGTGCGTTAGCGACGTCGCCGTAGCAAGCCACGCAAACGGTACCGTCTTCTTCGATATCAATCTTCGTACCCGTTTGTTCGATAATCTTGTTGATAACTTTCCCTTGTTTACCCACGACGTCACCAATCTTTTCAGGGTTGATAGCAAAGGTGATAATCTTGGGTGCATAAGGAGAAAGTTCTTCGCTCGTTGCAGGGATACAAGCGAGCATCTTGCCAAGGATGTGGCGTCTTGCGTCTTGCGCTTGTGCAATCGCGTCGAGCATAATTTCCTTAGAAATACCCTTAATCTTGATATCCATTTGGATAGCCGTGATACCCTTTTCCGTACCTGCTACCTTGAAGTCCATATCGCCGAGGAAGTCTTCGAGACCTTGGATGTCCGTCATGATGACGTACTTGCCCGTTTCTTGATCCTTGACGAGACCCATCGCGCAGCCTGCAACGGGTGCCGTGATGGGCACGCCTGCATCCATAAGTGCCATCGTGGAGCCGCATACGGACGCCATCGACGAGGAACCGTTGGAAGAGTAGATGTCGGATACGACACGGATTGCATAAGGGAATTCGGTAGCCGCGGGAATAACGGGTTCGAGCGCACGTTCTGCCAACGCACCGTGACCGATTTCACGACGACCAGGGCTTCTCAAAGCCTTTGCTTCGCCCGTGCAGTAGCCGGGGAAGTTGTATTGGTGCATATATCTCTTTTCCGTTTCTTCGTCAAGCCCTTCCATACGTTGCGCTTCGCCAAGCATACCCAGGGTACAGGTGGTAAGCGCTTGCGTTTGACCACGGGTGAAGACAGCCGAACCGTGTACTCTGGGGAGCACGCCGTGTTCGCACCAGATAGGACGTACTTCCGTCAACTTTCTGCCGTCGGGACGGACACCGTCGAAAATCTTCGCGCGGACGATACCTTTTACGATGTAGTAAATAGAATCTTTCACTTCGCGGATTTGGTCGGGATAAATTTCGCGGAAATGGTCTACGATTTCCTTTTCAGCCGCGTCTTGACGGGCTTGTCTTTCCTGTCTGTCGAAGGTGTCGAGCGCCGCATACAACTTGTCGTAACCGTATGCTTTTACCGCCGCGTCGATATCTTCGGGGATGTGGTAGAGTTCCATTTCCTTCTTAGGCTTGCCAACGGCGGGGACGATTTCGTCCGCAATCCAAGCGCACACCTTCTTGATTTCTTCGTGACCGAACATAATCGCGCCGACCATTTCTTCGTCGGTAACTTCGTTAGCGCCTGCTTCAATCATCAAGATTGCGTCAGACGTACCGGCGAGGTTCAAGTGAATTCTGCTCTTTGCGCGTTGTTCTACGTCGGGGTTGATGACGTATTCGCCATCGACCATACCTACGACAACCGAACCCGTAGGCCCTGCCCAAGGGATATCCGAAATGGACAATGCGATGGACGAGCCGACCATTGCCAAAGGCTCGGGCGAAATATCGGGATCTACCGACAACGCCGTCGCGATAACGACTACGTCGTTAAAAATCCCTTTCGGGAAAAGAGGACGGATGGGACGGTCGATCAAACGGCTGGTCAAAATAGCCTTGTCGGACGCACGCCCCTCTCTCTTTTTGAAACCGCCGGGGATTTTCCCTACGGCGAACATCTTTTCTTCATAGTCAACGGACAGGGGGAAGAAATCCATCCCGTCTCTTGCCGTTTCCGACATACATACGGATACGTGTACCACCGTTTCGCCGCAACGAACCAAACACGCACCGTTGGCTTGTTCGGCATACTTACCTACTTCTACTACGAGTTCTCTGCCTGCGTAGTTAGTCTTAAAGACTTTTGCTTTTTCTAAATCTGGCATTGTAAATTCTCCTTTTTTATCCTTCTTTTTTGTTCTTGTCCGCGTCGCCGCAAGACCACGCAGATTATATCATCTCCGCCAAGCGGCGCGGTATGCCTTTCCCCCTCGCCTTAGACGTCGAATCATTTCCTCCCTTAAAAACACGAAAAAGGGCGGTTTAAAATAACCCGCCCTTTCGTGCTTGTTTACTTTCTCAATCCCAACGTTTCGATAATGGCTCTGTATCTTGCGATATCTTTCGCTTTCAAATAGTCCAAAAGGCCACGACGCTTACCAACCATCTTTAAAAGCCCGCGACGGGAGTGGTTGTCTTGCTTGTGGGTTTTGAGGTGTTCGTTCAAATGGTTGATGCGTTGCGTAAGCAAAGCAATTTGAACTTCAGGCGAACCGGTGTCGCCTTCGTGAGTAGCGTACTGTGCAATAAATTCTTTCTTTTCCATTTCTTTTTATCCTCCTATGGAATGGTATCTCGTACCACAAAGTCAACCGTGGAGAATCGCGTCGCCTTGTAGCCGTTATATTTATTTTACCACATTATTTTTCGCTTGTAAATCATTTTGGGGCAATTATTTGAAAAATTCCCCTCTTTTTTTGACGATTTCGTCCACTTTTTCTAGGTAGGTTTTCAAGTCTTTAGGGGTTGCAAACCTTTCAATCCTCTCCCCTCGCACTTTTTTGCTGACGGCGTTAGCGCCTATCGCTAGATTATCCGCCTTTTCTTCCATTACGTCTACGTTGTAGACGCAAGCCTTCCCTCTTTTTGTCCAGCCCACGTTTTCGCAGTTGCCCGACTGATATTTTTGGCGATAGCAATAGTAAGGCTCGTAGCCAGCCTCGCTCAAAATCTTACGGGAGGCAAACACCATCTTTTCCACCCCTTTGCCGTAGTCCTCAAAGCCGCCCTCTTCCTTATATTTTGCGCCCGCTTTTAAGGACAGACAATGCACCGTGACGTTGTCGGGAGAAAGGGTGTTCGCCGCAAATTCCACCCCCCTTTGAAAGGTCTCTTCATCCTCTCCCTGCAGCCCCGCAATCAAATCCAAATTGACGGAAAAACCATACCCGTCTGCCATTTCAAACGCTTTCAGCGTTTGTGCCGTCGTGTGCTTTCTGCCGATACGCGCCAAGGTATTATCGTCAAAGGTCTGCGGATTGATGCAGATGCGCGTCACGCCGAACTCTTTTAATAGGTCTAGTTTTTCTTTGGTAAAGACGTCGGGGCGTCCGGCCTCCACCGTATATTCCGCCACGCCGTCGTAAAGGGGGGCAACCGCGCTAAGTACCGCGCGCAGTTCCTCTACGGACAGAGCAAACGGCGTCCCGCCGCCGATATAGACGCTGCGCAATTTTCCTATATCCGCCCCTTCGAGTTCCCTTTTTAATCCCTCTAAATAGGCAAGCAAAAAGCCTCTAGTCTTTTCTATTGGAGCGGTGATAAAAGAGCAATACGCGCATTTACTAGGACAAAAAGGAAGGGAAACGAACAAATCCACCTCTCTTTCGTGGTCCCCGTAAATCCCCTCTTGCGCCCGCAAAACTCGCTCGATCAAACGGATATTTTCAGACGAAACGTGCATTTTTTGAAAGAGATCTTGAAAGGTGCGTCCCTCTTCTTTTTCACGATAAGCAAGTTTGGTTGGGCGTATCCCCGTCAGCGCGCCCCAAGGCATCTTTTCACCCGTTTTTTGCGCCAAAATCTCGTACAGGGCGAGTTTTGCATACCGCCTTTCTAAGCGTTTGAACAGGATTTCGTCGCATACCTGCCCCCTTTCTTCAAACGAAAACTCCTCTCCGTCTACGACGAACTTATTGCAAAACACGCCGTCCGTATAGGAAAAGGTATGCGAAACAGAGCGCGGCTGATTTTTAAACAGCCGCACTACGTCCAATAATTCGTTATCCAAAAAAGCACAATCGCTAATCAGCATACTACGCTTCCCTCATATATAAATTGCTATCCCTTTCCGCCGCCAAAGTCGTTTCCTCTTCGTGCCCGGGATAGACGGGCATATTCCCCGACAACTCTTTCAATCGGCGCAAACTTGCCCGCATATCGCGGATACTGCCCGTAAAGAAATCGGTGCGACCTATCGAGCCGCAAAAGAGGGTATCGCCCGTAAACAGGGCTTTCTCCGCCCCGTCCTCAATCAAATAACATACGCTGCCCGACGTGTGACCAGGTGTGTGTAAAAGAGTCACTTTTAAGCCGCAAAGATTTATTTGTTGCCCGTCCGCAAGCGTCTCTTCTATCTCAAAAGGCACGTACGGCGCTCCGAAATAGTCGTACAAATCCACCTCGCTACCGAACAGCGGTTTTTCTTTTTCTCCACACCACACTTTTGCGCCTTGCGACTGCAAAACAGGCGTCCCCATCGTATGGTCGAAGTGGCAATGGGTCAACAAAACGTGTTTTGCCGTAAATCTCATCTCTTTCAACTTCCCTGCCACACGCTCTTGCGAAGGGTCGATAACGAGGGCGTCTTTGCCGTCGGCGGAAACCGCGTAACAGTTGGACGCAAAACCGATGGGCGAAATTCTTTTGATAATCATCTTTTCTCCTTACGACAAAGAGGTCGCACGGCGCACGTCATAAATACGTTTGTCCGACATCATCTTTTTAAACAGCGTATTAACCGCCGAAACGTCGGCAAGAGAAATAGTCGTCTCTACAATCGCGTCGCCGTTTTTATCGTTGCGCCCGTGTATGCCTGTGATGGACAATTTCATCTCCGCCGTCACGTTAGAAAGGACAGAAATTGCCGCGCATTGGTCGGTAGCACGGATGACGATATGGGCGTTGTAACGATGGGTATCCCCCGCCGCAATATCCCACTCGGCAACCATCAAACGGTCTTTGTCGACGTTTTGCATATTCGGGCAATCGGCGCGATGCACCACCACCCCTCTACCGCGAGAGGTATAGCCCACAATCTCGTCCCCGCGCACGGGTGAGCAGCACCCTGCAAACGTGACGAGCAAACCGCTTTCCCCGCCGATTAATACCCCGCCGTGTCCGCCCGTAGGCGTTTTGCTTTCCGTCACGGTCACGGTAGGCGGCAACTTGCGTTTATAATAATCGACAAGTTTGAGTAAAATTTGATGACAGGAAATAGACCCGTAACCCACGGCGGCGTACATCTCTTCTTTGGTCGTAAAGGAGAATCTTTCCGCAATGCGACGGAAAGCGTCGTCATCGAGCAAAGAGGAAAGTTCATAGCCCTTTTTACCCGCTTCTTCAGCAAGTTCTTCCTGCCCTTTACGGATATAGTCGTCCCTGAGTAAATTTTTGAAAAATTGCTTAATTTTTGCCTTCGCCGAGGAAGATTTAATAAATTTCAACCAATCCCTGGAGGGTCCTTTTGCGTTAGGCGACGTGATAATCTCTACTACGTCTCCCACCTCGAGCGTCGTGTGCAAAGGCACGATTTTGGAGTTGACGCGCGCACCCGTACAGCGGTTGCCGACTTCCGTATGAATCGCGTAGGCAAAATCTACGGGCGTCGCTTCGGGAGGCAAAGAAACCACCTTCCCGCGCGGGGTAAAGACAAGCAATTCGTGACTGTAAAGTTCCGTCTTTAACGCGTCGACGAACTCCTTCGAGTCCTTCAAATCCCCTTCCCACTCCATCACTTCTCTCAGCCAAGTGAGTTTGTTTTCAAAAGCGTCGTCGCCATTTTGCGAGGACTTGCCTTCTTTATATTTCCAATGCGCCGCGATACCGAATTCTGCAATCTTATGCATATGCTCGGTGCGGATTTGTATCTCGACAGGTTGCCCGAACGCCGTCATGACCGTTGTGTGCAAAGATTGATATTTGTTGGGTTTGGGGGTAGCGATATAGTCCTTAATCCGCCCGGGGATGGGCACCCAATGCTCGTGGATGTCCCCCAAAACGGCGTAGCAATCACGCACGTCCGACACGATGACTCTCACCGCCGACAAGTCGTAAATTTGGTCGAGCGTCTTGCCTTTGTTGACCATCTTTTTATAGATGGAATAAAAATGCTTGGGTCTGCCGAAAACCTCCCCTTGCACGCTGGAAATTTTCATCAGTTCTTTAATCTCTTCGACGATTTGCTCAACCAGTTCCCGTCTTTCGCTGAGTTTTAAATTGATATTTTCAACAAGCGATTCATACGCCTCGGGATTGAGATATTTTAAACACAAGTCTTCCAATTCGCACTTAATTTGCGAGATACCGAGACGTCCTGCCAAAGGCGCGTAGATATCCAACGTCTCCGACGCCATCTTTTTACGGCGCTCCTGCGATAAAAAATTAAGCGAGCGCATGTTGTGCAATCTATCGGCAAGTTTAATGATGATGACGCGGATATCCTTTGCCATCGCCACGAAAATTTTACGGAAATTTTCCGCTTCTGCGTCTTCTTTGGAGTTGAACACGATTTTGTCCAGTTTGGTAACGCCTGCCACCAATCGCAAAATTTCTTCCCCGAATTCCCTTCTCAAATCGTCTTCCGTCGCCGAAGTATCCTCCAAAACGTCGTGCAAAAACGCCGCCGCTATCGTTGCGGCGTCCAAGCCCAACTCCATAAGGATTTGCGCCACGGCGCAAGGGTGGATAAAGTAAGGCTCGCCCGAGGCGCGTTTTTGCCCCTCGTGCGCTTCTTTCGCGTAATTGTACGCCTTAATAAGCGTTGCGCGTCCTTCCTCTTCGCTGTATATTTCGTTAATTTTAGAAAGGGTTACGTCCATAAACCGTGCTCCTTCTTTTGCGTTAGGCGATGGCACAATAAATGGTTGATTAGTACAACGCTCTACCGTAAAAAAAAGCAAAGCAAGAGAAGTAAAACGGCAAGGGCACGTACCCTCTGCGGTACGAAACCGAGCCTTTTGCGTACTATTGCAAAGTCTTTTATAGGTAGAAATCAACCAAGTATTTTGACAGAGCCTTGCGTTAATCCTTTTGTAAATCCGCTACTTTCGTATATAATGCCGAATCGGCAAGATCTGTTTTTACCCCGCGATAAACGGTCAACCGTCCGTCGCCGAACGCCACCAAGCCCAACTCTTCAAACACGTGCAAAGCAAAGATAAATTGACTTTCATCAAAGCCCAAGCCACCGCACGCCTCCGCGACCTCTTCCGCCGTATTGCCGTTAAGCAACGATAAGTCGCGTTTGAGCGCCGCATAGATTTGCAACAGCGTTTCCCTGTCGCAGTCCAAACGCTTAAATAAGTCGTACCCGCAAATTTGGGTGTTGACGTAGACCTGTTTCCCGTCTAAGAAGGGGAAATTGTAGTCCAGCGGTTTGTCCAAGAAAATAAAATGACAAAATCCCGACAAATCCACGTCAGGGGCAGGCGCGACAATCAACGCGTTAGATAAGTTTCTAGAAGAGGGATAAAACAAATCTATCCCCATTTCTTTCAGCGAAGAATACCTCTTCACCGTCTCCCTATCCGAAGCAATCAGCACCGTCCCGTACGCGCATTCGCCTATTTTTTCTTGAATGAGTGCCTCCGTCTCCGCCGTATTCAAAGGCACCGTCTCTACCGCCGCTTTGGGCGCGTAAAATCTCGCCAATGCGTTCCCGAAACACTCTTTTTTGACAAACTTGCCCGTCCTACCGTCGTATACGACGTCCTTGACGTATCCTTTGACGCTTTCTTTGCCGCGGAATTTGGACACGCCTACCTCGAATACGATTTTCTTCTGTACGTCACTTTGTAAAAT
The DNA here is from genome assembly GCA_017462735.1 of Clostridia bacterium. Lineage (GTDB taxonomy): Bacteria > Bacillota > Clostridia > Christensenellales > Borkfalkiaceae > Scatosoma. The sequence continues at coordinate 29,303 of JAFTQO010000002.1, forward strand.
TTTCAACTGCTTTGCACCTGAGAAATACATCAAATCGAGATAATCGCAACGAACGGACAAATGGGGAGAAAACGGTTTAATCGCCCGCGCTTGGCAACCGCCGACAGACAGCGAAAACAGGGGTTTTCTATGCCCTACTCCGTACGGCTCTAACGCCGTTAATTCTTTGGCGAATTTCTCGGAGAAGGGTGCGTCTATCTCCTCGCAAACGTATATTTTTTGCAAGAAATCTTCCTGCGTGTACGACTTAGCAATCTCTTCGCCCAGCGCCTTTTCCAATTGGTCGAAGTTCTCCGTTTTTACGTTGATCCCCGCCGCTTGCGCGTGACCGCCGAATTCCTCAATATACTCGCCACAGTTCTTGAGCGCCGCAAAAATATTAACGCTTTCAATACTTCTAGCGCTCCCTTTCAGCATATCGCCGTGTTGGACGAATAAGAGGGTGGGACGCCCAAATTCCTCCGCCATACGCGCCGCGACAATGCCGATAAACCCTGCGTTCCAACTTTCGTCCCACAACATAATGACGTTGCCGTAAGCGCCCTTTTCTTTGAGTTTTTGTTTCGCGGAAAGGTACAGTTCGTCACAGCATTTTTGCCGTTCGGTATTGTACAAACAAAGTTTAGTCGCAAGATCGTATACTTCCGTTTCCCTGTCCGTGATAAACAGTTGAAAAGCCGCCTGCGCGTCCCCCATACGTCCTGCTGCGTTGATACGGGGGGCTAAATTGAAAGCAAGCGTCTGCGCCGTAATTCCGTCGTAGTTTTTGCCGAGCAACGCCGCAAAACAAGGACGAGGGTTGTGGTTAAAGGCTTTTAAGCCTTCCGTCACGATATCTCTGTTCTCTCCCAAAAGAGGCACGCTGTCCGCGACGGTGGCAAGCGTAGCAAAATCCAAATATTCGTACGCCTTTTCTCCAATCAGGGCGCAAGCCAATTTAAAAGCCACCCCTGCCCCGCACAAATTATCGTAAGGGTAGTCGTCTTTGAGTTTGGGATTGATGACGATACAATCGGGTAATTCTTCCGGTAACTCGTGGTGGTCGGTCACAATGACGTCACAACCGAGTTCATAGATGTACTGCGCCTCTTTCGCACAGGAAATACCGCAGTCGACGGTGATAAACAGTTCTGGATTGCAATCGTCGAAAATCTTGTCGACGACCTCCGCAGACAATCCGTATCCATCGGCACGTTCCGGCACGTAGACGTGAGCGTCGATACCGAAGTCACGCAAAGCGTGATACATAATCGCCGAAGCGCAAATCCCGTCTGCGTCGTAGTCGCCAAAAACCGCCACCGTCTTTTGCATATCTCTGGCTTCCGTCAAGGCAAGTACCGCTTCTTTCATCCCCTTCATAAGATACGGGGAAAGAAAATTCTTCCTCGACGGGTGCATAAACGCTTTGATTTTTTGCTGAGTATCCAGCCCGCGCGCATACAAAATACGCGTAATATTTTCCGTCAGTCCCGTCTGCGCGGCAAGCGACGAAACGGTATTCAGTTGTGCTTGCGAAAACGCATATTCTGGGACGATTTTTTTCATAAGTTTCCTTTTGGGCTTTTTTCTTTTTTATAGGTAGAACCAACCAAAGGTTTTGATAGAGCCTTTTATAAAATATCGGGCAGGTGGGTACGAAACCCCCTCCCGCCCTGATACGATACGTTGTGAAGTTTTACGGTTATTCCGCGTCTACCTCTTTACTTTCAGCCGCCACGACTTCCGTCACTTTTTTCTCTTTTTTCTTGGTTTTAAATAAAGGCTTACCGCTGCTTTTAATCACGCTGTCCAAAAGAGCAAACAGCGCAGGGGCAAAAATCCACGCGGACGCCACCGACGCCACGATACCGATAAACGCAGTCACAGCAAACCAGCGTGCAACCGCCACGATAGCCCCCAAAACGCCAACCGCAAGGGTAAGCGCCACCGCCAAGGTCAAGATTTGCTTGGTAGGTACTGCCGCCACCGTCTTTTCTTGCGCCGTCATATCCTTTTGTTTGTCCTTATCTTTGGCGTTGTCGCGCAAACGGTTAAAGGTCATTATCGACATAACCGCCGTCACCAAAACGGCAAACGCCACGGCATAAGCAAAGGACGCCGCCACGGGGATACGGATAATCGCAACCAGGGCAACCGTCATACCTGCCGCCGCTAAAATGCTTGCGGCAAGGGTGATACCCATACTCAATTTATAACGCAACGCCACGTAGACAAACGCCGCTACGGCAAACACGCCTACGGCAATCGCCGCGCGAAGAATATAGTCTTCAGATAAACCTTGTTGGAATTCTTCCGTGTGCACACTTACCTTGACAAGAGTGGAGGAGGTTGCCGTCGCAATATCCTCTTTCAGCGTCTCTACCGCCTCAGTCAAGTCTGCGTCCACGTCAAAATAATAGATGATTTCCGCATTACTCTTTACGGAAACAGTCTTTTTAAGAGGAGTTACGTCGCTCTTATCGAAAGAGTTTTCGCAAGTCTCTTCCAAGTCTTCTACTTTTTCCACGTAAATATCGCTATAATCAACGGTCACCGTCTTTACCGATTGCAAATCGACGTGGGTATTAAACCCAAACACCGCCGCAATCACAATCCCTACAACCATGATTACCGCTACGATAGCCGTCCAAAGTTTCCACTTGCCTACGGTTTTTTCGACAGGATTATTCTTCATCATCGTCGTCATCCTCCCTCACAAAGCGGAAATATTTATACTTGTCCTTGCACGCAGACAAGAAGACGTAGTTGATACCTCTGCCCCACAGCAAGTTGTTGAACGCCGCCGTCACGAGACAAATCAGCATTTGGAGCGCCATCACGTGCAGGCCACCGCCGCCAATCAACATCAACAGAGCGCCGATGAGCAGCACCGCATAGGTGTCGATGATATGCCAAAGGGTTTTTCCGTATCCTTTCTTCACGGCAGACTGTACCGTCTTACCGGACAAAAATTCCTTTTTAATCGCCGTGTACACGTACGCGTTGACAAGGTTCGTGAGCACCAGCCCGAACAGGAAGGTCAGCAAAGAGCCGAGGGTAATTTCGAAGAAACTGCCCGAAATGAATACGAAGCAAAGCCCTGCAATAATCAAATAGGAAAGGGTCGTGTACGCACTGGTCACGCCGTATTTACCAAAGAAGATAATAGGCAAAATCAAACAAGCGAGCAAGACGATACCGATAGCAATAAAGACAAAGGTCATATTGTCGCTCTCTTCCATTTGATAGACGGTAGCCACGGAGAACTCAAAATCAAACCCACCCGTTTCCAAAGCGGAATTGAGCAAAATCGCATACGTCTCTACGTGCGCCTTCCCGCTATCGGCAAGCAAGGGATATTTGATACGCATATCCGACATAAAGTTGTCTTTCCCTACCGAGAGCAACGCGTTAGTGTTGTCGCCGACGTGGAAATTAAGGAAGGTACCACTGCTTGTACCACTCGTGCTAAGGCTGTCTTTAATGTCGCCCAACACAGTCTCCCCTTCGTCCGTCAACGTCACGACCAAGAACGCCGTATCGTATTCCGTCTCTACGGAGAAACCGGAAATATAGTCGGTCATAGGCGCTTCGTCGTCAATGCCGTCAATCTCTTCCGTGCCTTTTTTCAAAGACAAGCCGCCAAGTTGGTGGAACATATCCATCGAAGAGAGGATATTGGAATAGGAAAATTGCATTTCCACCCCTGCGGATGCAGGAGTCTCGATACGAAGAACGTAATCGTCTACGACCGCCACGCGGTATTGCGAAAAGCCTTTCTTGGCAAAGCGGCTCGAAATCTCTTCCGTAACCGCGGCGAATTCCGCTTTGAAAGATTCGGACACGTTAGCGATACCTTCTACTTCCGTCGCGGTATTCTCTTCGTCCTCGAAAATGCCGAATTGTCTATCCTTTTCCAACCACAAGCCCTTGTGGCGTTCAAAACGGTTTTTGTATTCCGTTTGTTCTGCCGACCCTTCGGTAAAGCCTTCCAAGTCGTTTTCGTACTCAGCCGAAGAGATAATCCCTTCAGGATAGTAGTAGGTATAGTACCCACCTTGAAGTTCTGTGCCTGCATCCAACGAAGCGACGGCGGGCTGCCATCCCTTAATCGGGTCCCAAGGGAACGTAAATGCAGGGAAAACGGTCAGGGCGCAAAGCGCAACGATGACGATGGTCAAAAGCACCATCAATACCACCGATTTTTTCCTTCCCATAGTTGCCTCCTAATTTTTGCCAAACTACGTTTGGCTACAATAATACTTTTTAATTATACCCTATTTTTCTTTACGCCGTCAAGTCATTAAAGGCGTTTTTTCTTTTTTTTGTAAAAAAAGACCCCGTCTTTTTTAGACGAAGTCCTTTGATTTTAGTCTTCTTTCAACGCTTTTTTAACAGCCAGCGCGTGCATACCGCACTCGATGCGCTTTTTCATCATCTCACAGGTCATCTCGTACGGGGTGTCGATATCCCCGCAATAATGATAGTTGTTGGCGTTACACCCGCCCGAACAAATGAATTTTGCAAAGCAATTTTCGCATTTTTTACGGGTAAATAAACAGGAATTTTTAAACTTTTCCCGTATCTCGGGCTTCACAATCCCCTGCCAAACGTCCCCCATGTAAAATTCTTTATCCGCGGCAAACTGGTGACAAGGATATAAGTCGCCGTTGGGCAACACGGAAAAATACTCGTTACCCGCCCCGCAAGCGGATACCCGCTTAGAAAGACAGGGACCGCCCTCTAAGTCGACGTTGAAATGGAAGAAGTTAAAGCCCTTCCCCTCGGCATATCTTTTTAAATACTCGTCGCAAAGGTTTTCGTATTCTTCTTTGATACGGGGAAGATGTTCTTCGCGGATTTGTAAATCCTCGATTTCCGTGACGACGGGCTCCATCGAGATACTGTCAAAGCCTTGGTCGGCAATAAACAAGACGTCCTTGCCAAAATCCAGATTCTTCGCCGTAAACGTGCCGCGCACGTAGTAACTTTTATCCCCGCGCAGTTGCACGAATTTTTTAATTTTATCGATAATCAACGCGTACGTGCCCTTGCCATTGATAGATTTGCGGATGGCGTCGTGCACCTCGGGACGTCCGTCTAAAGACAGGACGACGTTTTCCATCTCCGCGTTGAAAAATTCGATAATTTCCTCGTTTAATAGAAGAGCGTTGGTCGTGGTCGTAAACAGGAATTTTTTACCCGTTTCTTCCCCTCTCTTTTTCGCATACGCCACCGTCTCTTTGATGACGGAAAAGTTCATCAGCGGTTCGCCGCCGAAAAAGTCCATTTCCAGCACCTTTCTGTTCCCGCTGTTTTCGATGAGAAAATCCACCGCCGCTTTCGCCGTCTCCAAAGACATGCTTTCCCGTTTTGCGTGATACGCCCCTTCGTCGGCAAAGCAGTATCTGCAACGGAAATTACAGTCGTGGCAGATATGGATACAAAGGGCTTTGACCAGCCCCGATTTGACGGGATACGCCTTGACCTCGTCCGCATATAAAAGCCCTTGGGCTTTTAAGCCGTCGACGTCCGCAAGAATTTCTTTCAACTCTTCGTCGCTGACGGAGGTGTACTCCACCCCTTCTTCTTGCGCCTTTAAATACGCCGCCGTCTTTTCGTCGCACTCGTGCAAACTACCGCTGCCCACGTCGTAGATATACTGCTTATCGTGGTAACTAAATACGTGAATCATACGTTAAACTCCAAAATAAAAACCTGTAAAAACAGCAAAAAAGGACGCGTAAAAATACGCGCCTTTTACCAACTTTGGGAAAAAAGCAATTATTTACGCGTGTCTTTTTCTTCGCGCGTTACTCTTTCACAGGATTGGTTGCCTACCGTACAACTCGTCTTGCAAGCAGATTGGCAGGTGCTGCGGCATTCGCCACAAGCGGTCACTTTCTTTTCTTGGGGTTTTGCGATCGTCTTAATCATACTTTTTCTCCTTACGTTCAAAGGTTATGACAGTATTATACTACGCTTTTAGACAAATTGCAAGTGGTTTTTCACGATTTTTTGTAAGCGCCTATAAAAAAGGCGTTTCCTCACCCTTTTTTTACGTTGACGGCAACCACACCCAATAATCCGCCGACGGCGACGAACAAAATCAGTTCCAGCAAAATCAGCCAAGACAGCGAAAATCCGCCCCCGAGCGCCGCAAAGGTCAAATACCCGAGCATAGAAAACAAAAGCCCGCAAGCCGCCCCTTTTACTAGACCTTTTTCTCCCTTAATAAACAGGATGACGCCCACCGCCAGAGCAATGCTTTTTAATACCTGCGTCACTATCGTTACCGCCGTATCCGCCATAGGCAATACTTTCAGTATCAAAGCGTACACCGCCACCAAAAACACCGAAAGGACCAACGATACCGTCACCGCTTTTACCACCTGTAAAACCCCTTTCCAAGATTCTTCCATATAAAAAACCCTCCGCAGTATCCTATGCGCAGGGTTTTTCTTTTATCCTAAATTATTCCGTTTTTTCGGATTTTTTCGTGGACTTTTTCGCCGCCTTTTTCTTAGGTGCTTCTTCCACAGGCGCTTCTGCTACGGGCGTTTCTTCTTCTACCGCCGCAGGCGCTTCTTCTACGGCAGGCGCCGCTTCCGCTGCTTCTACGGGCGCTTTCGAAGGTTCTTGCGCGACAGGTTCTTTCACAGGCGCAACGGCATCCGTTTGATAAATGGCTTGCTTATCAAACTTAAGATAACTCTTGCCGCTGGCTTCCGTACCCGTTTCCAAGACGAAAGTGTCGTCTTCGGGGCAAACTTCTACTACGATACCGCAAATCCCGCCGATAGTCTTGACTTTGTTGCCAGGTTTAATGGCGTTGATACGCTCTGCGTATTCTTGTTGTTGTTTCTTTTGCTTTTTACGGCTGAAAATAAACCAAACGACAATAGCCGCTACAATGACGCCCATAAAGACCCAAGAAACCCATTCGGGCATCGCGTTAGCACCAGCACCCGTACCCGTGTCCGTACCCGTGCTCGTACCAGTGCCACTCTCCGTGCCAGTACCGGTGCCGCCATCCGTGCTACCGGTCAACAAGTTAAAAAACGTAAACAGTAAATTTAAAAACATAAAAATTCTCCTTTATTCTATGTACTTTTTATCTTCTCAAAAAGAAATACCAATAGGCTCCCACTCCACCGACACCGAGCAAGCCAACGAAGAAAAGTCGCCCATACCCAACTAGGCAATAATCCTAAAAACAAAATAATCAGCAGAGAGATGTAACCCAACGCAAGATATACACCGACAACGAGAAGCCATACAGGGCCTCCAAACCATCGTCTTGCAAAAAACGCAACCGACAATCACAGCAAAAAAACAGATGGAAAAGTAAGTACAACAGGCGTTGTGCTGATCTCGCGCATAGGGTTTTGTTCTGCATACAGCAAGTTAAACATTTCTTCCCCATCCTCTTTCGTATACCTCTATCATACCCGTTTTAGGAACTTTTGGCAAGCGTTTTTTTGGGAAAAAGCGTGTTTTCTTGTCGACTCAGCCCTTTTTTGACCCGATTTGTTGCTGTTTTGTATAGACGACGGGCTTTAGATTACCATTTTCCTTCGCCGCCGTATTTCTCGTAAAAAGCCTTGACGTATTCCTTGACGTTGCCGTCCAAAATGGATTGTCTAAGTCCTCTCATTAACTTATGCAAAAAGGTTACGTTGTGCAGGCTTAACAGCATTGCCCCGTACATCTCGCCCGTGTTGATAAGATGACGAAGATACGCCTTCGTATAGTTGCGACAGCAGTAGCAGTCACATTCCTCGTCCAAGGGCGAAAAGTCCTCTTTGAACTTGCCGTTTCTTACCACCACTCTGCCCCTAGAGGTCATCGCCGTGCCGTTCCTTGCGATGCGCGTTGCCAGCACGCAGTCGAACATATCAATCCCGCGGAGCGTCCCTTCGATAAGACAATCTGGAGAGCCTACCCCCATCAAATACCTGGGCACGCCCGTCGGCAATTTTTCTTGCAAAACGTCCAGCATCTCGTACATCACGGGTTTGGGTTCGCCAACGGAAAGCCCGCCGATTGCGATACCGTGCTTGACGAAAGGCAACGTCCTGTCCAAACTTTCTAAGCGCAAGTCCTTATACATATTCCCCTGCACGATAGGGAAGAGGGCTTGCTCCTCCTTTTGGTGAAAATCGTAACATCTCTTTGCCCATGCCGCAGTCCTGAGCATCGCGCTCTTTGCCTGCCTGTGGTCGTAACCGTACTCGCTACACTCGTCGAACGCCATAATGATATCCGCGCCGAGGTTTTGCTCCACCTCCATCGCTTTTTCGGGGGTGAAGAAATGCTTACTGCCGTCGACGGCGGAGGAAAATTGCACCCCGTCGTCGGTGATTTTATTCAAGTTCCCCAGCGAAAAGACTTGGAACCCGCCGCTATCCGTGAGGATAGGTCTGTCCCAATTCATAAACTTATGCAGCCCGCCCGCTTTCTTGACGATTTGATCGCCAGGGCGCATATACAAGTGATAGGTGTTGGCAAGGATAATTTGCGAGCCCGCTTCCTTTAAATCGCGCGGGAACATCCCTTTGACCGTCGCTTGCGTGCCGACGGGCATATACACGGGGGTCTCGATATCCCCGTGCGGGGTATGAAATATCCCTGCCCTCGCCCCCGTTTCGGGGTCGGTTTTTATCACTTCGAAAGAAAAAAATTCGTTGTTCATAACCTTATTCCAATTCAAACGCGCCCGTGTACAGTTGATAGTAAGTGCCTTTCTTTTCAAGCAACTGTTCGTGCGTGCCGCGCTCGATAATTTTCCCTTTTTCCAGCACCATAATCGCGTTGGAATTCCTTACGGTGGAAAGTCTGTGCGCAATGACGAAGACCGTCCTGCCTTTCATCAGTTTATCCATCCCGTCCGTGACGAGCGCCTCCGTGCGGGTATCGATAGAAGACGTCGCCTCGTCCAAAATCATCGCGGGAGGGTTGGCTACCGCCGCCCTTGCAATCGCCAAAAGTTGGCGTTGTCCCTGCGAAAGGTTGGCGCCGTTGCCCGTCAACATGGTATCGTATCCGTTAGGCAATCGGCGGATAAAGTCGTCCGCATTGGCAAGGCGCGCCGCCTCGATACATTCCTCGTCCGTCGCGTCCAATCTCCCGTAACGGATATTGTCCATTACCGTGCCCGTAAACAGGTTGGTTTCTTGCAAAACTATCCCTAACGACCTACGCAAATCCGCTTTTTTAATCTTATTGACGTTGATACCGTCGTAGCGGATTTTTCCGTCCGCAATGTCGTAGAATCGGTTGATGAGGTTGGTTATCGTCGTCTTACCCGCGCCCGTCGCACCGACGAACGCAATTTTTTGACCGGGCTTTGCATACAGCGTCACGTCCGTCAAAACTTGTTTTTCGGGCACGTATCCAAAGTCCACCATATCCATCACGATTTCACCGCGAAGACGGGTATAAGTCGTCGTATCGTCCGCTTTGTGGTAGTGTTTCCAAGCCCAAATGCCCGTGCGCTCCTCCGTCTCCGTTAAGTTGCCCTCTTCATCCTCCGTTGCGTTGACGAGGGTAACGTAGCCGTCGTCCGTCTCAGGCGTTTCGTCCATCAGCGTAAAGACGCGCGACGCGCCCGCCAAGCCCATCGCTATCATAGAGATCTGTTGCGAGGTTTGGTTGATGATCATCGCAAAGTTTCTCGACATCCCAAGGAAGGAAACGATAATCCCTATTTCCAAAGGGCCGCCGCCCGAGAAGACGTTCATAAACCCGTAGTTAGTCCAGCCCATCGTCAAAAACAAGCCGCCGATAATCGTCAAAATTACGTAGTTGAAGTTACCGATGTTACCGATAATAGGACCTAATACGTTGCCGAATACGTGCGCTTTCTCGCTGTCTTTAAACAGTTGCTGATTGTAGACGTCAAAGCCCTCTTTCGCTTTTTCTTCGTGCGTAAAGACTTTGACGACCTTTTGTCCTTTCATCATCTCTTCGACAAACCCTTCTTCTTTTGCCAAAGAAATTTGTTGCGCTACCATATATTTAGCGCTCTTACCGCCTATTTTTTTGACGACGAACAACATCACCGTCGTCGACACAGCCACGACGAGAGACAGCCAAAAACTAAACGTCAGCATTACGCCGATAGAGATGAGCAAGGTCAGCACGTTGCTGAGTACGTGAGGGATACTTTGCCCGATCAGTTGACGCGTCGCGTCCGTATCGTTGGTGTACGTACTCATAATCTCGCCGTGGGCGTGCGTATCAAAATACTTGATAGGCAACGTCTGAATCTTGGCAAACATCTCCGTACGCAGACGATAGAGCAGCCCCTGCGTAACCGTCGCCATTAGACGGTTGTAGAAGAAGGTAGCCACGACGACCAGCCCGTACATGCCCGCCATGGTCAGGATAAGTCCCAACAACTCTCCCCATACCTGCCCGAAGCCAAACGCTACCCCCTTGGGAATAATGTTATCGATGAGCGTCGTCATAAAGATAGAGGAAATCAAACTGCCCGAAGAACTGATTAAGATACATACGAGTACGACGATCAGTTGCCACTTGTAGTACTTAAACGCCGTTTTGAGCAGCCTACCCAACGTACCCTTTTTAATCATCCCTTTAGGGACGGGCATACTGCGGCCGCGCATCGGTTTCATTGCGCGAGGTTTTTGCTCGAAGGTTCTTTCTTCCGCCATTACGCTTCACCCCCTTCTTCGCTTTTCCCCTGCGTTTGCGCGATATAAATTTCGCGGTAAATTTCGCTGGATTGCATCAACGTTTCGTGTTTGCCACAAGCGATGATTTTGCCGCCCTCCATAATGAGGATTTTATCCGCGTGTTCGACGGAGGCAACTCTTTGCGCGATAATAATTTTGGTTGTATCGGGAATTTCTTCCTTGAACGCTTGTCGTATCATCGCGTCCGTACGGGTATCGACGGCACTCGTAGAGTCGTCCAAAATGAGGATTTTCGGTTTTCTCAAAAGCGCGCGCGCAATGCAAAGGCGTTGTTTTTGCCCGCCCGAGACGTTGGTGCCGCCCTGCTCGATATACGTGTCGTAACCGTCGGGGAAAGAACGAATAAATTCGTCCGCACAGGCGAGTTTGCAAACGCGCACCATCTCCTCGTCCGTGGCGTTTTCGTCCCCCCAACGCAAGTTATCCTTTATCGTGCCCGAGAATAAGACGTTCTTTTGCAGGACGATAGAAACGTCCTTTCTCAATACGTCGAGGTCGTAGTCTTTTACGTCCACGCCGCCTACTTTGACGACGCCGTCCGTCGCGTCGTAAAGCCTAGGAATCAGTTGGATAAGAGTGGTCTTCGACGAACCCGTGCCGCCCAAAATTCCCACCGTTTCGCCCGACTTTATCTCCAGGTCAACGTCCTGTAAAGCGTAAGAGTTTGCGGTGGCAGAATACTTAAAGTTGACGTTTTCAAAGAGGATACTACCGTCTTTGACTTCCTTGACGCCGTTTTCGGGGCTGACAATGGTCGACTCTTCTTCCAGCACCTCGCTGATACGTCTGCCCGATTCCAACGACATAGAAATCATCACGAATACCATAGAAAACATCATCAGCGCCGACAAAATCTGCACGCCGTAGGTGATGAGGGCGGAAAGTTCGGTGGGTAAAAATTCCCCGACTACTTCGCCGTTTGCGCCAAGCGCCGCCGTATCCATAATCAGTTTTGCGCCGAAGAAGGAAATAATCAAAACCGCCAAATTGATGAACAACGTCATAATCGGCGCGTTGAGGGCAAGGATTTTTTCCGCTTTCGTAAAGTCGCTTTTAACGTCGCCCGCCGCTTTTTCAAATTTCTTCGTTTCGTGTTCTTCTCTCACGAAGGCTTTGACCACGCGGATACCGCTGACGTTTTCTTGGACGGAGTTGTTGAGCGCGTCGTACTTTTTGAAGATTTTTCTAAACAGCGGCATTACGTAGCGCACGATGGAGAAAATCAAGAAACCCAAAACGGGTACTACGCAAACGAATATCCAAGCCAAATTAGGATTGATGACGAAACTCATCACAATCGCAAAGATAAATTGCAAGGGTACGCGAATCGCAATACGAAGGCACATCTGGAAAGATTGCTGTACGTTGGTCACGTCCGTCGTCAACCTCGTCACAAGTGAAGAAGAGGAAAACTTATCCACGTTCCCAAACGAGAACTTCTGCACCTTGTAAAACAAATCGTGGCGCAAATTTTTTGCAAAGCCGCAACTTGCCGTCGCCGCAAATTTCCCCGCCAGTCCTCCTGCAATCATGGATACCGCCGCAAGGCAAAGCAATATCGCCGCATACTTTAAAATATGCGACATAGCGCCCGCCCCCGCCAAGGCATTTTGGTCTATCATACGGGACATAAAGAAGGGAATCAAACACTCGCAAAACGCCTCCACTGCCATCAAAACGGGGGTGACGATTGCAGGTTTTTTGTATTCTCTTACACTTTTCAGTAAGGTCTTTACCATAATCTTTCTCCCACGCGCCGTCGTGTCCTGCGGACACCGACGAAATACGCAATAGTAATTATACGGGGTTCTATAAGAAAAAGTCAAGCGTTTGCGAGAAACGCTTGCTATTTTCACAAAAATTTCATCCGTTTGTTTTCACAGCAATCGGCTTTCGTGGCAGGTCAAATACACGATTTGGTATTCCTTTTGCAACGCTTGCAAAAAGCCTTTGGCAAGGCGCATATTCTCTTCGTCCATATCCACGAACGGGTCGTCTAAAATCAGCGGCGGAAACTCTCTTTTAAACAGCGTCTCGATGAGCGCTAGACGGATACATATCCCGAGTGCCGCACGCATCCCCGCGCTGTAATACGCCCCTTCTCGAAGCGCCCCCGCTTCGTCCAAACGCACCTCTCCCTCCGCCGTCAACACAATGGCTTTTTGCGGATAAAACTTCGTAAACAGCGCACGGCAACGCTCGGTCAAAGGTTGCAGATAATCCCCTGCCGTACGGCGTTTTGCCTCTATGAGCAACGACTTTGCCGTCGACAAGTCTTGCGCGCGCCTTTCCAGCGCCCGCTTTTCTTCTCTTTTTCGCTGTAATTCTTCTTGCAACACGCCCAATTTTTGCCCCGCCGCAAAATACGGCTGCGCCGCCAACAAGGTCTGTTGCCTCTCCGCAAAAAGTCTATTCTCCCAGCCCTCTCCGGCCGTTAAACCGTCCAGCCAAGCGCTCCCTGCCATAGGTAAGTTTTTCTTTCGCCTCACAAATAAAACGACGCCCAAAGCCCCGCCGACCAAACCGAGAATCAAACTTACGTACCAAGGAAAATTAGGGATAAAAATCCCCGTCAATCCTATCCCGAACAACAAAGCGGCAACCGCCCAAAGGAATACTTCTTTATTGGAAAGTTTTCCCTGTTCCGTTTGTCTTTCTTGATAGGCGCGCGTCCTTTCTTTTCTACTCTCCTCTATTTTCGCGTCTAACTCCGCCAACGTTCGCTCGTATTTTGCACAGATTGTTTCCGCTTCTTTCCCTTCGAAAATCTCTTTTTCTAGCGCAAAAATTTCCTCGTCTAAGACGTCCAACCTGCCTTTGGCAGGTTTTCTTTTGGCGCGAAGCCATTTTTCTTCCGCTTCAATCGCCGCCACGGCGCCCTCGACGTCCTCGCCGCCGTCCAAACTTTCCTGGCTTCGCAAAAGCGCCGCTTGCAAACCGCCGTCCAAACGGCTTTCAACGGCGTCCTGAGGCAAATAGGCAAGTTTTTCATACCCCTTTTCATCCACGCCGAACAGCCTTTCGCCAAGACTTTCTTGCAAGGTAAAAAATTCGGTGGCAATCAGCCCCGTAACGGCGTCGTATATCTTGCAATCGTCCCCTTTTGCACCGTCGCTGAATAGTCTTTTAACCTCGTATCTTCTGCCGCCAAACTCAAAGGTCAAAGACCCGCCGTACACCCCGCCCTGCCAAGGCTTATATTTTAAACGAGCGTTACTTTCCGCCGATTTTACACGGCAGTCTGGCAAACCGTAAAACATACTCTTTAAAAAGGCGGCGAGGGTACTTTTCCCCCAGCCGTTGGGGGCGAAAATCGAAGTAGGATTATGGGAGAAATCAAAGTCGCACGCGTGCAACCGCCCAAAATTTTCGATATGGCAAGCAATCAGTTTCATACGTCCAATTCCTCCCCGTTCAGCGCGCGAAAAGCAATGGTCAAGACCCGCGCGCGCTCCTCCTCGGGCAACCTGCTTGCAAGCCTGACCAATTCCCCTTTGACCGTCCTCTCTTTTTCGTAGCGGGAAAAATCGATATTTTCCCTCGTTTCGTCCTCTGTTTTGACGTGAAAAAACCTTTCTTCCAACGCCGATTGTATAGACGACAAATGCACGGGCGACGACAAAGCAACGCTCCCTTTTAACCTGATTTTTATGCCGTCTTTCGACGGAAGATTTTCCGTCTTAGCAAGGATTTTTTCTATCCTTTGCGGGTTACTTTCCGTCCCGCTGACGTCGACGCTGATTTCGTGATACGCTCGGCTTGCAAAAGGAAGAAAAGTCTGCCTAATCCCGTCCGCCACCTCTATCAGCACGAAGCCCTTTTCACCGCACTCGTCAAAGCCGTGCCCCTCCAAACAGCCGCAATAGCGGTACGTGCCCCGCCCGCCTAATCGCCGAGGCTCCGTCCCGCCGTGAATATGCCCGAGTGCTAAATAATCGACGTTTTTTTGCCCAAGCGCCGATAGGTCTATCTCGCCCTTTCCATAGGAAAAGGATTGTCTCACGTCGCCGTGAAGCAATAAAAAGTTGCAAGTCTCCGCGGGCAAAATCCCCCCTCGCAAACAGTCCCCTTGGACGTAGCGATAATCGGCGCCCGTCACGGTGACGCTACCCAAGCGGTAACTTTTCGCCCCTTGGTCAAATCGATGAAAATTAGCAGGCGTATACGGGAATGCCACCCCGTCGTCGTGGTTGCCCGTCACAAAAAAGACCTGCGCCTTGCAGGCGGCTATCCCGTCCGTCACCTCTCTAAGCAAGGCGAGCGAAGGGTTGGGCGTATCGAACAAATCTCCGCAAAGGAATATCGCCTCTACCCCCTCCTTGTCCGCAAAGCGCAAAAGCCGCAGAAAGGTCTGCGTCAATTCCGCCGAGCGCGCCTTTGCCTTTTCAGGCGAAAGCCCGATAAGAGGCGCCCCTAAATGATTGTCTGCCGTGTGGATAATTTTCATAAGATAAGTATAGCATAAACGTGCAAAAAAGTAAACGGCTTTTCTTCCTTATTAAAAAATTGCGCCCGCGCATAAGCGCAGGCGCAAATGATACGGCTTACATCAACGTCTCAAAGACACGCAAATTGGCATCCAAAAGTTTCCCCCAAAATCCCCGTTTTACGTCCTTTTCTTCACAGAGTTTCGAGACGTCAAACACCTCTTCTACGTCCTTCTTGACCGCCTCTACCGTTTTTGTTTTCGTGACGTAGACGGCGTTCTCAAAATGCAGATGAAAACTACGGTAATCAAAGTTCACCGTCCCCACCACCGCGCCCGCGTCGCAGACGACGTTCTTTGCATGGATAAATCCGGGCGTGTATTCGTAAACTTTTATCCCTGCGCGCATCAAAATCTCATAATTTGCACGCGTGAGCCTGTATACGATTTTTTTATCGGGTACGGCGGGCGTCACAATCCGCACGTCCACCCCACGGAGGGCCGCAAGGCAGAGCGCCGAGCGCATCACGTCGTCTAGCACTAGATAAGGCGTGGTAATATAAAGATAGGTTTTTGCGCTTTCAATGAGATGGAGATAGACTGTCTCCGCCACCTGCAACTTATCCCCCGGGATATCGTCGTAAGGCACGATCACCCCCTCTCCAAAAGGCTCTTTTTTAGGCGGAAGCAAAAACTGCGTAATCTCTTCGGCGGGCTTGACGGCGTTGTATAAATCGAAAAAGGCTAAGACGAAGGCGTTTACCGCGCTGCCCGTCACTTTGACGGCAGAGTCCTTCCAATGCCCAAAGCGTACCTTTTCGTCGATATATTCGTCCGCGATATTTATCCCGCCCGTAAAGGCGACTTTTCCGTCCACGACGAGGATTTTTCTATGGTCGCGATTGTTCATCCGTGCGCTAAATACGGGCACGACCCTATTAAAACATACGCAACGGATATTTTCGTGTAAACTTTCTAGGTACTTATCGTATTTCGGCGGCAAGACGAGTAAACTACCGAAATCGTCGTAAATAACGTATATTTTTACCCCTTGCACCGCCTTTTTGAGCAAAACGGACAAGACTTGTTCCCACATCTTTCCGCCTGCGATGATAAAATACTCGACCAAAATATACTTTTCCGCTTTGTCTAACTCGGCAAGCATCTCGGCAAACGCCTCTTTCCCCGTCGGGTAATAGACGACGTCGCCGTCCGCATAAGCGTGAAACCCGCAGGCTTCCAAAAAGTAACCGCAACCGTCCGTCGCCCCTGTTTTGACCTGGATTAAATCCTTACTCTCCTCTCGGTTTTTAACTTTTGCCTTTTTAATTTTTTTGAGCAGTCTTTTCATCGGTCTGCCTTCCCCGAAGGTCAAATACAAGGTTACACCGAGGATGGGAAAGACGACGATTAGCAAAATCCAACTGAGTTTGGACGAGGGTCTTTCCATCCTGCTAAATAGATAAAACACGAAAAGCAAACCGATTAAGGTGAACGTTAAATTGACGAACCACCAATTCGCCCCCAGCCAGAAAAACCCAAAAACGTAGGCGCAAAACTGCAAAAATACCATAAGCGCGCAGATAAAAAAGCGGGTGTAGACGATTTTTTTATAACTTCTGTCCGCAGAAACCGTTTTTTCTATCCATTTTTTTTGTCTTTCGCTGAGTTTTTTCATAAAAGCCCCCGTTTTTCGCCTTTCCGCTTATATTATACCCTCTATTTGTGAAATTAAAATGAAAAAATTGTAAAAGCAGGAAAATTTTTCTTCTTTCCCTTTAAAAATTTTTAAAAAACTATTGACAAACCTATTATTTCATAGTATACTATTTACAGTTAATAAAACTCAGTCCTAACAAGGATGCCAAATGAAAGTAAAATCGAGAGGTAAATTATGAAAAAATTCGTATGTAAAGTATGTCGTCACACGGTAGAAGGGGAAGCACCCGAAGTTTGCCCCGTTTGCAAGCAAAAAAATGCGTTTGAAGCGGTAGAACCCGTCCTCAAAGGCAGCCAAACGGAAGCCAATTTGCAGACCGCTTTCGCAGGCGAATCGCAAGCGAGAAACAAATACACCTACTACGCTTCCAAAGCGAAGAAGGACGGCTACGTGCAAATCGCCGCTATCTTTGAAGAAACGGCAAAGAACGAAATGGAACACGCTAAGATCTGGTTCAAACTCCTCCACGACGGCGCCGTACCTGACACCGCTACCAATCTTCAAGACGCGGCTGACGGCGAAAACTACGAGTGGACGGATATGTACGCAGGCTTTGCCAAGACGGCAAGAGAAGAAGGCTTCGATAAAATTGCAGACCTTTTCGAAGGGGTTGCCGCTATCGAAAAAGAACACGAAGAAAGATACAAGAAATTGCTTGCCAACGTCAAAGGGAAAATGGTATTCTCCAAAGACGGCGACGCGGTATGGCAATGCTCTAACTGCGGTCATATCGTAGTCGGCAAATCCGCACCCGATATGTGCCCTATCTGCGCACACCCTCAAAGTTATTTCCAAGTACGCGCAGAAAACTATTAATTAGCCTACACACCTCCTAAAAATAAAAAATACCCGACGGTTTTTTTCCGTCGGGTATTTTTTATATTCGTCTGTTAGATATAAAGATACGGGTGAGTTATGTAATACATCAACATAATGACGAACGCCGCTACGACGGCTATCGACAGGACAATTCCCGTTATCCCAATCACCAAGTCCATCTTCGGCGACGTGCCTCTAATTTCTCTAGAAGATTGTTGCCCCGTCACTTGAGTCTCAATCGTATTATGCATCTTGTTTGCCAATTTCATCGCCGCTCTATGTCGCAAGGCAATGATACCCGTGACCATCAGTTCGGCAGGTGCGTGCACGATAAAGATTACGCCCGCGAAACAAAAAATTTTCAGCGGCCAATAATCGCTGTCCCATCTTAGATGAAACAACGCCCACAAAGAGACCAACGGTACCGCCGCATAAAGAATGAGCGTAATCAAATATCCACCGTTGCCGATACGCCTACTGTCTTGAAAATACTTTTCCTCTCTTTTCCTGTATTTTGTGCCGAAAGAAAAGAGCCATTTTATAAATCTCATACCCAATCCTCCCTACCTTTGTTAAGTCAATTATACAATACACCCCCCTCGCTTGTCAAGAGTAAAGCGAGGTTTTTACCTTTTAAGAAATCAAAATTTCTCCAAAAAAGGAGGTTCTTTATTATCTTTGCACTCTGCCACTTACGTTTCCGCCTGCCAAACTTTTCACTTCTTCTTTACTTACCAAATTGTAATCACCCTCGACGGTATGCTTTAAGCAACTTGCCGCAACGGCAAACTCTATCGAATATTGCGCCTCGTAGCCGTTGAGTAACGAATATATCAATCCGCCACCGAAACTGTCGCCTCCGCCAACCCTGTCTACAATATGCATCTCGTATTTTCTGCTAAAATACGCCTCGCCTTCCGTGTATAACATCCCCGACCAACCGTTATCATTTGCCGACTTACTCTCCCTAAGCGTAATGGCAACGCCTTTAAAAGAGAATTTTTCCGTCAGTTGTTTCGCCACCGATACGTAGCCGTCACGATTTATTTTTCCGCTGTCTATTTCCGTATTAGCCGCCTCTATCCCGAACACGTCTTTCGCGTCCTCCTCGTTGGCGATGCAATAATCGACGTAACGGCAAAGCGCAGACATCACTTCACGCGCCTTTTCCTTATCCCACAATTTTTTGCGATAATTCAAATCGCAAGACACGGTTATACTCTTTTCTTTTGCTTTCTTCAAAGCCGTTTCGCATATCTTTGCCAAATTGTCACTCAACGCGGGCGTTATACCCGTAAAGTGAAACCAGTTGACTCCGTCGAAAATTTTGTCCCAATCGAAATCTTCCTCGACGGCGGTAGAAATAGAACTGTACGCTCTGTCATATATAACCTTGCTCGGTCTTTGACTTGCCCCTTTTTCGCAGTAATATATCCCCACTCGCTCTCCGCCGCGTACGATTTTACTCGTATCTACGCCGTACTTACGCAGAGAATTAATCCCTGCCTGTCCTATTTCGTGTACGGGTAATTTTGACACGAACGCCACGTCCAGTCCATAATTAGCCAAACTTACCGCTACGTTTGCCTCCGCCCCACCGAAAGTAGCATCGTACTTCTCAGTTTGTACAAACCGTAAATAATTTTCAGGTGCAAGCCTCAGCATCAATTCTCCAAAAGTCACCACTTTCTTCATCTCTTTTCTCCCTCTGCGTTTTTCAAGGCGTCATTTACCAAAAAAGAACCGCCTACTGCGTATGTCTTTTCCCAATCTAAAAATTCCTCCATATTGGCACTATTTACGCCACCCGTCGGGATAAATTTAATTTGAGGGAAGGGTGCTGACAAAGTTTTCATCGCGTCGAGTCCTCCATACAGGTTAGCAGGAAAAAATTTTACAATCGTAATCCCCAACTCCAACGCCTGCATAATTTCCGTCGGCGTAACGCAACCGGGGTAATAAGGAACCCCCCTCTTTTTACAAAGTTTCGCCACAGCAACGGACAGCCCAGGAGAAACGATAAACTTCGCCCCTGCTTTCAACGCTTTTTTGCATTGACTTTCATTTATCACCGTACCAGCACCTATATTCATTTCAGGATAATTTTTTACTGCGTAAGCAATCGCTTGTTCGGCGCACGCCGTTCTAAACGTTATCTCCGCACAGTTTATCCCACTTTTTTTTAACGCAGGCAGTATCCTGTCCACCTCTGTTACGTCCTTTATCACAACCACGGGTATTTTCTCGTCCATCGCTTTATTCCCTCTTGCTTTCTTTTAAGTTCTCTGTCTTCTTTGAAAACGGCTCCCTTGTTAGGGGAGACATTAGCATAAATTATATTTCTTATTTGCCAAAGTTAGGCAACTCTTCACTTGCGAAATCTTCCGCAAGATACACCTCTCCACTTTTTGCATTCATCATAAAATCTTCCGTATACATCAACGTACACGTCGACGCTGAGGAAATGTTCTTGTCTTCATTATGCGCTACATCGTATTCTATACTGTCGAAGAATAAAAACACCATGTTTTCTTCTTCGACGTTTTTATATTTACACGTTATCGTATAGGAGTACACATATTTTATACTACTACCGAGTACACTATAGACGTGCCATTTCGCAACGCCGTTTTCAAGAAAAATAAAATAACTTTGCTCGTCCTCTTCTTTCGCTACGTCGTCTGTTGCTATGTATTTGACGCCGTAACTAAGTTCCGTAGCCGACGTGTTCTCACTATCCGCCGAACACCCTGCCATACACCCGACACTTGCCAAAGCCAGCAACAAACAAGCCAATTTTTTCATATCTTTATTCTCCTTGATGAGGTATCACTTACTTATATTATAACTTCCTCCCGAGAAAAGTCAAGAACTATCGTAAATTTTGCACAAAAAAGGCGTAGTATTGAAAACACTACGCCTTTTTTAGATGTTCGCTTTTTAGAGGTTTCTATCAACAAGTTGTGCAAGTACAGGGGCAGGGACGTAGCCAAGGCTCCCGTCCACCTTTTTGCCACCCTTGAAAACAAGCACGTTGGGGATAGAAGAAATGCCGTATTTGATAGCGGCGCTTTCCTCTTCGTCTACGTTGACCTTGACGAAAACCGCTTTGCCATCGTACTTATTTGACACCTCTTCAAAGACGGGACCGAGCATGCGGCAAGGCCCACACCAACTCGCCCAAAAATCACATACTACGGGCACCGCCGACGAAGATATCAATTCTTCCAATTCTGCACTTGTTACGTGTTTTACCATTTGTTCATCCTCCTTTAAAGAGTTTGTCTATTCTTCTTGAAAATATGTGCAGACTTCTTGGAAAGACACACTTTCCGTCTCGCCCGTCGCCATATTTTTGACGCTGAGTTTTTCTTCTGCCAATTCGTTGCCGCCCAGTACCGCGACGTATTTTGCCCCCAACTTGTCCGCATATTTAAACTGCGCTTTTACCGAACGGGACATATGGTCGGTCTCCGCCCAAACGCCACCCGCGCGAAGGGACAAACACAGCGAAAAGGCTTTCTTCCTGCAATCGTCGTCCATCCCTACGAAATAGACGACGGGTTTTTCTTCCTTGATAACGTCCGCGCCGTTCTTTTCAATCAACATTAACAGTCTTTCAATCCCTACGGCAAAGCCTACGCCGGGGACGGCGCCACCGCCAAGTTGCTCGATTAAGCCGTCGTATCTGCCGCCGCCGCAAACGGTGCCTTGTGCGCCGATTGCCGTCGAAACGAACTCAAATACCGTGCGGGTGTAATAGTCCAACCCACGCACGATTCTATCGTTGATGGTATACTCGATACCCGCTTCTTCTAAGTAACTCTTGAGTTTTTCAAAATGCGCCTTGCAATCGGGACACAAGTGATCGAGAATAGAGGGCGCGTCCGCATTGATTTTTTTGCAATCCTCTTCCTTGCAATCGAGCAAGCGAAGAGGGTTTTTCTCATACCTCGTCTTACAATCGTAGCAAAGCCCGTCTAAGTGGGGCGCAAAATAGGCTTTGAGCGCCTCGTTGTACGCTTTTCGACAGGTAGGACAGCCGATAGAGTTGATGTAAAGTCGTACCTGTACCCCTAATTTTTTCAAAAGGGAGTCGGCAAGCGAGATAACTTCCGCATCCGTCTCCGCCCCGCTTGCGCCGAACACTTCCACGCCGAATTGGTGAAACTCTCTAAGTCTGCCCGCTTGCGGTCTTTCATAGCGAAAGGCAGGGATAATATAGTACATCTTCGCAGGCAAAGCGCCGCTTGCCATCCCGTTTTCAATAAAGGAGCGGGCGACCCCTGCCGTACCCTCTGGTTTCAAGGTAATAGACCTGTCCCCCTTGTCTTTGAAGGTATACATCTCCTTCGTTACGACGTCGGTGGTATCCCCTACCCCGCGCAGGAAAAGTTCCGTATGCTCGAATACGGGGGTGCGAATCTCTTTATAGTTGTACAGTTTTGCTTGTTCTCTTGCCACGTTTTCGACGTGTTGCCATTTGTACGCGTCAGCGGGCAAAACGTCTTTCGTGCCTTTGGGTACGTTAATCATAATCTTTTCCTTTCTCAGAGGACGTATTTTTTGAGGTTTCTATCCCCCGTCAGTTTTTCGAGATGTTCGTCTACGTAGCGACGGTCTATTTGCAAATCGACCATAGGATAATCCCCGCCTGCATTGAAAGAGATATCCTCTAAAAGATACTCCATCACCGTATGCAGTCTTCTTGCGCCGATATCCTCGCCCGTCGTGTTGATGTCTTCCGCCACTTCGGCAATACGCTCGATAGCGCCCATATCGAATTGCAAATTGATATTGTCTACGCCAAGCAGTTTCCCGTATTGGAAGGTGAGCGAATTTTCCGTCTGCGTCAAAATCTTGATAAAATCTTCCTTCGTCAGGCTTTTCAGTTCCACGGAAACGGGGAAACGACCTTGCAATTCGGGAATCAAATCCTCTACCGCTGCGACGTGGAATGCCCCTGCTGCGATAAAGAGGATGAAGTCCGTTTTGACGGGGCCGTATTTGGTGACGACGGTACTCCCTTCTACGATGGGCAAGATATCCCGTTGCACCCCTTCTCGCGACACGTCTGCGCCGCCGTGGTTGTTTTTCCCCGCGATTTTATCGATTTCATCGATAAAAACAATACCGTCGTTTTCCGCGCGGTACACCGCCTCCGCTTTGATAGCGTCCTCGTCTACGAGTTTGGACGCTTCTTCGTCCGTCGCAATTTGCATCCCGTCTTTGACGGACAACTTGCGCTTTTTCGTCTTGTGTTGGAAGATATCGCCGAAGATACTGCCTACCGAAATGGACGCCCCACCAGGGACTAATTCCATCGGCTGAGGCACGTCCGCTACCTCCAACTCGATAATCGTAGCGTCGTATTTCCCGCTATGCAACCCCTCTTTGAGTTGCGCCTCGAAGACCTCTTTGGCAAGGTCCCCTTTTTCGTCCTTTTTCGCCTCGTACAAGGCGCGCAAAATGCGTTTTTCCGCCGCTTTGGACGCTTTGGCTTTGACCTCTTCTTCCTTTTCCGTCTTAACGAGCCTATACGCACACTCCGCTAAATCCCTAATCATCCCTTCTACGTCTTTGCCGACGTACCCAACCTCGGTATACTTAGTCGCCTCGACTTTGACGAAGGGGGCTTTGACGAGTTTAGCAAGACGGCGGGCAATCTCCGTTTTTCCTACCCCCGTAGGACCTTTCATAATGATATTTTTGGGGGTGATTTCCTCGCGGATTTCTTCCGGGAGTTGCGCCCTGCGATAACGGTTTCTAAGCGCAATCGCCACCGCCTTTTTCGCCTCGTCTTGACCAATGATGTATTTGTCCAATTTGCCTACGATTTGCTTGGGAGATAAATTCATCTTACTTTTCCTCCTTGCCTACCCTTTCACAGCGAATATTGTCGTTGGTATATACGCAAATTTGCGAGGCGATATGCAATGCTTTTTTAGCAATCGTTTCCGCGTCGTAGTCCGTCTCTTGATAGAGGGCGCGCGCCGCAGCAAGCGCGTAGTTGCCGCCGCTGCCGATGGCGCAAACCCCGTCGTCGGGCTCGATAACCTCCCCCGTACCCGACAGCACGAGCAAGGTGTTTTCATCCGCTGTAATCATCATCGCGTCCAACTTTCTACCCACTTTGTCGTTGCGCCAAAGTTGAGCAAGTTCGACAGCCGAGCGCATCAAATTGCCCGAAAACTTATTCAGCATCCCTTCAAAGCGTTCGGTGAGTGCAAAGGCGTCCGTGACGGACCCCGCAAAGCCCAAAATGACCTTCCCGCCGTAGATGCGGCGTACTTTAATCGCCGAGTTTTTAAAGACGACGGACTCCCCCATCGTCACTTGACCGTCGCCGGCAATCGCCGTGACGCCGTCCTTTTTGACGGCGCAAATGGTCGTTCCACGAAATTCCATATTAACTCCTTTGTTTCGCTATTTCCGCGTCGATGGCCTGTAAAGCCCGTTCACTCGTCGCGCGGTAGCGTTCTTTTTTATCCTTTATCCGCACGGGCAAAGACGCCAAAATGCCGTAGTTAGCGTTCATCGGCTGAAAATCCTTGCACGGGGTAGAGATATGTTTTTCCAGCGCCCCGCACACCGTCCTCTCGTCGAAAAAGTGCTTGGGTCTACCCAAAATATCGTCCGTAAGATGTACCGCCGCAAGCAAGCCGCTAGCCGCGCTTTCGACGTACCCTTCCACCCCCGTAATTTGCCCGATAAAATACAGGTTCCTATTATTCTTAACCGAAAAATCGCTATTCAAAACAGCAGGAGACTGAATATACGTATTTCTATGCATCACGCCGTAGCGCAAATATTCGGCGTTTTTGAGGGCAGGGAACATGGAAAACACCCGTTTCTGCTCGGGAAATTTTAAATTGGTTTGACAGCCGACAAGGTTATAGGTGCGTCCCTCCTCGTCCTCTTTGCGAAGTTGCAATACGGCGTACGGGCGTTTGCCCGTTTCGTCATACAACCCTACGGGTTTTAAAGTGCCGTATCTAAGGGTATCTTTCCCGCGCGACGCCATCACTTCTATCGGCATACAGCCCTCGAAAATCTCCCCTTTTTCAAACTCGTGCAAATGCGCCTTTTCCGCCGTGAGCAAGGCGTCCACGAAGGCGTAATAAGTATCCCTGTCCATTGGACAGTTGATATAGTCTCCCATCCCTTTGCCGTACCTGTCCCCCGTAAAGGCACAGGTCGTATCGATACTCTCCGCCGCCACGATAGGCGCGGAAGCGTCGTAAAAATGTAGCCCCCCGCCAAGTTTTGCTTGAATATCTTCTGCCAAGGCGTCTGCCGTCAACGGCCCCGTCGCAATCATCACGTACTCCTCTCCGCCCTCCTCTACGTCGGGCAAAGCAAGCGCCTCTTCTTCCACCACCTCGATAAGAGGATGGTTTTTTATCTTTTCGTCGACGTACGCCGAAAACTTGTCCCTGTCTACGGCAAGCGCGCTACCCGCAGGCACCCGCGTACTGTCCGCCGCCTCGACAATCAAAGACCCCAGTCTTCGCATCTCTTCTTTAAGTAAGCCACAGGCGTTGCCGTACGGGTCGTTGCTTTTTAAGGAATTGGAGCAGACGAGTTCCGCCAAACTTTCCTTTTCATGTGCAGGGGTACGCTTTTTCGGTTTCATTTCGATCAGCGTAACGGGGACGTCGTGACGGGCGAGATAATACGCCGCTTCACAACCTGCCAACCCGCCGCCGATGACCGTTACCTTTTTTTTAGTCTTCATAGCCACTATGCTCAAAATCGTCTTGATACCCAAAATAAACGGGCTCTTCCATCAAAGGCGGGGGTGCCGTTTCCCCTTCTTTGAGTTTGGTAATCGGTTTTTTCGCTCTGCTCGTCGTACGCTTGGGCGGCACGTAATTTTTGCAGTCCTTATTGGCGCAACCGACGCCGCCGCTAGTCTTGACTATCGCCTCCCCGCAAATCTCACAGCGTTTGCCCGTCGGGATATCCCAACTCATAAATTTGCATTGCGGATAACACGAGCAACTGTAATAGGTCTTACCACGCTTGGATTTTCTTGCCACCGTCGCCGCACCGCAGTCGGGACAAATCCCCGTATCCGCCGTCGGCTCTTCCGTCGGCATCGGCAGGGTACACTTACAATCGGGATAGCCGGGACAAGCCAAAAACTTGCCAAACTTCCCGCTCTTGACTAGCATATTCTCCCCGCACTTTGGACAGCGCACCGCCGAAATTTCTTCCTTGGCTTCGCTGACGATATTATGACAAACAGGATAGCCGGAACAAGCCAAATACTTGCCGAATTTTCCGTTACGGCGAATCATCGGTTTGCCGCATTTTTCGCAGATTTCTTCCGTCAGCGTATCCCCGTAAGAGGAGGCTTGACGCAAGTTCTTTTCAAACTCCGGATAAAACTCGCCGATGACGTCTTGCCAATTTACGCCACCGTCTTCAATGGTATCCAGCCTCGTCTCCATCTCCGCCGTAAAGCCGATATCCATAATGTCGGTAAAGCATTTTGCGAGCATATCGACCACTTGATACGCAACCTCGGTGGGAACCATATATTTATTTTCTTTTTTGACGTACTTTTGGCTGAGTTTAGAAATAATGGTAGCGTACGTAGAAGGTCTGCCGATCCCTTTTTCTTCCATCACCTTAACGAGCGACGCGTCGGTGTATCTAAGAGGCGGTTTGGTGAATTTTTGCTCCTTATCCACCCCTTTGCAAGAAAGTTCATCACCCTCCGTCAAGGCGGGCAACAATTTGGAAGAAGTCCCTTCTTCCTCCTCGTCTTTTTTAGCCACGTCTTGGTATACGGCGGTGAACCCTGCAAAACGGAGCATCTTGCCCGCCGCCTTAAAGGTATAGTCACCGTTGACGATTTCCATCTGCGTACTGTCGTACTTTGCCTCCGCCATTTGCGAAGCCAAAAATCTCTCGTAGATGAGTTTGTACAGTTTATAGTGCTTGCTGTCCAACAGCCCTTTTGCCTTAGCGGGCGTCATCTCCATATCGATAGGGCGCACCGCTTCGTGGGCGTCCTGCGCCCCTTTCTTGGAAGCATAATAATTGGGCTTTTCAGGCACGTAGGCGTCTCCGTACGTTTTGCGGATGGTATCGAGCGCCCGCATTTGTGCGTCTTTCGAGACGCGGACGGAGTCGGTACGCATATACGTGATAAAAGCGAGATGATCCCCACCCGTCGTGGCGACGCCTTCGTATAAGTGTTGCGCAAGAGACATCGTCTCGGGCGCGCTAATCCCCAACTTCGTCGAAGCGTCCTGTTGCATAGACGACGTGGTGAAAGGGGCGGGCGCGTGAGACTTGCTCACCGTCTTTTTCATCTTGGAGACGATAAATTTACCCTGTGCAAGCGCCTCTAACACCGCCGCCGCTTCCGTGGCGGAAGCAGGTTTATATTTTTTCGTGCCCTTCTTTTCCAACACCCCTTTAAAAGGTGCGTATTTGGCGGGCGAATCCTGCAACTGTGCGCTGATAATCCAATACTCTTCCGGCTTAAAAGAGGTAATTTCCCTCTCCCTTTCCACGATAAGTTTTAAGGCAACCGACTGCACCCTACCCGCCGACAAACTGCGTTTTGCTAAAACGGTATCGTCGACGATTTTGTGATTGAGCAAAGTGGATAATTTATAACCTACGAGTCTATCGAGTACTCGGCGCGCCTGTTGCGCGTCCACCAGGTTATAATCGATTTGCCGGGGAGATTTTAACGCCTCCTCAATCGCGCGCTTGGATACTTCGTTGAATTCGATACGGTTTTTTCCCGTTTCGTCTAAGCCGAGCATTTGCTGCAAATGCCAAGAAATCGCTTCTCCTTCCCTATCAGGGTCGGTAGCAAGATAGACGCGGCTGGCTTTTTTCGTCGCGTCCGTCAGTTTCCTGATAATCTCTTCCTTCCCTTCGCTAGGCACGTACTTCGGCTCAAAATTATTTTTGACGTCCACGCCCAAAGAGTGCACGGGCAAATCGCGGATATGCCCCGCCGAAGCGGTTACGCGGTATTTCCCCCCGAGATATTTTTCGATGGTTTTTGCCTTGGAAGGCGATTCTACGATAATTAAGTCCATATATCTTCCTGTCTTACTTTTTTACCACTTTATCGCGCCGAAAATTTATTGCCGCCCATTTTCACGACGAGACCTTTGACCTCTAACTTGGCAAGCACCGCCGCCAGTTTAAACACGGGCATCCCCACCGCTTGCGAAAGAGCGGAAAGATGGCTTTCTCCTGCGGCTTTTACCCCTTCGTATACTTGCGATTCTTCCGTAGTCAAAGAGGGAGCCTGTATCTTCTCTATCAAGTTTATACCAAAACGCGAAGAAATGTCAAATAAATTCTCCGTCAAATACGCCCCTTTTTTAATCAAAGCGTTACAACCTTCTCCCGTCTGGCTCCCCGGCAAGTAAGGTAACGCAAACACCTTTTTGCCAAAGGCAAAGGCGTATTCTGCCGTTTTTAAAGCGCCACTCTTTTTTCCCGCGGCAAGCACTAACACCCCTTCGGCGCAAGCGGCGATTAGTTTATTGCGCCGTTCGTAAGAATAATTTCTCACAGGCGTATCGTAGGGGCATGCGGAAATCACCGCCCCTTTTCTTTTGCACTCGGCGATAAAATCCCCACCGTCTTTGGGCAAACGTCCAAGACCGCCCGCCGCCATACAAACGACTTTACCGCCTTGCAAGCCTCCCTTTGCCGCCGTTTCGTCGCCGCCCTCGGCTACCCCCGTCAGCAAAGTAAAATGCCCCGCCAGGTCCTTGCAAATTGTTTCGCCCGCTTTTTTATAGGCGTCGCTGATTTTACGCGACCCGACGACGGCAAACAGCCCTTTTGCAAGCAAACTTTCGTCCCCTTGGACGTAAATCACGCAAGGGGCGTCGGGCAATTCTCTCCACGCCGCCACGTATCCGTCCGTAGCCCGCGTGATACAGGTAATACCTTCCCTCTCGTATAAGGCTTGCAAGCGCTTAAAATACCCGTCGTCTTGCAAGGTCTCTTGCATCTGTCGATAGAGTTCCGCCCTGCCTTTTTGATCAAATCTATCCTCAAACGCCGCAAAGCGTTTGACGAGATTCACCACCCCTCCCGCCTCGGCAACCAGCGCGTTCTTCTCCGTGGCGTCCAGCGCGAAACTGTCCAGCCAAATATAACTTTTCTCTTCCGCCGTCCACATAGGTTATTCTTCCACCTCCGCGCCGTACGTGCGGTAAGAGACGGCTTCATAGATATGGTCGGGGGTGATGTTTTCACTAAAATCGAGGTCGGCTATTGTCCGCGCTACTTTTAAGATACGCGACCTTGCGCGCGCCGACAAATGCAACCGCTCGAACGCCTCTTGCAAGACCGCCTCTCCCTCGGGCGAAAGTTTGCAATACTCTCTTAACTGCTTTTCTCCCATTTCGGCGTTGGTGGAAATCTTTCCTTCGCCAAACCTGCCTCGCTGAATTTTTCTTGCAAGATTCACCCGTTCTTTGACTTTTGCGGAGGGCTCTTCTTGCTCCGTAGACACCAAATCGGCGTATTCTACCCCGTCCACCTCTACTTGAATATCAATTCTATCCATCAAAGGCCCCGACACGCGGGCGCGATACTTGCGCACGTCGCGCGCGTTGCAGGTACAGCGACGTTTTTCACTACCATAATTGCCACAAGGGCAAGGGTTCATACTCGCACACAGCATAAAGGAAGCGGGATAATCCACCGACCCGCCGCTTCTCGACACCGTGATAACGCCGTCCTCCAAGGGTTGACGCATTGCCTCTAATGTCGAACGGTTATACTCGGGCAGTTCGTCCAAGAACAGGACGCCGCCGTGAGCAAGGCTAATTTCGCCAGGGTGTACCGTCTTGTTCCCGCCGCCGCAGAGCGCCACCGTCGTTGCCGTATGGTGCGGGGTGCGGAAGGGGCGCGTCGTGACAATCCCCTCTTCGCCCAAAATACCCGCCACCGAGTGTATCTTGGTCACTTCCAGCGCCTCGTCCTCGCTCATATCGGGCATAATGGACGGGATAGCACGGGCAAGCATCGTTTTCCCGCTACCGGGAGGGCCGACGAAAAGAATATTATGTCCGCCTGCCACCGCCACCTCTAAAGCGCGCTTGGCAATTTGTTGCCCTTTGACAAACGCCATATCGTAGGCGTTTTCTCTTTGTTCGTCACGGACGGTATACGCTACCGAAGGGACGCTTGCTAGCGTTTTTTCGCCCGATAAATGGTCGAATACTTCTTTCAAATTTTCCGCCGCATACACCTCTATCCCGCGTAAATGGCTGGCTTCTTTGGCGTTGCCGCAGGGCAAAATAAACTTGGTGTAGCCTTGTTTTTTGGCGGCAATCAAAAGAGGCAAAACCCCACGCACGGGGCGCAAATCGCCGTTCAAGGCAAGTTCCCCCAAAAAGATGACGCCGTCGACGTCCGCTACCAAATCCCCCTCCGCTTTGAGCAAAGAAACGGCTATGGGCAAATCGAGCGCCGTACCCTCTTTTTTGACGTAGGCAGGGGCAAAATTGACGGTGATTTTACGGACGGGGAAAGAAAGGCCGCTATTTTTAATCGCGCTTTTGACCCGTTCTTTCGATTCCTTTACCGCGGTATCGGGCAAGCCCACCATATCGTACGCAGGCAACCCTTTGGAGATGTCCGTCTCTACCGTGACGGGCACCCCTTCCAACCCTTGCAACGCAAAACTCAATACCCTTGCTATCATCTTCTTCCCTCTCGTTTTTTACGTCTGTAAAAACAAAGTTTTTAGTATCCTTATTATTGTACTAAAATTTTGCCGAAAAGTAAATAGAAAACGGAAAATTTTCCGTACTTTTTCACACTTGTTTTCTTGAAAGAAAAAATCCATCCTTGACTTTGGATGGATTTTTCTTTTGGTTTTTTAAACTTAAATTTTTTCTTTAACTTTGGCTGCCTTACCCGTCAAGCCGCGAAGATAGTAGAGTTTCGCTCTTCTAACCTTACCCTTTCTTACGACGGTAATCGACGCAATTTTCGGGGAATGGATAGGATAGGTCTTTTCTACGCCTACGCCGTAGGAGATGTGACGTACGGTGAACGTCTCGGAAATGCCGCCGTTTTTCTTTGCGATAACGACGCCTTCGAAGTTTTGGACACGTTCCTTGCCGCCTTCAATAATCTTAAACCCTACTCTAACGGTATCGCCGACGTTGAATGCGGGAATTTCCGCTTTCAAGTATTCAGCGTTGATGGCTTCAATCAATCCTTTCATGTGACTTTACCTCCATTATTTACGCGACGTTCTTACCCGCTGTATGATTCCTCATCATACCCAAATCGGCAGCGGAACGCCCGAAGTCTTAGATATTATAAACCATCTCCCACCCCTTTGGCAAGCGTTTTTGCAGAGGTTTTTCACTTTTTTTACTTTTTTATCGCGCAATCGCAAACGCCGCCCAAAAAACATCCGCCCTTTGACGGAAACGCACCAAAACGCACGCATCCTAAAAAGAGCGGATAATTTACTAGTTTTTTGATTTTAAAGAGGGCTTATGCCGCTATGGCGTTTCGTGTACAAATCTATCTTTTCGTCCAAGATTTTAATCGCTTCTTTCGCCGTCGTGACCGCGTACACCTTATCTTCGGGAATTTCGGGATACCTATCGGTGTCGTCAATTTTCGTGCCCGCCACCTTTGCGCTCCAACCGCCGCTGTTTGCAAAAGCAATTACCAGACGGTTAAGCGACCACGCATAACAATACTCGCTCATCGTGCCTGCCCCGCCGCCGATACCGATAACGGCATAGGCGTTGGCGACCATCGCGTTGCGCATCATATCCAGCCCTGTCGGGATAACGATATCCGCGTGTTCGTTTGCCGTCTCCGTATCAAAGGAAGGGACGAGGGCAACCGTGTCCCCCTCCCGATAATTTTTAGAGGCTTTCGCCCCCGCCATAACCGCTTTCATTACCCCTTGCAAGCCGCCGCTTTGGACGCGATACCCCGCGTCGACAAGCGCCTTGCCGAGTTCAAACGCCAACTGATACCTGATCCCGTCTTTTTTTATCCTTTTGTTGCCGATGACCGACACGATTTTTCTTCTATCCGCCATAAAACACCCCGTTTCTATCAGTATATGCTACTTTTTACAACGCTGTCAACGGATGAAATTGGTCATAATTTTTCTTTCGCTCTTGGGTTCAATTCCCTCTTTCTTGCCCGCATCGATGCACTTTATCAGCCACGCCATATTGTAGCCGAGTATCCGCATCGTCTGCAAACCTTCTTCGTCCTGCAACGCTTCCTCTGCCTTGTTGCCGTGGATCTCGTTCCAATAGTTGGAGGACACGACGGGCATACGGTTGATGGTATAGTACTTGTTCAGCACGTCGAAAGTCGTACTTGCGCCGCCACGTCTGCAACTGACCACCGACGCCGCAGGCTTATAGGATAAATACTTGCCGCCGCTATAGAACACTCTGTCCATAAAGGATACGAGGGTCCCGTTAGCCGACGCATAATAGACGGGCGTGCCGAATAGGAATCCGTCCGCAGTCTTTGCCTTCTCCACAAAGGCGTTTACCTCGTCGTCATAGATACATTTGCCCGCCTTTTTACAAGCCCAGCAACCTCTGCAACCCTGTATCGTCTTACCGCCGATATGTACGATTTCCGTCTCGACGCCTTGCTCCTGCAACGCTTTTTCTACCTCTGCCAAAGCGGTATAGGTACAGCCGTTTGCGTGAGGGCTGCCGTTTACAAGCAATACTTTCATAATTTTCTCTCCGTTCTTTATTTTTGCGATATTATAGCATATTTTTTTACGCTTTTCAATACCTTTCTCTAAATTTTCATCTTTGCGGTTTACGCAAAAAATCAGGCAAAAAGCCGTACGTCTCTTTCAGCCACGAAAAATCCGTCACCCAGCCCTCTACTTGGTTACGCCTAGCATATTCCTCGTTGGCACGGCGCAACTCTGCGTGAAAATCGCTCTGCGTGCAGCCGTTTACCTTTTTGAAATGCTCTTCCGCAGCCTGTCCTTCTCCCATTAAAAAAGTACGGGAAATATGCACGACCTTATGGCATGCAGGACAAAGCGCCGTCACCCCTACGAGGGTCTGCAACCTCTTTTCGTCGTCGTAACGCCAAACCTCGTGCGCCTCTAGTCTTCCTTGCGCCCCACATTTACTGCAACGGTGCCCGCTGCTTTTGTAGGCGTCTTTGCGGACGACGTCCCATTGCTCAGGGGTCAAAAAAGTGCGTAAATTTGCCCGCCAACACTCTTCGGGAATCAGTTCAAACGTCAGTTTATACATATTTTACCGCCATTTCTTTTGCTTTGGAAAATGCCGTCGGCAAAGACAATTCCCCCTCTATTTGCGCCACGGAAAACTGCTCGAACGGGCTGTTTTCCGTGCGGATGACGACGCACTCCATCTCCCACCTTACGTGGGTGAAAATATGCACGGCGGACGAACTGCTTATCTGCGTATAGTCCGTAATCCCCCACTCTGCAAGCAATTCTTTTTTTCCTTTTTCTTTAGAGGCGGTAGGGAATTCGTACAATCCCTTTAACAGTCCTTCCGTGCGTTTTCGCAAAGAAATTTTATCACCCGTCAAAATCACGAAGACGTACAACTGCTCCACCCGCTTTTCTTTCTTTTTGGGCAAAACGGGATACGAGTCTTGACTAGACGTTTTTTGCGCCAGGCAAACGTCCTTCAAAGGACAACTTTCACAAGCGGGGGAAGTCGGCTTACAGACCAGCGCGCCCAATTCCATCAACGCCTGCGTAAAATCGGCGCAAGCCACCCCTTCTTCGGGATAAATCTTTTGCAATTTTTGTTCTAAATATTTTTTATAGGCAGGCAACGAAATATCCGTCGGGTTTGCCGTCAATCTCGACAATACCCGAAAGACGTTGCCGTCCACCGCGGGCGTGCGCTTATAAAAGGCGATAGAGGCTATTGCCCCCGCCGTATAGTCGCCTATCCCTGAAAGTCCGCGCAGTTTTTCTTTGTCGGCAGGGAACTGCCCGCCGTACTCCTCACATACCTGCCTAGCCGCTTTTTGCATGTTTCTAGCACGGCTATAATATCCCAAGCCTTCCCAGACCTTGAGCAGGCTTTCTTCCTCCGCTTCCGCTAAATCTCGCACGGTGGGGAATTTTTCCAAGAATCGCTTATAATATTCTTTCGCCCCTTCTACGCGTGTCTGTTGCAGCATAATTTCAGACACCCAAACTCGGTAAGGGTCGGCGCTTTGCCGCCAAGGCAAATCCCGCTTGTTTTTGGCATACCACAAAAGCAACGGCTGGACGATTTCTCCGTAAGGATAGTCCTCTCTCGTATGCAGTTGTTTCGTCTGCTCTTTTTGCATAATCCCCCTCAACTTACGACAACGTATACCGTATTGCCTGCGGATAATCTAGTACGCAACCGTCCCCGACGTAGGCGACGTCCGCCTTGCCCGTTTCGTCTGCGGAAACGAGACTGTTGCCTACCCCTACGAACGCCCCCTCAAAGCCCGCGAAAATGCTGCCCTTGAAGTCCACCGCTGTGATAATTTCCGCCCCGCCGGACAACTCGTCAACCCACTTTCTCAAAAAGGTAAACGCATTGTCCTTAGGCAAAAAAGGCAACTCTTCCAGACCGTCGATGACGACGAAAAATTTAGGCAATCGAGGATTTTCTTTGCGCGCGCTCGCTTGTGCGTTCGCCAAGTTTTTCATCGCCGAAAACTGCCTTTCGCTCAATAGATAAGGCACGGTGACGTCCGCTTTTTTTAACTCCAATAATTTTGCGTATTCCCGATGCGGCGAAAGCACCAAAAAGGAGGCTTTCCCTTCCCCGTATGCGACGGCAAGAGATTTTACCGTCTCCATCACGAACGCTTTTCTTTGCGCGCCCGTCACACAGGTATGGCAGTACCTGTCCGCTCTGTCTTTGCGATGCGAAAAAACCACCTCGCCGCTTTCCTCCCAGCCGAGGGGAACTTTCGCAAGAGGAAAATCTCCCGCTTTTTCCTTATTTTGCAAGATGGACAGCCACCTTCCTTTTTGCATAAAAATACCGCCTTTTTCTCTTTCTTTTATTATACCCGTTTGCGGCTGAAAAGTCAATGTAAAACCGCGGATTTTTCTCCGCGGTTGAATAGGCTTATATGGTTTGTAAATGCCCAGGCAGCAAAGTGACGTCCACTTCTATTTCCACGCCGCCGCGCTCTATCGTCAATTTGACCACGTCGCCCGCTTCTGCTTGAATTAAAAAGTCCCCGATTTGGTAAAGTCTTTCGACTTCCAAGGTCTTTGTGCCTATCTCAACTTTCGTGATGACGTCGCCTTTCAAAACCAGCCCGTAAGCGGACTCCGTTGCATCCGAGGGCGCCTCCGAAATATAAATCCTTTCTTTTACGTACAGCGTTCCCGTTGCGTCAATGCCAGAAGTGGTACTTTCTATCCCCAACATAACGCCTAAAATCGCCTTATCCGCATAGCCTTTCGCCAAAATTTCATCTACGATGAAACACACCTTCTCCATTGGAATAGCATATCCCACGTTGTCCATCGACGTACCGCTACTCTTCGCATTGACAATCCCCAGCAATTTCCCGTTGGCGTCGAACAAACCGCCGCCGCTGTTCCCTTTGTTGATCGCCGCGTCCACACGCATAACCCGATGGGTCGCCGCCTCTGCGGGATTCTCAAAAGACGCCAACGAAATATACTCGCTGTCGCAGGAAAGCCCCCCCTCTACGACGGACAAGCCTCGTCCTCCGGCGTTGCCTATTGCGTGCACGCTTTCGCCAAGACGCAGGCGTTCTTCCGCCCCTCTTACCGTCACCGCTTCCGCTGCGGAATTTTTAATAATCTCGCTATCCTCTACGGCAATCACGGCAATATCGTTGACGGGAGATCCGCCGACGTATCTTGCCCGCATCGCGTTGCCCGATTCGTCTTCATAGGTCTCGCCGGAAAGATTAAATTGCTCGCCGTATAAATAGACGTAGATAATCCCCGCTATCCCGTTTTCATTTAATACGCCGTTCTCAAAGACGATGTGATAATTGGTGACGATATACGCCCTGCCGTGCTCTTTTTCTAAGTGATAAATGACCCCGCTACCGCTAGACGTCATTCTCTGCGTGTTATTCCCGCTTGCGACGTCAAACACGCTAATAATGCTCACCGAAGACATCACGTTATGCGCGACGATTTCGGTGTCGACGCTTTGACCTACCTCTACGTCAAAATATTCCTTCAAAAAGGCAGACATACCGCCCACGAATCCGTCTGCAACCGCCGCCTGATACATTTGGTTTATGTCGAGGTCTTGCCCGTCTTCGCCGTCCATCCCTTTCAGGCTGGCGAGCCACTCCTCTTCCGTCCCGACGAACCCGTTATCGAGCGCAATCTCGTAGGCGGATTTCCCGTCGGCAGGGTGGTCGCATTTCAAACTTTCCAACCACTCTTGTTCCGTCCCCTCAAAGCCGTTTCTTACCGCAATCTCATAAGCGGATTCCCCCTCGAACGCTTGCGACAAAAAACCTAACGTAAACACGAAAAAGGGTATCAATACGACGACTAATACTTTCCAAAAAACTTTTTTCATCCTATCTCCTTGTTTTTGCCCTTCTTACAATACGCAAAAACGCTTAGAAACTTTCCAATTCGTCTAAAGTCAACGTAAACGACCCTGCGAACTTATCCAAGAAATAATCCACTTCCGGCATCTTTCTCTTGCGCAAATCTTCTTCAATGCTCTTTTTTGCTTTGACAAATTCTCCGTTGGAGGAGCGTAACTCGGCAAGGCATTTCACGTACGCGGCAAGTCTATCCGCCGCCTTCATAATTTTATATTCTTCGCTATTTTCATCCACTAGCACGAAAGGGGCGATTTCTTCCCCAAGTTCCTTTGGCAACATCTCCGTCAGCCGTTCGCAAGCCTTTCTTTCAAGGTCTTTATACGCGTCGCTGATGCTGTGGTTATAATACTTAATCGGCGTAGGCAAGTCCCCCGTCATCACCTCGCTGCTTTCGTGATACAGGGCGTACAAAACCGCCTTAGACACGTCTACGCTGCCCCCGAACTTTTTATTTTTAAGGATTGCAAGCGCGTGCGTATAAAGGGCGACGTTGTAGGAATGCTCCATAATATTTTCCTCTTGTACGGAGCGCATCAGTTGCCAGCGCTTGATGTACTTCATCCTATCCATATACGCGTAAAAATCGTATTTCATCTTTTTTCCTCTTTTTTTGAAAATATCTTGACAAGTTTTTTTTATTGTTGTAGAATAGAATTAAAGGTGAAGATACAAGTAGGGGCAGGAAAGAAACTTTTTTGCGAAGGGCGTGTACAGAGACGTACACAAGCAAGCAAAAAACGTATCTTGACGAAACCCTGCGCCGTAGATCCGCCTTTAATAAAATTGAATCCGTCGTGGGTGCTGTAACAGGCTGAGATTATACCATTGGAATCGGCAAGGTAATACTTGAGCGAGAGATAGATATCGAAATGAGGATTTTTTGCGCCCACTTTTTTTGGTGGGCGTTATTTTTTTCTTGACGAGCGACGGAAAAGGAGTGTTTTATGTATCTTTATTCCCTGCTCGAAGTGAGCGAACAAACGACGGATATCGTCAAGTGGATTTCCGTCGGCGGCGTTGTACTCGTTTTGGCTATCATCGCCTTAATCGGGTTCTTCCGTAACAAGCGTTTCGACGCGAAAAAGATTGCCTTTGCAGGCATCTGCGTCTCCATGTCGTTTACGCTTGCCATCATCAAATTCAGCCCCGTACAATACGGCGGGTCAATTACCATCGCCTCGTTTGTACCTATCCTGATTTTTGCTTATGCGTACGGCGTCATCGACGGATTGTTGATTGGGCTGATTCACGGCTTACTCAATTTCATTGAGGACCCGTATATTCTCACCCCCGCCACCCTGCTTTTCGATTATCTACTTGCCTTTATGAGCGTCGGCCTTATGGGCTTTTTCGGCAAAATGCGCCGTAAGGAAAGAGGTTGCCTGCCTATCGTGTTGGGCTGCGTCGCCGTCTTTACCTTGCGCTTCGTCTCCCATTTGCTTTCCGGGATGATTTTCTTTAGCGAAGGCGCCGTTTGGGTCAGTTTCCCCGATTGGGCAATGGGCAACGCGTTCATCTACTCGTTTATCTATCAATGCATTTACGTGCCCGCCGACGCATTGATTGCTACGCTTGCGCTAATCGCTTTTTGCAAGTCGGGCGTGCTGGATAAACTGTTGGCGATTATTCGCCCTAAAAACGCCGCTTAATAAACGGCAATTTCGTCAAAGATTGCTTTATCGACAATCAGTTTTTTCGCCGTTAAATCGACCTTTTTGACGACACCTTTTACGGCAGGGAAAAGTATCTTTTTCCCTGCTTTTTCTATAGTATAAACGTCGCTGGAAAGAAGGGTTACGTCCGTTACCGTACCCAGCGTCTCCCCCTCTTCCGTCTCGCAGGAAAGCCCGATAATATCGACGATATAGTACCGTCCCTCTTCCAACTCGGGCGCGTCCTCTCTCTTGCCGTAAATTTTTTTAGCACGGAGAAGTTCCGCCGCGTTTCTATCGGGTACCCCGCGCAAACCCAGATACGCCACCCCCGCGTTCTCACGGAAGGAAAGTATCTTGTACGCAACGCCGTCGATATACACGACGCCGAATTTCTTGACGTCGGCAGGCGCGTCGGTAAATACCTTTACCTTGAGTTCCCCTTTGATTCCTTGCGGCTTTAAAACTTCGCCTATGAGCAATTCTTCCATCTCTCACCTATCCGCTTTTTCAAAGCGCAAAAAGGCTTTCTTAAGAAAGCCTTTTATTCTGCTGTTTTTCATGGAAATTAGTCTTCAATTTCCGCGCTTGTCCCGTCGTCCGTATCCACGGCGTCCCCGCCCTTTTCACGGATTTCGATGACGTATCTTTTTTCGTCCTTAGGGGTAACGGCAGCCACAAGCGTACGCATTGCTTTTGCAATTTTGCCTTGTTTGCCGATTACCTTTCCCATATCCGAGGGGGACAAACTGACGGTAACTTCCGTTACACGGTCTTTCTCCACCACGTCGTAGGAGACGTTTTCCTTATCTTCTGCAAACTGACCTACGATATATTTAATCAACTCTAACATAGTGATTCTCCCAAATTAAGATTTTTTGAGTCTTATTTGGATTTTTTCGTCTTGGTCTTCGCTGCGGACAATTTAGCGGATTTTTCCATAGCGCCCGTCTTAACGAGCAAACTCTTTACCGTTTCGGTAGGTTGCGCGCCGTTAGCGATCCACTTCTTTGCAAGTTCCACGTCGATGTTGAGTTCAACAGGGTTTGCGGTGGGGCTATAGAAACCGATTTGTTCGATGTATTCGCCCGTAGCAGCCTTTCTGCTGTCAGCAACTACCACACGGTAGATAGGGTTCTTCTTGTCGCCCATTCTAAAAAGTCTCATTTTAACCATAATAATACCTCCAAAGTATCTTAAAAATTTTTTCTTTATTTTTGGCTTTCGCCTTGTTTCTCCAAGTAGTATCCGCTTAGAAAGGCAAGCGGAATTTGCCTTTGCCACCCTTCAACTGTTTCATCAGCATTTTCGTCTGCTCAAACTGTTTTAAGAGTTGGTTGATTTCTTGCACCGTCGTGCCCGAACCCGCCGCGATACGGCGTTTTCGCTTGTGATCGATAATCGACGGATTCTCTCTTTCTTGCACCGTCATCGAAAGGATAATCGCTTTCGTGCGCTCCAACTTCTTTTCGTCGATATCCTTTTCGCTCACCTTCAACTTGCCCATCCCAGGCAACATAGACATCATTGCCTGCGCGCCGCCCATCTTTTTCATCATCGCAAACTGCTCTAAATAATCGGTGAGCGTAAAGGCGTTTTCACGCATTTTTTGCTGCATTTTTTTGGCGTCTTCTTCGGTGATTGCCTGTTGCGCCTTTTCGATGAGGGAGAGTACGTCTCCCATCCCCAAAATACGGGACGCCATTCTGTCGGGATAGAAAGGCTCTAAGTCGGTGACCTTTTCCCCTACGCCGATAAACTTGATAGGCTTGCCCGTCACCGCTTTGACGGAAAGGCAGGCGCCGCCCCTCGTATCGCCGTCGAGTTTGGTCAAAACCACCCCGCTGATTTCCAAACGCTGATTGAAGGTATCCGCTACGTTGACCGCCTCTTGACCCGTCATCGCGTCGACGACGAGCAACGTCTCCGTTACCTCTATCGCATTTTTAATCTCTTCCAATTCCTTCATCAAGGCGTCGTCGATTTGCAACCGCCCTGCCGTGTCCAAAATCACGGTATCGTAACTCATACTGCGGGCGTATTCAATCGCTTGTTTTGCCGTCTTGACGGGGCTTTGCGTCCCCTTCTCAAATACTTCCACCGCTACCTGCTGCCCGACGACTTTGAGTTGGGTGATTGCCGCAGGACGATAAATGTCCCCCGCGACGAGCAACGGTCTCTTGCCCTGTTTTTTCAGGTGCAACGCCAGTTTCCCGCAAAGCGTAGTCTTACCTGCCCCCTGCAAACCGCACATCATAATGACGGTGGGCAGTTTGGAAGACACCTCGAGTTTGGCATTTTTTGCGCCCATCAAAGCAATCAACTCTTCGTTGACAATCTTGATAACCTGTTGCGCGGGGTTGAGGGAGGATAAAATTTCCTGTCCTACCGCCTTTTCGCTGACTTCGGCAATAAATTGCTTGGCAACTTTTAAATTGACGTCCGCTTCCAGCAACGCCACGCGCACTTCGCGCATCGCCGTCTTAATTTCCAGTTCCGTCAATTTCCCACGCTTGGTCAGTTTGGAAAATATATGATTTAATCTTTCGGATAAAGAACCAAATAACGCCATATCTCTCCTTTAAACCTCCGCGTTTACGTCTGCGCGCAGTTTGGACAACTTCGCTTTGAAGTCCGCCCCCGTTTTTCCAAAAGCCTCTTTCAACAAGGCGTCTTCTTCTTGACAATACCTTTCAAACGCCGCTTGGCGCATCGAAAGCGCCTTGTAAAAGCCTAACTTTTCCTCCGTGGCGGTCAACGTATTTTTAATCGTCTGCAAACAGTCGTACACGCTTTGGCGGGACACGGACGTTTGCTCGGCAATTTCCCCTAAGGACAAATCGTAGTTGAAATGCAAATCGGCAATTTTTCGCTGACGCTCGGTAAGCAACGGCGCGTATAAGTCAAACAACATTACGTACGCCAAATCTTCGCCCATTTGCCTTCCTCCTTACGTAGTACTCTCCTATTATACGCCCAAAAAATACGCCTGTCAAGTATTTTTCCTTGACAGGCAAAGGTTTTTTTAGAATAGATGGAAGATATCGACGAAAATCGCAAAGCCGAAGATGAGAATAACCCCTGCAAAATGGATGATTGCCTCCACTTTTCTGTTGACGGGCTTTTTGCGAATCCACTCGATAATACAAAAGATAATTTTGCAACCGTCAAGCGCGGGCACGGGAAGCAAATTAAACACGGCGAGGTTGACCCCGATAAGCACCGCGATATTGAGGAAGGAAGCAAAGCCGTTAGTCGCTGCTTGCGCCGTCGCCCCTATCGTCGTCACGGGACCTCCCATAGCGTCCACGCCCAATTTTCCCGTCAATAATTCTCCCAGCGAGCGGAGCACCGTCCCACCCAACTTAAAGGAATACTCGAACGAAGAACCAATCGTCTCGAAAAATCCCTGTCGAACGTATACGGTACGCAAACTACACGTCGTGCCTATTGGTACGTTAAGCGCACGCAAAATGGTTGTCGCATCCGACATATTGGCAAAGTTGATGTCTCTTGAAAGGGTAATTTGTTTATCGACGGGTTGCGTTTCTCCTGCTTTAATCAGGGTAACCACTATCTCATCCCCCGCTTTTTTTCCATTGACCGCTAACTGATAATCACTAGAAAGATACAGCCTTTTTCCGTCGATGGCAACGATTGTATAAGTATCCCCTTCGTTGACCAAAAAAGCATCTTCCGTAATCGTCGTCGCGTCTTGCTTAGTCGTATCCTGTACTGAAATCTCGTACCTGGGGGCGCCGTATATCCCTATAAGCAATATCGACAACACCAACGCCAATAAATAGTTCATCAACGCGCCCGCAATCAATACGATGATGCGTTTCCAAGGCGCTTGATCGGTAAATCTCGCCCCCTGCGGCTCTGGATAATTCTCTTCCTTAGCCCTTTCGTGCGTGAGGGACTCCTCCTCGGGCGTCTCTTCTACCGCTGAAAACAGGGAGTCGATTTCCGCCTTTTCTTGCGCGTTTATCCCCTGCACGGGCGACTCGTGCGTTTTCTCTTTAGGGACGCGCTCCTGCTTTGTCGTCTCGTCAGGCGTTCCCTCTTGCTTAGTCGTTTCGTCGGGCGAAGAAGGCGTTTCCACCCCTTCTTCTTGCGCCTTTTTCTTTTTTAAGTTTTCGTAATAGCCGCCGTAGGCGTCGTCTCCGTCGTCCTCCCCGTCAAAGGCGCAAAATCCGCCCAACGGAATCACGCGCAAGGAGAATTTTTCGCCCGTCTTTTTACTGCGTTTTTTCAAAATCGCAGGGCCGAAGCCGACGGCGAATTCCGTGATTTTAAATCCCAGCGCTTTGCCTGCGATATAATGACCGAATTCGTGTATCGTCACCATAGCCAGCAAAATTACGAGGGCGCCCAACACGCCGCCTATTCTCGACATTACGTCTGCAAAAGCCAATAAATTACTCAATGTTTACCTGTTCCTTTTTATCCATTCTTCGGCGAGGGCACGTGCACGCGCGTCCGTAGAAAGCGCCGTTTGATAATCGGTTATTTTTACCCGTTCGGTACGTTCCAAGCCGTACGCAATGACCTTTTGGATTTGCGTAAAGCCGATTTCACCACGTAAGAAAGCGTGTACCGCCACTTCGCCCGCGCCGTTGAGGGCGCAAGGACAGTTATCCCCCTCTTCCAGCGCCGTCAGCGCTAAATCGTAACAGGGAAAGTCCTTTCTTCTTAAAGGCAAGAAACGGATTTGCGAAAGTTTTTCAAAGTCCAACGAAGCAAGCCCGCAGTCAAACCTATCGGGATAAGTCAGGGCGAGTTGGATGGGCAACTCCATCGTGGGATAACTCATCTGCGCCATCACGCACCCGTCGGCGAACTCTACCATCGAGTGGATAATACTTTCCGGTTGCACCACCGTCTTGATTTTATCAAGGGTCGTATCGTACAGCCATTTCGCCTCGATTACCTCAAACCCTTTGTTAAGCAAAGTTGCGCTGTCTATCGTAATTTTTGCGCCCATTTGCCAAGTGGGATGCTTGAGGGCGTCCTTTGCCGTCACTAAAGCAAGTTCTTCTTGGCTCTTGCCGTAAAAAGGTCCGCCGCTTGCCGTGATAATGAGTTTTTTAAAGGGGGTATCCGCGCGGAAATTCAGCGCTTGCCAAAGGGCGGAATGTTCGCTGTCAATCGGCATAATATCCACCCCTGTCTCCTTGATTTTGCCCATTACGAGTTCCCCACCGCAAACGAGCGTCTCTTTGTTGGCAAGGGCAAGGTTCTTCCCTTCCGCAATGGCGCGCAGACTGTATTTAAGCCCTGCAAAGCCCGTCGCGGCAACGAGAGCGGTATCGCCGTAGCAAACTGCCTCCACCGCCGCCTCTTCGCCGTAGGCGAATTTGACACCGCTAGGGATTTTATCCGCTATTTCTTTACCCGCCGTTTCATCCGCCAGCGCGGCGTATTCAGGACGAAATTTCTCTACTTGGCGCAAAAATTCCTCCGCGGACGCGTTAGCAACTATTGCAACGATTTTAAATTTTTCGGGATAGCGGGTAGCCACCGCAAGCGCCTGTCTGCCTATGGAGCCCGTCGAACCTATCAGCGCAATTTTTTTCATACTCTTTTCCTTTGCGTAATATAAGAGAAAAAATACCTATCCCCTCTTCGGCATAGGCATTTTCTTTGGTAAATTTATAAGAACAAATGGATAACGGCAAAACAAATGTACACGGCTACCGTCGCAAAAATCGTACCGTCTATTCTGTCCAACACCCCGCCGTGACCGGGCATAATCTTGCCCATATCTTTGAGCCCTTTTTTGCGTTTGATGCAACTTTCCACCAAGTCGCCGAAAGAGGTGGCGAGCGCCGTCAAAAGCCCGATAGCAAGATAGACAGGCAACCACGCCCAATTGAAAGCATATCCCGTATCCAATGCCAAATTATAGACGAAATAGGTCAATCCCGCCGCGATCATCCCACCGATTAAACCGCCGACAAACCCCACGATCGTCTTGTTGGGAGAAAGGGTGGGCGCTAATTTTTTCGGGAACACTTTTTTCAACGTAATCCCGAAGAAAAAGGCAAATACGTCCGAAAGGGGAGAGGCAACGAAAATCAACATAATCGCAAGATTAGAGTTGAATACGTCGCTTTGCGTGCCGATAACCTTATCAAACCCTTCCAATACGGGGTCTTGACCGATATGGTTGGTCAAGACAAGCAAACAAAGCAGCAACGCAGGATATACCGCCGCAAACAGGGACGCCCCGATATTTTCCAGCGTCGTTGCATCGTGATCAAACACAAGCAAAGAAAGCAACGATATCGCAAGGGCAAAAAAGCAAACGCAAGTGACGTGCAGTCCGTAGCCGAAGAAATATTCTACCAACGCACACGTAGGGATAACGATAATGGCAAAGATAAAGGTAAGTACCCTTTGCACCTTTGTCATACTGTCCCCAAACGCCCGCGTGATTTCAAAAGTCCCGACAATGGCTAAAAACCATACGAACGCGTCGAAGCATAAGTCGTTGACAAATATTTTCAACGCAAATACCCCTATGAGTATCCCCAAATATATCAAGCCTGATATAACACGGTTTTTCATCTTAGTAACACCTCACGGAGACGGATTAATTACTGACCTGTCCCTGTCCTTTTTTCTGTATTGCATTGTTCGTCCGTCTTCCCGAACCGACGGGTGCGGCGAGCAAATTCCGCCACCGCCTCCTCCAAATCGTCATCCGAAAAATCGGGAAACATCTTCGCGGAAAAATACAATTCCGCATACGCCGCTTGATATAAAAGGAAATTGGAAAGGCGCATTTCACCGCCCGTACGGATAATTAAATCAGGGTCGGGAATATCGCTTGTATACAGCAACGCTGATAAGCCCTCTTCCGTTAATTTTTCCCCTTTTTCCGCCGCGATATTCGCCGCACGGACAATTTCAGCGCGCGCACCGTAGCAGAGGGCAATATTTAATCCTTTTCCGTTCCCGTCGTAACAGGCCGTTTCTTCTTCCGCTTGACGCAAAATCTCTTGCAC
Organism: Clostridia bacterium; assembly: GCA_017462735.1. GTDB lineage: Bacteria > Bacillota > Clostridia > Christensenellales > Borkfalkiaceae > Scatosoma. Next base: position 74,239 of record JAFTQO010000002.1, read on the forward strand.
GTCTTTGGGCAACATCGTGACGTCGCCGAGGATACGCAAACGCACCCCTTTTTTGCAAATCTTTCGCATCGCGTCTACGAAACGCTTTCTTATCAGGTCGTACAACCCCTCTAATTCCGCTTCGGGTCTTTTCAAATTCTCGGTAGAAAGCGCGTATAAAGTGACGTAGGATATCCCCATCTCGAAAGACTTATCCAACAGCCCTTCCATACGGTCCACACCGTGTTTATGCCCGACGGAACGGGGCATAAGACGTTTTTTTGCCCAACGTCCGTTGCCGTCCATAATAATCGCGATATGACGGGGCAAAGCCCCTTCTATCTTATTCTTTCCCATAGTTAAATAGACATCAATTCCTTTTCTTTTGCTGAAATGATCCCTTCTAATTTCGCCATCACCGAAGAAATTTCCTTTTCAACGTCTGCTTCGCAGGATGCAATCTCGTCTTCGGAAAGTTCCTTCGCCGTCTTCATCTTCTTGAGCACGTCCATGCTGTCACGACGAATATTGCGTACCGCCACTTTGGATTCTTCGCCGATTTTTTTGATTTGTTTGACGAGTTCCTTTCTTCTTTCTTCCGTCATTACGGGGAAGACGAGGCGGATGACGTTGCCGTCGTTGGTGGGCGTAATGCCGATATTCGATTGCAAAATCGCCTTTTCTACCGCTTTCAGCAAGGACTTATCCCAAAGGTTGATTTGCAAGCAACGAGCGTCCAAAGCGGAAACGTTGCCAAGTTCGATCAGTTTACTCATCCCACCGTATGCCTCTACTTCAATACGGTCCAAAATGTGCGGATTCGCACGGCCAGCACGGATACCCATATATTCGTTTTCAAGCGCATTAAGGGTCTTTTCGCAACGTTCGTCCATCTCTAACATCATTTCTTCTACTTTTTCGTTTTCAATCATCTCTTTTCTCCTTTTTTACTAACTCAACCTATATTATCGTATAATCGTGCCGATAGAATTATCTCCGCATACCGCGCGAACAATAGAATTTTCTTCCCCCAGCCCAAACGCTAACGTCGGGACTTCGTTTTCCATACACATCGTCGCCGCCGTAAAGTCGATGACTTTTAAATTACGATTGATGATATCGGCGTACCTGAGCATTTCGTATTTCTTTGCGTTGTGATTGGTCTTGGGGTCGGAATCGTAAATGCCGTTGACGTTCTTTGCCATCAGCAACATATCCGCGCCGATTTCACAAGCCCTAAGCGCCGCCGCCGTGTCCGTAGAACAATACGGGTTACCCGTGCCGCAAGCAAAGATAACTACCCTGCCCATTTCAAAATGTCTAAGCGCCTTTCTCAAAATAAAGGGTTCCGCCAAAGATATCATATCCAGCGCCGTTTGGATACGGACGGGAATCCCGCGTTGCTCGATAGCGTCCATCATCGCAAGGGAATTCATTACCGTAGCCAACATCCCCATATGGTCGGCAGTCGTACGATCCATATTCGTTCCTTGTCTGCCGCGCCAGAAGTTGCCGCCGCCGATAACGAGACCTACTTGCACCCCCATTTCGTGTACTTTGACGATTTGGTCAACCACCCCGTCGATTACCTCGTGATTGAGTCCAAAATGTTGGTCGCCCGCAAGCGCCTCGCCAGATAATTTGAGTAGTATTCTCTTGTATTTCGGCTCCATATATTCCTCCGCCCGTCTTTGTCCATAGGACAAATACGCATATTTTTACCATTATAACATATTTGCGAAAATAAATCTATACTATTAAAGAAAAAAGTAAGTGAAAATTGTAAGATTTTTTTGTTTTCATTTAATCCGCCTCTTCCAACTCGCCTTTACACGCGGGCTTTTAGGTGGCAAGCAGGTCAAGGAGAGGCCGAGGGAGCGTACAGAGACGTACGTAACTGAGCCGTAACGACGACAACCACCCCACCCCTTCAAAGCAGGGCTGCCGTTTAAAGGCGAGCAGGTCAAGGAGCGGCGAAGGCGCGTACAGAGACGTACGCAACTGAGCCGTAACGACGACAACCACCCCACCCTTTCAAAGCAGGGCTGCCGTTTAGAGGCGAGCAGGTCAAGGAGCGGCGAAGGCGCGTACAAAAACGTACGCAACTGAGCCGCGACGAAGAGATGCGAAAGCCTCTAAACGGCAGAAAAAAAGGACTACCTTTTTAGGTAGCCCTTTTTTGTCCACTTACTTATTTTTGAACGGCAGCCACTTGCTTAGCCACTTCTTCGCTCAAATCTTCGCTCTTCTTTTCGATACCTTCGCCCATTACGAAGAAAGCGTATTTGTTGATGGAGACGTTTGCTTTTTTCAGCATATCTACCACTTTCACGCTGTCGTCTTTAATGGAGACTTGTTCGAGCAAGCAGTTTTCCACGTAGAATTTGCCAAGTTTACCAACGACCATCTTTTCGATGATAGCGTCGGGCTTACCAGCCAATTTCGGGTCGTTTTTGATTTGTGCGATAAGCACTTCCTTTTCCTTTGCGATAACGTCTGCAGGCACTTCTTCTTTCGTAAGATATGCGGGCTTCGTGAACGCGATTTGAAGGGTAAGTTCGTGCGCAACTTCCTTAGCCGCATCCGTTGCTTCCCCGTTCATATCGATCATAACGCCAAGTTTACCACCCATGTGGATGTAACTGGAAAGGAACCCAGCCGTTTCGTACGTCGCAAAACGACGAACGGCAATCTTTTCACCGATAACGGCAATCTTCGATTTCAAGTATTCTTCTACGCTGCCTTCCGCCGTAGCGCAAGCAAGCAACGCGTCAACGTCAGCGGGATTGTTAGCAAGGATAGCCTTTGCTACCACTTCTGCGATTTCGCTAAATTGAGGGTTCTTTGCTACGAAGTCGGATTCGCAGTTGATTTCTACAAGAACGCCTTTGCTGACGTCGATATAGCAAGCAACGATACCTTCCGCCGCAATACGGGACGCCTTTTTATCAGCCTTAGCAACCCCTCTTTCTCTCAAGAGGTCTGCCGCTTTGTCCATATCGCCGTCGGTATCCGTCAACGCTTTTTTACAGTCCATAATGCCTGCGCCCGTCTTTTCGCGGAGCGCTTTTACGTCAAGTGCACTAAATGCCATAATTGTATTCTCCTTTGGATATTTTTGGTATTTTGCGGACGCAGGTATGCGTCCAAGTCAAGAAAACTTACGCGTTTTCTTCTGCAGCCGCGACTACTTCTTCGATATCGGTAGCGGGCGCTTCTTCTACGGGCGCGCTAGCCACAACCGCTTCTTCGCCTTGATTCGCTTCGATAACTGCGTTAGCGATAACGGATGCGATAAGTTTGATTGCGCGGATAGCGTCGTCGTTGCCGGGGATTACGTAGTCTACGACGTCAGGGTCGCAGTTGGTGTCCGTGATAGCGACAACTTTGATGCCGAGTTTCTTCGCTTCCTTGATAGCGATGTCTTCGTTGTTGGGGTCAACTACGAACATAACGCCGGGCATAGAACGCATCTTCTTGATACCGCCAAGGTTGGCTTGCAATTTTTCCATTTCTTTCTTGAGAAGCATAACTTCTTTCTTAGGAAGAAGATCAAACTCGCCGTTCGCTTCTCTTGCTTCCAAAGATTCGAGATATTCCACACGGCTTCTCATCGTCTTGAAGTTGGTCAAGCAACCACCAAGCCAACGGGTGTTGACGTAGTATTGACCGCATCTTTCCGCTTCTTCTTTGATCGCGTCTTGCGCTTGCTTTTTCGTACCAACGAAAAGGACGGATTTGCCCGCCTTTACGCTTTCGCATACGAAGGCATACGCTTCTTCGATTAAGTTAGCCGTCAACTGCAAATCGATGATGTGGATTTCGTTTCTTGCCGCGAAGATGTACTTCTTCATTTTGGGATTCCACTTTCTCGTTTGGTGACCGAAGTGTACCCCTGCCTCTAAGAGTTGCTTCATACTGATAACTGCCATAATTCATTCCTCCGTTTTTCCTCCCCGTCTTGCGTTGGCTCGCAACTTATCCGCATTGAAAGATTTTACGGACACGGATTGCGCACAAGGGTCGGGTGTGAATTTTTTCAGCCTTACTATTTTACCATATTACGATTTCCTGCGCAACTCATTTTATACCCTTTTGTAGACTTTTTTCCACTTTTTTCTTCTTTTTTATAAAAAAGAAAAACCCTTACGCTTTTCACGCAAAGGCTTTTATCTTTTATTTATTCGTCTTTTAGTTTCTTTTTGCTCCAACTATGCTTGCCGCATTTTGGACATTTCATATACCTCGTCGTACCAACGTGCATCGCCAATATCATCTTGCCATAGGACGGGATATATTTGTGTTTGCAATGCGCGCACTCGAAAAAGCCGACGTTACGCTCTATCCGCGTTGCAAAAAAGATTGCCACTATCAAGATTAACAGCCCGACTCCCATAATCGTCCATTGCCAGCCGATTGGCATGGGGAGGTATTCTATCAAAGCGCCGCCGCCTATCAAAACCAGCACCGCAATCCCAAGCAATACCCATTCTATCACAAACAGGTGTTTGTACAGTTTTTGTTGCTGATTCTTTAATAATATAAGATGTTCTTCCGCGCTGGTTTTATATTCCTTTTCGCCCAAAAGTTTACCCGAAAGCAACTCGTTGGCAGAGATAGCCAACGCCTCGCAAAGGGGCAACATCAAAGAAGTATCGGGGAATCCTTTGCCGCACTCCCACTTGGATACCGTCTTTTCGCTGACGGATATTTTCTCAGCAAGTTCCGCCTGCGTAAGTCCCTGCGCTTTTCGCCTCTCCTGTATAAATTTACCCGTAATTTTTAAGTCCATTTTTTTCGCTCCTTTTCATTCCTACGACTATCTTATCACGGTTTTTCTCCAAAAAACACCCACGCTCCGTAGAGTTTTCATATTTTTACACAAAAAAACGCAGCAATTTAATACTGCGCTTAGTTTTGTTTTACTATCTTTTAGGACTCTAACTTAGCCGCTTCGTCTGCGTCCTCAAAATCTTCGTATTGGTTGCAGAATTCCGCAAAGACTTCGTCGAGGAGCGCGTCGTCTTCCACAGGCAACAACTGCACGTCTTCGCCGTCTGCCTCCATCAAGAAAATGACGACCTCTGCCTCTTCATCCTCCGTCTCGGGATAGGCTTTTCTAAGCACGCAATATTCCGCGCCTTTATATTCGACGCTGTCCACGGCAATATAGGCTTCTTCGTTGCCCTCTTCGTCTACAAGGTACACAATCCCTTCTTCTTCGTCCAATGCTTCATCCATCATTTTTTCGTTCATTATTTTTTCTCCTTCGACTTTCGCCTTTTGTTTCTGCCTAGCCAAATACCCGTCTAAAATATACGACGCCGCAATAGAGTCTATCGTCTTTTTTCTATCCCCGCGTTTAACCCCGCCTGCAATCTGCGTATCCCGCGCTTGCATGGTCGTAAACCGCTCGTCCTCAATCTCCACGGGCAAGTGGGTCTTTGCCTTCAAAGCGTCGATAAACCGCTGAGTCTTTTCCGTTTGTATACTGTCCGTGCCGTCGAAATTGACAGGCAGACCGCACACAATCGTCCCTACCCCTTTCTCGTAAGCAATCTTTGCCACCGCCTCTACGTCCGCCTCAAAGTTTTTCGTGCGGAAATACGTTTCGCAGGGCATTGCGTATTCGTTAAACGGGTCGCTGACCGCTACGCCGATGCGCTTGTCGCCTATATCTAAGGCAAGTATCCGTTTGGTTATCATAGGGGTATTATAACACAAAAAGGCGGGCTCGTCTACCCCTTTTTTAGCCTTTTTGTATCTTTTTCTTATTTTTTCACATACTGAACGCAGGTGGCAAACGCCAAAGGAGGAAAGTATGGAAAAATTCAGCACAGGTTTACTGCTGGGTATGGTCGCGGGCGCACTCGTCGTCACTAACAGTTATAAAATGCGCGTACTCGTCAAAAAAGGACAAGACGAAATGAAAGCCAAATTCGACGAGATGATGGACGAAAAAATCAAGATGATAGAGAACGCGTCCCCTAAAAAAGACGACGCGGATGAAAAATCCGCCAAAAAAGCCAAAGCGTAAAACCGCCGTATTGCAAAACCCCGTTCGTTAGACGGGGTTTTCTTTATCCGTGCTTCTTTTGCAATGCCTCTATCTTTTCTTTTAAACTTGCGTTTTCGCTACGCAGTCTATCGTTTTCTTCCTTTAAGCCCTGCGCCAATCTGTCGTAGAGCATATTGATTTCTCTTTCTAACCGTCTTTGCAAAAACTCTCTTTCACCTGCTTTTTTGCCTTTCAAAGCACCGTCTTGATTTTCTTGCTTTTTACGGAATACGTCCACTCTATCCTTTTCCGCTATCCCCATCTCTTCTTGCAACGCCGCGATTTTTTCGGGATGTTTCTTTAAGGTGTTTCTATATTTGTTTTGTAACCTGAGCATCAACTTGTCGTCACCTTTGGACAGATTAAATATCGCCCTACGCACGGACAAGCCCTTGCTCTTTTCCGCCAAAATACTCCTGAGCGCCGCGTCTGCTTCCTCTTCGCTGAACGCCCGAATTTTTTCGACGGACAACGTCTTTCCGTCCAACAATTTGACGATTCTCTCATCCCCTTTCTCGTTCTTCATCAGGGTATAATAGTAGTTGCGTACGCTCCCTTTCGCGCGTCCGTTCCTCACGCCGTACGACGCAAATAAATAAGTCAAAGTCTTGCCCTTACGCTTCCCGTCTTGGATATATTCTACCAAATTTTTCGCCTCTTCTTCGGTATAGCCGTTGATTTTATTCATAATTTTTCCCTCCGTCGGGCTTCTTCGCCCCGATTTGAAAAAATTATTAACCTATTTTTTTGCTTTTATACATTTTGCGAAAACAAAAAGAATATTTTATGGTATGAAATTTTATTTTTTATCCTCCCTTCCTTGCCTGATGACCGTCAACGGCGCCTATTTCGGCAGGACGGATACCTTTCCTAGACACGCGGACGTGTGCGCCAAAGACGAGGTGTTTGTCGAGTTCCATCCCGAAAACGCCCTGCCCGTAGGATTTTTCCTCACGGAAAAACTCCGTTTCGACCCACCCGAAAAATGCGAGGTGTACTTGCTCCCCGACGGAATTGCGTTATACGTTAAGGATTTTACCCCTTGCGATTTCTCCTTGAAAGTGCTATTGCAAGAAAAGCGAAGGGACGTCACCGTTACCGTGTACCGACAAGGCGGGCTACAGGTATGCGTGGAAGGAGAGAAAGAAACTTTCGTTAAAGACCTGCCCCCCTCCTTTTCCCCTAACGCCTTACAAGAAGCGGGGAACTTTTTTCTATTGTCCTCGAAGGAGGCGTTCTGCCTTATCGATAAACAAGCCGAGACGCGGTTATACGAACGCTATGAAACTTTTTTGCTAGAAAACGGGCTTTTACGCGCGCTGTTGCCCTTACAGGATAAAAACGGCAGTAAAGCAAAATGCGTATGGGATTTGTCAAAGGCAGATTGTCCCAAAGTGGAATTCACCCTATTACAGCCCAAAGAGCAAGCGGAGAACACCCTACTTGCCTATGCTTTTTTTGAAAGCGTCTTGCTCGGTTGCGACTACCTTCCATTTTTAGCCGAACCCTTACAAAAGGAAGCGGAAAAAATCAAGGATTTTTTAGGCGACTTTACCGAGGTCGTGCCCTGTGACGAAGCGGACGCCTGTTTGCTTGTTTATCCCAAAAAAGAAAGATTGTATCAAGTAAAACGCTTCCGCATCCTTACGGAAGCAGGAAAAATCACCGACATCCAAGGATAAAAAATCCCGCCTTTTCAGGCGGGGTTTCTTCTTAGTATTTGTTGACTTTTACGTATTCGATTACGATAGGAACCGAAGGAATACGGTAAGTTTCTTTAAGCACCTTTTCGTTGTCGAGAAGGACGTCGTCTTCGCCCACCTCCAACTCCTTCGTCTGCGTGAAGGCGTTACTTTCATCGTACTCGCTAGCGTGTTCTTCCAAAGCGGATTTCAAACTCTTCAAGGTCGAGACGCTATCGTCATCCAGCATCGCAAAGGTACAATAATTATAGTCGACGGTAGAGCGCAACGAAATGGTAAATCGGGAAGTAGCGCTGTTGTTAACGTAGTCTTTACGAGAGACGCCGTTTCCGTCGACACGCTGTACCCAAACTTCTGCCGAATCCACAGGTATATTCGCGTTGTAAATCATCGTCAACGCACCGAACTCTTGTCTTAAAAAGTCACCCTTTTCTACGGTAAACTCATTGTTTTTGAATTCGCCGTATACAGTATAAGTCGGGGTAGTTTTCGCTTTGTCCGCCCATACGCTGACAGGGAAATCTTGGTAGGTTTTCACCGTATCAAAGTAAGGCTTATAGACCAAACCACCATTTTCTTCCTGCGTTTCGTCGTAGGAATAAGCGCCCAATTGCATTTTGTCGCCCGCTACATAATCGTGCACGCAAAGCCCGTCGTAATAACCGTTCTCCGCTAAGGCAAGGAAATGATTCACCGTATTGGGCGCGTACTTTCTATATAACGTATATTCCAACGTATATGTTTCTCCGTTGAAAGAGAGTTGAATTTCCAGTTCCGGACGGTCGGTCGTACAGCCCGTGAAAGCAAAAGCACCCACCGCCAGCGAACAAGCCGCAAGCGCCGCACAACCTAATTTTTTAAGCGTCTTTTTCATAAACTACTCCGTTTGGATTTTTCTACTTTTCTATTTTACCCGTTATTGGCTTTTCTGTCAAGTGCTTTCGCCTAAATTAGCGCTATTTTTATCCATTTCTCACACAAGATAAGGGGACAAAAAAACCCCGAGCGCGTTACGCACGGGGTTTTTGGTTTTTAGTTGTCAAACCTTATAGGCAGGGCGCGACCTTAGCCTACGCCGCAATACAGCCTAAATTATTTAAGTTCTGCAACAGCGCCGTTTTCTTTCAATTTTGCAACGAGCGCTTCAGCGTCAGCCTTGGGTGCGTTTTCTTTGATAACGCCCATTGCTTCCACTGCTTTCTTAGCGTCAGCAAGACCAAGACCGGTAACTTCGCGGACAACTTTGATGATAGCGATCTTGTTGGGACCGATATCCTTCAATACAACGTCGAATTCCGTCTTTTCTTCTTCTGCAGGAGCAGCAGCCGCTTCAACAGCAGCACCACCAGCAGCAACGGGAGCAGCAGCGCTTACGCCGAATTCTGCTTCAAGGGCTTTAACAAGTTCGTTCAATTCAAGAACGGTCATAGATTTTACTTCTTCAATCAATTTTTGTGCATCCATTTTTTTAATCTCCTATTTTTTTATGATGATAATTTTTTTAATTAGTTAGCCGCTTCTTTTGCCTTTGCAATGGAATCCAAAACATAGACAAACTTGGAAAGAGAAGATTGCAAGCAGCCAAGCATCTTCGCAATAAGCACTTCTTTGGAAGGGATGGAAGCAAGTTCTTTAACCCCAGCCTTATCCAAATATTTGTTTTCAAGGTATGCGCACTTGGGCACGATTTTTTCTACCAACGCGGGGTTTTCTTTCGTAGCCTTTGCAAATACCGCCGCACCGCTCGTTTCATCCGCGCAGAATACGGTTGCCGTCGTACCGTTGAGGTCCGCATCGAAATCGGTAACGCCAAGTTCGTGGAACGCCAATCTTACGAGGGTGTTTTTGTACACCTTGTATTCGCAGTTTGCTGCCTTGAATTGATTTCTCAAAGCGGTGACTTCCAATACGGTAAGTTTGTTGTAATCTGCAAGAACTACCGACTTGCTGTTTTGAATCTTCGCTTTGATTTCTTCAACGATTTGTTTTTTTGCATCTAATTTTGCCGACATATTTACCTCCTTTAAGCGTAAAACTTCTACGCCTGACAATAAAAATACCCTATACCGAACGGTATAAGGACGCAAAAAATCTCTTTAACATCTCATACCTAAACAAGCGGTTGCCCATCAAACCCTTTCGGGTGCTTGTTGTCTACGGTTCGATTTCTATGGGTATTATATCAAATCCGCCAAAGGCAGTCAATCGTTTTCACTGCCTTTAGCGAACTTTTTTAAAATTTTTGCCTATTAAAGTTTAGGCAATACTTTGACGCCGGGGCCCATCGTGGAAGCAAGCGTTACGCTCTTCACGTATTGACCTTTTGCCGCAGCGGGTTTCGCTTTGATAATGGCGTCCATAAGTGCGGTGAAGTTTTCGACGAGTTTTTCTTCGCCGAAGCTCTTCTTACCGATGGGGCAGTGGATAATAGCCGTCTTATCAAGACGGTATTCTACTTTACCTGCTTTAACTTCTCTGATCGCCTTTTCAACGTCCATCGTAACCGTACCGCTCTTAGGGTTGGGCATCAAGCCTTTAGGCCCGAGCACACGACCGATACGACCTACCATACCCATCATATCGGGGGTGGTAACCATAACGTCGAAATCAAACCAGTTTTCGTTTTGAATCTTTGCGATCATTTCTTCTGCGCCGACGTAGTCTGCACCAGCAGCCACCGCCGCATCAGCCTTTGCACCTTTTGCGATAACCAAAACTTTCTTGGTCTTACCCGTACCGTTGGGAAGGACGAGTACGCCACGAACTTGTTGGTCTGCTTGACGGGGGTCAACGCCGAGTCTTACGTGCATTTCAATCGTTTCGTCGAATTTTGCCTTTGCCGTTTGCAACAAAACGGAGATTGCTTCTGCCGCTTCGTATTGCTTGGTCAAGTCAAATGCTTTTACGCTATCACTATATTTTTTACCGTGTTTCATTTTTAATCCTCCTTGTGGTCGTCACGAGAGTTTCCCCTCTGCCACGTCTCTCCTTATTACTCTTCCACCGTTACGCCCATGCTGCGTGCGGTACCTGCAACCATGCTCATTGCGCTTTC
>JAFTQO010000006.1 GCA_017462735.1 Clostridia bacterium
GCGGAAGGCTGAATATATAACCATAGCGGTGATGATGGCAAAGAGGATCCACCTGTTCCCATACCGAACACAGAAGTTAAGCTCTTTTACGCCGAAAGTACTTGCAGTTAACTGCCGGGAGGATAGGTAATTGCCGCTTTTATTGCTCCTTAGCTCAGCAGGTAGAGCATCGGACTGTTAATCCGAGTGTCGTCAGTTCGAGCCTGACAGGAGCAGCCATAAACCCGTAGACCAAAAGTCTACGGGTTTTTGCTATTGTGGCGCTTCTGCCAACCGTCCACTGACGAGCGATTTGCAATCAAATCGCGTGTCGTCACTGACGCTTCGCAAAATTGCATTGAGGAAAAGTTGAGTTGTATCTGCTCGCTATTCCGTCGCTATTGTGCTTTGCGCTTACTGTAAAAGATGGCTTTTTTGTGATAGGGATAATTTTTTCAAAAGATATTGTCTTTTGCTTAAGAAAGTGATATAATAAGTACAAGTACGCCTAAAAGGCGGCTTACAAAGGCGGAAAAGAGGATGAAGAAAAAGATTTGCTACATTACGACGGTATCGCTGACGCTGAAAGCGTTCGTGTTGTCCGTCGCCGAATATCTCGCGTCGCATACCGATTGGGAAATCACGATGATTTGCGACGGCGACGAGGAGTTTGCAAAATCTTTGCCTAAAAATATCCGCTACATCCCCGTCCCGATGAAGAGGGGGGTGAGCCTGTCGGCGTTTAAAGCTATTTCTAGGCTGAAAAAGATTTTTAAAGAAGAAAAATTCGATCTTATCCAGTACTCTACCCCCAACGCGTCGCTGTACGCCGCCATTGCGGGCAAAAAAGCAAAAATCCCCGTTCGGCTGTATTGTCAATGGGGGATGGCGTACGTCGGGATGAAGGGGCTAAAACGCAAGATTTTCAAGGTCATTGAAAAACAGGTTTGCCGTATGTCGACTTGGATAGAGCCCGACAGCCACAGCAACCTTGCTTTTTCCCATCAAGAGGGATTATATAAAGCAGAAAAGGGCAGCGTCATCGGCGCAGGTAGCGCCTGCGGCGTCAATTTACAAAAATTCGATATCTCCCGTAAGGAAGAATACCGAAAAGAAATCAGGGAAAAATACAACCTGCCTAGCGACGCTTTCGTGTATATTTTCGTCGGGCGCATCACCAAGGATAAGGGAATTGACGAGTTGCTTTCCGCCTATAAAAAACTGCAAGAATCGGGACAAAATACGTATCTGTTGCTGGTGGGCAGGGAAGAGGCAACGGAAGAACTCAACCAAGAAAACTACGATTGGTCGAAGGTTTGCGATAGGGTAATTTATACGGGCCCGACTACGGAGGTCGAAAAATATTTGGCAGCGAGCGATTGCTATTTGTTGCCCAGTTACCGAGAAGGGTTTGGGCTCGGCACGGTAGAGGCAGAGGCGATGGGCGTGCCCGTTATCGTCACCGATATCCCCGGTCCTATCGATGCGATGTTGCCAGGAGAAACGGGCTTGACGGTGCCCAAGGGCGACGCTGAGGCGCTGTATCAAGCAATGAAAGAGATACCAGAAAAAGACCTGGTCGCAATGGGCAAAAAGGGCTATGCCTTTGCGGTGGAGAATTTTGAGCGAGAAAAACTCTGTGCGTTGATTTTAGAGGACAGAAAACGCCTGCTTGACGAGGCGAAATAATCTACAAAAAAAGAGTGGTTTTAGACCACTCTTTTTTTGCGTTTTAATTGATTATTCATCCTTTTTGCGCGGGCGTAAGATGAGGAAATCGACGAGGATAATGACGGCTGCGCAGCCTAAGAGGATAAAGACAAATCTCCAGCCTGCTTCCGTATCCGCCTTTCCGTTGCCGAGCAGCGTCTCCGTCGTTTCGGGCGGGGTGCTGTCAAAGTCGTTGATAAACGCTTGGGGGACGTAGCCAGTTTTGATCACGCCGCCATCGACGTATTGCACGTGGTAGTAGTCATAGTCAACGGTAATTTCTCCGATGATAGTGAGTTTTTGATTTTTAGGCAATGCCACAGGACCTACGGTCAGCAATTCGGTCAAATAGGGGAATTTGTAAAGGTTGACGGCGCTAGACAGCCAACCCGTCTTATAGTCGTCCGTCGAAGGATAGTCGGGGTAAGTCGTTTGACTGCTGAGCGACGCCGTTTCGACGAGATAGGTGTGATATTCTTGACTGGATTTTTGGAAATAAGCGATGACGGTATATTCGCCCGCTTCGCCGATTTTTAAGGAGGTCATCGCTTGGCTACTTTCCGTTACAGGAAGAACCTCTTTCGCCTGCAAATATCCAGTATAAGGGAATACAACGGAGGCGTCTTGTAAATCCGCCAACTCAAACTCAACGAGCAGGGTGTCTTTGGTAAGTTCCACGACGGCGACCGATTGCACCTCGTCTTCAAAGATGCTGGCGTAGACGTTTTCCGTCGCGATTTTTTCCATGCATGGCAACGTTAAGTCCAAGGTGGAAATCATAAGATTGCCGTTGTAGAGTACGTATGCGTCCTCCCGTTCTGCGCTGAATGCCACCGTCGTGACAGGGGTAGCCGTCGTTTGGGTATAGGCAAGTTCTTTGCTAAGGTCAATCTCTTCCGCGCTCGTATTGGGCTGATGTTTTATCAATTTGTTCCCTTGTAAAGCGTACAAATTTTGATGATAATCGACTAAGATTTTCGTCGTGGAAGAGGGATTGGCAACGGTATAAATTTCGGTAGCGAAGTCGGCGCTGGACATAAAATCCGTCTCTGACATACGGTACACGTTACCGCTGGTAGTCATCAGGTACAAGTTCCCTTGTACGTCGCTGGTCAACAGTTGCGGGGTGTGATTGAGTCTATCGGCGCGCGTATACGTCCAGTCTGCCCCTTTACTCATTTTCCAGTACTGCATTGCGTTGGTGACGAAATAATAATTGCCGTATACTTGCGTGATGCCGACGATGGAGCCGTTGAAGTGTTGCCCGTTTTCCACGGTCAGCAAAGCGTCTCCCGTCTGTAACGAATAGAGCGCGGCTTTGGTTTGAGTAGCGAGCAATACCGTCTCGCCGTCCGTCGCGATATAGTTTGCGGTGATGGTGTTATTGAGGACGTCGTAGGTCTTTTCTATCGTATCATAGATAGACACCCTGCCTTTGTCCGCAGTATATACCTTATCCTTATACAGGACGCTGTCCGTACCCTCTTGCAAACGATGCGCCGAGGTGGAGGACGCGCCTATTTCAAATCCCGTAAAGTCTTGTATGGCAGGGTCGTATTCGCATACGCTTTCGTTTTTCACGACGTAAATTTTGCCTGCGTAGGTGGTAACGGCGGAGTATCCCCGTTGCCCGTTTTCTTTTTCAAGAGGGGTAATGACGGGCTCGTCTTTTGCGAGGTCGTGCGCATAAAAAGCATTGCCGTTTTTAGAAGTGTAGTAGACGACGTTGCCCAAAATCGCCATAGAATAAATGCTATCGGTTACAGGGGTAAGTTCCGTCCACAACTTGGGTGTTTCTCCGCTGAGACGCAACATATCGCTGCTCGTATAATATAAATTTCCGTTTTGCAAAAAGAGCAAGGAATCGGAACTAGCCGTCACTTTGGCGGTAGCGTCCTTTTTCGGCGTTTCTAACGAGGTTTGCAGGATGTTATAGGTGCCTGAGTTCCCGTTTAAAAAGTACAAATCGTCGCCGCTGATGGCAAAGTTTTGACAGGTAAAATCGGGGGTTTTCGTAAGCCATTCTTCTTTGTTGGAAGAGTCCGCGGTGCCGTTAAAGAAAACGCCGGGGTGGAAATGATACAAGGCGTTGGTTCCGTCCAAAAAATACAGCGTATTGTTTTGGGAAAAAGCCACCTTTGTGATGACGTTGTTGGTCGTGTCCTCCGTATTTTCCGCGTGCGTGTAGGTATAATATCCCTCGTTCGCATTGCTGTATACGTGTATTTTATTGCCGTCGGCAATCGCCGTGAAGTTTTCGGAGACGGCAAGATCGTACGGCGCATCCAGCGGCAAATACTGTTCGTAGGAGCCGGGCGTGATGAATTCATCCGTTGCGGCGGTTTGCGTCGCCGCCGAGGCCGTTTCCCAAGAAAGTACGCCTGCCGCCACGGAAAGCCCCGCAAGCAACGCCGCACTTGCACATAAAATTGTCGAAATTTGTCTTTTCATACCTCTATTATAACACGCGTGCGCGGAAAAAGCAATAAACTGGCGTAGATTTTCTTCCCGGTTTTCCTCCTGTTTATGGGGAAAGCGGGCTCGCCTTCCAAATTTTTCCAAAACTCTTGCAAAAAAGAAAAAAGAGGCGTGTTTTGTCAACAATACCCGTTATAATAAGATTAAAAAGCGAACAAATGTTTGTATTTTTGCAAAAAAGTTGGCAGTACGGGGTTGCAAAAGCCAAAAAGCGGTGTACTATTTGGGCGCAAGAAAAGCAGGAAGCGAGGTGAAGACAATGGAAATGCGTATTAAGACTGCGCTGTACGCCTACCCACAGTTGGGCAGGATAGGAAGAGACTACGAGGAACATATCAAAAATAAGGCGTTGCTGTCTTACGGCAGCAGGATGTCTACGGAGAAATTGACGGAATACTTAGCGGAAGAGATCGTACGCAGACAGAACGCGGACAGGCTGAAGAACTTGCTGGAAAGGGTATTGCTGAAATTGAGCGAAGAGGAAAAGACGCTGTTAGACGTGCGGTATTTTGGTAAAGCGGACAGGGTACGCAGGCTGTTCGCTGCGTGGAGAGCAGGGCTTTGCAAGTTGCCTTTTAAGCCGTGGAGCGAGCGAAATTATTACCGTAAGCAGGCAAGGCTGTTAAAGAAAATCACAGGGCTGTTAAAGGTGGAAGGGCTGGACGAAAAGACGTTCGACGAAGGTTGCTTGGATATCGAATACGTCGCCCTGTTGTATCAATATTTGGCGCTGGGTAAAGAGATTGCGATAGAAAAAAAAGAACGGCAACTTCTCGACTTTTTGAGCGAACTCAAATAGCGAAAAATTACCGTTCTTCGGGCGGGTCGAAAGGTTTTTTGGAAGAGGATTTAAAGAGTAAAAAGGCGACGGCGGGCGCTAGCAAGGCGAGGATGAGGAAGAGTAGATAGGGCGGAGAAGAAGCGGAGTCGTCTTTGGCGGGAGAAGAGGGCGTTTGGGCGGCTTCCGGGTTGCGTTCGTAAAAGAAGCCGTCGGGCTTTGGCACGTACCCGAATTCCTCCCCCCGCAGGACGTAACAATAATCTTGTTCGCCGATGCGGTAATCGCCGTAGTAGGCGCAGGAGAGGGTGATTTGGGTCAAAAACCCGTCGCCCGTTTCCCCGCCCGTTTGGTATTTTACGTCGAAAGAACGATAGAGATAAGGGTTAGTCGGTTGAAAGTCAACGGGACTGACCTTTTCTTTACGGCAATATCCCACGATTTTACGGGTAAAGGCGGTGTCGGTGAGGTATTCGATGCGATAATAGGCGTCCTGCTCTTCCAGGATTTTGACAAAATAGGTCTCAGGCAATAAAAAGACGCCGCGCGTTAGGGTTGGCGTATCGTAAAAATAGCAATCCTCCCCTATACAGGCGTAAGTATAGCCGCCCGCCGCCGTTGCTTTTGACAGCGTAGATGGTGGCGCAAAGAGCGCGCACAAAAAAAAGAGTAAACAAAACAATACTTTCATACAGGGGTAGTATAACGCAAACGGCGTGGGGGATTTTCGGGAAAGGGGAAGTAAGATGAAAGAAATCGTCGAAAAGTTGCTAAGGATAGAGACGGAACTTGCGCGGCGTAAAAAAGCGGACAGACTGTCTAGGTACAATACGGGCGAAAAGATACACGAAAAACAGGTGGAGTTTCATCGCTGTATCAAGAGAAACCGCTGGGTCTTCGGCGGAAACCGTTGCGGCAAAACGGAGTGCGGCGCCGTGGAGACAATCTATATGGCAAGGGGGATACATCCTTACCGTGCAAACAAAAAAGACGTACACGGGTGGGTGGTTTCTTTGTCTACGCAGGTGCAAAGGGACGTCGCGCAAAAGAAAATTTTGCACTATTTGCGCAAGGATTGGATAGAGGAGATCGTGATGCAAAGCGGGCGTAAAGATTCTCCCGAAATGGGGGTAATCGACTTTATACGGGTCAAAAACGTCTTCGGCGGGGTTTCCGTCATCGGCTTTAAAAGTTGCGATCAAGGCAGGGAAAAATTTCAGGGCGCGTCGCTGGATTTCGTATGGTTCGACGAAGAGCCGCCTTACGACATTTACCTCGAATGCCGTATGCGGGTAATGGACAAAAAAGGGGATATCTTCGGGACGATGACGCCGTTAAAGGGGCAGACGTTCGTATACGAAGAGATATACCTCAATCGCCACAACGACGCCGAGGTTTGGTACGAGTTTATGGAGTGGGCGGATAACCCCTATCTGGACGAAGGGGAAATCAAAGCCTTGCAGGGGTGTATGGACGAAGGGCAGTTGCAAAGCAGACGTTACGGAAAGTTTGCTTTGGCAAAAGGACTCGTGTATCCGGAGTTCGACGAAAGGATTCACGTTATCGAGCCTTTCAGCGTCCCGCCCGAGTGGCAGGACAATATCGCCATTGACCCAGGGCTCAATAACCCCTTATCGGCACATTGGTATGCCGTCGACTACGACGACAACGTGTACGTGATATACGAGCATTTTGCGGCGGGGAGAGACGTCGACTACCACGCGCAAGAAATTAAGCGGATATGCGAGATGCTGGGCTGGAAACGGGATAGCAAAGGCAGGGTGCAGGCGCTTATCGACAGCGCGGCAAAACAGCGTACGCTTTCGGGGGTAAAGAACGTCTGCGAACTTTTTTACGAGCGGGGCGTTTTGGTCAATCCCGACGTCGAAAAAGATTTGTTTTCGGGCATATCACGGGTAAAAAGTTATCTCAATCAAAGCAACGGCTTGCCCAATTTGTATATTTTCAGTAGTTGCGTCAATTTGATTGCGGAACTGAAAAGTTATTATTGGGGCAAGGGGGACGTGCCGAGGAAGGTGGACGACCATTGCTTGGATGAATTGCGTTATTATTTGATGACCCGCCCGAAAAACGCGCCGCCTCCCGCTTTGGCTTCCCCTATTTTGAGGGAAAAAGAAAGATTGTATCGGGGCTTAAAACGGGGCGGAAAAATTGATTAGGAGGGAGTTGTGAAAGACAGGCAAGAAAAACTCAACGAAGTGCTGATGCGGGTGGCAAAGGGCTGTCGGGTGGAAGAAGTAACGGAGGAGTACGCCGAGGTGGACGGTCAAATGCGCCTCACAAAGCGCAAGGAAATACGCAGGGATATCCCGCCCGATTTAAAGGCGGTGCAAATGCTACTTGGCGGCACGGACGACGTCGGCGGATGGACGGACGAACAGTTGGAGGAGGAAAGAGAGCGGCTGTTAAAAGCCTTGGAAAAAAGCAAAAAAAGGGGAAAACCCATAAAAAAGGAGAAAAAGGATGAAGGAAAAATTGACGGAAATGGAGGCGCGGTTGCAGACGGCAAAGGAAGAGGCAAAGCGTAAAAAAGCACAAGAGATCGAGGCGGATTTTCTTGCAAGGCGCGAGGCGAGACGGAGACTGGAAGGGGGCTGGCGGCTGTGTGGAAAATTCGTCGCGGGAGAGCAGTACTTTGACGTGACGCACGACGGGGAAGTGGAAGAGGAAGAAAAACGCTTTTATTGGCAGTCGCGCAGAGTGTTCAACCGCATTGCCCCTGCGGTGGACGCGCGTATGGCAAAACTGGTCAGGGCGGTGCCCAAACTCAAAGTACGCGCCTTTTCGGGCGCGGAAGAGGACGAGATGTCGGCAAAACTCGCCACGGGGATTTTGCAATCGGTCAAGGACAAAATCAATCTTCGCGCCGAGATAGAAAAGGGAACTCGCTGGGCGGAAGTTTGCGGTAGCGTATTTTATAAAGTGATCTGGGACGCCGAGGCGGGCAGACAGGTTGGCAAACGCGAAGACGGCAGTTCCGTATACGAAGGGGAAGTCAGCGTGTCCGTGACCCCGCCTTTTGAGATTTTTCCCGACTCGCTCAGCGCGGAAAATTTGGCGGAGACGAAGAGCGTTATTCACGCAAAAGTCGTACCTGCCGCCTATATTTTCGAAAAATTCGGGGTGGCAGTATCGGGTTCTAACCTCTCGGTGGGTTCTCCTTGCGGTGGAGAAGAAGTGATAAAGGACGGGGTGGTATACGTCGAAAGATACACGCGCGGGGACAAAAAATTCCCTCGTGGCAGATTGGAGATTGCCGCTGGCGGCGAGTTGCTGTACGAGGGGGATCTGCCCTATTTAAACGGGGAAGGCGGGGTGAGAGATTTTCCTTTCGTCAAGCAAGACTGTCTGTCTATGCCGGGTAGTTTTTTCGGGCATAGCGTCGTGGAAAGACTAGTGCCTTTGCAACGCGCTTACAACGCGGTACGCAATCGTAAGCACGAGTTTTTGAATCGAGCCACTTTCGGCGTTTTGACGGTGGAGGACGGCAGTTTGGACACGGAAGAACTTGCCGACGAAGGACTTGCACCCGGAAGAGTGCTCGTATATCGGCAAGGGGGGATACCGCCCAAGTTTTTGGACGGCGGTCAATTACCTGCGGAGTTTGAAAGGGAGGAGGAGTGGCTAGAAAAGGAATTTTCCGTTCTTTCGGGAGTCAGCGATTTTACCCAGCGTTTGGCGACGGGGGTGACCAGCGCGACGGGTTTGCAGTTGCTACTCTCTCAGGATACCAGCCGTTTGCAAAACACCGTCCTTGCGGTGGAGAACGCCACGAAGGAGATCGGCAGACATATCTTGCGGTTGTATAAGCAGTTTGCGGGCACGGCGAGGCTGACGACGGTGACGGGCGAGAACGAGCGGGCGCAAGTTTATTATTTCAACGCCAGCGACTTGCGTGCGTCCGACGTGACCTTTGAAAGCGAGGCGATCGTATCGGTGGAGGAAAAGCGCGAGACGCTGTTACGCCTCTACGAAGCGGGGATTTTGCAAGGGGAGGACGGACGTGTGTCCGTTGCCCATAAAAACAGCATTTTGGAGTGTTTCGGGCTAGAGACGCTGGATACTTCTAAGGACGTGTCGGCGTTGCATATCCAAAAGTCGGCGCAAGAAAATTTGGCGTTTAGCAAAGGCGAGGTGTCGGTGGACGATTTCGACGACCACCCGTTACACGTAGCGGAGCATACCAAGTATTTGTTGTCCCTCTCGCTGCAAGGAGAAGAGGACGGCGAATGCAAACGCCGTGCCGTGGCGCATTTAAAGGCGCATCAACAAAAAATCAAGGATAAGGAGTAAAAAAATATGGAGAATAAGGAGAACGTTTGCGAGGAAATTTCAACGGCGGGACAAATGGAAGAGGAAAAGTCGCCTTTAGGTAAATTTAAGGACGTAAACGCCCTGATGCAGGCGTACAACAGTTTGCAGGCGGAGTTTACTAGACGTAGCCAACGCCTCAAAGAGTTGGAGCGCGCGGGCAAATCTAACGACGGGCAGACGAAGTCTTGCAAGGATTGCGAGGAGGAAAATCTTGGCGATACCGCGCAAAACGAGGGGTGGCAGAGTGCGTCCGTTAAGGAACCCGATACGAAGGCGCCGTATAACGGTCAACCGAGAAAAGAGGTTGCGGACGAGGCGCAAGGCGTAAGGGAAGAGGACGCCGTTGCAGAGTCAGGCGAAAAAAATTTAGACGGACAAGCAAAACCGATGCCGACCGCTGAGGACGTATATCTACTTGCGTCGAAAGACGAAAAGGTAAGACTGCAAATTATCGGCGATTATTTGCAGTCCTTACAAGACGCGGGCGCGCCGATTAGCAAAGGTGGCGTAGGCGCGCTTTTGACGCCACCGAAAAAAGCCAAGACGCTTGACGACGCGGGCAATATGGCGCTCAGGCTGTTCAAGGCTAACAACAACGATTTTTAAAAGGAGAAAAAAATATGGTAACCATGCAAACGGCTGATAAGGCCTTAAAATCTTTTTATTTGGACGCCGTCACCGACGCTTTGGATAAGGCGGCTAACCCTTTTTTGGCGCAATTGAAAAAATCGACGGCAGACGTATGGGGTAAAGACGTAAGAAAATTGGTGCGTTACGGTGTCAACGGCGGTATTGCCGCAGGTGGTGAAACGGAGGAATTGAAGGCTAGCGACGCCACCAATTACGTGCAATTTGTTTCCAGCCTCAAAAACTTGTACGGCACGATTGAAATTTCCGACAAAGCACTTCGTGCTTCTCAAAACAGCGAAGGCGCCTTCGTCAATCTTTTGAACGACGAAATGGACAACCTTATCAAGAGTGCGTCGCTCAACTTTGGCAGAATGTTATTCGGCGACGGCAGCGGAAAACTTGCTACGGTGACGGAGTTGATTCCCAGTAGCAACTGTGCGGTTTTTGATAGCGTCAAAAATCTCTTTGAAGGGATGATGGTCTGCGCGTACAATCCCAACGGGACAAAGGTCGGGGATTTTAAAATTAGCGCAGTGGTGAGAGAGGAAAAGAAAGCCACGCTTAGTGGTATTGCTCTTGTCGAAAGCAATTTTCCTGTAGGCAGTTATATCTGCATGCAAGGGGGCTTAGAGCAAGAAATTACGGGTTTGGGTGCTATTTTCGACGACACGAAAGAGCAAATTTACGGCGTTGTGCGTCAATCTTTCATGCAGCCTTATAAGCAAACGGAAGTGGGAGAAATCGACGAAGATACCATCCAAAAAGCCATTGACTCTATCGAGGAAAACAGCGGTAGTAAAGTCAATTTTATCGTATGTTCTTGGGGGGTTAGACGCGCTCTTGCGGCTTACTACAGACAGCACAACGTCGTGCTTGCCACCCAGGAAATCGAAGGGGGCTACAAGGCGTTAACCTTCAACGGTATCCCCGTGGTAGCGGATAGATTCTGTCCCGAAGGTACGATGTATTTGCTCAATACCGACGATTTTTGTATCCATCAACTTTGCGATTGGCAATGGCTGGAAGGGGACGACGGGAAAGTGCTTACCAAACTTCCCAACAAACCCGTTTACAGCGCGACGCTCGTCAAGTATGCAGAATTGATGTGCTATAAACCTGGCGGGCAAGGCATGTTGTCTGGGATTACGGAGAAATAATCTTTAAAAGGCAGGGGCGTTTTGGCAAAAAACGCATAAAAACAGGGCACCCGTGTACCGATTTGGCGGTGCACGGGTGTTTTTTTAAAGGAGGAGATTATGAAAGTAAAAGACTTAGTGGTTGCGGCGGCGGAACTGCTTGGCGACGTTACGGCGGAATCGGTACGCAAGTACACGGAAGAAGCAGACGTGGAAGGCGAGGCGGTGGTCAACGAATTGTTGCGCTGTTTTAACTTGGTGGAAACGGAGTTGGCAGTAGACTATCTGCCGTTAAAAACGCAGGAAGAGGTAGAGACGGATACGGGCGCCGTACCCTATCTTACCCTTTCTAAACGCGCGGTGCAAATCGTGAAAGTGACGGACGAGTGGGGGCTAGCGATTCGCTTCCAGTTATTCGGCGACTATTTCAAAGCGCAAGTCGGCAGACTCAAAGTGACGTACACTTACGCGCCCGAGCCGAAAGGGTTGGAGGGAGAGACGGATTTTCAAAGTTTGGTGTCCTATCGGTTGTTTGCGTACGGGATGGCGGCGGAGTATTGCCTAAAGGCAGGTTTGTACGAAGAAGCGGAGGTTTGGGATAAAAAATACAAGTCGGCAATCACGGCGGCGTATAAAAAAACGCCTTGCAGGTTAGTGCGGCGTAGAGTTTGGAGATGAGGAGGGAGAAAATGGCAGAAAAGAAAATTTCGTCCAAAACTTATTTGGTAAAGCGGCACGTATTCGACGCGTTTTCGTTGGGTAAGGCGGACGGGTGCTTTTGCGCTACCTCGTCGTACGGTTGTAAGGCGAAGGGCGGTATCTTAGCCTACGGGACGGGGATGCGGTATCTGTCGATAAACGGGGTGGATTTGATTTCGCCAGAGCCGTTGCTTGACTTTTCCTTCGCTCCCTACAATACCAGTATCGGGCGAATTTCGCTCCCTATTTTATCGACGACGCAAGGGGTGTACTATCTCGCAGAACCTCTAAAGGATTTTGAAAAAGTCATCACGACTGGGAACAGGGTGAAATTACTCTCTTTACCAGGGGAAGACGGCTATATGCGGCTCGCTTGTGTGTTGAGAAACGCCTTGTGGCGTTTTGGGATAGGCTGTTGGTTCTCTAAAATGTGCGACGGTACGTTCAGCAAAGCGGCTTGTGTCTTTGAAAATAGGCTGTTCGTGGTGGGCGCAGATGACAAGTTGCAGTACAGCGCCCCTTACGCATACGCTGATTTTACGGACAGCGCGGACGAGGGCGGTTTCGTGCGTTTGATGGAGTACGTTTCTACGCCGACGCAGTTGGTGGCACTCAAAGAGGAGATGTATTGTTTTTGTAACGAGGGCTTGTATCGGGTGACGGGCGGCAGCGCGGCTCGCGATTTTAAGGTGGAGAAAGTCGATTACGTAGGCGGGGTTATTTACGAAGGCAGTGCGGCGGCTTGTGGAGATCGGGTGCTGTTTATGACGCCCGATGGACTTTTCGGCGTAAAAAACGGCAAGGTGCAGCCGATGGACACGCACGGTCAGTTGAAAGGGGTTGTGCCCTATCCCTCGGCGGAGGCGGCGGCAACGGGAAATAAGTATTTTTTACCTTGTACTCTTTACGGAGAGAACAGGACGCTGACGGTGGATTTATCCACGGGCGAGTGCGCGTATACGCAATTCAGTTCCGTACTCTGCAGTTTTGACGGCGGGGTGTACGGCGCGGACGAAAATAGACGGTTGTTTGCGTATGCCGCGGGCTATCCTTTGCCTTCCGCCCCTTTCTTTGAAAGGAAGGGGGAAAGTTTCGGCGACGAGAAAGACAAGACGCTAACAAGCGTCAAATTGTACGGTAGCGGTAAGATAACCTTACGCGTCGTCGGCAGAAACGGCAGTAGAGAAAAGCAAGTGCAGTTGACCAAGGAAGGGACGATAGTACCAATCGCCCTCAAAGGGAAACGCTTTGACGTGAGGATAACGCTGTCCCTTGACGCCCAAGTGACGGGACTGGAAGCGGAGACGCAACGATTGTATAGGTAAAGGAGGCAGAGATGGAGATAGACGTCATATCTTTCACGGACGACCAATACGCGAGACTGACGGACGAGCAGTTGATTGAGGTGAAAGAGGTACAACTAAAGAAAAATAAACTGACGAGAGCGCTGGAAGAGGCGAAGGCGAAAGAAAAGTTCAGGATGCTGAAAAACGGTGTGTTTTTGGGCAGTAGTTACGAAAAGGTTTGCGAGCAGTTGCAGTCGGTTTACGACGAAGAGGTAAGCAATTTGCGGGACGGTTTGCTCTTTTATTTGCGGTTTGCCGTGCGTACGGAGACGGGCGAAGAGGCGCCCTATCTTGTGGATTATTCGTTGAGTTATAGCGAGCGTATTGCCATCGTGCGCGAGTATTACGAGACGACGTACACAGACGCGAAAGAACGGGTAGCCGCCTTTGAAAAAGACGCGGTTGCGCTCAGTTATTTGGGCGAGTCTTACGCGCCTCTCTACGAATTGTATTACGAGCAAGCGTATCTATAACCGTTCGTATAGAAAAAAGGTCGCAGGATTTCCTGCGATTTTTTTTGCGCTACGGGCGCGCAGATACGCTAATCGGTTGATTTTTTTGCCGATATTTGGTATAATGGCGTTGAAATTGAGATAAGGAGAACAAAAGATGCCTACGATAGCAGTAAAAAAATTGGACGAAAGGGCTGTTTTGCCCACTTACGGCTCCGCTTACGCGGCAGGCGCCGATTTGTATGCGGTGCTCGACGCCGACGTTGTGATACAGCCGAACGAAACGAAACTCATCAAGACGGGGCTTGCAATGGAAATCCCCGAAGGGTACGCAGGGCTCATCTATGCGCGTAGCGGGCTCGCTTCCAAGCGCGGTCTTGCCCCCGCCAACAAAGTTGGCGTCGTGGACGCAGACTACCGCGGAGAAGTGATGGTGGCGCTCCATAACCACTCGGCTATTCCTCAAACGGTTGCACACGGGGAGCGTATTGCGCAACTTGTCGTCGCGCCTTTCTTGCGCGCCGATTATACTGAGGCGGAAACGCTTACGGACACCGTCCGCGGGGTGGGCGGTTTTGGCAGTACGGGTACGAAATAAGGCGGTAAAGTATGTCTCAACGGATGAGAAAAAAACGCAATTTCGATACGCGTATGGACGCGCTTTCTCACCTGCTTTTGGCGCAGGGCGCAGGAGGCATTTTAAATATGAAAGAAGCGGCGGAAAACTACCGCAACTTATTGGATTTTAGTAAGATTTTCGGGGACGATAGACCCGTAAGTTTAGAGATTGGTTGTGGGAAAGGCGGTTTTGTTTGCGAACTTGCGGGGCAAAACCCCGACGAGGGCTTTTTGGCTGCGGAGATGCTCTCCAACGTCATTTTGGCGGCGATGGAGAACGCCCACGCCTATGGCGTGGACAACGTCCGTTTTTTGTGCGTACGCGCAGAGGTATTGCAATGTTACGTCCCTGAAAAATCCTTGGACGCCGTCTATCTTAACTTTTCCACGCCCCTGCCTAAACTCGGTTACGCGACGCAAAGGCTGACCCACCGCAGATTTTTGGAGATTTACAAAAAACTGTTGAAAAAAGGGGGCAAAATCATCCAAAAGACGGACGACAGAGACTTTTTCGATTTCTCTTTAGAAGAGATGCGGGCAAGCGGTTTGCGCCTTGAAAACGTGACCTACGACTTGCACGAAAAGGGTAACCCTGCTTGGAATATTATGACGGAATACGAAAAACGCTGGGTGGAGGGCGGCAAGCCTATCCATCGCGTGGAGGCGATAGTTGAAGAATAGTTTTTTGTCGATGTGTTTATGCGGTGCGTTGATAGGCAGTTCGGTTCTCTTTGGCGGCTGTGCGCCCGATGAAGTGCAGGTGTATGCGCCCGACGGCGCGCCCGCTTTAGCGCTAGCAAAACTGCTTAGCGAGGACGGCGCGGACGACGGGATTGAGTATACGATTACGAGCGCTGATAAAATCATTTCTTTCGTAGACGGGAAGGAGCCTCAGGCAGACGTTTGTATTTTACCCGTCAATCAGGCAAGTAATCTGCTCGGCGACGGCGATACCTATCAAATGGTCGGGCTTGCCACGCACGGAAATATGTATTTCGTATCGGCGGATAATACGCCGTATACCATAGAAAATATAGCGGGGCTGAAAGGCAAAAAGATAGGGGTCGTACAGTTAGCCAACGTACCGGGGCTCGCCTTCCGTATTGCGCTTGATAACTTAGGGATTTCGTACGATATGCAGACGCAAAGTGCGGACGCCGCCTATTTATACGGTGTGACGCCTGACGAGGTCTCGCCTTTAGGCGAGGCGGACGTATACCTTGTACCCGAGCCAGCGGCAAGCGCAAAAATTAAGGCGTTTACCGCGCAAGGCAAACCCTTTTATATGGTAGGCGATTTGCAGGCGATGTACGGCGCGTCGGGATTCCCGCAGGCGGCGGTGGTCGCAAAAAAATCCTTTATCAAAGAGGAAAAAGAAAAATTAGAAGAGATAATGGCGGGGCTTTCGCAAGCAGAAGGGTATTTGCAGACGGCGTCCGTCGCGGAGATTTGCGCTTCCGTTTCTTCCCATTTAGAAGAGGGATTGAAAGGGACGTTCAGCACGAAAAACCTGACGACGGAAGTCATTTCGCGCTGTAACGTGCGTTTTGAAAAGAGCGTCGACTGTCGTCTTCGCGTGGATGAATTTTTACAAAAAATGCAATCGGTGGCGGCGGATAGCGCCTCTACCGTAGCGGATGAGTTTTATTATATCGAGGGCTAAAAAATGAAAGGGAGCAAAAGGACGAACGCGATTTTGAAAAATGCCGTTTGGGGACTTTGCGCCCTTCTTTTTCTTTTTATCCTTTGGTTGATTGGCTATTTTTCCGTCGGCAAAGACACCGTCGTCGCCTCCCCTTGGGAGACGGTAGGACGGGCGTTTTCTCTGCTTGGTGACGGGACGTTTTGGCAGGCGTTTTTAGAGACTTTGTTGCGCGCCGTTATCGCCTTTTGCCTCTCTGCGCTTTTGGCGTTTGCTTTTGCCTTGCTTTCGTACCTGTTCCCCCCGTTTTTTCGCATTTTCACAGGCGTGTGCGCTTTCTTGCGCGCCCTGCCTACGATGGCGGTATTGCTGATTTTGCTCGTCTCGTTCACCCGTGCGGAAGTGCCCGTGGCGGTGTGTGTGCTGACTTTGTTTCCCTTACTTTATACGGCGTACTACAACGCTTTATCGGGGGTAGATAAAGACCTTTTGGAGATGAGTAAGACCTTTGGCGTGCCCAAGAAAAAAATCGTCTTCGGCTTGTATTTGCCGTCGATGAAAAATTCTCTTATTTTGGAGAGCGCGACAGGCTTCTCCTTTGCCGTCAAACTCATCGTTTCGGCGGAGATTTTGGCAAACGTTGCTGGCAGTCTCGGCGGGCAGATGCAGGAGGCGGCGTACTATGCGCAAAGACCTACGCTGTTCGCGTTGACGCTTATCGTATGTCTGTTCAGTATGCTGGTCGAGTGGGCGGTAGGGCTGCTCATAAAGGAGGGCGTATGAGGATAGTCATCACGAAGAAATTTGGCGAGAAACTCCTCTTTGACGGACGGGAATTTGTCTTTGAAGAGGGCAAAATCACGGCGGTTTTGGGAGAAAGCGGCGTGGGGAAGACCACTTTACTCCGCGCCCTTGCTGGGCTGGAAAAATTCGACGGTGAAAAGGAGGTTCCTCAAAATATTTCCGTCGCTTTTCAGGAGCCCAGATTGTTGCCTTTTGCCTCCGTTTTGGATAATTTGACCTTCGTTGGCATAGACGAAGAGACCGCCGAAAAATGGCTTGCTTGGGCAGAGATAACGGAGGTTGGGCAAAAGGTAAGCACCTTGTCGGGCGGCGAAAAACAGCGCGTCTCCCTTGCCCGTGCTCTGGCCAAAAAAGGAGAGTTACTGCTTTTGGACGAGCCTTTCTCTTCCCTCGATACGGCGCGCAAAGTACGCTTGATGCGTACTTTACGGAAAAAATTACGAGAGGAAAACCGCACTTGCCTTTTCGTTACGCACGATATCGACGAAGCGGCGTATTTGGCGGACGACGTCATATGGATAGACGGGGCGAACACCGACGTTATTGCTTTGACGAAAGCGGATAAAGAAGAATACGGCGTTTCTTATCTGCGTGAAAAATGGTTGAAAAACGTCCAGTAAATAAAAATCTAAAAAAAGACTTGCTTTTTCTGCGTAATTGTGGTATACTGATATCGATAAAAAAATATCAAAATTGGAGACAGAATGAAAACAGGCGCAAACTTTCTTGAAAAAAAAGACGTTTCCAAAGCCACGCTGGAGAGGCTGCCGCTGTATTTGCGGTTTTTGCAAGAGGAAAGCGGACGGGGGACGGAATATATTTCTTCGTCGGTAATGGCGCAAGCGATAGCCGTTTCTTCGGTGCTGGTGCGCAAGGATTTGGAGACGGTATCGAGCGAAGCGGGCAGACCGAGGCTGGGGTTTAAGACGGCGCGGCTGATTGCCGACATCGAGAAATTTTTGGGCTACGACAACTTATCCGACGTCGTGTTGGTCGGCGCGGGCGGGCTAGGCAAAGCCTTCCTGGGTTACGAGGGTTTTAAGAGCAACGGGCTCAACGTCGTGGCGGCGTTCGACTGCAACCCACAGGTGGTGGGCAAAGAGGTGGCTGGCAAGCCGATTTTGCATTTGGACGAGTTTGACGAGTTTGTCAAAGCGAAAAAAATCCGCATAGGGATTATTGCCGTGCCGAAGCGCGCGGCGCAAGAGATTTTGGATAAAATGGTCGGGGCAGGTATCAAAGCGGTTTGGAATTTCGCTCCTGCGCCGTTGTACGCGCCCAAGGGCGTGATTGTAAAGACGGAAGACTTGGCGGCTTCCCTTGCCATATTGGCGGGGAAATTGTACCGATTGGATATGGACGAAAAGGAGAAGGTATGAAAAGAGGGCTGGAAACATCGGTAGTTAAATTGAGACACAAGGTGTTTAAAGAGGTGGCGAAAGTCGCCTTTGAAGCGGATGCGGAAAAGGTCAACGACGAAATTGAAGCAATCCCGTATCGTGTCACGCCTGCGGACGTGCCTAGATACAGGGAAAGTATCTATCGTGAAAGGGCAATCGTTTCAGAGCGAGTTCGCCTTGCGATGGGTATGTCGTTGCGTCCTGAGGATAAGCCCGTGCACATCACCAGCGGCGTCGACCAAAGCAATATCACGGACAAGTATTACGAGCCGCCTTTGATGCAGGTAATTCCTTCTGCTTGCGATAAGTGCGAGGACAACGTATACGAAGTGAGCAATCAATGCCGCGGTTGCGTAGCGAAAGCGTGTGTGGCGTCCTGTCCGCGCGGCGCGATTGACATTGTCAAGGGCAAAGCGGTTATCAATAGAGAAAAATGTATCAAGTGCGGCAAGTGTAAGCAGGCGTGTCCGTACGACGCCATTGCGCATAAGGAAAGACCTTGCTCTAAGGCTTGCGGTATCAAAGCGATAGGCACCGACGAATTGGGTCGTGCTAAAATCGACAACGACAAATGCGTCGGTTGCGGTCAATGTATGGTCAACTGCCCCTTTGGGGCAATTGCGGATAAGTCGCAGATTTTCCAACTCATCCGCGCTATCAAAAAAGGAGATTACGTGGTAGCGGAACTTGCCCCTGCAATCGTCGGTCAATTCGGGGAAGGCATTACTCCTGCGATTATCAAAGGCGCGCTACTCGATATCGGCTTTAAGGAAGTGCACGAGGTGGCAAGCGGTGCGGACGTAGGCGCGGCGACGGAAGCGCACGCATACGTCGAAGAGGTAGCGTCTGGGAAATTGCCGTTCCTGCTCACTTCCTGTTGTCCCGCTTGGGCAATGCTCGCGAAGAAACAATTCCCGCAGATGATAGACAAAGTTTCGCAGTCGCTCACGCCAATGGTAGCGACGGCAAGGCGAATTAAGCAACGTACGCCCGAGGCGCGCGTCGTCTTTATCGGTCCTTGCGCCGCAAAAAAATTAGAGGCGTCCCGTATGTCGGTGCGTAGCGATGTGGATTTCGTCATCACGTTTGAAGAACTTGCGGGTATTTTCGAGGCAAAAGAGATAGATTTTGCCAAATACAGAGGCGAGAAATCCATCCACGAGGCGACGGGAGCAGGCAGAGGCTACGCCGTATCGGGCGGGGTCGCGGAAGCGATTGAAAAATGTATCCGTGCCTACTATCCCGACGTGGAAGTGAAGATAGAGCACGCCGAAGGGTTGGAAGAATGCAAAAAGATGCTCTTGCTTGCCAAGGCGGGCAAAAAAGACGGATGTCTCATCGAAGGTATGGGTTGCCCCGGCGGTTGCGTTGCGGGCGCGGGTACTTGCGTGTCCATTGAGAAGGCAACGGCGGAGGTGAAAAAATTCGTACAAAACTCGACGAAACCCGTCCCGCCCAAAGACTTGTACGAGATAGAGTTGCCGTAAAATAAATAGCAAAAAAAGAAAAAGGCTTGCCCTAAAACGGCGGGCCTTTTTACTATATTTACAAAAAATATGGACGATATTACAAAAAAATGCAGATTTTTTATGTAAAGACACCTTGAAAAAGGAAAAAAGGTATGATATAATAAAGGAGTTATTATATATAATAACGCACGGATAAAAATTTTTTATAGGAGGATAGACAAGTGAAACAACTCTATCAAAAACCTATGGTAACTATCGAGTTTTTTGATGCACAAGACGTCGTGACGGCGTCGCCTTCCTCGTACGACGGCACGGGATATATTCCCGATAGCTGGTGGCACGTATAAGGAGGGGGGAAGGATGAAAAAGTTTAGTGTGAAAAAACTTTTAACGGCGGCGCTTGCAGGCGTATGTTGCGCTTGCACGGGGCTCTCGGTCGCCTTGCTGGACGACGGCGTAGCGACGGCGTCTGCGGCAACCCCGACTAGTAGCGTAGAGGTTTACCAACTTGCCCCCAACGCAGGGTATTTGTTGGAGTCCTACGTCATCAAGACGGCGGGAGGCAAACTTATTGTCATCGACGGCGGTACGGACGGCGTGTATGCCGACGATACGGCAATCGGCTCGGCGGCGGCACTTAGCGCGGAAGCGTACTTACCTGCGGCACTTCGTGCGATAGCAGGCAAGGCGGACGGCGAAGAGGTGGAGGTAGAAGCGTGGTTCTTATCCCATGCCCACCGCGACCATTTCTCCGAACTTGGCAAGATTATGTCGCAGGGCGACGCGTCGGGGGTAACGATCAATAATTTCTATTTTGATTTCCCCGATTTTGGCGGTTCTTTCCCTATGACCAACAGCCAACAAGCCAATTTGGAGACGTTGAAGACGGCGTTTGCAACCTACGGCTACGATTACGACGCGTTAAACGGCGCGGTGGTCAATGCAGAAAGCGTAGAAGACGGCTTGTCCATCACGGTGGACGGCGTACGTTTTGACGTATTGCAGACGTGGGCAATGAGCGACGGCTACTACGGCGACGTAAACGATACCTCTATGGTTATCCGTATGGTCGCAGGCGATAACAGCGTGCTTTTCCTCAACGACTTAGCGATATCGGGCGGCGAGAGATTGACGACGACGTACACGGCGGCGGAATTGACTAGTGACTACGTACAATTGTCCCATCACGGCCACGCAGGTATGACTAAGGCGCAATATAACAAATTTATCACGGAAGATACTAAGTTGTTGTGGCCTACCCCTAGCGTTACGTTCGGCAATCCTACCGATTTTATGGTAGACGAAACGTACGCGTGGTTTAATGGCAACGCGACCTATTTGACGGACGGCGCGGCGGATGCAAGCAAAGTCGACAAGACGAAGAATTTCTTCGCTTGTTTGTACGACGCATATCCTGCGGATACGACGAGCGTTGCCGATTGGGCAAACTGTATAGCAGGGATGAAAGTCGCTTCTTTTGAGTACGAGTATACGGCGTTTGACGTGTTGGGCGCATCGGTGCGTATGATGAACCCCGACGGGTTGCGCTTTGTGGCGCAAGTAGAGGCAGACGCGTTGACGGACGGTGCCGAATACGGCATGGTACTTATCCCTCAAGATATGGACACGGGCGCGGATTTGACGAAAGATACGGCGAACGCGCTAGTGATTCCCGCAACCGGCGTTTGGTCTGACGAACTTTGCACGATCTACGGCATTGCAGACGGCTATAAAGCCTTCTCTTGCGCGTTGATTGCAGAACAAGCAGAGGGGGAAGAGGTAGCAAGATTCCCTCAAGAATTCTACAATCGCCCGATCACGGCGGTAGCGTACGTGACGGCGGGCGGCGAGACCATTTATACGGAAAAGGTAACGCGGAGTATTGGATACGTAGCGACGGTAGAAAGTATGAAACCGACGTACGAACAAAGTGACCTTATCGACGAAATCTCGGCGGCAACGACGGTGGATTTTTCCGTTAACGGCGGCGCGACTTTGACGACGACGGAGGCTTGCGCTCCCGTATTCACGGTAGGCAACATCGCGACGGACTACGTAACGTACACTTCGGACAACGAAGCGGCAATCAAGGTCGTAGACGGCAAAGTGGTGGCGGTAGCCGACGGCATTGCCAATATCACGGCAACGATGTCCCTTGGCGGCGAAAAGACGATTGAAAAAACGGTAGAAGTCACGGCAACCCTCACCCCCGTTGAAAAATGGGAAGTCCTCAACGACGGCGATGACGTGAACACGGTGGCAGTATACGGTGATGCTACGAAGGAAAGCACGGCAAGGGAGGATGGGTACGCAGTATCTATTAGCGCTACGGCAACGATTGTTATAACGATGACCTACAACGGTGCCCCTCTTACGGCGGCGGACGTAGCGACGTTTGATTGTATCACGATGGACGTATATGCCGAAACGGCAAACAGTTTCTCCTTGGCTAATGGTACGCAAGTCGCATTTGGCGCTGGTTGGAACACGATAACTATTTCGGCTGACACCATATTGACGGAAATTAATGCTAACGAGACTCAGTTAGACGTTTATGGTGGCTTCTATTTGTGGGCTCCTATAGCGGTCGCTATCGATAACTTTAAAGCAAAAATTGCGTCTCAAGACGCAAAATTAACTACCCCCGTGGTAGAGGTATGGCAAGACGGCACGGCTTGCTGGGAAGCGGTGGAAGGTGCAACGAGTTACACCTACTTGTTGGACGGCGTAGAAAATACGACGACGGACTGCTTTGTCAAACTTGCAAACGGTCAATCCTTGCAGGTAAAAGCCGTTGGTTATACTCAAAGCGCTTACAGTGCGGCGGTAACCTATACCCAAAAAGATTTGCTCAACGGTTGTGAATATAATATTGACGGTTGGGTTGCTACGGACGTAGCAACGATTACGTTGAATGCGGGCAATGCAACGCAAGGCTATTTTGCATACGGTATTACCACCGCGGCTTGGGCAGAACTTTCTCTTTGGCTGAAAAAAGATTTTGCGCCTGCTGTGCTTGAAAATTACGAATATATCGAAATGACGATAAACGTCGTAAGTACAGCGGACTGTGGTTTGTTTGGCGGGACGGGTGAAACGATTGTAAGCCTTGCTTATTTGACGCCGGGTCAACAAGTAGTACGCATTGCTGTTGCGGATTTGATAAATTGCAACGGGTACGATCCTGCTACGGGAGAAGCCTACTTCTATTTGGGTGGTGCGGTATCTATGTATCTCGACAATATCGTCGGCGTAGCAAGACAAACGACCCTCCTCAACAATTGCGAAACTATTAGTGAAACGACGGTTTATTCCTACAACGCCGCACTGAAACTTTCGACGGAGCACGTAAAAGAGGGGACGCAGTCGATACAAGTGACGATATCGGACTATCAGCATATCCTGATTTGGTTGAAGGAAGCAGATGGCAGTTTCGCAAATCTCTCCAATTATACCTATATCAAGATGACGGTATATTCTGAAAACGCAGGTATGAAGTTGCTCGCTAACGACCAAGTGACTGTTTTGCATACGTTTGCCCAAGGGGAGAACGTGATTTGCCTTCCAGTATCGGCTTTGTCGGGTACGTATAATCCTGAAAACGGTGCGGCAACCTTCTTTGTTAACGGCGCGGACAACGTGCTTTACTTTGACAACGTGATAGGTTTGAAGTAAAAAAAAAGACGTCTTCTAAAAAGAGGACGTCTTTTTTTTTCTAAATATATTGCAAAATAAAAAAAGGTATGTTATACTAAAATATATGGAAAATGCGTCGTTTTTACAAGGCAAGAGGGTATGCGCGGCGGTCAGCGGCGGGGTGGACTCGGTAGCGCTGTTGTATTTTTTACAAATGCGCGCGCCCATAGACGGTTTTTCCTTGCGC
This sequence comes from Clostridia bacterium, assembly GCA_017462735.1. Classification (GTDB taxonomy): domain Bacteria; phylum Bacillota; class Clostridia; order Christensenellales; family Borkfalkiaceae; genus Scatosoma. The sequence continues at coordinate 23,360 of JAFTQO010000006.1, forward strand.
GTCGTGCATTGTCAACACGGTATCCGCGGCGAGGACAGCCTTGCCGATATGCGCTTTGTCGTGTCGCTGTGCGAAAAACTGGCTTTGCCCCTGGACGTCTTTGAAGAAGATTGCCTTTTAAAGGCAAGGCGGGAAAAACTCAGCGTAGAGACGGCGGCGAGAAATTTTAGACGGGCTTGCTACGAAAGTATTTTACTTTCGGGCAAGGCGGACTATATCGCGACGGCGCACCACGCGGGCGACCAAGCGGAGACCGTCTTATTCCGTATCGCAAGAGGGGCGTCTATCACGGGCGCCAGCGGTATGAAAGAGGTAGACGGTAAGTACTTAAAACCCTTTCTGCATAAGACGAAAGCAGAACTGTATAAATTGGTCGAAGAAAGTGGCTACGGCTACGTCGTCGATCAGACGAATTTTGAAAAGTGCGCCACTCGCAACAAGATTAGGTTGGACGTTTTGCCTGCTTTGGAAGAGGCGGTGCCGGGCGCCACGGGCGCGATTGCAAGATTTGCTTTTCTTGCGGCGGAAGACGACGAGTATCTTTATCGTTTGGCGGAAAAGCAAGTACAAGAGGATAGCGTAGTCCTTTGCGAGGACAAACCGGTCTTCCGTCGTGCGTGTATGCTATTGCTCAAAAAAATGGGCAAAGAGAAGGACGTCAGCAGGCAAATTTTGGACGAAGCGTACAAATTGCAGTTTATGCAGACGGGAAGCCGTATGACGGCGAAAAACGGGGTGGAAATCAAAAAAGTCTACGACAGACTATTCTTTTACCTTCCCGCAGGCGAAGAGGCAAATTTGCCGGAAATTCCCTTTCAATCGGGCGTTTTTAAGTGGGGCAGGTACGAGATTTCGGTGACGGACGCGCCCACGGACGGCGCGCTCTCCTTTGACGTAGACAAACTTAAAGGGACGGTAATACGCGAGGCGCGCACGGGCGACTATATTGAAAAGTTCGGCGGCGGCACGAAAAGCGTCAAAAAATACTTGACGGATAAAAAGGTCTCTGCGGACGAAAGACACCGATTGCCTGTCGTGGCTGGTAGCGACGGCGAGGTGTACCTCATCGGCGGCGTAGACATTTCACAAAAGATAAAGGTGACGGATAGCACCCGTACCATCGGGTATTTCACGATAGAAAAACTTGGCTAGGAGAAAGCAGTATGAAAAATGCAGGCATTGAAAAAATTTTGGTTTCGCAAGAACAAATTGAAAAGCGTATCAAAGAACTTGCGACGCAGTTGGATAAAGATTACGCGGGGAAAAAACCCCTTTGCATATGTATTTTAAAGGGCAGTTTCCTCTTCTTTTCCGATTTGGTGAAGAAGATGAATATTCCTTTGTTCATCGACTTTATTTCCGTTTCGTCGCACGCGAACGGGAGGGTAAAATACCTCAAAGATTTGGAGACCAACGTCAAAGGCAAGCACGTATTGCTCGTCGAAGATATCTTGGACTCGGGCAACACCTTATACGCCCTCAAAAAGGATATGGAAAGCCGTGATGCAGAGTCTGTCAAGGTCGTCACGCTTTTGGATAAAAAGGCAAGACGTGACGCGCCTATCTTCTCCGATTACGTCGGTTTTACCGTCGAGGACGAGTTCGCCGTCGGTTACGGGTTGGACTACGCGGGCGAGTACAGAAACTTGCCGTACATAGGCTGTTTAGGTCATACGAAACTGTAAAATAAAAGACGGGCTTTGCCCGTCTTTTTTTATATGTATTTCATAAAAAACTCCCTTGCCGTTATGGGCAGGGGAGTTTGTGATAATTAGACGTTAGAGGAGGACCAGTCGGCGCTCTTCAAATTGTACGTCAACGTACCGATGCTGTACGCGATAGGTTCTTTGATTCTCAACAAAACGTTGCGGAATTCGTTGTCCGTGTCGCTCGTTGTTTTCGCGTACCAAAGTTCCATCGTAGAGCCTACTTCCTTCGCGTTGATAGCAAGAGTAACGGCGTTGTAGGAGATTTTTCTCGTCGCCCAAGAAACGGCGCCTTTGTTGACCGTGACGTCTTTAAAGGCGGTGGTACTGCTTTGGTCCTTTGCCGACAAAGTCAAGTTGGTCGTTTCCGTCTTAGACAGCGCGTAGTTGTACGTGTCGATGTTGGCGGACGATTGCATAGCGTCGTTGTCTAAGCCACGCAGGGCAAAGTACAGTTGTTCGTTGTCGAGATAGGTGTAGTCGTCGTTTTCAATCTCAAACGAATAATTTGCCGTGACAAATTCTTCTCCCGTAGGGATTTTTTTGCCGAGATAACTGCCGACGTAGTCTTTAAAGACTACCTTGGCGGCGGTCGCGCTCGTATACGTAATCGCTACGCTGTATTTGTAATGGTTGAAGCAATCCTCCATCTTGTCGGGGGTTGCGTTGACGGGGGAGTGGGACTCGATTTCCACGTAGGACTCAACGGGTTGCAACCGGCTGTCCGTCATCTTAAAGACAACGGTGCTCGTTTTGGTTTCCGTAAAAGGTTCCGTATCTCCGTTATAGGTGTACAGTACGGGGATAGAACAGGTGGTGGTCAGGGTGTATTGTCCGCTGTTGCCGGAAACAGTCGTTTCGTAGATGCCCGCTTGGTCGTTACCGTCTGCGTCGACGCAGTATTGGACGGTATAGCCCGTAAACAAGGGCGTGCTCGCCTTAAAGGTGACGTCGTAAGTCAGCGTTTCTTGGAAAGATTTAGAAAGTTCGCCCGTGGGGGAGGTGCTCTCTTGCCAGTTGGGGGTCAATTGCAGTTGGGTGTTACCGGCGGAACAAGCGGCAAGCAAAGTGGTTGCCGCCACCGTCACGCCGATTAAAAGCGTCAGGGCTTTCTTTTTCATAAATACTCCTACGGCATAAGCCGTTTTTCATACTTTTTTACTATTATAGCACAATTTTTTACGTTTGTAAAAACAAAAATGCAATTTCTTGAAAATAAATGTGAAAAAAACGAGAAATTTTCCCCTTTGATATGGTATAATGGAAGTAGATTTTTACAAGGAGAACGCGCATGATTAGGTTGATTACCGCCTATACGTTGTCAGAATGTATGGAAGTAATGGGCGAGACCGCTTCGCTTTACGAAAAAGCAGGCGACAAAAACGTCATTTTCTGCGAAGACAGGTTGACCCTTATTGCCGAGCGTATGCTAGTCAAAAGCACGGGCGGGACGTTTGATTCCTCCGTGTCCACTTTTGCGCGTTTTTTAAAGGCGGACGGAAAAATCTTAGGCAAACAAGGCTCGGTTATGGCGGTAGGGAAGATTATCGCGGCGTTACAGCGAGAGGGGCAGATGAGGTGCTTTACTTCGCCTAACTCGATTGCCGCGCAGGCAAAATCGGCGTACGAGACGCTGGCGCAGTTTTCCGCCTCCTGCATAGACGCCGAGGCGCTGAGAGAAAGTGCCGAATCCCTCCCTGCGTGCGCTTTGCAAAACAAACTGTTCGATCTTGCCAAGATATTGGAGAGATACGATACCTTTTTGCAACAATCCCGTTATTTAGACGAGGCGAAATATTTGTCTTTGCTTCCCGACGCGCTCAGCGCAGACGAAGGGTTGAAGGACAGCAACGTCTTCTTCCTTTGCTTTTCCTCTTTTACGGCGCAGGCGCTTCGTGCCGTCAAGGTGGCGGCAAAACACGCCAAAAACGTCGTCGGTATCTTTTGCGCGGGCGAAGAGGAATTTTATACCAACGAGGGAAAGAACGCCTTTTTGCGCGCTTGCAGTAGCGTAGGCGAAGTCTTCGTCGAGGACAGGGGCGCTCCGCTGGACGGCGAAGCGGAACATTTAAGACGAACTCTTTTTGACCCCGAATATTTATCCAAAGCCCCCAAGGCGACGGACAAAGTGCGTATTTTTTCGGCGCAGGACAGGGCGGCAGAGGCAGAATACGCCGCCGTTCAAATCAAAAAATGCCTTTCCCAAAAAGAGGGGCTTCGGTATCGGGATATCGCCCTTTTACTGCCGTCGACGGACGAGTACGCTTTGGCGGTAAAAAAGGCGTTTGAAGACTATAAAATTCCCTATTTTACCGACGAGAAAAAATCCTTAAAAAGCCATCCTTTGTGTCGATTTTTGCTGTCGGCGTTTTCCGCCGTGGCGGACAATTACGCCCCTGCTTCCGTGCAAGCCCTCCTTAGCAACTATTTTTTCGGCGACGGGGACGAGTACAGAAATTATCTTTTAAAACACGCCAATTTCCGCGGCGGGGCAAAGCGTCCTATCAAGGAAGGGGTGGAAGGATACGATTTTAGTAAGTTGCAGGCGGATAGGGAGAGGTTGTTATCCCTCACGGACGGGCTTCCCAAAAAGGCAACGGGCAAAGGATACGTGGCGGCGGTGCGTACCCTCCTTAATCGTATCGACGCAGAAAGCAAGTTGGAAAGCCTGTGTGAAGAATTGCACGATCTGTCCTTAAAAGGCTACTTGCAACAGTTCTTTCCCGCGTTGCAACAGGTGCTTAGCGAAGCGGAGTTGCTCACGGGCGAAACCCTTTTAAAGGCGGAGGAGTTTGCCTCTTTGCTGCAAGAAGGGTTGGACGCGACGGAGATATCGTTGATTCCCTTGAAGATGGACGCCGTATTCGTCGGGGATTTGTGCGACAGCCGTATCGAAAAGGTACGGGTGCTGATGGCTTTGGGGTTGACGGAAGAAGTTCCCCGCGCGCAGACGGACGCCGCGTTTATCAGCGATAGCGATATTGCCCGTTTGGAGGAGATAAGGGTTCAAATCGACCCGACGGTACGTCAGGTCAACGCCAGGGCAAAAGAGGCGGCGGCGCTCAATCTTTGTACGTTCACGGACAATTTATATTTGACGTACCCCCTGTCGGTAGGCGGAGAAAGCCCTGCCGTCAGCGATATTTTGCGCTACGTCCAAGGGGCGTTTCGCGATGCGGATAACCAGCCGCTGTTTGTCGAAAAGGACTACGCTAAGGAAGATTTCATCTATCTTTGTAGCGAGAGACTTCCCGCCGTACGCAGGTTGTTGTTTGATAGACACCGTTACGAAAACCACCGTTTGACGGATAGAGAGGGTTATTCTTCCCTATCTGCGGCGTTGGCCAATCTGTCCCTGTATACGGAAAAAGAGGGGGAGCGTGGCTCGATTGACGGGGCGCAAGCGCTCTTTTTCGACGGCGAGGCGATTTCTCCTACGGCGCTCGAGACGTATTTTTCCTGTCCCTTTAAAATGTTCGCTCAGCGGGGCTTGCGCTTACAAGAACGGCAGGAGGCGGAGTTGGTCGCCGTGGACGCGGGCAATTTTGTGCACGCCGTTTTAGAGCGCGCCGTAAAGGGGCTTAAAGACTGCGCCGACGAAGGTGCGTTTTGCGCCTATGCAAGGAAAGTGGGCGAGGAGATTTTTGCTTCTCCTGCCTTTGCGTTGGACGAGGGCAACGCCGCCAACACTTACTTGCGGCAAAGCCTATTGGACGAAAGCGTTTTGGCGGCAGGCGTCGTCTTCCGCCAAATCAAAAATTCTGCTTTTGACGAAGTCAACGTAGAGAAAAACATCCGCACGGAGACGGTAAGAGGAAAGGTCGACAGGGTGGACAGCAACGCCGACTACATCCGTATCGTCGATTATAAGACGGGCTCGGTCGAGGTCAAACCCGTCGATTATTACGTGGGCAAAAAGTTACAGATGCAACTGTATATGTCCGCGCTCCAAGGGGAGAAAACGCCCGCGGGGATATTCTATTTTCCTACCGAACGCGCCTATCAAAAGGAGGGGAAACCCGTCTATAAATTGCAAGGCTACCTCAACGGCGACGACGAGGCGTTAAAGTGCGGGGATAAGGATATCACGGCGGAGAAAAAGAGTGAATTTTTCGACGCCAATTTAGGCGTGAATAGATCGGCTACCGTGATGAGCGGGGCAGATTTTATCGATTTTCTCGCGTATGCGCCTATGGTCGCGGAGAAGGCGCGTGAAGAGATTAAATCGGGCTACGTGTCCCCCAATCCTTACGGCGAAGCGTGCCGTGCTTGTAAATTGGGCGGGGTGTGCGGCTACAACTGCGCCGCGCAATCGGTGCGCGCCGAAAACGGCGTATCCGTAGACGGGATCGTACGAATTGTCCGCGAGGAAAAGGAGGGGAAAGATGCCGGCGTATAAGCAAGAGCAACTGGACGCAATCAACGCGCAGGGTAAGACCATCGTTTCCGCCTCGGCGGGGAGTGGCAAGACGACGGTAATGATAGAGAAAATCGTCCGTTTAATCCTTTCCGGGACGCCCGTGGAAAATATTTTAGCGGTGACATACACCAAAAAAGCCGCCGCGCAGATGAAGGAAAAGTTGCGCGACAAACTCATTGAAAAAATCAACGAAAAGGGTGCGGACGCCAGCCGCCGCGCCTATCTCAAGGCGCAACTTAGCGGGGTAAATACGGCGGATATTTGTACGATACACTCTTTTTGCTCCAAATTGTTGAAACAAAATTTCTTCGACGGCGGGGTCAGCAACACCTTTTCCGTGATTTCAGCAACGGACGCCGAGGGCAAGACGCTGATGAGCGAGGCGCTGGACGGCATTTTCGGCGAGGGTTACCGCGTTGGCGACGAAGATTTTTATCATCTTTTGTCCCTGTATTTCAAAAAGAAAAAGGACGCGGCGCTTCGGGAAATTCTCTTTACCTCTTACGAGTCTTTACGCAGCCGTGACGACTATCGCCAGTACCTTTTGGATAGCGGTACGGATAGCAAGGAGCGCTTCGACGAAATAGGCAGAGGGTTGACGGAGGATTTGCACGCCCGATGCCAATATTATAGAGAAGCGCTGGAAAAGGAAGAAGGATTTTTTAACAACCAGCCAAAATGCGAACAGTCGAAAAAGCAAATAAACGCCGTTATAGACTATTTATGCGAGTTGCTTGCGGAAAGGGATTATTTCGCCTGTGCGCAAAAGTCGGCAAAATTCCCGTCTAGCCAATCGATTAAGGAGGGGCAGACGCCGACGGACGTAGCGCACCATATCCTGCGCACGAAAGAGTTGGTCGTGGGCGTCAAGGACTTGCAAAAGCAGTTGCGCCTCACCGACTCTTATGAGGAAGAATACGAAAAATTCAAGGATTCTATGCGCACGGCAAGGGCGCTTGCTAAATATCTGTTGTTGCTCGACGATAGTTATTCGCAATTAAAGCGGGAGAAAGACTTGCTCGATTACAGCGACTTAGAGCACTTTGCCCTGCGCCTGTTAGAAAGGGCGGAAATGCAGGCGGAAATGCGCAAAAAGTACACCCATGTCTTTGTTGACGAGTATCAAGACGTCAACCCTGTACAGGAGAAACTCCTCTCGTACGTGGCGGGCGACAATCTTTTTTTGGTAGGGGACGTCAAGCAGTCTATCTACGGCTTCCGCGGCAGTAAATCGCAGTTTTTCGTCGAAAAAGAAAAGGCGTATCGGGCGGCGGGGCACAACGCCCTCGTCTTGCCGCAAAATTTCCGCAGCGCACCCGCAATATTAGAGGCGGTCAATACCCAATTTTCCGCGATGATGACTAAAGAAAACACCTCCGTCGATTACGCGGGCGAGGGGAAGATGCAGACGGGCGGTTTGTACGTTGCCGACGACGGCAGCGAGGCGTACGGGCGGGTTCGCGTGCATTTTTGCGAAAAGGCGTTGACGGAAGAAAAAGCGTCGCCTAGCGGCGTATATTCGGTAAAATCAGGCAAGAAAAAAGGCGCGAAAGGGTATTCTGCCCAAGTGCAAAAGGTCTTGCAAATTATCACGCAAGAAAAGAAATACGGGCAATGGTACGACGTCAAAAGCAGTCGGTATCAAAAGGTCGATTACGGCGATATAGCCGTGTTGTACCGCAATGCCAGCGGCGAAGTGGCGGATCTTTCCGCGGCGCTTTCCGCGGCGGATATTCCCGTTGTCGGTGGGGATTCGCTCAACGTGTGCGACTATCCCGAGATTAAGACGATGATCGACTTATTGTCCCTTATCGACAACGAGCGTCAAGATATCCCTCTTTGTTCGGCGCTCGTATCTTTGCAGGAGATTTCCAATCAGCAGTTGTCGCAAATTCGTCTTGCCTATCAGGGCGTATCTTTTTACGAGGCGTGTCGGTGTTACGCGGCGCAAAAAGAGGACGCTTTAGCGGATGTCTTGACTGCGTTTTTTGAAAAATTAGCGTCCTTGCGTATCCTTTCGCAGGTCCAGTCGGCAGGGGAGATTATCACCCGCTTGTTGACCCGCACCTCGCTGGAAATCCGCTTTTTGTCTAAGGTCGGCGGCGAGGAGGCAATGCAACGTGTACACCGGTTCTTGGAAGAAGCGTCCAATCCCGAACCTATGACCGTGCAGGAATTTTTAGACCGCTTGAAAGCGCTAGATTATAAGATTATTTGTCCCGTCAGCGGCGGTGAGAACGCCGTAAAATTGATGACGATGCACGCCTCTAAGGGTTTAGAATTCCCCGTCGTGATTTTGTTCGATTTGGGTAAAAAATTGCACGACGTAGACGATGCGGAGGTGCTCGTGGACGACAGGTACGGTTTAGCGCCTATGTACCGCAACGTCCAAGAGCGAGTCTACCGTCCCACTTTGCTTCGCCGCTTGCACGTAAACGTGGCAGGCAGGGAGCAAATCAAGGACGAACTCAACGTCTATTACGTCGCCGCCACCCGCGCCATGTACGCGATGCATCTGCTGTATAAAGAGCGTTCGCTCCTTGCAAATCCCAGATTCGGCAATTCTTTCCAATCTTTTACTGATTTTTCCCTTTGGGAAAAATTCGTTTACGCAGACGAACCTTTCGAGGTTCCCTATCAACAGCGTACGGCAATCCCCGTTCAAGAAGAGGAGTCGCTCGTGCGCGCGCTGGAAAGGACGCTGACGGAAGAGTACGCTTTTGCAGGGCTTGAAAATCATCCGGTCAAAGATTCGGCGACGGGGCTGATGAAAGGCAAAGAGGACCCGTTTGGGGTAAAAACCGCTCCGCAGGAAAGTTATTTTGCGATGGACGAGGAAGAAGGGGTGGACAAACAAACGCGAGGTCTTGCTTACCACGCCTTTTTAGAACATTTCGATTTTGCCTCTCTTTCCCAAGGAGATTTACGGCAAACCGTCAAGGCTTCGCTTGCCCGCATGCGGGCGGAACGGGCTTTCGACGAAGGCTACTTTGCCTATTTAGAGGAAGGGAAACTTTGCGAAATTTTATCTTTGCCGATATTTACTAGGCTTAGCGGTTGCCGCTTGTATAAAGAACGCGCTTTCTTGGTAGGGTTGCCTATCGAGACGGTATATCGCTTGAAAGGGGAGCAGACCTCGGCGGCGGATAAGGATGCAGAGGTTCTTTTCCAAGGCGCTATCGACTTGCTTGCCGTTGGCGAGGATAAGACGTACGTCGTCGACTATAAGTTCTCGTCGGGCGGCGAAAGGTATTTAAAGGAAAAATACGCCCCGCAACTAGCGCTGTATAAAGAGGCGGTGGCAAAAATCACGGGCAGACCTAAAGAACGGGTCGAAGGGGTAATCGTCAACATATCCAAAGGGTTTGAAGTGGAGATGTGACTTTCGTCAAAAATCGACGAAAAAGGACAAAAAAAACAAAAAGCACCTTTCGAAAGAGGTCCACTATCAAAAGAGACTTTTTCGAGAGGTGTTTTTATGTCCGTTTTGCTTGCTTGGGAAAAGAGTTTGTCTTTCCCGCTGTCCGCCGTGTATGCGCTGGGCGGGTTTGCGATGTTCGTCGCCTTTTGCTTTTCGTTGCGTTTTAAAAAGAAAGAGGGGTACTCCTGTTGCTTTTTCTTTTTTACCGCTTGCGTATGTCTTGCGACGTTTGTTTGCAAAGAGGGCGGCGGCGTGGTGGCGGCGTTAACGGGGGTGGTATTTTGCGGCGGCTTCGGTTTGACGTATCCCTGTCTGTTAGGGCTTTTGTGTCTGTCGAGAAAGCGTGCGGAAAAACGCCGTGCTTTGCAGGAGCGCGCCATCAAAGAAGCGTACGTATTGCCCGATAAAGACAATACGTTTATAAGAGACCGTTTGCAAACGGCGCTTTGCCCTGACGAGGACTCCGTGCCCGTAGAGGAGGCGTTTCAACTCACTTACGTGCGCCGTATGCTTGCCAAATTGAAAACTGCCGATTTGTCCCCCGCAGACAGGTTGGAGGTGGAGCGCATTTCAGGCGAAATTACCGCCCATTGTTTTGAAAAACAGTTGACGGGCGGGCAGTTGCGCCTTTTGAACGCCCACTTTGCAAGGGTGTTAAAACTTTCGGCAAAATACGTCGTCTAAGGCGGGCGAAAAGGGGGATAAAGCGAGGGTGAATCGTATGAGATTCCCCTTTTTTATTACGCCTAGTAAGGCGTTTTTAGTGACGAAAGCTTCTTTTTTCGATTTGTCGTCTAGTAGCGCTTTTGCGTGGGCAGGTATGCGCCGAGACAGCGGGAAAGGGGGTGTTTTTCGTAAGATGACGGCGTCGTGGCAGGTAGCGATCATAGGGGCAGGGATGACGTTGCCGTCTGTTAAGATGAGTTGCGTGGCGGTGGAGGATAATACCTCTAAGTCGGCTGCTTCGCCGACGAATACGCCGTTTTCGTCATAGACGGGGGCGCCGATGGAAAATTTTTCAAAGCGCAACGGAGACGCCGCGCAAAAGCGTTTTAATTTGATGGCGTCCGTGACGTAATCAACCTGTGAAAAAGGCAGAAAAAAAGTGGTGAAGTTGGATTCGTCGCGGCAAGAGAGATATTTTAGCGTATGAGATTTAGGGGAGAGAAGAACCCCGTTGCAACGCCCTTTACAAGTCCCCTTTTCATAGATATGTTTGCCGATAATAGAAGAAACGAGCATAACGCCTCCAAAGATAAGATTTGCTATATCCTATCACGGAAAGTGTGCGCGTGAAAAGGGGTAAGTTGACAAATTTTGCCGATTTTTCAAAAAAGTTAAAAAGCGAGTGCCAAAACGCTTGCAAAATGCGGGAAAGTTTGTTAGAATAACGCAAGGAAAAGGGAGACAGAATGGGGTGTCGCCAAGCGGTAAGGCAACGGACTCTGACTCCGTCAGTCGGGGGTTCGAATCCCTCCACCCCAGCCACAAAAAAGGCATGCCATTAGGCGTGCCTTTTTTGTTTGTCTAACGGATATGTGGAGGGATTCGAGGGTGGAGCCGTTTTGCGGGAACAAAACGCTTTGCTGCCAACAAAGTGATATGTCAATAGAGTAATCGGCAAAGGCGACAATTGATAATTGTCGAGCGGGGCGCGTCCGCTAAAGGCGCGAATCCCTCCACCCCAGCCAATTATACACGGTTTTACGCATAAATTGCGCGAAACCGTGTATTTTTGTATACGCAACTGTCGATTGGTCGAAAAAGAAAGATACGCGTGCTAAAATGCGTATGCAAATTAAAAAGTTGTTGAAAAAATACAATTATCCGCCTGACTTTGCGGAAGAAGCCATTTCTCGTGTTGTTGACCAAGCAGAATTTATGATGTAAATAGAAAAAAGAGGGGATGCAAGTGTCCTCTCTTTTTTCTATTAGCTGAGCAGCGAAAAAGTCTTTGCATTGTTCCACAAAAAGAAAAATTGGGTTTTGGGTCCGATTTTTTATCCTTTATGTATAAAGTTTTCCCTTATATTTGAAATATTTTTAAGGGAAATATCTCTTAATGTATTGACTTATCCCTTATTATGTGCTATGATTTAAGGGAAAAGTGTTGGAGGAAAGGGAATGCGTACATTTAATTACTCGAAAATTAAAGAAGAAAAATGGGATTCTGAAGTTCTTGGTTTGATTGCGGCAATCTATAAAGAAGCGGGCAAGCAGGAGTTGTATTTGAAGCAACGCCCTGAGGAGCTTGAGAAACTTGTTGAGATTGCTAAAATTCAGAGTACGGAGGCATCTAACGCAATCGAAGGCATCGTGACCACGAGTACTCGTATTCGTCAACTTGTTGAGGAGAAAACCGCACCCAAAAACCGTAATGAGCAAGAGATTGCAGGTTATCGTGACGTGCTTAGTATTATTCACGAAAGTTTCGACGCAATCCCCATTACGCCGAATTATATTTTGCAACTCCATAAAATCTTGTACAGCCACATGAATAACCCTATGGCAGGCAGAACGAAGAGTGTTCAAAATTACATCAGCGCAGCATATCCCGATGGGAGAGTGGAAACGCTATTTACGCCGCTCGATCCTTTTGAAACGCCTGTTGCTCTTGAAAATATTTGTAATGAGTATAATCGTGTAATCGGCAATGCTGAAGTGGAGCCGTTGATTGCAATCCCGACGTTTATCCACGACTTTTTGTGTATCCATCCCTTTAATGACGGGAATGGTAGAATGAGCCGTTTGCTTACAACTTTGCTTTTGTATAGAAACGGCTTCTACGTAGGGAAATACATCTCTCTTGAAGCAAAGATTGCAAAGAATAAAGATTTGTACTATGACGCCTTAAATCAAGCACAACACGGTTGGCATGATGGGACTGAGGATGTGGTTTCCTTTATTAAGTATCTTTTAGGAACGATTTTGGCGGCGTACAGGGATTTCGAAGAACGATTTGCTTTGGTTGAAACAAAGCTTCCTGCATTGGAAACGGTTAGACGTGCCACAATGAATAAAATTGGTCGTTTCTCGAAACAGGATATTCGTGAACTTTGTCCCTCGTTGAGCGTAAGTTCTATTGAGGGTGCGCTCCGTAAATTGGTTGAAATGGGCGAAGTCAAGCGTGAAGGTAGCGGTAGAACAACTCTCTATTATCGCTTAAAATAGAAAGACTAGTTTTATTGATTAAGTATTGACAAGGATATAAAGCATCTAAAAGAGTATTATATTTTATTCGGATAGAAGTTTCTATAGGAGATAAATCTATGAAAGAACGTCACTATGGTTTAGATTTGTATCGCATACTTTGTATGTTTTTGATTACGACAATACATATAGATTATGTAGATATGATCTCTTTTACGCCGTATACGCATTTTAATTTTTACTTAGTGAGTTTGATAAAGACCCTTCAAACCTTTTCGATAAGTGGATTTGTTTTGATTTCCGCTTATTTCTTGATAGAAAAAAAGACTTCTGCAAAATCATCTATAAAACGGATTGTATCGTTTGAAATACAAATGGTGTTTTATTCGATAGTAATTATGTTGTTGTCGCTATTGTTTATTTCGCCGAATCTTACAGGTTGGGATATTTTTAAGACTTTTTGTCCTTTATTGTCCAATCATTATTGGTACCCCGTTGCTTATTTGTGTTTGCTTTTCCTGTCTCCTTTTTTAAATAAATTAATTTATGTGTTAAACAAAAAGCAGTTGAAGATTTTAGTGTGTGGGATCTTTGTCGTATTTTCATTGTTTTCGTTGGATATCTCTTTTATCTCAGCAGTTTACGTAGGACATGAAACCCACAGTATCCTTTTGTTCGTTGCATTGTATTTTATCGTGGCTTATATAAAACTTTATGGCGTAAACAACAAAAAGACACTTGCGACGATTGCTTTTATCGTTAGCGGATATGTTTGTTTTGTTTGTATATGTATGATGGCGACGTATTTGGCTTGCGTAGCAAATCGGAGGCTACGTATATAATCTTTCAAAAAATGAACGTATTGTCGTATAATTCGCTGTTGCCGTTGGTATTTACGATCTCGTCGTTCGTATTGTTTTTAAGATGCAAGTTGCAAATTCCGAAAAGGTTGGCAACAATCTGGGGGGAGGTAATTCGTTCAATATTTGTCGTGTATTTAATACAAGAACATAACACGGTTCGTGATTGGTTGTGGCGGTTTGTCGGTATTCAGCGTTGGGCGATGAGTCCGTATTTGATTTTGATAATCTTTGCGGTTTTTGCGGTGCTTCTATTGGTTGCGATAGTGTTATCTGTGTGTTTTTATTGGGTCGATAAATTACTCCTTAGTAAATTGACAAAAAAGATAGAGCAGCTCGTTTTAAAGATGTTAAAAATCCCAAGCGTATCAACCTGTGAAAAAAAGGAAGTGTTGCAGTCCTGCGATGGGAATACGGAGGGACGAAAAGGCGAAAGTGATCCTCATTGTTTAGAAAAAAAACAAGCAAAAAATTATAAAAATAATCTTGACAGAAAGTACTGAAAGGATGTATAATAAAATAAATTAAAATAGGAGGTAGTACAATGAAAAAGTTTTTCCCTTGGTCTTATAAAGGCGGTCTTTTAATCGGCTTGGTTTACTACATCATCGTAGCAATCGTTGCGAGTTTGTTGATTGGTTTTGCAGGCTGGATTACTGGTTGGATCCCCGTAGTAGGCGCTGTATTGGGTTGGGTTCTTCGTATTATCGGTATCATCGTTGACGTTTGGGTAGTCGTTGGTATCGTATTACGTATTCTGGTTACTTTGAAAGTTATTAAATAATCAGACGGAAACGGTAAAACGTCGCGCAAGTAGATTGCGCGGCGTTTTTTTGTTACGGCTCTGTCAAAACAACTTGCTAATCAACCATTTATTGTGTCATCGCCTTTGCCAAAACAAAGGGCGGCAAGCGCATATGTATCAAAAAAATATGACAAATGTCGGTCAAAACGTTGACATTGCGCCCCAAAAACCGTATAATGGAAATATATTAAAAAACAAAGGAAAAAGAGTAATGAAAAAATACGCATTGTACAATTCCGCCGCGTGTAGCGGCAGAGGAAAATCCCTTGCGGCGCGCGTGCAAGACATCTATCCCGACGACGAAATCGTCTTTCAAGACGTGTGCGAAGTTCCCGACTACGTCGTCTATTTAGAGGGGCTGGGAAAGGACGCTCCCGTGGTTATTTGCGGCGGCGACGGTACGCTCAACCGTTTTATCAACGCGACGAAAGATAAGTTGGGGGATAGGGACATCTATTATTTCCCCTGTGGCAGCGGCAACGACTTTATGCGCGACGTGGGCGCAGGCGAAGAAATCGTGCGTATCAACGACTATATTAAGGATTTACCCACGGTCTACGTCAACGGGAAAGAGTATGCCTTCCTCAACGGCGTCGGTTACGGTATCGACGGCTATTGCTGCGAAAAGGGTGACGAAATCCGTGAGAAAACCCCCGAGAAAAAGATTAGTTACGCAGGGATTGCGATAAAAGGCTTGCTTTTCCATTATAAGCCGACAACGGCAACGGTGACGGTAGACGGGGAGATGCATACCTTTAAAAATGCGTGGTTGGTGCCTACCATGTACGGGCGTTACTATGGCGGCGGCATGATACCTTGTCCCGAGCAAAGCCGTAACAACCCCGACAAAAAAGTGTCCGTTATGGCGTATTGTGGCAAGTGCAAGTTAAAGGTGCTGATGATTTTCCCCTCTCTTTTCAAGGGCGAACACGTCAAGCACAAAAAGCATATCACTATCCTTTCAGGGCATGAGATTACGGTCAAGTTCGACAGCCCTCGCGCGTTGCAAATCGACGGCGAAACGATTTTGAACGTCAGCGAATACACGGTCAAATATTGATAAAGAGAAATAAATAACCACCCGATTATCGGGTGGTTTTCTTTTGGATTCTTCGCTACGTTGTCCACGATTGTCATTCCCCAAACGCAGTGAAGAATCTAGTGGACAACTTCACTCCAGAATGACAGTTCTATGCGATTATTTTTGATAGAATTATAGTTCTAATCTAACAAATTGGCAAAAAAATGGTGTATAATACGCTTGTCGGCTGAAAAACGGTTTTTATTTATCGCTTACGCCCAGCAAATAATCGGTAGAGACGTCAAAAAATTCGGCACAACGCAAAATAGCAGTTGCCGACGGCTCGGCTTGCCCGTTTATCCATTTGGAAACGGCGCGTTGTGTATAGCCAATAGCGTGGGCAAGTTCCGCTTGTGTTAAATTGTTTTCAACGTGCAATTCTTTTAGTCGTTGGGCAAATATACTCATAACAATAGAATAGCATAAATGAAAATACTTCACTTATCTCAAACGAGATATTGAAAAATAAAAAGGAGGAAATTATGCAAAAATCAGCGATTAAGCAGATGCTTTATGGAGAAAGGGGTGGCTTTGAGGATGTCCCCGTGAGCGAGGAATACCGTCGCATACAAAGCGAGTTGGTAGATTGTGACGACCTGATGCATGCAGAATTGAGCCGTCATCCAAAACTTTTACAGTTGTATGAAAAAACCTGTCGCGCATTTGAGGCGGAAAACGTTGAGGCATGCGACTGTCATTATCAAGAAGGGTTTCGGTTTGGATTTTTGTTGGCGCTGGACGTATTGGGGTGGAAACAAGGCTGAGTTTGCGTAAAATTCACGGATTTTGTTGACAAAAATCCCCCGTTATGCTACTATATATAGCATAAGAAAGGCGTTTGCCAATCAAAAAGGAAGGGAAATTATGTTTGGAGAGGTAATGCTTACGATACTTTGGGTGGTGCTCGGCATCCTCGGCGGTATCGTTGCGTTGGTGGTGCTTTGGCTGTTGTTCGCGTGGGTATTGGGGCTGTTTGTCAGCAAGACGAAGGAATACCGCACGAGGAACAAATTCTATTGCTGGGTGTTTAACGTATCCTTGTTTGCCGCGCTGATGATTGCGCGTGTGAAGGTGCACGTCGAGGGAGAAGAGAAACTCCCCAAAGACGTCAAATTTTTGATGGTCAGCAACCACGTGTCCAACTTTGACTCGTTGGCGACCTCCAAGGCGTTTGTGAAATACAAAATCGGCGTCATTTCTAAGCCCTCCAATTTTAAAGTGCCTTTCTTTGGCAGGATGACGCGGAGATGTTGCTACTATCCTATCGACAGAGAAAACGCGCGCAACGCCGTCAAGACGATTAATTTGGCGGCGGACGTCATCAAAAACGATCAATCTAGCATCCTCGTCTATCCCGAGGGCACGAGGAATAAGTCGGCGAAAGGGTTGCTTCCTTTCCATAACAGCGTATTTAAGGTCGCGCAAAAGGCGGCGTGTCCTATCGTCGTCATCACGGTACGCAACAGCGAGACGGTACACAAGCGCACCCCTTTTAAGAGAAGTCACGTGTACGTCAAAGTCTTAGAGGTGATCAGCGCAGAAGAGGCGGTTACCCGTACGGCGGATACGGGCGCTAGGGTCGAGGCGTTGATGCGCGCTGACGAAGAGGCTTGGCTGGCTAGCAAAGAAGTGCAGTCGTAAGCGCGGTAAAAAAGAAAAAAAGAGTAGGCGTTTTGCCTACTCTTTTTGTTTTTCGGGTGATTATTTTTCTGCTAACGAGTCGAGGGTGACTTCTTTCCCAAGGAAATAGACGCCGACCATACCGGGGCCGACGGATGCACCGATGGCAGGGCCGATATAGTTGATGTCAAATTGCTCGTCTGCAAGCCCCAATCTTTTTTGGATGTCTTCTTTTAAAGCGATTGCCTCTTCCAGACAGTCGGCGTGGCGGATAGAGATACCCATGTCGTTGGGTAGATAGTTTTCAGCCACTCTTTCTGCGACCCGCGCCAGCGAACGTTTTCTGCCTTTTACCTTCTCTACGGGCACGTTGTAGCCGTGAATATCCGAGCAAATCAAAGGTTTTACGGCAAGCAAATCGCCAAAGAAAGCGCTGGCGGCGGAGACTCTGCCCGCCTGTTTCAACCAGATGAGTTTTTCTACTGTCCCTTCCTGGTTGATATATTTTTTGTTTTCTTCCACCCAAGCGGCGGCTTCTTCGATACTTTTCCCTTCTGCGCGCAACTTGGAGGCTTTCATACATAAGATGCCCAATCCGCCGCAGGCATTGCAAGAATCAATGCAGATAATTTTGCTGTCGGGATATTTGGGTTGCAACTCTTCCTTTGCCGCTTTTGCCGAGTTCACGGACGTGGAAAGGGCGACGGCGGTAGAGATAGACAAGACGTCGTAGCCTTGTTTGAGATACTCTTCAAACGCCTCTACGTACGCTTGCGTATTGACGGCGGCGGTGCGGATACGGGTGCCGCCGCGCATAATATCGTAAAAGTCCTTAGGAGGGAGATGAATCCAATCCAGATTGGCTTCGATATCGCGGTTGTTGTAGATATAGCGCATCGCTACGTATTCGATGTCGTATTTTTCGCGCAACTCCTTTTGCATATCGCAACTGGTGTCGGTGATAATCACAAATTTTTTCATAATATCTCCTTAGTGTAAGCGTACACAATTACATTATAAAATGAAATTGTCGAAAAGTCAATAAAATGACGGAAAAATGTCATAATTATTTGATACAAAAACGCCCGCCGTGTCTAGGCGGGCGTTAAATTACTTATTGGCTAACGAGTCGTACGTGACTTTTTTTCCAAAGAAATACGCGCTGAGGGTACCGGGACCTACGGACGCGCCGATGATAGGGCCGAGGTAATTGATATCGAACGCTTCGTCGGGCAAGCCCAAACGCTTTTGAATTTCTTCTTTCAGGATAAGGGCGTCTTCGAGACAGTCGGCGTGGCGGATATGAATTCCCATATCGTTGGGGACGTATTCTTCCGCGACTCTTTCTGCGCAGCGCGCAAGGGAGTGCTTTCTTCCCTTCGCCTTTTCGATGGCGACGTTGTTGCCGTGTACGTCGGAAATAAGAAGGGGTTTGATCGCGAGCAAGTTGCCGAAGAAAGCGGTGGTTGCTTTGACCCTACCTGCTTGTTTGAGCCAAGTGAGTTTTTCGACGACGGCTTCTTGATTGAAACAAAGTTTGTTTTCTTCCAGCCAAGCGGCGGTTTCTTCTATCGTTTTGCCTTCCGCGCGGAGCATAGCCGCTTTGATGCAAATCATCCCCTCGCCCCCGCAGGAATTGGCGGAGTCTACGCATACGATTTTTCTATCGGGATATTTTGCAAGCAGTTCGTCGCGCGCCGTATAGGACGAGTTGACGGAAGTGGAGAGCGCGTGCGTGCAAGAGATGGACAAAATGTCGTAGCCTTCTTGCAAGACGGGCTCAAAGGCGTCAAGATAATTTTGGGTGTTGACGGCGGCGGTGCGGATACGAGTCCCATCGCGCATCAAGTCGAAAAATTCTTTCGGGGATAAGTCTACCCAGTCAAGACTTGCCTCCATATCTTTATCGTTATAAATAAAACGCATCGGCACGTAGCGGATGTCGTATTTATCTCGTAAATCTTTGTGCAAATCGCTGCAAGAATCGGTAAAAATCACATATTTTTTCATTGGTTTTATCTCCCGATGATATTTATTCACTTCTATCATTATAGTCTTAATTTTTCAAAATGTCAACGGTTTTCTTGATATTTGTCATATTTTTTTGTGACAGGATAAAAAGAGGGGATTTTCGTGAAAAACGAGGCGTTTATTTGCTTGTCAAGGGGGAAAGTAAGTGATATAATGTATTCAAAAAATCTAAAAGAGGACAAAGGCAATGCAAAAGGGTTACGCGCGCCTCAAATGGGCGTGCTATACGGGCAATATTACTATGGCGGTAGTGGCGTGTTTGTCGCCGCTGTTATTTTTGACCTTTCACGATTTATACGGGGTGTCTTTTTCCTTGCTCGGGACTCTCGTTCTCGTCAATTTTGCTACGCAACTCACCGTAGATTTGATTTTTTCTTTCTTTTCGCATAAGTTCAACGTATCCGCCACCGTCAAAGCGATGCCGATGATTGCCGTCGTGGGGTTCGTGCTGTTTACGTTGGCGCCTGTGATTTTCCCTGCGTCGCCCTACGTCGGGCTGCTCGTTGGCACGGTGATTTTTTCTTCGGCAAGCGGTTTAAACGAGGTGCTCATTTCTCCCGTTATCGCGGCAATCCCTGCGGAAGACCCCGACAAAGAGGTGAGCAAATTGCACGCCGTTTACGCGTGGGGCGCCGTGGGCGTGGTATTGTTTTCGACTTTGTTTTTGTTCGTATTCGGGCGGGGAAATTGGCAATGGCTGATGGCGGTGCTGACCTTGCTTCCCACGGTGGCTTTTTTGCTGTTCATCGGTTGCGATATCCCGAAAATGCAAACGCCTGAAAAGACGAAAGACGTCGCCCGTTTTTTGAAAAACAAGGGGGTATGGCTGGGTGTATTTGGGATTTTCCTCGGCGGCGCGGCAGAAATTACGATGTCTGGTTGGGCGTCTACCTATCTAGAAGAAACGCTGGGTTTAAATAAGATTTGGGGGGATATTTTGGGCGTTGCCGCCTTTTCGGCGACGCTGGGGCTTGGCAGAACGCTGTATGCAAAAATCGGTAAAAACGCTCCTCGTGCGCTTTGCTTGGGCTCTATCGGCGCTTTTGTGTGCTATCTGCTTGCCGCGTTTTCGCCTTTTGCTTGGGTGGGGCTTATCGGCTGCGCCTTTACGGGCTTTTGCGTGTCGATGCTTTGGCCGGGCAGTTTGATTATCTCTTCGGCAAAATACCCCGCAGGCGGCGTGCTCGTATACGCGCTGATGGCGGCGGGCGGCGATTTGGGCGCTTCGCTCGGGCCGCAAATGGTGGGGGTCGTCACGGATATTGCCACGTCCTCGCCTGCGATGATTGAGTTGGCGGCGAAGTGGGGGATGACGTCGGGACAATTAGGGATGCGGCTGGGGCTGCTTATCGGTTCTCTCTTTCCGTTACTTGCTATTATCGTATTTGGACGTATTTGGCGTAAAGACGCTTCAAAAAACAAATTACCGCTTGAGCAAAAAATAAAAACGGCTGATTAACAGCCGTTTTTTTATGCGTTTTTTCGTTATACGAAAGCGGGTAAAAGGTTGCAGGCAATCAAGACGATAACCACTACGCCCAACCCGATACGGTACCAACCGAAGGGAGTAAAGTCGTGTTTTCGGACGAAACTCATCAGCAGTTTTACCGCCAACATAGAGACGACGAAGGCAACCGCCGCCCCGATGAGCAAATACCCGATTTCCGCGCCCGTGAAAACGTATCCGTCGAGTAAGGTCTTGAGGATTTTCAAAAGGCTGGCGCCCAGCATCACGGGGATAGCGAGGAAGAAGGTAAATTCGGCGCCTGCGGGTCTAGAGATACCGATGAGCAGGGCGGTCAAAATGGTGATGCCGGAGCGGGATGTCCCGGGGATAATGGCAAGCACTTGGAATACGCCGATGATAATCGCGTGTTTAAAGGTAATTGCCGAGACGTCTTCGACTTGGAAAGCCTTATTTTTCTTTTTAATCAGCAGTTCGACGAGGATAAAGGCTACGCCGTAGACGATGAGGGCGATGGCGATAATCAAAGGGGATTCCGGCATATCGAGGAAAAGCCCGATGAGCGCGGGTAAACAAGCGACGAGGATTTTTGCCCACAGCAAAAGCGTCTCTTTTTTGGTGACGATTTTGCTCTTTTTTATGCCGTTTTCTTCCTTTTTTGTAAGCGCAAAGGGGAATATTTTTTTGAAGAAGAGACATACTACGGCAAGGACGGCACCCAACTGAATCACGTACAAGAACACTTGTTTGAAGGTGTCGTTTACGGCGAGAGGCCAAAAGCCGTCGAGAAGTAACATATGCCCGGTGGAAGAGATAGGCAACCATTCGGTAATGCCTTCTACGATGCCCAGCAATATAACTTTTAGGATTTCTAAAAATTCCATATTTTTCTCCTTTTCGCTTCTTCCCGTAAAAGTATTATAGTACGCCCGAACAAAAAAATCAATTAAAAAGACAAAAAAACAGCAAAAAACCTAAGAAAAAAGGCAAAAAATGCAAAAAAACGCCCAAAAATTGCAAAAAATTTGCAAAAATGTATTGCATTTCAAAAAAAAGTATGATACAATACAAGCGTATCTAGGTAAAGACCTTGCTGTTTTACGGCTTCGATGTGTACGTTCTATTTTCTGAGGGAAGTTGTTTATGGGCTATCGGGGTACAAATAAAATAGGAGGGGACTATTTATGAGCCAAGGTACGGTCAAATGGTTCAACGCAGAAAAAGGATACGGGTTTATCGCTAACGACGAAGGTGGCGACGACGTATTCGTACACTACTCGGCAATCGTAGCGGAGGGGTACAAGCGTTTGAAAGAAGGACAAAGGGTGTCTTTCGAGACGGAAACCGACCCGAAGAACGCAGAGAAGTTGCGCGCGGTCAACGTGGTCGCGTTGTGAGAAAATAATCATTGTTTTCAACCGTGCAAAGTTGCGCGGTTCTTTTTTTGATAATTTCTTTTTTGCAAAAAAGAAAAAGTGCCTTTCCGTCGTTGACAAGGCATTTTTTTTATTGTATAATAAAACCGATTACGGACAGGAGGACGAAAAATGTATCCCTACGATATTCTCTTTGATATGAGTATGTATTCGATATGTTTTTTGGTAGGGGTACTTTTCGCGCTCTTTTTCGTCAATTACGCCATTGAACGGCGTGGCTTTTCCTTAGGATTGCAACGGTTGGTTCTCATCGGCGGTTTTTCGGCGGTGGCGCTCGGTTACGGCAGCGCGATTTTATTTCAAGCCTTTTACGATTTTTTGGCGACGGGGATCTTCAAATTGGACGGTACGACGGGGGCGACTTTCTTCGGCGGTCTAATCGGCGGGGTGTTCGTATTCGTTCTCTTTTGGTTTTTGCTTGGCAAAAAGTTTTGTAAGGATAAAACGGAGCCGAAAAACCGTTTCCCCGATATGCTGGATATGGCGGCGGCTTGCGTGCCTGTTGCACACGGGTTTGGCCGTTTGGGTTGTTTTTTTGCGGGCTGTTGCCACGGCGCGAAGACGGACGCTTGGTACGGCGTGATGATGTATATCGAAAAGGCGGGCGGCGGCAAGGAATGGGCAAAAGTCGTACCCATCCAACTCTTCGAGGCAATCTTCCTTTTTTTGCTGGGTGCGGCGCTACTCTTTTTGTACTTTACCCGCCGGCGTGAAAAACGTTTACCGTTGATGTCCTTCTATGCCTTTTTCTACGGGGTGTGGAGATACGTGATCGAGTTTTTCCGTACCGACGATAGGGGGGATACGTTGCTTCCCTTTATGACCCCTTCTCAACTGACGGCGGCTTTGCTGATACTGTTTGGCGGCGCGTATTTCATCCTTTGGTTGTTAAAGCGCAAAGGCGTCTTTGCAAAGCAGGCGGACAAACGCGCGTTTAAGCGTATTTTTGGTCAAAAACCCACGGGCAGGTATTGCGCGTCGGGGCGTATCAATATCCTTGGCGAACATATTGATTATTGCGGTGGCAAGGTATTGCCTGCCGCGCTCGGTTTAAAATGCTACGTTTACGGTGCGGCTAACGGCTTGGACGAAATCCGTCTTTTCTTTGAGGGGATGGAGTCGCCCGTATGCTTGCCTCTGGCCGACTTGCTTTCCTGTAAGACTTTGCCCGTTGGCAACTATCAGGCGGGGGTCGCGCACGAATTGCAAAAAGCGGGCGTAAACCTCGTTGGATGCGATTTGTATTATCGTTGTGAAGTTCCTTTTGGCGGCGCTCTTTCCTCTTCGGCGGCGATAGAGGTATCCACGGCGCTGGCATTGCTCGATTTGTCGGGAGAAAGTTTAGACAAACGGGAAATCGCGTTGCTGTGTCAACGCGCGGAAAATGAGTTTGTCGGTGTCAATTGCGGCATCATGGACCAATACGTCGCCGCTTTTGGGAAAAAAGACAACGCTCTTCTCCTCGATTGCGGGGCAGTTTCGCACGAAGAGGTGCCCGTTTCGCTTAACGGCTATACCTTCTTGCTTGCCAATTGCAACCGTCCGCACTCCTTGAAAGAAAGTAAATATAACGAACGCCGTGCCGAGACGGAAAAGGCGCTCAAAATCGTACAAAAGAAAAAACCTGTCGAGGCGCTTGCTTCCCTAACGGTGGACGAGGTGAAGTCCTTTGAAAAGAGTATGCCGAGGGAGGTTTATGCCCGCGTCTTGCACGTAGCGGCGGAGAACGCGCGCGTGCAGAGGGCGGTAGAGGCGCTTAAAGAGGGGGATATGCTGACGCTCGGCGCTCTTCTTGACGCCTCTCACGACAGTTTAAGGCGTCTTTACGAGGTGTCTTGCGAAGAGACGGATACCCTGCAAGAAAGTTTCCGCAAGAGAAAGGGCTGTGTGGGGGCAAGGATGATAGGCGGCGGTTTCGGCGGTTGCGTTCTTGCGCTGGTCAAGACCTCGCAGGCGGACAGATGCGAACAACGCGTGAAAGAAGAATACGCAAAGCGTATCGGGTATGCGCCCACCTTTTATCCAGTCCTCCTTTCGGATGGCACCGCGGTAGAGAAATTGGATAGGTGACGAGGTGGAAGAAAGTCAGTCGAAAGCGTCGGCAAAGCATTATTTGACGGACGGACCGTTAAAACGTTCGTTACTCTACTTTACCTTGCCTTTATTTTTAAGCAATTTATTTCAACAGTTATATAACACGGTAGACACGGTCCTCGTCGGGTGGTATATTCCCGAGGCGTTGCCGTCGGTGTCCACCAGCGGGCACCTCGTCTTTTTGCTCGTCGGTTTTTTTAGCGGACTAGCGACGGGCGCAGGGGTGGTTATCGCCAATTATTTCGGGGCGAAAAAATACGAAGAGACGGAAAAAGCCGTCCATACGGACGTCCTGTTCGGGCTCATTTGCGGCGTCGTCTTTTCGGTACTAGGCTGTCTGTTGACGCCTGCTATTTTGCGGTTGCTCGATACCCCTGAAGCGAATATGGGATATTCGACGGAATATTTCCGCGTGTACTTCGGCGGTGCGTTCACCGTCGTCCTGTACAACGTCTTCGTCGGCATTTTGCAGGCGGTGGGGGATAGCAAGCGCCCCTTGTATTATTTGATTTTATCCTCTTTGCTCAACGTCGTTCTGGATTATCTTTTTCTTGGCGTATTCGGTTGGGGGGTATGGTCGGCGGCGTTTGCCACCGTGCTTTCACAGGGCGTCAGCGCCGTGCTTTGTCTTATCCGTTTACTGACGGTCAAAGACGTCTACAGGCTGTCTCTTAAAAAATTGCGTTTTTACAAGGGTATGTTACCCGACATTTTAAAGATGGGTTTGCCGTCGGGCGTGCAAAATTCCGCGATAGCCATCGCCAATCTGTTCGTTCTCCGTCAAGTCAATTCCTTTCAAGACAACGCCATCATTTCCGGGGTGGGTTGCTATATGAAAATAGAGGGATTTGCCTTTTTACCCATCACTTGCTTTTCCGTCTCCCTTGCCACTTTCGTTTCGCAAAATTTAGGGGCGAAAAACTACGATAGGGCGCGGGCAGGTGCGAGATTTGGCATCATCTGCTCGGTGGGTACGGCGGTGCTTATCGGCGTGGCGCTATATGCGTTAGCCCCCTTCTTTATGTCCTTATTTACAGCGGACGGCGAGGTGATTGAAAACGGTGTCAATCAACTTCGGGCAGAATCGCTTTTTTACGGTTTACTCGCCTACGCCCATTGCATCGGCGGGATTTGCAGAGGGGCGGGCAAAGCCAATATCCCGATGATAATCATGCTGACTTGCTGGTGCGTAATTCGGGTAATTTTGCTCTCGATTGCGCTATCGATTAAAAAGGATATTTATTTCGTGTACGTGATGTATCCCGTCACCTGGGCGCTGAGTTGCGTATGCTTTGCGCTGTACTATTTTTTAAGCGATTGGGTGCATGCCTACGACAAAGTTAAGGCGAAAAAGTCTTAATTTTGCGTCGCGAAATATTGCGTGTAAAAACATATGCCCTTTGCCTCATATGGCGACAAACGGACGAAAAAGAGTCTCGTATGCGGCTTGGGACAAATGCGCTTTTCCCCAAATTTCCTTTTTCGGTAGGGTAGGGCGGAGAGGACAAAAAAAGACAAAAAATCCGCGGCTCGTCCGCGAGAAAAAAATAAAAATTTGGCGTAAGCGCGTAAAAAAGGAGACGATACGCCGCGCCTAAAAAATAAAGGAGAAATTATGCAACAAAACAATCGTTTCGGGGTGATGCTGGATATGTCCAGGAACGCAGTTATGAAGGTAGACGAAATCAAAAAATACGCCAAGACCTTAAAGGCAATGGGCTACAATATGATTCAGTTGTACACCGAGGACACGTACGAGGTGGACGGCGAGCCGTATTTTGGTTATTTGCGCGGCAGATATACGCAAGAGGAACTCAAAGAGGTGGTATCCTATTGCAACGGTTTGGATATGGAGGTAATCCCCTGCATTCAAACGCTTGCGCACCTTAACCAAATTTTCCGTTGGAAGACGTATTATGCCGATATGCTCGACTGCAACGACATTTTGCTCGTGGAAGAGGAAAAGACGTATGCGCTCATCGAAAATATGTTCAAGAGTATCCGCAAGTGCTTTACGAGCGAATACGTACATATCGGTATGGACGAGGCGCATATGCTGGGTCTTGGGAAGTATCTTGACAAACACGGACCGGAACGTCGTTTCGACATTCTTTTACGTCACTTGCAAAAGGTGGTGGATATCGCCAAGAAATACGGTTTTAAACCGCTGATGTGGTCGGATATGTTCTTCCGCTTGGAACACAAAGGTGAATACTACGGCAAAGATTTCAAGGTAGGGGACGACGTGCGAAAACTCGTTCCGAAAGAAGTCGAACTTGTCTATTGGGACTATTATCACACGGAAAAGGAAATGTACGACGGCATGATTTCCGCCCACCAAGACTTTGACAACAACGTCTGGTTTGCCGGCGGCGCATGGACGTGGAGCGGGTTTGCTTCGGGCAACAAAAAGACCTTTGAGACGATGATCCCCGCGATGCAATCTTGTAAAGAAAAAGGGGTGAGCAACATCTTAATGACGATGTGGGGTGACAACGGTAAGGAGTGCTCCTTCTATTCCGTATTGCCTTCTTTGTACGCCGTAAAACGCGCTTACGACGGCGAGACGGACGTGGAAAAAATCAAGAGAGAGTTCTTTGAACTCACGGGGGAAAATTTCGACGATTTGTGTCTTTGCGACGCGCCTAACCATATCAACGGTAAAAAGGATTGTATGTACAACGTTGCCAAGCACGCCCTTTACAGCGACCCGTTCAACGGCTTCTTAGACGTATCCTTTACGAGCGCGGAATTCGCCAAGGAATATTACCTTGATTTGTCTAAGGAGTTAGAAAACGCCGCGAAGAGAAGCAAATATTCGTACCTGTTCAACAGCCACGCAAAACTTTGCAAAGTGCTTGCTCTCAAGTACGATTTGGGCGTTCGCACCCGTAGCGCGTATCAGGCGGAAGACAAAAAAGCGCTTAAAGGTTTGATTGCCGATTATACCAAGACGGAAAAGGCGTTGGAGGCTTTCTACGAGGCGTTCAAGGCGCTTTGGCTTAAAGAAAATAAGCCTCACGGCTTTGACGTGCAGGATATCCGCCTCGGCGGTTTGATGCAACGTATCCGTTCTTGTCGCGCCCGTTTGAAGGACTATTTGGCAGGGAAAGTGGATAAAATCGACGAGTTGGAAGAAGAATTGTTGCCTTATCAAAACTTGGAGCCGGACGGAACTTTGTGTATGAACATCTGGCAACAAAACGCAACGGTAAACATCTTATAAGCATAATTTTGATAAGAAAAAAGCACGGCTATCAAGCCGTGCTTTTCCTGTCTTTGCAAGCATTAATTAGATTCGATATAAATCTCTAAATCTTTCAGTTTTTTGACGATGCGTGAAAAACTTTCTTCATCGGGGACGGAAATGGTGTGGACGTGTAATCCTTCCGTCAGCAAGGATAAAGGATTTGCTCCCGTTTCTTGGATTTTGGAAACGAAAGTGTCGGCGTCATAGCGGGTAAAGATGTCTAATTTCACCGAAATAGTGCCATAGATGGAGTGTTCCACGATGACGTCCAATACCTTCCCGCCGTTATCAACGACGGCGTAAAATTCTTCGCGAACGTCGTTTTTTCCGTGCTTGACGACGATTCGTTTGCAAATCCCGCCCAGGCTGTTGGCGTCGCTGAGTACGTACCCGCGGTGTTCTGCGCGTATGCTGTGTCCTGCGGCGCGCAGCAGCGCGATATCCGCGACGATAATTTGTCTAGTGACCGAAAACTCTTTTGCAAGGCTTGTCGCGCTAATAGGTCCCTTTACTGATTGTAGACGTGCGATAATTAAATTTCTTCTCTCTTCTCCGTGCATAATTTCCTCTCTTATTTTTTCTATTATATCACAATTTTTTTTAAAAATCAACCTCTTATTTCGTTGACAATCAAAAAAAGGCGGAGTATAATATGTATATACACATAAATATACATCAAAATAAGGAGAAACAAAATGGAAAGAAAATACGCAGTATTAGTAGTGGATATGCTCAACGATTTCGTAACGGGCGCGTTGAAGTGTGACAGGGGTCTGGCGATTGTGCCCAAGACCAAGCAGCTTTTGGCGGGTTGCCGTGAAAAAGGGGTTCCCGTTATCTTTTGTAACGATGCGCATTTAAAGGGTATCGACCACGAATTGAAGTTCTGGGGCGACCATGCGATTGTGGGCACGAAAGGGGCAGAGGTTATTCCCGAACTCGACCTGTGTGAAAAGGACTATGTAGTGCCGAAACGCCGTTACAGTGGCTTTTTCCAAACGGATTTGAAACTGTTGTTGGACGAACTCGGCGTCAATACGGTAATTATGACGGGGCTGCACGCGCATATGTGCGTCCGCCACACGTCTGCTGACGCTTACCAATACGGCTACGAAGTCGTAGTGGCAAAAGACGCAACCGATTCCTTTACGGAAGAGGACTATAATTACGGTATTAAGTATCTTAAAGATACTTACGACGCGGAGATTTCCGACGTCGACAGCATCTTGGCAATGCTGTAATTGCAATCAAAAATCTAAAAGCCGCAGGGAAATCCCTGCGGCTTTTATTTTTGTCAAATCGTAGGCGTTTAATCGCCAAAACCTACTAGATAGTCAATGGACACGTCAAAATAGCGCGCCAAAAGTTTTAATTGCTCTATGCTCGGCTCGCTGTTTCCGCTTTCCCAATGGGAGATAGCCATTTTAGACATATTCAGCATTTTTGCAATATTGGTTTGCGAAACTTCTTTTTCTAATCTTAATTCTCTCAATCTGGTTTTAAATTCCATATAAAAATAGTATCAAAAAATGTTACAAAATGCTTGACAGTAACAAATTTTGTTACTATAATAGTGTTACCATAAAAAATATTTATGCAAAGGAGAAGGAATTTATGGAAGAAAACAAATATTTGAAGTTGGCAAGACAAGCAAAGAAAGACGGCAACAGTGAAGACGCGAAAAATTATTACAACAAAGTTCGTGAAGAAAATCCTGACGACGGCGAAGCGAAGTTCTATTATGCGTATTATGCATTGTACGAAGGGACTAATGGGGAGTTGGGCAGAAGGTTCGTTAACCTTTGCAACGTTATTCCCTCGGCTATTGACCTTATCAAGCAAACCGATTTAGAAAAAGCAGATCAACTCAAATTGATTGAGGATATCGTAGAGACGTTCGTGCCTGAAACGTGGGCGGAAAATAGATATATGAATAGAAAGAATCACGAAACGAAGGTTGGTGATTCTTACGTGAAAGTATTTGAAGTAAGCGTGGTTCGTACTTGCGGGCAGACGGGTATGGCAGCGTTGAAAGCCCTTGGCGACCAATTGGAAAATCTTTACGTAGCGGATCCCGAGTGTAAAAGACTTGCGGTTATCGCATGGAAGGAATACGTTTCGTTGTCGCAAAAATGGTATGCGTGGGCAGTAAAGGGCGATGCGGAAATTTACGCGGAAAAAATTAAGAAAGTTGACCCCACGTACGTAATGCCCGAGAAAGCAGGGTGCATTAGTTTTGCCAATAAAAAGAACTAATGATACGGGCAGAACTTGATTTTTTCCGTAAGGAATATGCCAAGCAAAAAAAGTTGGAAGAAATAGTAAGATCAAGAGTTCCGGTAAGACCGAATATAAAAAAATGGCAAGTGGCAATTTCTTTTGCCGCTTTGCCTTTTTTATTATTTGCCGTAACTTATCTTACTTTGATAATACCGATAGATGATATCGTAAAAATTCTGCTAACTATTGTGGTTGACATAGTGACGCTAGACGTATATTTGAGCTTCTGCTTGATAAATACGGTAAAGTGCTATCAGCATTACGCCAAGGAAGAAACTCGCCGAAGGTGCAAGTGTATCCCCTCTTGTAGCGAGTATGCGTTGCTCTCTTTAAAGAGTGTGTTTCCGTTGCTTTTGGCACTACTGAAAATCCGTAAGAGGTTGTTCGTTACCTGTAACGGAGAAGAGTATAAAATTGATTTTCCAACCAGGAAAATGGGAGAAGAATTTGAGAATAAGTTGCAGTAGTTTACGTTGCCCAAATTGTGGCTCGACAAAGTTTTGTTTGGTCAAGGAAGATATTTTTTTGTGCGAGTATTGTTCCCAAAATTTTAACGTGAATATAGAAGACGTTGATTTTAGCGCAGAAAACGAAATGGCAATCGCCAAGTTGAAAGAGGAATATAACCAAAAAATAGATATTTTACGGGAGGAAAAAAGACAAAGTTATGGACGCTTGCTTTTTTATAAAAAGCAAGCCTATCCCAAAAGATTGTTGGTAGTGGCAACGGTTTGCCTTCTTATATCCTTGGCGCTTTTGCTGAATTTTTCTTCGTTCGTTTACTTGGAAAACGGCGGTGGGATAATTGTTTTTAGCGTGGTTTTTTTCGGGGCTAGTGTGGGTATCTTTGTCTTGGCGAAAATGCGTTGCAAAAAAAGGCGAAAAAAGTATCAAGTGGATATTTCGTATAATGCGCAGAAAATAGTGGAGTGCGAGGAGGAGATAAGTATGTATACGAAGTTTATCAGCAGGTTGACAAAATAGGTTTTATGGATGATAGGAAGAAAAAGCCCTCGAGAACAAGTCGTGAGGGCTTTTTCTAGTGCGCCTTAAGAGGTTAGGATTCCTTTCTCGTGTAAGGCTGTTCCTTTGTGCTCGGTCATGCTGATACTTGCCAATAGGCTACGAAGTCGTAGTGGCAAAAGACGCAACCGATTCCTTTACGGAAGAGGACTATAATTACGGTATTAAGTATCTTAAAGATACTTACGACGCGGAGATTTCCGACGTCGACAGCATCTTGGCAATGCTGTAATTACAATTTTTTATCCGTTTTTTGTTATCGAAAAAGTAAAAAATTTCGCTGTATGTCATAAAAATAAATTGATTTTTTTAGAAAAAAAGACTATAATATTATAGTTAACGAGTGGCAATTTTTAGATGCGTAAATCCAGTTTTCTTGGATTTACGCATTTATTTTTATCAATTTAGAAGGTGTTATATGGAAGAAATTAAACGGAACAAAATGGCGTTGCAACCCATCAAAACTCTCTTTTGGAAAATGGGATTGCCTATGATTATCTCAATGGTCTTACAGGCTCTATACAATGTCGTTGACAGTATTTTTGTCGCGAATATGCAAGGGACGGGCGCGCTTGCAAACGAAGCCTTGACGATTGCCTTTCCCGTCCAAATTATGATTATTGCCATCGGGGTCGGTACGGGCGTTGGACTGAACGCACTTCTTTCAAAGAGTTTAGGTGAGCGGCATCAAGAGAAGGTCGATGCGGTTGCGGGCAACGGGATTTTTCTGGGATTGATTATCTACGCCGTATTTTTACTTTTTGGATTATTTCTCTCGAAGTGGTTTATAGGGCTTTTTACCGATAATCCTGTCGTTTTGGAAATGGGAACGGAGTATCTGCGTATTTGCACCTGTTTTTCGCTTGGCTCAATCGGTTTTACAATTTACGAGCGTTTTCTTCAGGCGACAGGGAAAACTATGTTTTCCACGATATCCCAAGTATTGGGCGCGCTTGCCAATATTGTGTTAGACTACGTATTTATTTTTCCGCTTGATATGGGGGTGGCAGGTGCGGCTTGGGCGACGATAATCGGTCAATTTATTTCTCTCTTCGTTGCTATGGCGTTTCACTATTTCAAGAATAAAGAAATAGGCGGTCACCCAAAATATATTCGCCCCAAACGGGGGATTATCAAAGGCATTTATAAAATCGGTGTTTCTGCTGCTATTATGCAAGCGCTTTTATCTGTTATGATGGCGGGTATGAACGCTATTTTAGGGACTGCGAGCGTTGATTCAACCGTTTTGGTTGGCTCTTTCGGTATCTACTATAAAATTCAACAGATAGCGTTGTTTTCCGCCTTTGGTTTATCCAACACCATCATCACGATTTTGTCCTTTAACTACGGGATGAGGGACAAAGAACGTTCGAGGGCTTGCATTAAATACGGTATTCTCGATACGCTCGTCACAACGTTTGCCATTACTATCCTTTTTGAAATTATCGCCGTTCCGCTTTCCAAACTCTTTGCGTTATCAGGCGGAAGTTCAACCGTTCTCGTTGACGTTTGTGCGAAAGCAACGAGGATTGCAAGTATCGGTTTTATTTTCATGGGCTTTAACGTTGCGATACAAGGGGTGTTACAAGCCCTCGGTTATGCATTGAAACCTCTAATCACGGCACTTTTGCGTTTGGTGATATTTGTTTTTCCTATTGCTTTTTTATTCACTTTGTCTAATAACGTCCTTAATCTTGTATGGTGGACTTTCCCGATTGCAGAAATGCTAACGTGTATTTTTTCTTTCGTTTTCTTGAAACAAGCAAAAGATAAGAAAGTTGACGTCATCGAAAAATAACGTACCCTTAGCCGTGTGACGTACACGGCTTTTTTATGCAAGATATTTTAAACGGCGTTTGATGCTTGGAGTACGGTTGCGTATAGAGAATTCAAAGGGTTAACGACTTACAAAGAATCCGTCTGCAATGTAAAAAAACAACCCCGATGAGTCGGGGTTGTTTTTTGAAGAGGTGATATCGATATTGTGATTTTATTTTTTCATATGCGCTTTGCGATAGTCCCGCGGAAGTATCCCGGTTATATCCCGAAAAGCGGCGGTGAATTTGCTTTGATTTTCATAACCGACGGCGCAAGCGATTTCCGCAATGGTACTATCGCTGTGGCAAAGGAGGTCTTTTGCTTGTTTGATACGGTATTCTTTCATATATCCGCCGATGGATTGTCCAAATACGGTTTTAAAAGTCGTTTTCAGCGTAGTTTGATTGATGTGATATTTAACGGAAAGATCTTCGATTGTATATCGCTTTTTGAGGTTGCTTACCAAAAACTTATGCACCGCGTTGATGATTTGTACAGCGGAATCATAACTTTCCGTATGCAATCCTTTGGATTCTCCTTCGGCAGGACATGCCACTTCCATAATTTCATCAATCATCTCGTGCAACACGTGAGTTCGTGCTGTTTTTGCTGCCGTATAATAGACCTCTTTTCCTTCTCGACGGCTTGTAATTAATCCTGCCGTTTTCAAGAGTTTTAAGTGATGGGAAACAGTCGGGCTGTTTGTGTCAAGAAGCGCGGATATGTTGATGACGCATTCTTCACAATGGCACAAAAGCCAAAATATCTGTATGCGCTTTTCATCACTCATCAGTTTCATTAAATCCGATACGATTTTGAAGGTAGCCGCCTTTGGTATCTCGGGCTGAATCTCCAATGATAAATGCCCGTGGTCGTGCGGTAATGATTTATACTCCATAATCAATCCTCCTTGTTACGGTTCTATTATACCATTTAGGCTTTGATTTTGCAACGGGTTTATATGAAATAATCCATTTAGACAAAACATTATCCCAATAAGCAGGGTTTTTCCAAACATATTGACATTTATTTAATCGTTTAGTAGAATAGAGAAAACGATTTTACAATTGTTTAATCGAAGAGGAAAGGAGATTGAAGAAGTGAAAAAAACCTATAAAATCGTAGTGGACTGCGCAAACTGTGCCAACAAAATGGAAGACGCGGTAAAAAAGACCGCAGGAGTGCAAAATGCGACGGTAAACTTTATGACTCAAAAAATAATCGTTGAATTTGAAGAAGGCGCCGACGTGGATACGGTTATGAAAGCCGTTCTTAAGAACTGCAAGAAAGTTGAAGACGATTGCGAAATCTATTTATAATTACGTAAGATAAAAATGGGTTTCGCCTATCGTAAAAGGATATGCGTATGACAAAGAAACAAAAAAAGATGCTGATAAGAATCGTAATTTCAGCGGTTCTTATGATGGTACTTGGTTTGCTACCGATCGAAGGATTGCTCCGCTTTTTTCTATATTTGATTCCATATCTAATTATCGGTTATGATATTTTAATCAAAGCAGGAAAAGGTATATTTAGACGGCAGATATTTGACGAAAACTTTCTTATGGCGATTGCTACTATTGGCGCTATGATTATCGGTATCGTGGATAGTGGCGATTACGTGGAAGCCATCGCCGTTATGCTGTTCTATCAGGTCGGGGAGTTGTTCCAGAATTACGCCGTAGGTAAGAGCCGAAAAAATATCAGCGCGCTTATGGATATCCGTCCTGATTATGCGAATATCGAAAAGGACGGCAATCTCGAACAGGTTGATCCCGACGAGGTGGAGATAGGAAGCGTAATAATCGTTCAGCCCGGTGAGAAGATACCGATTGACGGTATCGTGATCGAAGGACGTTCTTCCCTTAACGCAAGCGCTTTGACTGGCGAAAGTCTACCACGCGACGTAAAGGAAAACGACGAGGTTGTTAGTGGTTGTATCAATATGACAGGCGTGCTGAAAATTCAGACGACGAAGGCGTTTGGGGAATCTACTGCGTCTAAAATTTTGGATTTGGTGGAAAACGCCAGTTCGCGTAAATCAAGGTCGGAGAATTTCATTTCCAGATTTGCGAAGATATACACGCCTACCGTTTGCGCTTGCGCGTTGGCGTTGGCGATATTTCCACCGCTTATGAACCTTATTTTGAGTAATTCCGCCGGTTGGAGCGTTTGGATATACCGCGCACTAACTTTTCTGGTGGCAAGTTGCCCTTGCGCGTTAGTTATCAGCGTTCCGCTCAGTTTTTTTGCTGGCATCGGCGGTGCAAGTAAAGAAGGCGTGTTGGTTAAGGGCTCTAATTATCTGGAAGTGTTATCACAAACCAAATGCGTAGTCTTTGATAAGACGGGCACTTTGACACAAGGCGTATTTGAGGTTGCCGCTATCCATCATAACGAATTGACAGAGGATAAATTGATTGAATACGCCGCCCTTGCAGAGAGCGCGTCCTCTCATCCAATCGCGCAAAGCCTGTTGCGTGCTTACGGCAAAGAGATTGACAGAAGTAGAGTGCGCGATGTACAGGAGATTAGTGGGCACGGCGTTATAGCGCAGGTTGACGGACGCTTGGTTGCCGTAGGCAACGATAAGTTGATGAAGCGGCTCGGTGTTGCTTATTCCAATTGTCATAGAGTGGGGACGATTATTCATGTCGCGATTGACAACGAATATGCGGGACACGTCGTTATTTCGGATATGCTCAAACCCACCTCGGCGAAGGCTATTAGGACGCTGAAAAGGGCGGGAATACAGCATACCGTTATGCTGACGGGAGACGCCAAAGCGGTTGCCGAACAGGTCGCAGGTTCACTCGGTATTGATACCGTTTACAGCGAACTCCTTCCGGGCGATAAAGTCTCTAAGGTGGAAGAACTGCTTGAAACAAAATCCGCAAAATCGAAACTTGCCTTTGTTGGGGACGGTATCAACGACGCACCAGTTCTTTCCCGTGCGGATATCGGCATTGCAATGGGCGCAATGGGCTCGGATGCTGCAATCGAGGCGGCTGATATCGTTTTAATGGATGACGACCCTATGAAAATTCCCAAGGCGATTAAGATTTCCCGCAAGTGTCTTAGAATCGTTCGTCAAAATATCGTATTCGCCATTGCCATAAAAGTTTTATCCCTTATTTTTGTTGCAGTTGGCTTGGCTAATATGTGGATCGCTATTTTTGCCGACGTTGGTGTGATGATAATTGCCGTTCTCAACGCCATTCGCGCTTTGTTTGTGAAAAAGTTATAAGCAAGCGCAATTTTCCTAAAAGAAATGGAAAAATGATCTTGTGCATAGGTGAACGAGTTCAAGTTTTACGAAAGAAAAAAGTCCGTCTCTTTATAAGACGGACTTTTTTCTGCTATACCGTAAGCATTTGAGCCGAGTCGTTGTGGCAGTAGTGCGAAAAACCGACGGGCGGGTAGAAACCGTGGGCTGGAGCGAACGTTTTGCCGACATAAAGTATGGGAATAAAGGAGCGGATGGCGAAGCCGACGATTGGTAATCTTCGGGAGCGCCGCCAAAGGCTAAGAACGCCCATAACGAGAAAAAACCTTGCCACATGAGTGACAAGGTTTTTCCTGGCGCACCGTAAGAGGTTCGAACTCCTAACCTTTGGTTCCGTAGACCAACGCTCTATCCAGTTGAGCTAACAGTGCAATATTAATTTTTTTTGCGTTGGTCTACTCCGTAGACCTTCTCGCGCAAGGCTGACCCTTTGCGCTCGGTCACGCTCCCGCCTGCCTATCGGCGTTCGCTTATCTCGCCTCCTCAAAGTATTATCAACAC
The DNA here is from genome assembly GCA_017462735.1 of Clostridia bacterium. Classification (GTDB taxonomy): domain Bacteria; phylum Bacillota; class Clostridia; order Christensenellales; family Borkfalkiaceae; genus Scatosoma. The sequence continues at coordinate 59,607 of JAFTQO010000006.1, forward strand.
TTTGATACTGTCGGCTCGTCGCTCTATCAGTTGAGCTAACAGTACATTTGATTTTAGAGGCGTTTTTTCGTCAAAACGCTTTTATAGTATAGGTTTTTTTTTAAGGTTTGTCAACTGTTTTTCGCCTCTTTTCGCACTTTCTCTAAAAAACTTTTCTCGGTGAGAGTTTGTATTTTCCGCCGAGAAAAGTTTTTCGTTGTTAAAAAATCAATTTTGTTCCGCTGTCTTCGCAAAGTTTGATAAGCGTTTCGTCAGGTGGCAAGTCGGTTGCAACGTAGTCGTAGTTTTCAAGTCCCGTCATTTTATAGGTGGCAAAGGCGGAAAACTTGGTGTTGTCTGCGATCAAAAATTTGGTCGCGCATCTCGTGAATGCCGCCTTCTTAATTTCCTTTTGTTCAAGCGAACGCTCAAAGGTGGCGCCGTCGATAATCGCCGCGCAAGAGGTGAGCATTAAGTCAAAGACAAAATCGTCCAATTGCCTCGTCGTCCAACTACCTGTCGTGGAGATGGTGTTATATTGGATATTTCCCCCCAAAAGCACGAGATTGATGTTGGGTTTACGGGCGAGACGGATGGCGGTTTGCAAGTTGTTGGTGACCACCGTCTTAAAACTCAAATCCAACCGTTCGGCAAGGGCGAGGGCGGTGGAGGAGGAGTCGATAAACACCGATTTAAAAGGCGGTAAATGTTCCAGCGCCGCTGTAGCGGCGCGTTCTTTTTCTCGTGCGTTTTTTTCCATACGGACGAAGATGGAGATTTCGTCGGCGTTGTCGGGCAGGGAGGCGCCGCCGTGACTTCGTTCGATCAGCCCCGTGCTTTTCATCTCCGTCAAATCCCGTCTAATCGTTGCTTCGCTGACGTACAGTTTTTGCGCAAGGTCGGTCACCGTCGCGCTCTTTTTTTCTTTCAAATACTCCAAAATGTGTTTTTGTCTTTCCAAATTGACCATATTTTTTCTCCAGTTTGCGCATTTGAGCACATTTTTGCTCTTTTTTGATTGAATTATATCATAAAAATGTTTTTTTGTCAATCTTTCAAACATATATAGACAAAAACTTTTTTCTATGATATAATACGTATGATAAAATATTATAATGTAAGAGTTTGCCCGAGAATCCTCGAAAAAAGAGGGTAAAGAGGGCGGCGAAGGACGGGAAAGATGAGATATTATTTGGCGATTGACATCGGTGCTTCTTCCGGCAGACATATCGTTTCGTATTTGCAAGACGGCAAAATGATCACGGAAGAAATTTACCGTTTCCAAAACGGGCCGAAAGACCTCAAAGGCTACGACGGCGAAACGCACCTTATGTGGGAGCCTGAAAGACTGTATCAAGAGATTCTCAACGGTTTAAAAAAGGCGTGCGAAATCGGCAAAGTGCCTTACTCGGTAGGGATTGATACTTGGGGGGTCGACTACGCGCTCCTCGACGAAAACGACAAGGCAATCGGCAGCGTCTATTGCTACCGTGACGAACGTACGCAAAAGACGATTGACAAAGTACACGGCATTCTCCCTTACGACGACTTGTACGCTAAGACGGGTATCCAATTCGCTTCCTTCAATACGGTGTATCAATTGATGCACGACAAGGACACGGGGCGTATGGACAAGGCGACGTCGATGTTGATGCTTCCCGATTATTTCCATTTCCGTTTGACTGGTGTAAAAAAGCAAGAATACACCAACGCCACGACGACGGGTATGGTCAACGCTTTGACCCATAAGTGGGACGAAGAGATTATCGAAAAACTCGGCTACAAAAAAGAATTGTTTGGCGAACTTGCGCAGCCTGGTACGGTAGTAGGCGAATTTACCGACGAGGTGGCGGCGTTCGTAGGGTATAAGGCAAAAGTAGTGTTGCCGGCAACGCACGACACGGCAAGCGCGGTGCTTGCGGCTCCTCTCGACGGACAAACCCCTTACATATCCAGCGGTACGTGGTCGTTGCTCGGCGTAGAGCAAAACCAAGCGGTGACCTTGAAATCCGCCAACGAGGCAGGGTATTCCAACGAAGGCAGCATTAAATACACCTTCCGCCTGCAAAAGAACATTATGGGGCTTTGGATGATTCAACAAGTTAGACACGAACTTGACGACGCCTATTCCTTTGCGGAACTTGCAAAGATGGCAAGCGAAAACGTCGTGGACGATTTGTTCGACGTCAACGATCAAAAATTCTTGGCGCCCAAGAGCATGATCGACGTCATCAACGAAACGGTAGGCAGAAAACTCTCCGTCGGTGAAATGGCGTACGTCATCTACAATAACCTCGCAAGAGAATACGACAACAGCGTCAAAGCGTTAGAAGAGGTTACGGGCGAGAAATACGAGACGCTCAACATCATCGGCGGCGGCAGTAAAAACGGCTTGCTCAACGAGTTGACGAAGAAATGGACGGGGCTCAAGATCGTGACTGGTCCCGCAGAAGGCACGGCAATCGGCAACCTGCTTATGCAAATGGTCGGTTGCGGTGACTTGCAAGACGTACAAGCGGGAAGACGAATCATTAAAAACTCGTTTGACATTAACGAACTGTAATGAAGATAGTTTTTTTCGGTGATTCCATCACGGACGCCAATCACATACGGGATAAGGAGTGCGGCTTGCACGTTGCTTACGGTGGCGGATACGTCAATCACGTGGCGGCTATCTTGACGGACGAGTCCCCGCGAGATTACGAGATAGTCAATCGTGGCGTCAGCGCCAATCGCACGACGGAACTTTTAGTCCGTATCAACGAAGACGTGTGGAAGGAAAAGCCCGACGTACTCAGCGTGCTTATCGGCGTCAACGACGTACTGTTTGAGATTATGCGGCAAGACGGCGTCGATATCGATTGGTTTGAGACCAACTACCGTCTTATCATAGAAGGTACGCGCAAGCGCTTGCCCGATGCGAAGATCATGCTTTGCGAGCCTTTCATCTTAAAAGGTTTCGCTACGGTAGAGCGTTGGGATGAGTGGTTAGAGGTCAAGACCTACGCGAAGGTAGTGGAGAGATTGGCAAAGGAGTACGGCTTAACCTTCGTTCCCTTGCAAAAGACGTTGGACGAGGCGTCTAAGCGTTACGGCGGCGACGAGTATTGCTCGGCGGACGGCGTACACCCTACGGTAGCGGCGGCAAAAAGAATTGCCGAACACTGGGTAAAAATATTTAAGGAAAAAATAAAATAAAAAATTATAAAAAGGAGTATCCAATATGTCCAGATACGAAGAAGCAAAAAAGATTTATGCCGAATTCGGCGTTGATACCGAAGCGGCGATGGAAAGACTTTCCAAACTTTCCGTCAGCGTGCATTGCTGGCAAGGTGACGACGTTATCGGTTTCGACGGTAGCGACTCCCTTTCGGGCGGTATTCAAACGACGGGTAACTATCCTGGCAGAGCCAGAACCCCTGAGGAATTGTTTGCCGACCTTACCACGGCTTTCAAATTGATGCCCGGTAAGAAGAGAGTCAACGTACACGCGTGCTATGCGCTCCTTGGCGAAGACAAAGGCAAGGTTGATCGCGACGCGTACGAATACAAACATTTCGAACCTTGGGTAAAATGGGCGAAAGAAACGGGTCTTGAAGGGGTAGACTTTAACCCTACGTGGTTCTCTCACCCTATGATGAAAGACGGTTTGTCTTTGTCTTCCCCCGACGAAAACGTAAGAAAGTTCTGGGTAAATCACGGTAAAGCGTGTATGAAGATTGCGGCGGAAATCGGTAAAGCGATGGGCAGCCCCTGCTGCGTAAACCTTTGGGTACCCGACGGAACGAAAGATATCCCTGCGGATAGACTTGGTCCCCGTCTTAGATTGAAAAAGTCCTTGGACGAAGTCCTCGAAGGCTACGATAAAGAGTGGGTTATCCCTGCAGTAGAAAGCAAGGTGTTCGGTATCGGTGTAGAAAGTTACACGGTCGGCAGCAACGAATTCTATCAAAACTATGCGGCAACGCGCGGCATCTGCTGCTTGCTGGATACCGGTCACTATCATCCCACCGAAGTCGTTTCCGACAAGATTCCTTCGATGCTCGCCTTCTACGACAAAGTACAATTGCACGTATCCCGTCCCGTACGTTGGGATAGCGACCACGTAATCGTTGTCGACGACGAACTCAAAGAATTGTCCAAAGAAATTATCCGCAACGACGCAGACGACAAGGTAATCGTAGCGCTCGACTATTTCGACGCTTCCATCAACCGTCTTTGCGCTTGGGTAACGGGCGTCCGTTCTATGCAAAAAGCGCTCCTTTCCGCAATTCTTCAACCGTATGCAGAGATGAAGAAATTACAAGACGAAGGCAACTACACCAAAGTCTTCTATATGCACGAAAGAGTGAAATATCTTCCCTTCGTTGACGTTTGGAACGAATACCTCGCTCGTCAAGGCTTGAAAGAAGACTGGTGGGACGAAGTAGAAAAATTTGAAAAAGAAGTTATTGCAAAGAGAGGCTAATAGATGAAAATTCTCGTAGTAAATGCAGGTAGTTCCTCATTAAAGTATCAACTGTTCGATATGACGGAAAACCGCGCGATTGCCAAAGGCAACTGCGAGCGTATCGGTATCGACGGTGCGGTTACTCACAAAGTCCCCGGTAGGGAAGATTATAAGGCGACCCCTTCTTTCCCTGACCATCGTGCGGCAATCGAATGCGTACTCGGGCTTTTGACGGACGAAAAACTCGGCGTCATTTCCTCGGTCAAAGAGATTGCGGCGGTAGGGCACAGATTTGCGCACGGCGGCGAAAAGTTGCGTGCTTCGGCAGTCCTCGGCGCAGACGAAATTGCTTATCTTGAAAGCATTGTAGAACTCAACCCCTTGCACGGGCCTCCCGCTATCAGCGGTTTCAAGGCATGCAAAGAGGTTATGCCCGATATCAATCACGTCGGCGTATTCGACACCTCTTACTATTCGGCAATGGAAGAGAAAGCGTATATCTATCCCATCCCTTACGAATTGTACGAGCAATACAAGATTCGCCGTTATGGTTTCCACGGCACGTCGCACAGATTCGTTGCGGCAAAGGCGGCAGAAATGGTCGGCGATAAAAACGCAAAGATTATTACCTGCCACCTCGGCAACGGCTCCTCCATTACGGCGACGGTAAACGGCAAAGCGATTGACACCTCGATGGGCTTTACCCCTCAAGACGGCGTACCCATGGGCACGCGCAGCGGTGCGCTCGATCCTACCGTACCCACTTACATTATGAAAAAGACGGGTGCAACACCCGAGGAGACGGAAAAGATTCTCAACAGCAAATCAGGCTTGCTCGGCGTATCCGGCGTATCCAGCGATTGCAGAGACGTTTGGGCGGCGGCAAAGGCAGGCAACAAACGCGCAAAACTTGCCATTGACATTTTGGTGCACAACGCGAAAAAGATTATCGGCTCGTATATAGCGGAAATGAACGGTTGTGACGCCCTCGTCTTTACGGCGGGTATCGGTGAAAACGATAGAGCGATGCGCGCGGCGATTGCAAAAGACTTGTCTTTCCTTGGCATTGAAATGGACGAAGAAGCCAACGCAACCTGTCCTTCGGGCGAGGTAGCGGACGTCTCTAAGAAAGGCGCAAAGGTAAAGACGCTGGTTATCCCCACTAACGAAGAGTATATGATTGCGCTCGACACCCAAAATTTGACAAAATAAAAAAATTATATAAAGGAAGGAAAAACTTATGAAATCTCCCTATGAAATCAAAAAGGAAATTTGCGAAGTCGGCCACAAACTTTGGATCAAAGGTTTCGTTGCCGCAAACGACGGTAACATCTCCGTTAAGGTAAGCGATAACGAATTTTATTGCACGCCTACGGGTGTTTCCAAGGCGTCCTTGACCCCTGATATGATCATCAAGGTAGACAAAGACGGTAAGAAACTCGAAGGTAAACTCAATCCTTCTTCGGAAATCAAGATGCACATGAGAGTGTATCGCGAACGTCCCGACGTTACGGCAGTTGTGCACGCACACCCTCCCGTTGCTACGGCGTTCACGGTTGCAGACATCGACCTTGACCAATACATTTTGCCTGAAGCAGTATTGACGATCGGCGACGTACCTACCTGCGACTACGGTACTCCCTCCACGATGGAAATTCCCGATTCCTTGGATCCTTACATCCAACAACACGACGCGTTCTTGCTCCGTAACCACGGTGCTTTGACGGTTGGTTGCAACTTGACGAAAGCGTTCTTCGTAATGGAAGAAGTAGAATTCAACGCAATCATCTGCAAACACGCGATGGAACTTGGTGCCGTTCACGAAATCCCCAACAACGAACTTAAGAAGTTGATGGAACTTCGTAAGAAGATGAACTTGCCCGGCCGTCACCCTGGTATCGACTACGGCGAAGAAGAAGCAAAGTGCGACTGCAACGAAAAGATGGTGGAAGAAATCACCCGTAGAGTACTTGCTGCACTCGGCAAATAATCAAAATTAACAAACAAAAAGGAGTTTATGATGGCTATTAACTGGACTGAATCTCAAATTGAGGAAGTGATAGCAGCGGTTATCAAAAACCTCAATAAGCAAACTCCTGCTGTGGCAAGTGGCAATTACGACGGTAGCCAATACGAAGGTCGTCGTTATATCGGTGTATATACGGATATGAACGACGCCATCGAGGCGGCAAGCGCAGGCTATAAAGCCATCCGCGCTATGACCTTGGAAGAACGCGAAAAAATCATCACGAAGATTCGTGAACTTACCCGCGCCGAAGCGCCCGTAATGGCAAAACTCGGCGTCGCGGAAACGAAGATGGGACGTGTAGAACACAAGACCGCAAAACATATTTTGGTTGCGGACAAGACGCCCGGCACGGCGGATATCGTCGCGCAGGTCAAGACGGGCGACTACGGTTTGACGCTTACCGAAATGGCGCCTTTCGGCGTCGTCGGCAGCATCACGCCTAGCACCAACCCTTCGGAAACGGTTATTTGCAACAGCATCGGTATGATTGCAGCGGGCAACGGGGTAGTATTCAACCCTCACCCTAACGCAATTGCAACCTCCAACTATGCGGTAGACCTCGTCAACCGTGCGTGCCACGCGGCAGGCGGCCCCAAAGTATTGGTAGCGTCCGTCGTGAAACCTACCTTGGACACGGCTCAAATAATGTACAAGCACGCGAACATTCGTATGCTCGTATGTACGGGCGGCCCCGGCGTTGTAAGAAGCGTCTTGTCCAGCGGTAAGAAGGCAATCGGCGCAGGCGCAGGCAACCCTCCCGTAATCGTCGACGACACGGCAGACATCAAAAAAGCAGGCAAAGATATCATCGACGGCTGCTCGTTTGACAACAACCTGCCTTGTATCGCAGAAAAAGAAGTGTTCGCTTTCAAGAACATCGCAGACGAACTCATCAGCGAGATGCAAAAGAACGGCGCGTACAAAATCACCGCGGCGCAAGCAGCAAAACTTGCTGAAATCGTCTTAGTGGACAGCAAGAACCCCAAGACGGGTATCGTCAAAAAGACGGTCAGTAGAGATTGCGTAGGCCGTGATGCGGCGGTGCTCCTTGCGAAGATTGGCGTCAACGTCGGTCCCGACATCCGTTGTATTATCTGTGAGACGGATTTTGACCATCCTTTCGTCCAACACGAATTGATGATGCCTATTCTTCCTATTGTCCGCGTTAACGATATCGACCAAGCGATTGATCTTGCGGTAAAGGCAGAACACGGCAACCGTCATACGGCGCATATGCACTCGAAGAACGTTGACCACCTCACGAGATTTGCTCGCGCGGTAGAGACGACGATTTTCGTCAAGAACGCGCCTTCCTATGCAGGTATCGGCTTCGGCGGCGAAGGACATACGACCTTCACGATTGCAGGCCCTACGGGTGAAGGCTTGACCAGCGCGAGAAGTTTCACGAGATATCGTCGCTGCGTGCTTTCGGACGGGTTCCGTATTATTTAAGGAAAAGGAGAAAAGAAAATGGATATTACTTCTGCACAAGTAGAAAGCATCGTCCGTAAAATTCTCGGACAGATGGGTGGCGGTGCGAGCAAGTCTAACGGGGCTATTCCCAAGACGGCAAAAGTTGCTATGCTTACCGCGCAAAAGAAAATTGAAGTAAAAGAATACCCCATGCCCGCCCTCCAAGACGACGACATTTTGGTCAAGGTCGAAGGTTGCGGCGTCTGCGGTACGGACGTACACGAGTGGAAGGTTGACCCCTTCGGGATTATCCCCGTTACGCTCGGGCACGAAGGTACGGGTGAAATCGTTTACCTCGGTAAAAACATCAAGACGGATACCTCTGGTAAGCCTATCAAAGTAGGCGACAAGATCGTAACTTCCGTTATCAGTTGCGGCGAATGTCACGTTTGCCGTAATCATCCCGCAAATACCAACCTTTGCGATAAGCAAGGCGTGTTCGGTTTGATCCCTCACAGCGATGCAAATCCTTTCACGGGTTGGTTCTCTGAGTATTTGCTCATTAGAGGCAAGGGCTCTACCTACTTTGTAGTCAACGACCTCAACCTCAAAGAAAGAATGATTCTGGAACTTGCTTGCGTCTGCGTACACGCGTTGAAGAGAGCGCAAACGACGGGTCTTATCAACTTCAACTCCAAGGTTCTTATCCAAGGTCTTGGTCCTGTCGGTCTCGTTATGCTCAGCGTATTGCGCGCAGCAGGTATCAACCACATCATCGCTATCGACGGTACGCCTATGAGACTGGATATGGCTAAGAAGTTGGGCGCAAAGACGGTTGTCAACTTCAAAGATATGCCCAAACTCGAAGACAGAGTGGCGTACGTTAAATCGGTAGCCAACGGCGTCGGCGCTGACTTTGCATTCCAATGCACGGGCGCACCTGCGGCGGCAAAAGACATCTATGAGTACATCCGTCGCGGCGGCGGCCTTTGCGAAATGGGCTTCTTCGTCAACAACGGCGAGTACAACGTCAACCCTCACTTCGCTATGTGTAATAAAGAAATCAACTTGGTTGGTTCTTGGGATTACAGCGCAGACGACTATCCTACGACGATTGCGTTCTTGCGCCAAGCGAGAGAGATGAACATTCCTATTCTCGATTTGATTACGCACACCTTCCCCCTCGACAAACTTAACGAGGCAATGGAGGTCAACGTAGCGCAAAAAGGCATCAAGATCTGCTACGTAGCAGAATAAGGAGCGAACTATGGCGCTTGGAATGATTGAAGTATTCGGTTTTGCCACGGCAATCGTGGTAGCCGATAAAATGGCGAAAGCCGCAGACGTAGAGGTTGTGGCAATCGACAAGAACAAGCCGGCAGCGGGCGATTCTGCAAGGGTTCCTTTGGTTATGGCAATCAAAGTAGAAGGTAGCGCGGCGGCTGTAGAGGCGGCGATTGCCGCGGGTAAGGAAGAGGCGGAAAAACGCGAACTTTACATTACCCACAAAGTGATAGCCCGTCAAAGCGAGGATATCGAGTGGTTTGCTCGACTCAACGCCTTGGGCAAAGACAAATTAAGATAAAAAATAAAAAAATTTTAAGGAGAAAAAATTATTATGATGGAAGCATTGGGTATGGTAGAAACCAGAGGTTTGGTAGCAGCAATCGAAGCGGCGGATGCTATGGTAAAGGCAGCAAACGTTGTACTTGTTGGTAGCGAAAAGATTGGTAGCGGTTTGGTAAGCGTTATGGTCCGTGGCGACGTTGGCGCTGTTAAGGCTGCTGTGGAAGCAGGTAGCGCAGCGGCTACCGCGCTCGGCGAAGTAATCGCAACGCACGTTATTCCCAGACCCCACGCAGACGTGGAAAAACTTCTTCCCGCAATCAAATAAGTTAAAACGGAACGGACGACGGGGAAGACGGTTTTTTACCGCTTTCCCGAGCCGCCCCGTGTTTAACGCGGTCGGTTAGAAATTTTTAGGTTTAGGAGAACTCTTATGAAAGCAATTGCGTTACTGGAAGTGCAAGCTATGGTCGCCGCAATCGCCGGGCTTGACGCGATGGTAAAAGCAGCAAACGTAAAACTTATTCACGTAGAAAAGCGTCTTGGAGGGCGACTGGTAACGGTCGTTGTCGAGGGCGAGGTTTCTGCTGTGCAAGCGGCCGCCGACGCGGGCGCGAAAGCGGCGGCAGAGGTTGGAAACGTGAAGCTGTGCGAGGTGATTGCGCGCCCGCACCCCGACGTGATGAAATTCTTAACGACGGGCTAAAAAATCGGATTTAAGGGACAGGCCTTAAAAATAAAAAAAACAAAAATTAAAAATGGAGGATAAACAAATGGAAGCATTAGGTATGGTCGAAACGAGAGGTCTTGTAGCAGCGATCGAAGCAGCGGATGCTATGGTAAAGGCGGCAAACGTTATTCTTATCGGTAGCGAAAAGATCGGTAGCGGTTTGGTAAGCGTTATGGTTCGTGGCGACGTTGGCGCTGTTAAGGCTGCTGTTGAAGCAGGTTCCGCGGCGGCTACCGCGCTTGGCGAAGTAATCGCAACGCACGTCATTCCCAGACCCCACGCAGACGTGGAAAAGCTTCTTCCCGCTATCAAATAAGTTAGTCGGAAGAAAAAGTAGGATAGTAGCCAAAGGGAGGAAAACTCCCTTTGGGTGCTACAAAAAGGCCCGAAAAACACGCGGACCTTTTTGTAGCATAGAATTTTGCTTGGTAAAATAACGAAAAAAGGACGTAAAGATTATGGAATATTCAACTGCGCAGATCGCGGAAATGGTAAAAAAAGTACTCTCGGAGATGAGCGACAGGGCGCCCGCGCCCACCTCGCCTTGCGCGCCTGCGGGCGGCTGCCCTACGAACGGCGAAGTCCCCGTCGGCGTGTCGAACAGACATATCCATTTAACCAAAGCCGATTTGGAAACGCTGTACGGTAAGGGGTACGAGCTGACTCCGCTCAAAGACCTTTCTCAGCCGGGACAGTACGCTTGTAAGGAAACGCTTACGATTGTAGGTCCTTCTCTTCGCCCCATTGAAAACGTGCGCGTTTTAGGGCCGTTGAGAAGCAAGTCGCAGGTGGAAATTTCCATGACCGATTCGTACGTATTAAAGGTAAAGCCTCCCGTACGTGAATCGGGCAATCTTACGGGTAGCGCCCCCATTCGTATCGTTGGTCCCAAGGGGATTGTAGAGCTGAAAGAGGGCTGCATTATCGCTAACCGTCATATCCATATGTCGCCGACGGACGCGCAAGCCTTCAAGGTCAAGGACTGTGACACGGTGACGGTGGACGTATGCGGAACTCGCCGCACTCGTTGGTACGACGTGCAGGTGCGTGTGCATAAGGATTTCCGTTTAGAAATGCACGTAGACACGGACGATGCAAATGCAGTAGGAATCGGCAACGGCAGTAAAGTAAAGGTGGTAAAAGAGAAATGTTAAGAGGCGTCATCAGAGGCAATATCGTATCCACGAGAAAGCAGGACTCTCTCGTAGGTAGCAAATTCATGGAAGTCCAGCTCATGAAAAACGGCGAGCTGACGGACGAATATTTGATCGCGATCGACGGCGGCGTAGGCGCGGGGATCGGCGAAGTGGTACTGATTACGACGGGTAGCTCGGCGCGTGTTGCGCTTGAAAGCAATCATTCGACGCCCGTACCCGCCGACGCGGTGATCGTTGGGATTGTAGACTGAAAGAAATGATGGAATTGAAAGAGATCATGAGATCGGCCGGGATTGTTGGCTCGGGCGGGGCGGGGTTTCCCTCGTACGCAAAGCTTGCCGACGGCGCGGACGTTCTCCTTATCAACGGCGCGGAATGTGAACCGCTCCTGTATACCGACTATATCCTGTTAAAGCGCGAGCTTTCTAACGTTCTCAAAGGGATAGAGGCTGTTCTCGAATATGCAAAAATTCCCGCGTCACTTCTTTGCGTGAAAGAGCATACCGCCGAGAAATTGCGTTGGAAAGAGGGAAATAAGCTTGCGGAGCGTATCTTTGTCAAGGTTCTTCCCAACGTCTATCCCATGGGCGACGAAATCAGCTTGATTTATCAAGCGACGGGCAGAGTAGTAAAGCCGGGCAATCTTCCCATTACGGCAAAGACGATCGTATTCAACGTAGAAACGGTGTATAACGTGGCGCTTGCACTCAAAGGCGAGCCTGTTATGATGAAATGGCTGACGATCGGCGGCAACGTAGAGGAAAGCATTGTTGTCAAGGTACCTGTCGGCACACCGGTCGAGGAGCTTTTTGAGAAATACGGTGTCGTCGTTCCCGAGGGGCATACCGTGTTAGACGGCGGCCCGTCCATGGGAAAGGTGATCGACGTAGAAACGGCGGTCGTTACCAAAACGACGAAGGGGCTTTTGATTTTGCCCGACGCTTCTCCCGCGATCCAGTCGAAATTTATCGACGTAAAAAAATCGGTGGCGAGGGCGGAAACTGCTTGCTGTCAATGCACCCGCTGTACGGATATGTGTCCGAGAGCGTTACTCGGTTATCCCTTAGAACCGCATAAAATGGTGCGGACAGCTATGCAAGCGGCGGTTGCGTTGCCGCAAATGGTTCTTTCGGCAACTCTTTGTTGTGGCTGTGGGATTTGCGAAACGCTTGCTTGCTGTCAAGGGATTTCCCCGAAAGCGGTGATCACCAACTATAAAGGCTTGCTTGCACAAAATAAGCTTCGTTTCGTCGGTACGCAGGAGGTAGAGCCTACGCCTGAGCGCGAGTACCGCATGGTACCCTCCGAGCGTTGGGAAAGCGTGCTTGGCGTGAAATCCTTTGATAAGGTTTCCGTTTGGAAAGGGGAAACGAGCGATTTTACAAAAGTGGAGATCGGCACTCGTCAGCATATCGGCGCACCCAGCGTCATTTGCGTAGAAGACGGAGCCGAGGTAAAGAAAGGGGATTTGATCGCGTCGGCAGCAGACGGCTTGTCGTTGCCGCAATACGCGTCAATTGACGGGAAAGTTACGGTAGAAAAAGAGAAAATAACGATTAGTAGGGTAAGATAATGTATAAGTCAATCGGTGTAATCGAATTAAAAAGTATTCCCAAAGGGGTAGAGGCGACAGACGCGGCGCTCAAAGCGGCGGGCATTGATATGGTATCGGCGCATCCCGCGTGTCCCGGCAAGTATGAAATTATTCTTACCGGCTCCATTTCCAACGTCACGGCGGCGGTCAGTCACGTCACGGCGAAATTTGAAAGCTACGTAATCGACTCTTCCGTGATGGGGCGCATTGACGAGCAGGTTATTAAGGCGTTGTTCGGCACGCAGACGGGCGAAAAGAAAGGCTCTCTCGGGCTTATTGAAACCTTTTCGGCAGCGTCCTGTATCAAAGCGGCGGATATCGCGGTTAAGACGGCACGGGTGGAACTGTACGATATTCGTATTTCGCGCGGTATGGGCGGCAAGGGTGTGATCATGCTCACGGGCGAGGTCGGCGACGTTACGGCGGCCGTAGAGGCGGGCGCGGCGTATGCGCAGGGGCAGGCAATGCTCTCTTCGTCTTGCGTCATAGCGGCTCCCCACGAAGGACTTTGGCAACAAATCTGAGGTAAAATATGGAAAACATCAAATTCGTTTTAGAAAAAAGCGCAAGAATTCAAAAGCTCATTGACGATATGTTTACGGGTATGCCCGAGATCGAATCGGCGCGTGCCAAATTGATCACGGAAAGCTATAAAACGACGGAGGATCTTCCCATTATCCGTCGTCGTAGCGCGGCGTTTGCGCACATTCTCCGTAATATCCCTATCGTTATCCACGATCACGAGCTGATCGTCGGTAGCGCAACGGTGAAAGCGCGCGGCTGTCAGGTATTCCCCGAATTTTCTTACGAGTGGTTGCTTGAAGAGCTGGATACGGTGTCTACGCGTGCCGCCGATCCTTTCGCGATCAGCGAAAAGACCAAAGAAGAGCTTCGCTCCATTCTTCCTTACTGGAAAGGAAAAACGACGAGCGACCTTGCAAGATCGCTCATGACGCCCGAGGCGTACGACGGCTTTGTAAAGCATAACGTTTATACGCCCGGCAACTATTTCTACAACGGGATCGGTCACGTTTCCGTGCAATATTGCAAGGTGCTCAACAAAGGGTATCGCGGCATTATCGCCGAAGCGGACGCGGCGCTTGAAAAGCTGGACGTGACTGACGCCGATTACGTGGAGAGAAGCAATTTCTTGCTTGCGGTGATTGAAAGCTGTGAGGCGGTAATCGAATACGCGCACAGATACGCGACCCTTGCCAGCGAAATGGCAGCAAAGGAAAAGGATCCCACGAGAAAGGAGGAGCTGAAACGTATCGCGAAAAATTGCGCGCACGTTCCCGAATTCCCCGCAACGAATTTTTACGAGGCTTGCCAGTCGTTCTGGTTTATTCAGCTTTTGTTGCAGGTGGAATCCAACGGCCATTCCATTTCCCCGGGGCGTTTCGATCAGTACATGTACCCCTTCTACAAGAAAGATTTGGCGGCGGGCGTAACGACTCCCGAGGCTGCGCAAGAACTTCTTGACTGTATTTGGATCAAGCTCAACGATATCAATAAGGTAAGAGATCACGCCTCTGCGGACGGGTTTGCGGGCTACGGTGCTTTCCAAAACCTGATCGTTGGCGGTCAAAACGTGCATGGCATGGACGCAACGAACGACCTTTCGTATATGTGCTTAGAGGCGTCCATTCAGACGGCGCTTCCGCAGCCCTCCATTTCCATTCGTGTATGGAACGGCTCGCCTGAAAGCTTGCTGATCAAAGCGGCGTCGCTCACCCGTATCGGCACGGGCGTGCCCGCGTATTATACCGACGAAATTATTATTCCCGCGCTTATGTCGCGCGGCGTGTCAATGGAAGACGCGAGAGATTACGCCATTATCGGTTGCGTAGAACCGCAAAAAGGCGGCAAGACGGACGGTTGGCACGACGCGGCGTTCTTCAATATGTGCCGTCCTATGGAGCTAGTTTTCTCCAACGGCGTCAACGAAGGGGAAAAGATCGGCCCCGACACAGGCGACGTTACCGAAATGAAAACGTTTGAAGAATTCTTCGAGGCATATAAGACGCAGCAAAGCTACATGATCAAGCTGATGGTCAATTCCATCAACGCGATCGACCTCGCGCACGCACGGCGTTGTCCGCTTCCTTTCGAGTCTTGTATGGTGGAGGACTGTATCGGCCGCGGGAGATCCATGCAAGAGGGCGGCGCGGTGTATAATTTCTCTGGTCCGCAAGGCTTCGGGATCGCGAACAATACGGACGGACTTTTGGCGGTCAAACAGCTTGTATTTGACGAAAAGAAGGTAACCATGTCCGAGTTGAAAGAGGCTATGGCTGCCAACTTCGGTTATGGGATTAAGGGCAAAAAGGCAGAAGAAATCACGACGAAGCTTGCCACGGAAATTGCGCGGCAGGGCATTGAGATCACGGATAAGATTGTTCTGTCCATTTATAATCAGATCACGACAGGCGGCGGGATCGACGACGAAAAGAAGAAACGCTATCGCGAAATCAAGCGTTTGATCGACGAAACCTGCCCCAAATACGGCAATGACATCTACGAGGTGGATATGTTCGCCCGTGAAGTAGGGAATACGTACACGAAAGAGGTAGAGAAATACAAGAACCCTCGCGGCGGCGTTTTCCAAGCAGGGCTTTATCCCGTTTCGGCAAACGTGCCTCTTGGCGCACAGACGGGCGCAACGCCCGACGGCAGACTTGCGTATTCGCCGATCGCGGACGGTATCGGCCCTGCGTCGGGTCGCGACGTAAAAGGTCCCACGGCAACGGCGAATTCGGTTGCTAAGCTTGAACAGGGCGTAGCCTCCAACGGTACGCTGCTCAATCAAAAATTCCACCCCTCCGCGCTTGCGGGTATGAGCGGGCTTACCAAATTCGTCGCGCTCATTCGTTCGTATTTCGATCAAAAGGGTATGCATATGCAGTTCAACGTCGTCACGCGCGAAACGCTGATCGACGCGCAGAAGAACCCTGAAAAGTACAAGACGCTCGTCGTCCGCGTTGCGGGTTACAGCGCATTGTTCACGACACTTTCAAGATCTTTGCAGGACGATATTATCAATAGAACGGAGCAGGGATTTTAAATCGTTTCGCGAAATAGGGCGAGCGTAACTAAAAATTAAGGAAATTTATCAATTATGACGTACAGCACGAAAGGACGGATATTCAATATACAGCGATTCTCGATCCACGACGGACCGGGAATTCGTACCATCGTCTTTTTCAAAGGCTGTTATATGCGTTGCGCGTGGTGCTGCAATCCCGAGTCGCAAGAATATGAAATTCAAACCATGGCCGAAAAGGATAAAATCAAGACGGTCGGGCGCGACGTTACGGTGGAGGAGCTGTTGCCCGAATTGCTTGCGGACGTAAATTATTATCGTAGAAGCGGCGGGGGGATCACTCTTTCGGGCGGTGAGATCCTTGCACAGCACACTTTCGCGGCGGCGCTGTTAAAGGCTTGTAAGGAGAATGGCTTACATACCGCTGTCGAATCGACGGGCTTTGCAAGCTTTGATAAAATTCAAGCAATTTTGCCGCACCTCGATTTGTACTTAATGGATATTAAGCACATGGACAGCGCGAAACATAAGGAGTATACCTCTGCCCCGAACGAGCTAATTTTAGAGAACGCGAAAAAGATCGCGGCGAGCGGTGTAGAGCTAATTATTCGTACTCCCGTCGTTCCGGGCTTTAACGACACAGCGGAGGAAATCAGGGCAATTTCCCGTTTCGCCGCCTCCCTGCCCAGGGTAAAAGAGCATCATCTTCTTCCCTATCACCGTTTGGGACAGGATAAATACGCAGGTCTTGGCCGCAATTACGGGCTTAAAGAAATCCTGCCTCCCTCCAAAGAAAAGATGGAGTATTTGCTTTCGGTGGCGGAAGAGAGTGGGCTTAAATGCCAAATCGGCGGCTAAAAACGATCCATCTGCGTCGCAATACAGCGTTGCGGTGCGTGTTTTCTCGGTCACGTACGGCTAGTACGCTCCCGTCGAAGATACTCCTGCGCCTTGTCTTGCTCGCATCTAAATCGTTTTAACGCAACGAGCTTATAAAAGAAACAAACCCATAAGGAGTAAGAAATTATGGAAATGCAAGATAAAATGAGAATTATACAGGAATTTGTTCCGGGTAAACAAATCACGCTTTGTCACATCATTGCGAATCCGGGCGAGGTACTGTATACCAAATTAGGACTTGACCCGCAAGCGGATTATACGCGTAGCGCGATCGGCGTTTTGACGGTCATTCCTTACGAGAGTGCGGTAATCGCGGCGGATATTGCCATGAAGTCCTCGGGCGCGGAGATCGGCTTTGTGGACAGATTTACGGGTACGCTGATCATTACAGGCTCGGTGTCGTCGGTGGAGTCGGCGTTCACGGCAATTCGCGAATATTTCGTGAAAAAGCTGGATTATATTTGCTGTGAAGTAACGAAAACCTAATGAAAAAGATTATGCTGTTCGGCAGAGTCGCGGCGGGGAAAACCACGCTGACGCAGGCTTTGCGCGGGGAAGAAATTAAATATTATAAGACGCAGTACGTCAATTACCTTGACACCGTGATCGACACCCCGGGCGAGTACACCGAACGCAGGGAAACGAGCGGCGCCTTAGCGCTTTACGCGTACGAAGCGGATATCGTTGGCTTGGTGCTTTCCGCAAACGAGCCGTATTCCATTTTCTCGCCTTGTCTTACCAGCATGGTAAATCGCGAGGCGATCGGGATTATCACAGGGATTGACAAACCCGACGCAAACGTGGAACGGGTGCGGCGTTGGTTGCAGCTTGCGGGCTGTAAAAAAATCTTTCCCGTCAGTTCGTTTACGGGCGAGGGGATTAAGGAGCTTGCGGCGTACTTAGAGGACGACGAGGATAGGGCGGCGCGCAAGAAAGCGGAAGAAGAAGCAGCCAAATCCAAAAATACAACCAAGAAAAAACGGGCGGTAACGCCGAAGAAAAAGGATACGGTATGAGTAAAACGGTAGTAATTGCATTTGCGAACAATAAAGGGGGCAGCGGCAAAACGACGACCTGCTCCAACGTGGCTTGCGCCATGGCGGCAATGGGAAAAAAGGTGCTCATGATCGACGGAGATATGCAGTTGAACTTGACCCTGTCCTACTTTGACGAGGAAAAAGCGCTTGAATTTTCCGAGAGCGGCAAGAACCTTTACGAAGCCGTTAAAAACGAAAAAGATCTTT
Source organism: Clostridia bacterium (assembly GCA_017462735.1). Lineage (GTDB taxonomy): Bacteria > Bacillota > Clostridia > Christensenellales > Borkfalkiaceae > Scatosoma. The sequence continues at coordinate 77,712 of JAFTQO010000006.1, forward strand.
CGGATTTTATTGTGGAAACGGGCTATAAGGGGCTTGATCTTGTTCCCTCCACTTCGCTTATGAGCAGTATTGAATTCGACCTGTTCACCAAATGGCAACGCGAATTTATTTTTAAGAAATGCTTAGAGCCTGTCCGCGCGAGAGGGTACTACGATTATATCCTGATTGACGCGCCCCCGACGCTTGGCGGGTGGGTGATGAATTTGATGTGCGCGTCCGACTATATTTTAATTCCCGTAGAGGCAAGCCCTTGGGGGTTGTTTGGCTTAGCAAACCTGTTCGAGTTCTATCATAAGGTAAAGACGCTTGCGCCCGCTTTGAAAGTGATGGGGATAGCCGTGACGAAAGCGGACGAACGCAAGAAATATTTCAAGCAGACGTTGGAAATTTTAAGCGACTTAAAGGACGCGAAACTGTTCAATACGTATATTCGTGTAGATAGCGCGATCGAGTGGTCGCAGGACAACAGTAAGCCCGTTGTTGCTTATCGAAAGACGAGCCGCAGCGCAATAGAATACACAAAACTTACAAAGGAGATTTTAGCTTATGGCAATCGGTAAAAACGCAATCAAGAGAGTGGAAAACAACGGTTATTCCAAGGTCAAAACGACGGCGCCCGATATGGAAAACAGCGCGGTGGTAACGCCCGTTGAGGAAGAAGTGGCGGCAACGGAAGTAAAAGCGAAAGCCCCCGTAAAAAAGACGGCGGCGAAAAAAGCTCCCGCAAAAAAATGCTCTGCGAAAAAGCTTGGAGAAACGAAAGGCGTTCAGCTCTGCGAAGAAATGCCGTACTATTTACTGTAAACGGAAAAAACCGCGCGAAATGCGCGGTTTTATTTTGCAAAAGAAAACTCCCAAAGACTGAGCTTTGGGAGTTTTTGATTTGAATTACTCGCCTTTGAAAGGGAGAAGAGCAGCAATTCTTGCGCGCTTGATCGCGGTAGCAAGAAGTCTTTGGTGCGCCGCACAGGTACCGCTCATTCTGCGGGGTACGATCTTACCGCCCTCGGTAACGAATTTCTTCAAACGATTTACGTCCTTGTAATCAATTGCAGAAATTTTTTCCTGGCAGAAAGTACAAACCTTTTTGCGGGGCATTTTCTTGAAAACCTTTTTAACAGGTGCCTTTTCTTCCATTTTTCTTTACTCCTTAAATTAGTTTAAGTTCCGTTTAGTTAGAACGGAATGTCGCCGTCGTCGTCCATGGGTCGAAGAGAAGGTTTCTTCTTGGGCACGGCAGCCGCGTGAGGAGCCTCTTCGCCGTCAAAATCGCTACTGTCCGACTTCGGCGTCAGGAATTCAACGTCCTGAACGATCACGTCAACAGCGGTGCGTTTAACGCCTTGATTGTCCTCGTAGTTACGGAGCTGAATACTGCCCGTAACGGCAACCTTGTTGCCTTTTTTGGTGTATCGAGCGATCGTTTCAGCCTGTCCTCGCCAAGCGGTGCAGTTGAAGAAATCGGTCTGGCGTTCGCCGTCGCTCGAAGTGTAGTTGCGGTTCACGGCGATCGAAAAGCGACACATAGCAACGCCGCTGGGCGTTTCAGAAAGCTCGGGATCGCGCGTCAAGTTGCCAATGAGAAATACTTTGTTCATAATTTTTCCACCCTTATCGTTTATGCTTTCGTAATTACGCGTCTAAGAACTTCGCTGTCGATACCGGCAACACGTTCCAATTCGGTAAGTACGTTTGCATTTGCTTCGAACGTCATAAGAACGTAATAAGCTTCCGTCTTGTAGTTGATGGGATAAGCGGTTTTCTTGGTTCCCCACTTGTCCGTCGAAACTACTGCGCCGCCTGCGTTCTTAACGATTTCTTCGTATTTAGCGATTTCAGCCGCTTTTACTTCTTCCGTAGAATCGTTGTTCAGCAAATAGAGCATTTCGTATTTAGCCATTGCTTTTCACCTCCTGGTCTTATTCGGCATAC
>JAFTQO010000007.1 GCA_017462735.1 Clostridia bacterium
GAATATATAACCATAGCGGTGATGATGGCAAAGAGGATCCACCTGTTCCCATACCGAACACAGAAGTTAAGCTCTTTTACGCCGAAAGTACTTGCAGTTAACTGCCGGGAGGATAGGTAATTGCCGCTTTTCATCCAAAAACCTTGTTGACTAACCTCAATAAGGTTTTTTGTTTTACGGCAGATTGCTTGCCTTTTATGACGGTAGGTCGAATGTGTTGATCAACCATTTGTTGTGACATCGCCATTTTTAAAAGAAAAAACCCTGCCGTCTTCAGGCAGGGCGAATGTTTTATTTTTCTAATTGTTCTAACAAATTTAAAATATTTTTTTGATATGCGGGAAGATCATATGCCATCGCGGCTTTTTTTGCTTCTTCTACGGAATAGGGATAGGAAGTAGGATCTTTCAAAAACGCAAGTAATGCTTCTTTTAAAGAATTGTCGTCGTTATCTACGCAAGTGGCAAGCGTGCCGTTTTTAGTGGTGTAAACGCCGCCAGACGTAGCGGTGGTAATAACAGGAATGCCTAAAAGCATCGCTTCAAGAATAACCAAACCAAAACTTTCTTCTCTGGAAGGGCAAACGAATAAGTCTGCTTGTTTGAGATAGGGGAAAGGGTTTTCTTTTTTGCCTAACAAAAAGATTTTATCGTCGAGATTTTCTTCGGCGATTACGGTTTCAAGTTGTTCTCTTAGAATTCCTTCTCCAATTATATATAAACGCGCGAGTGGATTGTCTTTTGCGATAATAGACCAAGCTGACGTTAAACGATCAAAACCCTTTTCGCTGGAAAGGCGCCCGATTGTAACAACGTTAAGATATTTTTTATCAAATTGAATATCGCAAGGTTGATTGGCTTTTTTCAAAATGCTGCCACAGTCAATAGGGTTGGGAAGAGTTTGTACATTTTTGAGTTGAAAAGCGGCGGTGTAATCGTCTGTAATTTTATCGCATACCGTCCAAATTACATCATAATGGCGGTTGAGTTTTTTTAAAAAGGATTTTTTTAACTTTTTGGCGTAAGTACAAGGATTTTTGTGCTTTTCGACATTATCTGCGTGATTCCAACAAATAGTTTTTTTTGCTTTTTTATTATAACACGCATTCATCGCAGCGCTATTGACACAAATCAAATAATCATAGTCGATGTCCTTTAAGATTTTTTCATAGTGAAATTTAGATAAATAAGGGATTAATAAAAAAGCAGGTTTTTCGGGTAGGTGGGGCGTAAGAATAGTTGCACCCGACTTTTGTAAGGCTTCAAGAACAGAGGGGTCTGGATCGCCGTGCAAAGAAACAACGGTAACAGTATAATAGGGCGTAAGAAGAGGAAGCGTGTCTATTAAAACGCGTTCTACGCCTCCAATCATTAGTCTGCGGGTTAGGAAACAAATATGTTTTTTTGAATGAGTAAAAGCAGCAGAATCCATAAAAATCCTCGTAAATCAGGTTGAATTTATTATAGCATAAAAAAGAAGGGGTGTAAAGTGTTTAAAAAATATCATTTCAAAAATTATTTATAATAATTGAAAAACTGCACAAACTGTTTGGGAAACGTTTAATACGGAGAACAGTTTATGGAAAAAACAAGAAATGCCAGGGGCAGGTACGGGATTAATCGGTATTTTTTATTGTGGACAGCCTTTTCTTTTTTAGGATGGGTGTTTGAAGTGATAGTATTGTATTTAGAGGGAAGCGGGTTTGTTAACCGAGGGTTTTTATCTTTTCCTATTTGTCCGATTTATGGTACGTGTATTGTAGGGACATATTTGTTGATTGGCACGCCCGACTATCCGCGCGGAATTTTTAAATTGTTGCGCATACGGTCAATCCGTTACGTGCTGTATTTTTTAGCGATGTTTATTTTGCCGACGTTATTGGAGTTTGTCGTCGGATGGATTTTTGATAAGGGATTGGGCGTTTCGCTTTGGGATTATAGCAGGCTCCCTTACAATATTGGCGGTTACGTGAGTTTGCCCGTATCGTTTGGCTGGGGGATAGGGCTGTTTTTGTGCATGGAATTGCTGTGTATGCCCCTTAAAAACCTGATAGGAAAAATCCCGAATGCTCTTTGTTGGGTGCTTGCTGTGTCGTTGGGGATCGCTATTGGTATCGAATTTACTAAGACGGTCACGCAAGCCCTAGCAAACAAAGATTTTACGAAAAGTTTGCGGTAAGTCGTTTAGCGGGAAATAAAACGGGGTAAGAATATAGCGAACGAACTTTACAAGGAGGGTTTGCTATGGACGCAAGAAAATTTACGGAAAAATCGGTCGCGGCAATCGGTGCGGCGCAAAGCCTCGCCGCCGAATACGGCAATCAAGAAGTGGGTCAAGTACATTTATTGTGCGCGTTATTAGCACAAAGCGACGGGCTGATTTCTTCGCTGATTAAAAAAATGGGCGTGGACGACGAAGCGATGAAAAAGACCGTGCAAAGGCAGATAGAAAAATTGCCCAAAGTGCAAGGCGGCGAGAGATACGTCGGGCAAAGTTTGTCTAAAGCGTTGGAAACTGCCGCTACCCAAGCAGAACAAATGGGGGACGCATTTTTGTCTGTAGAACATCTGTTCTACGGGCTTTTAAGTGTGTCTGATGATAAAATTAAGCCTATATTTAAGCAATTTGGGGTAGGCATGGACGAGTTTATGCGCGTTTTGGCGCAAGTTCGTGGCAATCAGCGGGTAACCAGCGAGACGCCTGAGGAGACGTACGACGTACTCAATAAATACGGCGTGGAACTTGTAGAAAAGGCGCGTGCGCAAAAAATCGACCCCGTAATAGGGCGCGACGACGAGATAAGAAACGTTGTTCGCATTTTGTCGAGAAAAACGAAAAATAATCCTGTCCTGATCGGGGAGGCGGGGGTAGGCAAAACGGCAATTGCCGAAGGGCTTGCGATCCGTATTATGAAAGGAGACGTGCCGGAATCTTTAAAGGATAGAAAAGTGTTCTCCTTAGATATCGGCGCGTTGATTGCGGGGGCAAAATACCGCGGGGAATTTGAAGAAAGGCTGAAAGCGGTGCTTGCGGAAGTCAAAAAGAGCGATGGAGGGATTATCCTTTTTATCGACGAGTTGCATACGATTGTCGGCGCAGGTAAAACGGACGGTGCAATGGACGCAGGCAACCTTTTGAAACCGATGTTGGCGCGTGGCGAATTGCATTGTATCGGTGCGACTACTTTGGACGAGTATCGTAAATACGTCGAAAAAGACCCCGCTTTGGAAAGAAGATTTCAGCCTGTTTTAGTGGGTGAGCCTTCCGTAGAAGACACCATATCCATTTTACGCGGGCTGAAAGACAGATACGAGGTTTTCCACGGGGTAAAAATTCAAGACGCGGCTTTGCTGGCTGCGGCGACGTTGTCTAACAGGTATATTACCGACAGGTTTTTGCCCGACAAGGCAATCGACCTTGTGGACGAGGCGTGCGCGCTGATTAAGACGGAGATGCAATCGATGCCTTACGAGTTGGACGAGATAGGGCGTAAGATAATGCAACTAGAAATCGAAGAAAACGCTTTGAAAAAGGAGACGGATAAAGGTTCGGCGGTGCACTTAGAGGAGATTCAAAAGGAACTTGCCGTCTTGCGGGAGCAATATGCCGAGATGAAGGGGCGTTTGGCGTGCGAAAAAGAGGGGATTGAAAAGGTGCAAAAATTGCGTCAAGACCTCGAAAAAGCGAACGCAAAATTGGAAAAGGCGGAGCGCGAGTACGACCTTGAAACGGCTTCTAAACTTAGATACGGTGAGATACCTGCCCTGCAAAAAGCATTGGAAGATGGCGAAAAGGCGGGGGCAGGTACGAGCAAAACCGCCGAAAACGGCTTATTGCGCGATAAAGTCACGGAAGAGGAAATCGCCAAAATCGTGGCGCGTTGGACGGGGATACCCGTAGCGAAACTGATGGAGGGAGAGAAGGAAAAACTTTTAAAACTTCCCGAAAGTTTGCATGCAAAAGTAGTGGGGCAAGACGAGGCGGTAGAGGCGGTAGCGGATGCGATACTGCGCTCCCGTGCGGGCGTAGCCGACCCGAATAGACCGATAGGCTCTTTCCTCTTTTTAGGACCTACGGGCGTCGGGAAGACACAACTTGCTAAAACTCTGGCAAAGAATCTGTTTGATAGCGAAAAGAATATCGTACGCATCGATATGAGTGAATATATGGAAAAGCACAGCGTATCGAGACTGATCGGCGCGCCTCCCGGATACGTCGGTTATGACGAGGGCGGGCAGTTGACGGAAGCGGTACGCCGTCGCCCTTATAGCGTCGTGCTCTTTGACGAGGTGGAAAAGGCGCATCCCGACGTATTTAACGTGTTGTTACAGGTGTTGGACGACGGGCGGATCACCGACGGACAGGGCAGAACGGTGGATTTTAAAAACACCGTGCTTATCTTGACCTCTAATCTCGGTTCGACGGCGATTTTGGAAGGGATAGACGAAGAAGGGGAACTTTCCGCTTCTGCAAAAGAAGAAGTAAACGCGCTTTTGAAACGTACGTTCCGTCCAGAGTTTTTAAATAGGCTTGACGAAATCGTCTTCTTTAAGCCGTTGACAAGAGCCCAGATTAAAAATATTGTCGGGCTTTTGACGGAGGATTTTGCCGAGAGATTGAAAGAGAAGGGGATGGGACTTTTGATAGACGAAAAGGCAAACGAATATCTCGTCGAGAACGGTTACGACCCCGTATATGGCGCAAGACCCTTGAAACGCTTTATTCAGCGTGCGCTGGAGACGGCGATTGCTCGCAAAATTTTGTCGGGCGAGTACGTTGACGGTGACACCGTCGTCGTGTCTACGAAAAACGGCGAATTGACTTTTGACAGGCAGTAACAAAAAAGAAGAAATTAAAAACCGAGCACAAAAATGCTCGGTTTTTAATTTTCTTCTAAAAGATATTCTAAACAAACGTCAAAATAGTGGGAGATTTGCACTAGCGTGTCCAAATCAGGTTCTCTTGACCCGCTTTCCCAAAAGCTAATCGTTTGGTTGCAAACATTAAAAAGTTCTCCTAATTTTCTTTGAGAAAGACCTTTTTCTAATCGCAATTCTTTTAATCGTCGCCCAAAAATATTGCTTTTCATACTATAATTTTACTACAAACTGTAGGAAAATAATTGACTTCCTACAAAATGTAGGATAAAATAAGAAAAGATAAAGCAATAGGAGAAGTGGGGATGGGAAAGGACTGTATATTAAGTATTATTGTTCCAGTGTATAATGCGGAAAAGTATATTAAGCAATGCTTGGATAGTTTATTGAATCAGGATGTTATAAAAGAAGAATACGAAATCGTTTGCATAAATGACGGGTCACGGGACAATTCGCTCCAAGTGTTACAAGAATATGAGAAAGATAATAAGAACATGGTTGTCATTGACAAAGAAAACGGAGGGGTATCGAAAGCGAGAAACTGCGGCTTGGATATAGCAAAGGGCGACTACGTTTGGTTTGTTGACGCAGACGATTGGATTGCCAGAGATTGTTTAGGTACGATTTTTAATGCGATAAAGACTTGCGATCCCAGCGTTTTGCAGATGCAATTCGATTATATAAAAGCGGAGTGGCGAATAAAAGAAAAACAGGCAGTTTGTTTGTTGAAAGATAGGGTGGAGATCAAGGACGGTCATGGTTGTCCTATGCGTTATGATGGGGCGTGGTCGTCTATTATTAAAAAAGAAGTTCTTACGCGCTTTGAGCACAGATTTTTGGAGGAATTGGCATACGGGGAAGACATTTTATTTGTGAGAGAACTTTTTGATTTGTTAGAGATAAAAAAGGAGGAAGGAATTTTTCAAAAAGTAATCTATCTTGAAAACGATATTTTTTATTATTATAGAATGAACGATGATTCGGCAATGCGTTCGGCTTGGACTAAAAATAGAGACAAATATGCGGAAGGGCTGTTAAAATTAGCGCGTATTAATAAAAGAAAGGCAGAAGACATCAATAAACCCGATTGGTATAGAAAAAAATACGAAGAACATTTTTATCGGCGTATGTACAATTATCTAATGGATTGGCTACCGGGATTGAGTGTGAACGTGAAGAAAAAGTTGAAGGAGTTAAAAAAAGAGGGGCTGTATCCTTGTAAAAAAATGCCGAAAGAATTGAGGAAGAAATTTTTCGGGGCGCAAGGATTCGCAGGGAGAATAAAAAGTTTTTATAAACACTCTGCTTTTAAGTACGCGTGGGTATATAAAATCTATTATTGCCAAATGTCAAAGAAATATCAAGGAGAAAGTAATAATTGAAAAAGGCGTATATTACGTTATGTAACAGCGAAAAGTTTGTGCGTGGAACGTTGACATTGTATGAAACACTGAATAAAACAGGGACAAAAAATCCTTTGATAGTATTTATGCCAAAGAAAACTCCAAGTCGAGTGCGAGATGTAATAAAAAGATATGCCCAAAAGAGTGTTGATAACGTTTGTAAATTGGAGGTTCTTGAATCCGCAGAAGATATGATTTGTGTGTGGGGGGGGGTGCCTTATCTGATTCGTTCAATAAAATGATGTGGGCGCGTTGGAGTGGGACCTTTGACAAGTTGCTTGTTTTTAGTTTAACAGAGTACGATAAACTTGTATTTATTGATAGCGATATGATGGTTTTAGGGAACCTGGACGGATTGTTTGATTGCCCGCATATGTCTGCGTGCTGCGACGGATTATACGATAAGGTCAATTTGAATTCTGGATTAATGGTGATAGAGCCAACGGACGATGAAGATCAAATGAAACGCATGCTGGAATTAACGGACGTACTGTCCCAAGACAAGCAAGCCCGCGGAGATCAAGATGTAATACGTGCGTTATATCCTGAGTGGAGCAAAGATGAACGATTGCATTTACCTGTATCGTATAATACTTTTATAGATGAAGCGGCGAGGAATTGTAGTAAATTGGGATATGACATCGACGCAGGTGGAGAAAAATCTGTTCGAGTCGTGCATTTCATAGGACCAGATAAGCCGTGGTTTCAAGGGAAAGCGCTAAAATGGAAAATTTATAATTTCGTGTATAGACGAAAAATGCGAGCAAAGGGGAGAAAAGAACACAAAAATAATATTGTGACAAGGATATTTAGAAAGTATGATTTTTTCTTAAAAAGCGTCAATAAAAAACTCAGGGATGTCGGTGTAGAAATATACGAGTTGAATTAAGAATAAAGGATAAAACAAAAAAGAGACAAACGAAAGTGCTTGTCTCTTTTGTTTTAGTGCAAAATTATAGTAAAATTGGTGGGGCAGGTACGAGTATAAGGTGTACTTGCCTCAAAATAGCCGATTACATTACGACGATGTTGCGGGATTTAAAGCGGGCTTTTAATTCCTCGGGGAAACTTTCGTCGGTGATGAGGACGTTGATATCTTCGTCGCGGGCAAAGGTATAGGGCATAATTTTGCCGATTTTGGAACTGTCCAGCATCATATACAGGTATTTGGCTTTTTTGCGGACTAATTTTAAAAGGTCGGCCTCCGTCTGCGAGTTGCAGGAGAATCCGTTTTCGGGCGTGTACGCCGTTGCGGAGATGATGGCGAGTTCAAAATTGGTGTCCGTGAAATAAATGGAAGAAAGAGAGGACGCCGTGGAAAGGTTGTCCTTCATCAAAATCCCGCCCAGCATGTTGATGACGGGGTTTTTCTTTTGCGCAAGTTCGCTGGCGACGGCAATCCCGTTGGTAAAGACGTTGCAGGGGATATCGGGCAATTCTTTGGCTAAATAGAGCGCCGTGGTCCCGCCGTCGATGAAGATGGACGCGCCTTTGTCGATGAGTGCCGCCGCTTTTTTGGCGATGGCGATTTTTTCGTCCGAGTGAATGGTGGTCTTTTTGATATACGGCTCGCCCGTCGTTTTTTGCACCTCTTTGACGGACATAGCGCCCCCGCCGATACGGATGAGTCTGCCTTCTTGTTCTAGAACGAGCAAGTCTCTACGCAGGGTCATTTGCGAAACTTCAGGGAAATACGTAGAGAGTTGTTGCAGGGTAAGTTTGCCGCGTTTGTCTAAGAGTTCTGCGATTTTTTCTATTCTGTCTCTTTTCATGATTTTGCCTCGTTTTGAAAATCTACCTCAAATTTATCACAAAAGGCGTGAAAAATCAAGTGATTTTTTCACAAAATTCACAAAAAGCAGGGGTGAGAGCAAGAAAATGTGAAAATGGGACGAAAAAAGATTGCGCCGTTTGCGTGCCGATAAAAAACGGTTGCGTTTTAGAGGAAGGTGTGCTATAATAATAGTATGAGGTGTTGGCTATGCAATTCGAGTTCATCAAAGATTTAGACGATTATTTTTGCGAAGCGTACGCAAACTACGATAAAATTTGTATGTTGCCGGGCTATGAAATGCCCAAGATGCACCAAACGCAGGTAGACGCTTTCGGGGACGTGGTAGCGTATACGCTGCCGACGAACACGATGCGCCTTTCCTTGCAGGAGAACAAGGCGGCGTTGCTTGCGGCGCTCAAAGAAAAGATGGTAGACGGTGACCTTTCCTTTTCGTTTTCGCCCGTGCCTTGGAACAAACGGATAAAAAACCTCTTTTCCAAAAAAGCCTACCACAAACTGTTTGCCGCGGTATTAAAGAGGTGCAATATCTCTGTGGACGAGGCGGGGAAAGACTTGCAAATTAGCCCGCAAATCTGGAAAAAAATCGTAAAAGGCGCATACCTGCCCACCAAAAATCTTATTTTGTCGTTGGCGCTTACCTCCAATATGGATTACGTTTCCGTCAAGGAATTGTTGACGGGGATAGGCGAGGGGTTTGATTATACGAAAGTGCGGGATACGGTTATCGCCTACTTGCTCTTTAAAAAAATCGCCAACCCCACGATGCAACAAGCGGCGTTGGACGAATACCGCGTATCCAATTTGTTTATCAAGCGCGCGGAAGAATAAGAAAAACAGTTGCTTTTTGCAGAGCAAAATGGTATAATAAGAAAGGCTCAGTCACAGCCTTTGGTTGATTTCTGCCTATAAAATGCTACGCAATACTTCGCAAAGGGCTTGGTTTCGTACCACAGCGGGTACGCGCCCGACGCCATTTGCTCGTCTTGTTTGTATTTTTTTGCGGCAGAGCGCAAGATGCTAATCAACCACTTGTTGTGCCTTTGCCATAAGAAAAATTAAATAGCCGAGCAAGAAAAGAGTATCTTTGAAATTGCCAAAAAGAGAGCCGCCTCTTGGCTGAAAGGGTGGCGACAAGGAAAAAGAGAAAGTGCGTTTTTGCGTTTGAGGTCAGGCTAATCCCCTGCGGTTGCCCCCGATATAGGGCGAAGAGGAAAGACGAAAGTCTTTTGAAGATAAAGTGGAACAGCGTACAAACGCGCCTTTATACGACACGGAGTCCGTGTGCAGTAAAGGTGCGTTTTTTGTTGAAGAATAGAAGAAAAACGGGAGGCAATTATGAAAGTTTACAACTCGCTTACCAAAAGAAAAGAAGAATTTATCCCCTTAGAAGAGGGGAAGGTGAAAATGTACGCCTGCGGTATCACCGTATCGGGCGAGGCGCATATCGGGCACGGTTACCAGGCGCTTATCTACGACGTGATGAGGAAGTACTTAGAAAAGAAAGGGTACGAAGTCACGTACGCGAGAAACTACACGGACGTCGACGATAAAATCATTGCGCGCGCCAACGAACAAGGGGTGCCTGCGGACGAATACGCCGCCAAAATGATTGAAAAAATCGATGTCGTTATGCGGGAACTTGCCGTCGACGACCCAACCGTTTGGCTGAAAGCGACGCAAAACATCGACAACATCATTGAGTTTGTCCAAAAACTCATTGAAAAAGGACACGCGTACCCGACGAAAAACGGGGACGTGTACTTTGACGTGGCATCCTATCCTGCCTACGGAAAACTTTCAGGCAGAAACGTGGACGACGCCCTCGACGGGGTGCGCGTAGACAACGACGAGGAGAAGAAAAACGCTTACGACTTCGCCCTTTGGAAGAGCGCGAAACCCGGCGAAATCTATTGGGAATCCCCTTGGGGGCAAGGACGCCCCGGTTGGCATATAGAGTGTTCTGCGATGAACCGGGCGGCGTTTGGCGAGCAAATAGACTTACACGGCGGGGGCAGGGATTTGATTTTTCCTCATCACGAAAACGAAATTGCGCAGACGGAGGCGCTCACGGGCAAACAATTTGTCAAGTATTGGACGCATAACGGGCTTATCAAAGTCAACGGGCAAAAGATGAGTAAGTCCTTGGGGAACAGTTTGCTTTTGACCGACCTTTTGGAAAACTACTCCAACGAGGCAATCAAGTACGCGCTACTCCAAACCAACTATCGCGGGGATATCAACGTCACGGACGATTTATTCCCTACGGCGGAAAAACATCTCTACGAGTTCTATTCGACGCTTGCCCTCGTGGATAGAGTGATGGATAAACTGAGGGGGATGGAATTGACGCTGAGCGGTGAGGACGCGGCAAAAGCGGCAGAAATTGCAGAAAAAATCGATAGAGAATTCGACGAATGTATGGACGACGACTTTAACACCGCGCTTGCGCTGTCTAACTTGTTCGGCTACTTCAAAGAGATGAAAAAGTTGCTCGCTGCTGGCAAAGCAGGGGATTTATTCGTCGCCCTTTCCTACGGGATACAGATTAGAAAGATATATTCTCTGCTCGGCTTGTTCAAAAAGAGCGCGAAGGAATACGTCGCTTGGTACGAAGAAAAGTTTGCGGAGGATATCCCCGCGGACGTCAAGGCGATTGCCGAAGAAAGATGGCAGGCACGCCAGAATAAAGACTGGGCGAAGAGTGACGCGTTGCGCGCTGCCTTGGCAGAAAAGGGTTACGCCGTCAAGGATAGCAAGACGGGTTACGAATTGACGAAAGCATAAAAACTTTCCGCCAGCGCTTGACAAAGAAGAGGCGGCGGGATATAATAAAGAAGAAATTTCCCCATAGGGGAAAAGGGCCGCAGTAGGCGGCAAAGGAAAGACTATGAAAACGCATACCGGACAAAGTTTAAGAGAAATGTACTTGAAATTTTTCGAGGAGAGGGGGCATAAGATTATTCCTTCCGCTTCGCTCATCCCCGAAAACGACCCCACCGTCCTGTTCACGACGGCGGGTATGCATCCCCTCGTGCCTTATTTGCTGGGAGAGAAACACCCTGCCGGGACGAGACTGACCGACGTACAAAAATGCGTGCGTACGGGGGACATCGACGACGTGGGCGACGAAAGACATTGTACTTTCTTTGAGATGCTCGGCAACTGGTCGCTCGGCGACTATTTCAAAAAGGAAATGATTCCTTGGAGTTACGAGTTTTTGACGGGTAAAGAGTATCTCGGTATCCCCTCTGATCAAATCGCGGTCACCGTCTTTGGCGGCGACGAAACGATTCCTCGCGACGACGAGGCGGCGGCGCTTTGGGAAAACGCGGGTATCAAAAAAGAGAATATCTATTTTATGCCTCGCGAAAACAACTGGTGGGGACCTGCGGGCTTGACGGGGCCTTGCGGCACGGATACCGAAATGTTCGTTATCCGTAAACCCAAGTGTTCGCCTACCTGTAATCCCGATTGCAACTGCGGTGCTTTCTTGGAAATTTGGAACGACGTATTTATGCGCTTCAACAAGCAAGCGGACGGCAGTTTTGTCGAACTTTCGCAAAAGAACGTGGACACGGGTATGGGTTTAGAACGCGCGCTGTGCGTACTCAACGGTAAGTCCAGCGTCTACGAAACGGATATTTTTGCAGGCGCTATCGACGTGATTTCTTCGCTGACGGGTAAGACGTATGGCGAAAGCGAAGAGGTGACCCGCGCCTTCCGCGTCCTTTTAGACCATTGCCGTACGGCGACTTTTATGTTGGGCGACGAAAAGGGAATCGTGCCTTCCAATACCGACCAAGGGTATATCCTGCGTCGTATTATCCGTCGCGCGGTGCGTTTTGGACGTAAGATCGACTTGCCCGAGGGAAGCCTTGCGAAAATTTCGGCGGCGTTTATAGAAGAATATAAGGACGTCTATCCCGAACTTGTCCGCAATGCAAAAATTATCGCGGAAGAACTGGAAAAGGAAGAGGCGAAATTTAATAAGACGTTGCAACAAGGCTTGAAAGAGTTTGAAAAATGTATCAATTCGATTGAGCGTAAAAACGCTTTTATGTCCCAAAAGGACCCTGCGTACGTGCCTGAAAAAGTGATTGGCGGCAAGCAGGCGTTCCACCTCTACGACACCTACGGTTTCCCCGTAGAAATCACCGACGAAATGGCGAAAGAGCGCGGTTACGGTGTGGATATGGAGGGGTACAAAGCGGCGTTCGAGGAACATCAAAGCAAATCGAAAGCGGGTAGCGAAGGGAAATTTGCTTGCGGGCTTGCCGACCATAAAGAAGAGACGACCCGTTTGCATACCGCCACCCACCTCTTGCACGCGGCTCTTAAAAAAGTGTTGTCTCCCGACGTCAACCAAAAGGGGTCGAATATCACCGAAGAAAGACTTCGCTTTGACTTCAACTATCCTCAGCCTATGACGGCAGAGCAAATCAAAGCCGTAGAGGATATGGTCAACGAAGTGATCGCGCAAAAAATCCCCGTCGTGATGAAAGAACTTTCTTTGGAAGAAGCGAAGGCGGAAGGGTTTACGGGCTTATTTGAAAGCAAGTACGGCGAGAAGGTCAAGACGTATTCTATTGGCGATTTTTCGAGAGAAATCTGCGGTGGCCCTCACGTAGAAAACACGGGCGAACTCGGCAAATTCAAGATCGCAAAGGAACAAAGTAGCGCCAGCGGTATTCGCCGTATCAAAGCGGTGCTCACGCACGAATAAGGGATAGTGCATAACGCAAAGGGCAAAATAGCGGAAAGGTTGTATTCATTTCGCAATTATGCATTTTACATTTTGCACTAAATCAATAGGGCAGGTACGAGATGAGTACGGAAAAGGAATTGGAAAGAGATAGGGAGATAAAAGAGCAATTCGCCTTCTTTTTGGAAAGAGGTTATACCTATCAATATTTATATGAAAAGGGCGGGGACAGCGCCTGCTCGTACATCTATCGCTTTTCTAAGGGCAGAGATTTTTTCGACGTGAGAGAACTTTCCGGCGGGGATGAACTTTCCTTCGTCGTCTATCACGCGGGCACGTACGCTTTTCCCTATCTAAAAAGCAAATATAAAAAGCAGTATCGCGCTTTTGCTTTCAAACATCTGTTTAAAAAAAGCACGGCAAAAGAGAGGCGGGCGTTGCTTGCGGAAATCTTACAAACGGAATACGAAAGCGAGCCCAATTTCTTTGGGATAGAAAAGTAAAAGGGTGACTTTCATAAAAAACGAAAAGACGGCTTTCGTGCCGTCTTTTTTCGTATGCTTTTTTTCGTTTTGGGGTAAACTGAAAAGGGAAACGGAATTTGTGAAAAAGAGGTAAAAATTCCCTCGAAAGGCAAAAAAAAGTGAAAAAAGTGTTTACTTTTTGGCAAGATTATGATATAATGTATTCGGTAGAAAATAGGCGTACGCCGTTTTCGTGGCAGGAAAGCCCGAAAAGAGGCGGATAACGGTGGACTAAGTCGAAAAAAGGCGTCCAAAAAGCCGCTACCATAAAAAAGAAAGAAAAAAAATTATATTTTTAAGGAGTTGTACTATGACCAACAACAAGAAAGTACTTCAATTTGTTGCTGACGTCGAGGCGTTTGCTTGCCCCGACAAAGTGGTGTGGATCGACGGGAGCGACGCACAACGCGACGCACTCCGCGAAGAGGCTTGCGCTACGGGTGAAATGATCAAACTCAACCAAGAACTTCTTCCCGATTGCTACTATCACAGAACGGCTGAAAACGACGTTGCGCGTGTAGAAGACAGAACGTTTATCTGCTGCGAAAACGAAGAAGACGCTATGCCTCATTCCATTGTAAAATGGAAGGCGCCCAAAGACGCGTATGCAATGGTTAATGAAATTGCAAAGGGCGCGTATAAAGGCAGAACGATGTACGTTATCCCTTATTCCATGGGCGTCGTCGGTTCTCCCTTCTCCAAAATCGGTATTGAAATCACCGACTCTATCTACGTTGTTCTTAACATGATGATTATGACGCGCGTAGGCAAGATGTGCTTGGATCAACTTGGTGCTGACGGCGATTTCGTCAAAGGTTTCCACGCAAAATGCGATGTTGATCCCGAAAAGAGATATATCATGCATTTCCCTGAAGACAACACGATTATCTCCGTGAACTCCGCTTACGGCGGTAACGTTTTGCTTGGCAAGAAATGTTTCGCGCTCCGTATCGCTACCAACCTTGGTAAGAAGGAAGGCTGGATGGCGGAACACATGCTTATCCTCGGCGTAAAACGTCCTCAAGACAAAGAAATGAAATACGTTGCGGCTGCGTTCCCTTCCGCTTGCGGTAAGACAAACCTCGCAATGTTGATTCCTCCCAAGCAATACCTCGACGCTGGCTACGAAGTACAATGCGTCGGCGACGATATCGCTTGGATTCGTCAAGGCGAAGACGGCAGACTTTGGGCGTGCAACCCTGAAAACGGTTTCTTCGGCGTTGCTCCTGGTACCAACGAAAAATCCAACCCCAACGCACTCGCTTCCACGAGAAAGGGTACGATTTTCACCAACGTCGCGTTGAACCCTGCAGACAACACCGTTTGGTGGGAAAAACTCACGAAGCAAGCGCCTGCGGAACTCATCGACTGGACGGGTAAGCCTTGGACGCCTGATTGCGGCCGCAATGCAGCGCACCCCAACTCCCGTTTCACGGCTCCTGCAGAAAACTGCCCTTGCATTTCTCCTGCTTTCAACTCCAAAGAAGGTGTGCCTCTTTCCGCAATTATCTTCGGTGGTAGACGTGCAACGACGACCCCGCTCGTATATCAATCTCGCGATTGGAACCACGGTACGTTCGTAGGTACGATTATGTCTTCCGAAACGACGGCGGCAGCGACGGGCGCAGTAGGCGTGCTTCGTCACGACCCTATGGCTATGAAACCTTTCATGGGCTACTCGGTTGACCGTTATTTCCAACATTGGATTGATATGGGTGCGAAAGTCGAAGAAAGCAAGCAACCTAAGATCTTCAACGTAAACTGGTTCCGTCAAGACGAAAACGGCAACTTTATGTGGCCCGGATTCGGCGACAACATGCGCGTCCTTGACTGGATTTTGGACCGTTGCGAAGGCAAAGTGGAAGCACAAGAAACGGCTATCGGTTACCTTCCTTATGCGAAAGACATCAACATCGAAAACTGCGACTGCGACGCGGCTACGCTTGATAAGTTGCTCTACGTTGATAAGGCTCGTTGGGCGGCTGAAGCGGAAGAAATCACCGCATACTATGCAGAAAACTTCGGCGACAAGATGCCTAAGGAAATCATGGATAACCTTGCTATCCTTAAAAACAACTGCAAATAATAGGTAAAAGCATATAAGCGGCGCAGTACTTACTGCGTCGCTTTTTATATGCTTCGCAGCGTTTCGTTGCGGCTCGCTTACATAATGTCGGTATGCGCGCTCGCCGCGCCTGTCCTTACTTGCATCTAAAAATCGCAAGGAAAGAGAGTACTCGTTTTGCTTTTGCGGTTTTTTTTATTTCTATAAAAAACCCGTCCTTTTTAAGGACGGGTTTTGTGTGATTTTTCCTATAAAAAAGATAACCGCCTCGGGCTTACGCTCGGGGCTGCTACCATATGATAAGGGGGAAAATGATGAGTGATTTTTCTCGTCAATCAGGTCGCACCCGATTGACAAGTATATTCTATCATTAAATCTTGTAAATGTAAAATAAAAAGCGAAAAATTTTTAAAAAAATTTAAACTGATATACAACAATCAAAAAATGTGATATTTTCACAAAAAAGACCATATTACAAGGTTAATTCCTAAAAATAGTATCTAAAATGTAAAAAAATTACAAAATCAAACAGAAGGCACAACCGAAGACGACGGCGGCAAGATAGGCAAAAAGAGAGATACAAAGTGCGGCGGTTAAGCGCTTTCTTTTTAAGCCCGAAAAGTAGACGGCGCCCACGTAAAAGACGGTTTCCGCCGCGCCGTGCGCCACGCACGCGCAACGGGCGATATAACTATCGACCCCGTACTTTTCTAAAATATCCGAAAGCATAGCAATACTGCCGCTACCTGACAACGGTTTAATCAGGATGAGCGGGGCGATTTCCGTGGGGACGCCGAAGAAGGCGAAAACGGGCGAAAGCCACTCGATAAGCAGCGCGTTTAGTCCGCTGACCTCCAAAAGGGTGGAGAGCATGGTGATCGTCGCGAGGTAGGGAAAAATGGAGACGATTAAAGGGATTGCCTTTTTTGCTCCCTCTACAAAACTGTCATATACTTTGACTTTTCTAAAAGAGGCAAAGATAAAACTGACGATAAAAATTAACGGGATTAGCAGCGCGAAAAAGTAATTCATTTCGTACCTGCCCCCTTCTTTTCTTTTTTGTGACGGACGCAGGTGGGGCGTTTTTTGTCGCGAAGGAATAAAAAAGTGAGCAAAATGCCTACTCCCGTTGAAAAGGCGGTGGCGATTAGGGTGGGTAATACGATATCGGTGGGGTTGCCGCTGCCGAGAGCCACCCGTATCCCGATGACGGCGGTGGGCAAGATTTGTACGGAGGTGGCGTTGACGACGAAGAGCATACAGGAAGAGAATTCGGCGTTTTTCGTCTTATCGAGGGCTTGTGCTGCTCGAATACCGTACGGGGTCGCCGCTCCGCCTATTCCCAGCATATTGGCGGATAAATTCATGCTGATATATTTGAGAGCCTTTTCATCATCCGTCCTAAAAAGACGCTTGGTGACGGGTTTGATGAGTCTTGATACGCCGCGGGTGACACCGCTATCCTCCCAGACCTGCATGAGCCCCAACCAAACGGTATAGGAAGCGAGTAGAGCGACGCATAAAGTGGCGCTTTTGGAAGTGCCGTCGAGAAGAGAGGATAAAAAGCCCTCTGGATTGAGGATGAGTAAAGCGCCTGAACAGGCAAGAAACAGGGTTAAAAACAATACGTTCATACCTTATAGGTATGTAAAAGAGGGCAAAAAAAGAATATCGGGCAAAAAGTCCGCGCAAATTTATTTACATTTGACGGCAAATGGTGTATAATAAAGCGGAATAGTTGCCCCATAGGGGCAAAGGGAGAGAAATATGGAAGCGAAGAAACCCTATTATATCACGACGGCGATTGCCTACACCTCTGGCAAACCGCACATCGGCAACACCTACGAGGCGATTTTAGCGGATGCGATTGCACGTTTTAAGCGCAAGCAAGGCTACGACGTCTTTTTCCAAACGGGTACGGACGAACACGGTCAAAAAATTCAAGAAAAGGCGCAGGCGGCAGGGGTTACGCCGCAGGCGTTTGTGGACGGCGTCGCGAAAGAAATCCAAGAGATTTGGGATATGGTAGGCACCTCTTACGATAAATTTATGCGGACGACGGACAAGTACCACGAAAAACAAGTGGCGGCTATGTTCAAAAAGTTCTACGAACGAGGGGATATTTATAAAGGGGAGTACGAAGGTATGTACTGCACCCCGTGCGAGTCTTTTTGGACGGAAAGCCAATTGGTGGACGGGAAATGCCCCGATTGCGGCAGGGAAGTCAAACCCGCTAAGGAAGAGGCGTATTTCTTTAAAATGGGCAAGTATGCCGACAGGTTGATTGCGCATATCGAAAGCCATCCTGAGTTTATCCAACCCGTCTCCCGCAAAAACGAGATGATGAATAATTTCCTCAAAAAAGGTTTGCAAGATTTGTGCGTTTCCCGTACCTCTTTCACGTGGGGGATTCCCGTGGACTTTGATAGCCGTCACGTCGTGTACGTATGGCTGGATGCGCTTAGCAACTATATCACGGGGCTTGGCTACGACGTAGAAGGGAATCACGGCGACAACTTCAAAAAGCATTGGCCTGCTGATTTACACCTGATCGGTAAGGATATTTTGCGTTTCCATACCATCTATTGGCCCATCTTCTTGATGGCACTCGACCTGCCTTTGCCTAAGCAAATTTTCGGGCATCCTTGGCTGTTACAAGGCGAGGGCAAGATGAGCAAATCTAAGGGCAACGTGATGTATGCAGACGACCTTGTGCGCCTCTACGGCGTGGACGCGGTAAGATACTTCGTTCTGCACGAAATGCCTTTTGAAAACGACGGGCAAATCACGTGGGAATTGGTCACCGAACGCTTTAACGCCGATCTTGCAAACGTGCTCGGCAACCTTGTCAGCCGTACGATTGCGATGATTAACAAGTATTTTGGCGGTACGGTTATCGCGTCGAAATTGGAGAACGAAGAGGGCACGGATAGCGAATTTAAGGGCACCGTGTCCGCGGTGAAGGACAAAGTGGTCGCAAAAGCGGACGGCCTTCGTATCGCGGACGCTATCTTTGAGATTTTTACTCTGTTCCGTAGAGCAAACAAATATATAGACGAGACGATGCCTTGGGCGCTTGCGAAAGACGAAAGCAAAAAGGCGCGCCTCAACGACGTGCTTTACAACTTGACGGAAGCGATTATGACGGGCGCGTCTTTGCTCGACAGTTTTATGCCTGCAACCAGCGAAAAGATTTTTGCGGCGTTTGGACAAGAGAGCAGGTCGCTTGAAGATTGCGCTAAATTTGGGCTTGTCGACAGCGTGACGGTACGAGAAATTTCGCCGTTGTTCGCACGCTTGGATTTTAAGGCGTTGCAGCCCGAAATCGAAAAAATCCGCCAAGAGCAAATGGCGTCGGTGGCACAAGCGGAGCCGCAATCCGCCCCTAAGACGGAAGAAAAACCCAAAAAGGAAGAAGAGAAAATGCCGGAAATCACGATAGACGATTTTGCAAAAGTAGAACTTAAAGTCGGGGAGATTATCGCCTGCGAAAAGGTGCCTAAATCTTCAAAACTTCTGCATGAAACGGTAAAATTCGGCGACGAAGTGCGCTCAGTCGTTTCGGGGATTGCCAAGCATTATAAACCCGAAGAAATGGTGGGTAAAAAGGTCGTATTTGTGACCAATTTGAAACCTGTGACTATTTGCGGGGTGTTGTCGCAAGGGATGATTCTTGCCGCAGAAGACGAAAAGGGAGTGTTGTCTCTCGTCGTACCCGAAAAAGGGGAGATCGACGACGGCGCGAAACTCGGTTGATATGTTGATTGACGTACATTGTCATTTAACGGGAGAGGACTACGATAGCGTCGGCGGTCTAGACGAGGTGGTGCGCCGTGCGGTAGACGGCGGCGTAGAGCGTATGATTTGCAGCGGCTACGACGTCGATACCTCTATGCAGGCGCGGTCGCTTGCCGAAAAACACGAAGAGGTGTATTTTTCGGCGGGGTTTCATCCAAGCGAACTGAAAAAATGGCAAGACGGCGATTTAGAGAGGCTAAAAGAAATTTGCCGTCACGAAAAATGTGTAGCCGTCGGCGAAATCGGGCTGGATTATCACTTTGACGACAATCCTTCTAAAAAAGAACAGGCGGAAAAGTTTGTGGCGCAAATGTGTCTTGCGGACGACTTGGGGTTGCCTATCGTCGTGCACAGCCGCGACGCGGCACAAGATACGCTAGAAATTTTGCGGGCGAACGCCTCGCTTTTAAAAAAGGGCGGGTTGTTGCATTGTTATTCGTATTCCGCAGAAATGCTCCCTGACTTTTTGGCGTTGGGATTATACTTTTCCTTTGGCGGGCCTTGCACCTTTAAAAACGCAAATAAGGTGCAAAAATGCGTTCAATCGATACCAGGTGGGCGTATTTTGACGGAAACGGACTGTCCTTACCTCTCCCCTGTACCACTTAGAGGGCAGTTTCCCAATCAGCCGATAAACGTAGAGCACGTCGTAAAACAGATGGCGGGACTGAGAGAAGAAAATGAAAAGGAGTTTGAAAAGCAGGTGCTGCAAAATGCAAGAAACTTGTTTTTCAAGATGAAATAAGATGGAAGAAGAAAAGAAAAGTCAAGGCGCTGGACAAGGCGGTCAAAGCCAAGGGGGCAGAAACCGTCGCCGTAGGCACCGTCACCATAAAGGGCACGGCAACGCGCCTGCGCAAGGACAACCTATAGAAGGGCAAGAGAAACAAGCGCAATCCCAAAACGGGAAAAAGGAACAAAAGGGGAATCAGCCGCATAATAAGCCCAATCAAGGGCAAGGCAAACAAAATCAGCCTCAAAAAGCGCAAAATCCTCAAAATCAACCTAAACAGCAGAATGCAAATCAGCAAAAGCAAGCGCAAATGCAGCAGCCCAAGAAAAAGGAAGAGCGTAAAAACCAAAACAACCAGGCAGATAACCGTAAGGATACCTACGTCTACGTGTTGGATGGCAATTTGTATATCAATTTGACCAATAAGTGCTGCAACGGCTGTGATTTTTGCGTGCGCAACGAGCGTAGCAGTTATTACGGCAACTATTTATGGCTTCGCCACGGTGAGCCGACTGCTGCGCAAGTCATTTCGGCGTTGAATGGCTTAGGAGATTTAAAACGCTTTAAAGAAGGGGTGTTCTGTGGGTTTGGCGAGCCGACTTACCGTATGGAAGTGATGCTTGCGGTGTGCGACTATTTGCACGAAAAAGGGCTTTCTACCCGTCTCAATACCAACGGGCAGGGCAACCTTGTCAACAAGCGGGACATCGTGCCTGAAATGAAAGGGAAAATCGATTTCGTCAATGTTTCTCTCAACGCTTCTTGTGCAGAAAAATATCAACCTATGTGCCGTTCGCAGTTCGGCGTAGCGGGTTTTGACGGGATGATTGAGTTTGCCAAACTTTGCAAGCGAAACGACGTTCCCTGTAGATTTTCTATCGTCGATTGTATCGGCGAAGAGGAAGTAGAGGCGTGTAAGCGCCTCGCGCAGAGCGTTTCAATCCCTCTGCATATCCGCAAATATATCCAAGATTCCTAAAAACGGGGTGGGCAGGTATGGATTTACGCTCCATTTTACAAAAACACGGCTTCGAGTTTAAAAAACAGTTCGGGCAGAACTTTTTGACGGACGTCAATCTTTTGGAGAGTATCGTCTCGTTGTCGGGTATCGACGAAAACACGACGGTGGTAGAGATCGGTTGCGGGGCGGGTACGTTGACGCGCGCTATCGCCCAAAAAGCAAAGAAGGTGTATGCCTTTGACGTGGACGTAAAGTTGCAACCCGTGCTTGCGGAGACTTTGGCGGGGCTGGATAACGTCGAAGTTATCTTCCGCGATTTTAACAAACTGGACTTAAAAGAGTTTGAAAGGGAAATCGGCGAATACGCCGTCGTGGCAAACTTGCCTTATTATATCACGACGCCGCTCGTGACCAAACTTTTGGAAGAGAGTGAACTGGTCAAAAGCGCGTCGATTATGGTACAAGAAGAGGTCGCTTTGCGTTTTTGCGCAAAGGAAGACACCCCCGATTACGGTGCTATCACGGCGGCAATCGCTTTAAAGGGTAGCGCAAAAATCATCAAAAGGGTGCCGAGAACTATGTTTATGCCCCGTCCCAACGTCGATTCCGCGGTTGTCAAAATTGATTTTTGCCGCGGAAGAATCCCCGTTTTGGACGAAAAGGCGTACCGTCAGACGGTAAAATGTGCCTTTTTGAACCGCAGAAAGACGCTGGAAAACAATTTGATAAACAGTTTTGGCGTTTCCCGTGAAACATCTAAGCAGATTTTAAGTTCCTGCGGGATAGACGAGAAGGCGAGAGGGGAGACTTTGTCGCCCGAGAGGCTTGCAAACCTTGCAGATGAGTTAAAAAGGCGAGAAATCTTATAAACGTGCGAAAAACTTATAGAAAAAGCGTTGGCAAAAAAGCCAACGCTTATATTTTAGATTAAAAAGGATTAAAACAAGAAAGAAATTGTGCCGAGTAAAGCCCCGATGCCCGCGCCGCCAAGCAAATCGATAGGATAATGGAAACCGCTTACGAAGCGAAGATAACCAAGTGCGACGCCGAGGATAAAGACGGGGAGCGCAAGCCACAGCGAAAGAGAGCAAAGACTGACGCCGATGGCGAAAGCACAAGCGGTGTGGCGGGAGGGGAAGGTAGGGCTATACTTTTCTTTTTTGACGATAGGCTCGATAGGCTCGTCCGCGATAAAGGGGCGAGGGATCAGGATAGTCATCCGCGTCAACGTAACGACCACAAACGTGATCGCAGGAGGGAGACAAACGGAAAACAGGGTAAGCAGGGGCGAGCCGAATAGCCCAATGGCAATCAAAATCAGCCCTGCGAGATAGACTAAGCCGATAAGAATAGTGACGATGAAATCGAGCGCGATTAGCACTTTTTCCGCATTCTTGTGTTTTCTCAAGTACGCCGTATGTTTTTCGTAAAAAGCAGGATAGTTCTTCATAGGACAAGTATACCACCTTTTGTTAAAATAGTCAACAGAAAAGCCCCCGTTTTTTCGACGAGGGCTTTTTGCTGAAAAGTTACTGAAAAAAGTTAATTGTTTGCCCGTGCTTGGATGATTTTATCGGCGAGCATAGGAGGGACGTCTTCGTAGCGTAAAAATTCGCTGACGAATTTACCGCTACCGCGGGTGAGAGAGCGAAGTTCCATCGTATAAGTCAGCATTTCCGCAAGCGGGACTTCTGCATAGACGACGGAAAGGGTCCCTTCGTTGTCCGTGCCCATAATCCGCCCGCGGCGTTTGTTGAGGTCGCCCATAACGTCGCCGAGGTAATCGGCAGGGATGGCGATTTTCACCGAGTGAATAGGCTCTAACAAAACGGGTTTCGCGTTCTTAACCCCCTCTTTAAAGGCAAGCGCCGCCGCCATTTTAAAGGCTTGTTCGGAGGAGTCTACGTCGTGGTAACTGCCGTCGTAAAGGACGGCTTTTAAACCGGTCATAGGATAACCTGCCAGAGGGCCGAAAGGCAAGCACTCGCGCAAGCCTTTTTCTACGGCAGGGAAGAAGTTCTTGGGAACGGCGCCGCCGACGACCTCTTCTTCAAAGACAAAATCTTCTTCGCTCGGCTCAAAACGCATCTTGACGTGGCCGTATTGACCGTGCCCGCCCGATTGTTTTTTGTGTTTGCCTTCGGCGTCTGCATTGCCGCGAAGAGTCTCTTTATAAGCGATGGCGGGGGTAGAGAGGTTGACGTCTACGCCGTAGCGCGCCTTGACCTTTTTAGCCAGCACTTCGAGGTGTACGTCCCCTTGCCCGCCGAGGAGTAATTCGCCCGTGGACGGGTTCTTTTCAACGACGAAAGTAAAATCTTCTTCTTTGAGTTTGTTAAGCCCTGCGAAGACTTTGTCTTCTTCTCCTTTTTTGACTGCCGAAACCGCCATAAACAGGCTGGGTTTCGGGAAGCGGATAGGGGTGAAGCGAACTTTTGCGCTTGCATCGCATAAGGTGTCGCCCGTGTCCGTGTCGGAGAGTTTATTGACCACGCCGATATCCCCCGTGACGAGACAATCGACGGGCTCCATTTTCTTGCCCCGCATCGCGTAAATTTGCCCGATACGTTCTTCCGTGCCCTTGTTGGCGTTGTAGACGACGCTACCGCTTCTAAGCACCCCACGGAAACTCTTCAAGTAGGACAGTTTTCCGCTGTACGGGTCGATGACCGTCTTGAAAACCTGCGCGGCAAATGGCGCGTCTTCTTCCGTCTTGACGTTGACGACTTTGTCCGCGTCCAAATCGTCGGCAAGGGTATTGGCTCGTTCTGCCGCTTGGGGCATATAGCGCACGATTTCGTTTAAGAGGTTGATGACGCCGCGGTTTTGGAGCGCCGAGCCTGCCATAACGGGGATAGTGTTGACGGACGCGATACCGAGGCGAATCCCGCGGATAGTTTCTTCGCGGGTGAGCGCGCCTTCTTCAAAGTATTTATCCAAAAGCACTTCGTCGTTTTCCGCCGCCGTTTCCATCAGGCTGTTTTTCATTTCTTCGACCTGCGCTTTCAGCGAGTCGGGGATAGCAATCTCTTGGGGACCGCCTTCTTTGAAAAGGTAGGCGCGTTCTTGCAAAGCGTTGATACAGCCCTGCATTTTATTCCCTTCCATAATCGGGATTTGGATAGGCGCAAGTTTGCCTGCGTATTTTTCTTTGAGTGCGTGGATAGTGCCTATGTAATCGGCGTTTTCCTTGTCCATACCGTTGATGAAGATAATCAAGGGCTTGCCGAGTTTTAAGCACCAGTCTACGACGCTTTCCGCGCCGATAGGGATAGTGCCGTTGGCGCCGATCACGAGCAACGCCCCGCCTGCCGCGCGCAAGCCTTCGTGACGCTCGCCCTCAAAATCGTAGTAGCCGGGCAAATCGAGCAAGTTGACCTTTACCCCCTCCCACTCTAAATAACTGCAAGAGGTGTAGACGGACATTTGTTTGGCTCTTTCCAAGTCGTCGAAATCGCTGACGGTATTGCCTGCGGCAACGGTACCTTGTCTGTCGATGGCGCCCGCGGCGAACAGCATCGCTTCGCAAAGGGTGGTTTTCCCTTCGCCGCTGTGCCCGACGATGGCGATATTGCGGATATTTTCGCTGGAAACACTCATAAAATTTTCCTCCTTATCCTCTACGCCGCTGGTAGTTGCTGCGTCGTAGATTAGTTGTATTATAGTATATTTTCAGGCGCATTTCAAGGGGGTTTTTGAAATTTTTTGTTTTTTGCAGGGTTTTGCGGGGTTGTAGCGGGGTAATCTGCGTTGACAAAGGCGACGTTTTTTAGTATAATGACAAAGAATAAGACAAGGAGAACAGGCGATGCAACAGGCAAAAAACATCTATTTAGATCACGCGGCGACAACCCCCCTTTGCCAAGAGGCGTTTGAGAAAATGAGCCCTTATTTTTGCGATTGTTTCGGTAACGCCGATTCTCCACACGGCGTAGGCAGAAAAGCGATGCTCGCCGTGGATAACGCAAGGGATAAAATCGCGGAGATTTTACACGCAAACCCCAAAGAAATTTACTTCACCTCGGGCGGTACGGAGGCGGACAACTGGGCGCTTGTCGGCGGCGCGCTTGCGCAAAAAGGTAAGCGAGTAATTGTGTCTGCTGTCGAGCATCACGCCGTCCTTTCCGCGGCGGACAAACTGCGCGATATGGGCGTAAAAGTGGACGTTTTACCCGTAAATAACGGGGGCAGGGTCGAGATTAGCGCCTTAGAAAGTATGATGGACGCGGACGTGGGGCTGGTCTGCGTGATGATGGCAAACAACGAGACGGGGGTCTTGCAGCCGACCAAAGAGATAGCAACTCTTTGCAAAAAATACGGGGCGTTGTGTTTTGCCGACGGGGTGCAGGCGGCGCCGTATCTTGATATTGACGTAAAAGAACTCGGCGTAGATATGCTCTCCCTTTCGGCGCATAAGTTCTACGGTCCTAAGGGGATAGGCGCGTTGTATATCAAAAGCGGGGTAAAGATTGAAAAATTCGTCAGCGGTGGCGAGCAGGAGCGTGGGATGCGCGGCGGTACGGTTAACGTGCCTGCGGTAGTCGGTTTTGCCACGGCGCTGGAATTGACGGCAAAAGAAAGAGCGGAAAGACAGGCGCATTTAAGCGCTTTACGCACCGCCTTTTTAGAGGGACTCGCAGACCTTGACGGCGTGACGAAAAACGGCGAAGAGGGTTTGCCAGCCGTCTTAAACTTGCGTTTTGACGGGGTGGACAACGATAGCCTTTTGTATGCGATGGACTTAAAAGGGGTTGCGATGGCGGCGGGCTCGGCTTGCGCAAGCGCGTCGGTCAAACCCAGCCACGTGTTGACGGCAATGGGGCTTAGCGAACAAGAGGCAAAAAACAGCGTGCGGATTAGTTTTGGCAAAGATAATACGGAAGAGGACGTAAGGACGGCGGCGCGCGTTTTAAAAGAGGAAGTGGAAAAACAGCGCGGACTGTAAAAGGCAGATAAAAGGCGAAAAAGTTTTTTGAAAAAAGGAAAAATTTTTCCTATTCGCCTTTACTAATTGAAAAAAATATGCTATAATGGCGTAAGAACGAAAAGCGGAGGTATCAACATGGCACATATTATCACGGACGAATGCTTATCTTGCGGCGCATGCGCGGACACCTGTCCCGTTAGCGCAATTACGGAAGGGGCTGACAAATACGTCATTGACCCCGACGTATGCGTAGATTGCGGTGCTTGCGAAGACGGTTGTCCCGTCGGCGCAATCAAAGCGGAATAATAAGCGAATAAAACAAAAAAGGCTTTCGGCAAAAACCGAGAGCCTTTTTTTGTGCTTTTTTACAAAGGATTGACAAGTCTTTTATTTATGTTTTCGTTGAAAAAGATAATGGGCAAATTCCGTAACTTGCGTTTTCTCTTGCTTGTTTAAAGCACGAAATGTTTGGAGAATCGTAGTTTCGTCTTGGTTCAGGCTTTCTCCGCGTACGGCAACGTTCCCAAAATCGTCGGCGCGTCCACATAAGTAATCAATAGAGCAACCGAAAAAGTCGGCTAATTTAATTAGAATATCCAAAGGTGGAATGGCAACGTTATTCTCATAAGCCCAAATATTTTTATTGGTAGAAGCCACTTTTTCCGCCAAACCCTTTTGAGAAAGCCCTTTTTCTTTGCGTAATTCTTGGATCCTTAACATATATCACCTCTATACTAGTATTATCTAATTTTGTTAGATAAAAAACTTGACATTCTAAAAACATTCGACTATAATAAAAACAAAATCTAATATTATTAGATTCAATATGAGAGGTGAACGGATGGATAATTTGTTTAAAGATGTAGGAGGAACGATAAAAACTGCTGCAAAAATTTTTCTTGTTCTCGGTGTTGTTTCATGTATTATTGGTGGGGCTTCAACCATTGGACTTTTCCCAGAATTGTGGTTTGCGGGGTTGTTAATATGTGTTTTAGGTCCCATTGGCGTGTTTTTATCGTGTGTATTTATGTGGTTGATAGCCGATTTGTATGATGAAGTTCGTTGGACGAGGATGCTTGTCGCTGAACTTTGCCAAAGAAAGGCAGAAGAGCAATCAAAGATACAGAAAGAACAAGAACTTAAGACAAAAAAATATGATAATGGCCTTCCGACCATTTGAATTAGGAGAGAGAAAAAATAATGGAGAGATATACTATTGTTTCTTGGTTGTCCAAAGACGTCTATCAAGATGGTGCACCAGTAATTATTAAAAGTGGGGCGTTGGTTTGGGATGAAAGAGAAGAGAAACATCACGTTCAATTAAAATTTCAAAATTTGACGGAAGAAGTAATTGCAACACTAAAGGCAAAAATTTATTTATGCGACGAAAGCAAAATGCCTTTGGGCGAAATAGAATACACGTATGTAGACCAAGTTGCAAACAAACGGGCAATGTTTGGAGCGCAAATTCCCATACCGATAGGAACTATTGACGCGAAGAAAATTCGTGCGGCTGTATTAGAGGTTTCTTTTTTTAACGGAGAAAGTTGGATTGCTACGGAGAGTTCCTGGCAAGAAGTGCCAGAGAAAAAGATAGACAAACAGTTTGACGATGATTACATAAAAGAATTTCGCCGTAGGCGTTGTTGGCGAGCGATAGACGTCCCTAAGGAGTATAGCGACGTATGGCGTTGTGCTTGCGGGGAGATTAATAAAAAAGAGGACGAACGGTGTTGTTTTTGCGGCTCGAGTTTATCCAAAATGCTGTCGACAACCGAAGAGCAATTGCGCGAAGAAACGGAGGCGTATGCCGAAGAATTAGAAAGAAAAGTTTATATAGAAGAATTGCTAAACAACTATCGATGGAATTTTGAGGGGGTTGTTGAAGAGGAGAGCGAGCAAAAGAAAAAGGTGCGCGCTAAAAAAGAAAAAAAGGAAAGAAATGCAAAAAAAAGAAGAATTGCGGTAGGGATATCGATTTTTTTAGTAACTATTATATTTTCTTGTGTATTGACGACGATTTTTTACGGCATATACGGGCGAGTTGTTTGTGGTGGGATTGTCTACGACTTAACCGTTAGTGGACACGCGACGGTAATAGATAGAAATTCAACAGATGAAGAAGAAATAGTGATACCCACGTCGATAAAGTATAGAGGGGAAACGTACAGCGTTACTAAAATAGGGAAAAATGCGTTTCAAGGAGATAAAAACATACGAAAACTAGTAATACCAGAAACTGTGGTATGGATAGGGAAAAATGCCTTTTTTGAGTGCGATAATCTTGTAAAGATAGAAATTTTAGGGACGGCAAAATGGTATCGTACGACCAGTTGTGCCGATTGGAGGGTCTGTCAAGGCGGAGAATTAGAAAAATTTTTTTTTCCAACAATAAATTATGCTATATATTTGAAAACTGCTTTAGCAAGGTATTATTGGTATAGGTAAAAGTAAAAGTTGCATGCTAGCCACTTTTACTTTTTGTCTAACTATTTACACGGCTCCCCTGGTAGGGGCGATGTCGCGTAGGCGACAGAGAGGTTAATTGATACCAAAAGAAAAAACGCCTTTCTACGGGGTAAGAGAAAGGCGTTGTGCGCGTTATCGCTAGGGGGGTTAAGCGGCGCGCTTTTCCTCGTCGCGTCCTTTTTCTTTTAGGTCGCACGATTCTTTTTTGCGGGCTACGAGCGAAGAAAGGGCGGCGCTCGCTGCCGCCAGTTTCTTGGAAAGTCCGTTCAAAAGTCTCGCAATCAGCCCTAAAATGAGCACGTTGATGCCGTACTTGCGTACGACGGCAAACAAATCTTTCATACCATACTCTCCTTGCCTAACGCAAAAACCGAGCAGGGGAAAAATCCGTTCCGCGCGTTCAGGCGAAAAGGACGGTTGCGGAGAGATTATAAGGGCGAAAACCTAAAAAGTCAACCGTTCCCTGCCAAGTTTTTGCAACAAAAAACCCCGCCTTTGACGGGGTTTTGTTTTTAGTTGTATTCTTCAAAGGTGGGCAGTTTTTTGAGGCGGGAGCGCAAACTCTTGATGCCTGCTTTCGCCGCGGCGACGCTGCTGCCGCCTATGCTGTTTCGACTGTTGGCAGAGGCGCTGGCTTTGACTACTTTCAAGACGTCTTCGTCAAATACTTCGCTGTGGGCTTTATATTCGGCAAGGGACATGCTTTCGAGGGTTTTGTCCTTTTCGAGACAATAGCGCACGATTTTGCCTACGATACCGTGGGCGGTGCGGAAAGGCACGCCGCGCTTTGCAAGGTAGTCGGCGACGTCAGTGGCGGTGGTGAAGTCCTCCGCTGCGGCAATCTCCATACGCTTGACGTTGAGTTTGATTTCTTTGAGCATCGCCGTGTAGATGGCGATACAATCCTTCGTCGTTTTTTCGGCGTCGAAAAGACCTTCTTTGTCTTCTTGGAAATCTTTGTTATACGCAAGGGGCACGCCCTTAATCGTCGTCAAAATCGCCATCAAATGCCCGTACACACGACCCGTTTTACCACGGACGAGCTCGCTGATGTCGGGGTTTTTCTTTTGAGGCATAATGGAAGAACCGGTAGAATAAGAGTCGGGCATTTCCCAGAACCCGAATTCCGTCGAGGAGTAGAGGATTGTATCTTCGCAAAGACGGGACAGGTGCGCCATCACGAGCGAGCAATCGAAGAGATATTCCGCGACGAAATCCCTGTCGCTGACCGCGTCGAGGGAGTTTTCGGAAAGTCTCTCAAAGCCCAAAATGTGTTGCGTGATGTTTCTGTCGATAGGGTAACTGGTCCCTGCAAGGGCGCCGCTACCAAGGGGCATTACGTCGATGCGTTTTAAGGCGTCGAGGAAGCGGTGTGCGTCTCGCAAGAACATCTCGGCGTAGGCGTTGAAATACTGCGCGCAGTTGATAGGTTGCGCCTTTCTAAGGTGAGTGTACCCGGGCATAATATTTTTGACGTGCTTTGTCCCGATATCCGTAAGCGTAGCAATCAAGTCTTTGAGCAAGGTCACCATTTGTTGGGCAGACGCGCGCACGTAGAGACGGAAGTCGGTGGCGACTTGGTCGTTTCTGCTACGAGCGGTGTGCAGACGTTTGCCTGTCTCACCGATGCGGGCGACGAGTTCGTTTTCCACAAAAGAGTGGATGTCCTCTTGACCTTCTATCTCCAAAACGCCTTCTTCGATGTCCACTAAAATAGAGGCAAGGCCAGAGCGGATGGTTTCGCTGTCTACTTTGGAGAGAATACCGCAAAGTCCCAGCATCGTACAATGTGCAATGGAAGCGGTGATGTCCGCTTTGTACAGTTTTTTGTCAAAAGACAGGGATTGGTTGAACGCGTCCGCGTCGGCGGAAAGGGGGGTGGAAAATCTTCCTTGCCATAATTTCATTTTTTTTACCGTCCTTATTGCCGTCTTTCGTAGAAAGCCTTGACAATTTTTCGTAAATTTAGTACAATGTTATAAGTATTTTACTATTTTTTTGGCAATTTATCAAGTCTTTTACGGGCAAAAGCAAAAGGAAATCAAAAAAGTTATGATTATTTTGGGCATAGACCCCGGGCTCGCCACCCTTGGGTATGGGGTCGTCGAGAAGGACAATCGGGGAAAAATTATCCCTCTTGCATACGGCGTCGTGACCACGCCAAAGGAATTGCCCTTGCCAAAACGTCTTCTTTTGCTGGAAAAAGGGGTGGACGAAGTGCTTGTCAAATACCGCCCCGACGAGGTCGCGCTGGAAGAGTTGTTCTTCACCGAAAACATCACGACGGGGATCGCCGTCTCGCAGGCGCGCGGCGTGGCGCTCTTGACCTGTGCAAAACGGTGCGAGCGTATATTCGAATACACGCCTATGCAGATAAAGCAGGCGCTTACAGGTTACGGTAGGGCGGATAAAAGGCAGATGCAACAGGTGGTTGCGTCTATCTTGAAACTCAAAGAAATTCCCCGTCCCGACGACGCGGCGGACGCGCTTGCCATCGCGCTTTGTCAGGCGTTTGTGTCGAGGTTCGGCGATTTGTTCGCGGTGGGGAATATGACGAGGACGAAAGGGAAGAATACGGTGCCCGTGGACGGGCTGCCCAATCGAAAATTGACCCCGCAAAAAGAGGGGAAGAAAGTGATTAAAAGCACGGCGGCGGCGATTGCGCTCAAAGCGGTGCAAGGGGAAGGAGAGGACAAATGATTGCATACGTACGCGGCAGGGTGTTGACGACGACGGCAGAGACGGTAATCGTCGATATCGGCGGTATCGGTTACGAAATATATTGCTCCAAAGGGGCTTTTGAAAAAGCCACGGCGGGCGAGACGGTGGAACTGTACACCCACTTACAGGTCAAAGAGGACGGGATGACCTTGTACGGGTTTGCTACGCCTGCGGAAAAGGAACTGTATCTAAAACTTATTTCCGTCAGCGACGTAGGTCCCAAAAAAGGTATCACGATTTTGTCGGGGATGAGTATGGACGACTTCGTCCAAGCGGTGGCAACGGCGGACAGCAAGCGCTTGCTTACCGTCAAGGGGCTTGGCAAAAAGACGGCGGAGAAAATTATCCTCGAGATGCACGGCAAAATCTCGGCGGCAGAAATTTTGGAAAGCGACGCGCCCGCGGCGACTACGCCTGTAAAAGGACAAGAAAGCGTTAAACTCACCAAGCAAGACGAGGAGGCGGTAGCCGCTTTGACAGGGCTAGGCTTTACCCGTAGCGAAAGCGTCCAAGCCATTAAACGCGCCAAAGAAAAGGGAGCAACGACGACGGAGGAAATCGTCCTCCGCGCAATCCAAGGTTTTTAATAAAACCTTTCGTTAGGAGAAACCATGTTTGAAGATTACGAAAACTACGGCGACAAATTGACGGTTGCCGATAAAACGGAATACGACGCGGAAGAAAACGTCCTGCGCCCCAAGACAATGGCGGACTACGTCGGGCAAGAGAAAGTCAAGGAAAATCTTGCCGTGTATATCACCGCCGCTTGTGCGCGAGGCGAGGCGCTCGATCACGTCCTTTTGTACGGACCTCCCGGGCTTGGGAAGACGACGCTTGCGCACATTATCGCTTCGGAAATGGGCTCCTCCATTAAAATCACCAGCGGCCCTGCTATCGAGCGCGCGGGCGACTTAGCCGCAATCCTGACCAATCTTGGCGAAGGGGACGTATTGTTCATCGACGAAATTCATAGGCTTTCCCGCACGGTAGCGGAGATGCTCTATTCCGCGATGGAAGACTACGCCCTCGATATCATTATCGGGAAAGGCCCTTCGGCGAGAAATATGCGTTTTAATCTTTCGAAATTCACGCTGATTGGTGCGACGACGAGGGTGGGTGCGCTGTCCGCGCCGTTACGGGACAGATTCGGCATCATCAATCGCTTGGAGATGTATACGCCCGAAGAACTCAAACGTATCGTCACAAGAAGCGCTTCTGCGTTGGAAGTGCCTATCGACGAGGCCGCGGCGGCGGAGATTGCCCGCCGCAGTAGGGGTACTCCCCGTATTGCCAATCGCTTGCTCAAACGGGTGCGTGATTTCTCGCTGGTTAAGGGCAACGCCGCAATCACCCGCGAGGACGCGAGATTTGCTTTGCGCAAATTGGAGATAGATGAACTTGGGCTGGATGAAACGGATAGAAATTTATTGAACGCGATGATAGATAAATTCGGCGGTGGTCCCGTGGGGTTGGATACCTTGGCGGCGACGACGGGCGAAGACGTCGTGACAATCGAGGATATGTACGAGCCCTATTTGTTGCAGTTAGGGTTTATTGCCCGCACCCCGCGCGGCAGGGTTTTGCTCAAAGCGGGTTACGAACATATGGGCGTAGAGCCGAGCGTGAAAGCGCGCAAGCAAATGTCCTTTTTTGAGAGCGAGGAATAAGTATTTCCGTACCTGTCCCCCTCATTTGTAAGGTTTTAACGAGATGGAAGAGAAAACAGAGTACAAAAAAAGCGATTTTTGGTACCATTTACCTGAGTCGCAAATAGCGCAAACGCCCGTAGAGCCTAGGGATTCTTCCCGTATGCTCGTCTATCACAGCGGCGAAAAAAGGATAGAGGATAAGCATTTTTACGACGTCAAAGACTATCTCAAAAAGGGGGACGTGCTCGTCGTCAACAATACGAAAGTTATCCCTGCGCGCATGTACGCAAAGACGGCGCACGGCGGCGTGGTGGAGATATTGCTGTTAAAGCGTTACGACTTGACGACGTGGGAAGTGCTGATGCGGCCTGGTAAAAAGGGCAAAATCGGCGCGAAGATGACGATTAACGACGAGTTGTCTTTTGAGGTTGTGGACGTCACCGACAGCGGCGAACGTATCGTAAATTTCAGTTACGACGGCGTCTTCGAAGACATTATCGCCAAGGCGGGGACTATGCCGTTGCCTCCCTATATCAAGGAAAAGTTAAAAGACCAGTCCCGATATAATACGGTGTACAGCAAGATAGACGGTTCGGCGGCGGCACCGACGGCGGGGTTACACTTTACCCCCCGACTTTTAGAAGAGATTAAGGGGATGGGCGTAGAAGTCGTCGAAGTGCTTTTGCACGTAGGGCTCGGCACCTTCCGTCCCGTCAGCGAAGAGATGATCACCGACCATAAAATGCACAAGGAGCATTATGAAATCACCCCTGAGGCGGCGGAAAAAATCAACGCGGCAAAGCGGGAAGGGCGTAGGGTGATTGCCGTAGGCACGACCTCCGTACGCACGCTGGAAAGCGTAGCGGATAGCGACGGCTTTGTGCAAGCGGGCGGCGGCGATACGGAAATTTTTCTCTATCCCCCGTATAAGATGAAGTGCGTAGACGCGTTAATTACCAATTTTCACTTGCCCGAAAGCACGTTGATTATGCTTGTGTCCTGCCTGACGGGCAGGGAAGAGATACTTTCCGTCTATAAGCACGCGGTAGAGGAAAAGTACCGTTTCTTCTCTTTCGGCGACGCCTGCCTATTCTTATAAACGGCGCAATACGGCGTTGAACTCCGCTTTGTTTCGGTCACGTACGTCTATGTACGCTCCCGTCAACAAATGCTCGTTCGCCTTGTCTTGCTTGTTTCTAAAAATAGGCAATCCTGCTTCCCGTAACATTCGGGGATAGTATGCTCGTCTTATAACCGTCGAAATACGGCGTTGCGCTGTGGCAACCCTCGGTCATTTACGCCTCAGTAAACTCCCTCGGGTTTTCCTCGCGCGCCTTGACCTGCTCGGTTCTAAAACCAAACAAGTTGCTTGCGTACTTCTCGGTACGCACCTCGTCTATTTTTGACTTTGCTCGGTTCTAAAACCCTTACAATATAATAAAAAAGGAAAAAAATTATGGTAGTGCAAATTAGACAAACGCAATCGGCAGAAGATTATTTAGAGACTATTTTGCTGCTCGCCGAGACGCAATCCGTCGTCCATCGCGTGGACGTGGCAAAGCAATTGGGCGTTTCCCAAGCCGCCGTCAACAAGGCAATGAAAATACTCCTCGAAAAAGGGTTTATCTACGAGGACGGCAAACATCTCTTTTTGACCGAAGAGGGCAGGGCGTGCGCTAAAGCCGTCTTTGAGAAGCATTGCGTCATCCGCGACTTCTTGCTGTCGCTTGGCGTATCCCCTGAGACGGCGGAAGAGGACGCTTGCAAAATGGAACATATCGTCTCCTCCCAAACTTTCGACTGTATGAAAATATTTTTAAAAAAATAGGAAAAATTTTCTTAACTAAGGTTAATTTTTCTTGACAAAGCGCGTAAGATAGTGATATAATGGCGTTACAAAAAGTAAAAAACGCCTTTTTTTCGACAAAATCGCGCTTTTTTCTTTACGATAAAACTTAACTAAGGTTAATTTTTGTAAGAGAGGACAAAAGTATGCCTATTAAAATGGCCCCTATTGGGGAAGAGGTGGAAATCAAACGGGTATCCGCTGATGAAAAAGTCAAGCATCATTTAGAGAATTTAGGGATAGTCGTTGGGCAAAAGGTGGTTGTGTTGTCG
The DNA here is from genome assembly GCA_017462735.1 of Clostridia bacterium. Lineage (GTDB taxonomy): Bacteria > Bacillota > Clostridia > Christensenellales > Borkfalkiaceae > Scatosoma. The sequence continues at coordinate 34,743 of JAFTQO010000007.1, forward strand.
ACGGTAGGCGGCGCGGTTATCTTAAAAGTAAAAGACGGGAGATTGGCGTTGGACAGACAAATGTCCTCGGGAATCTTCGTGGCATAAAGGAGAAAAACTATGACGAAACAGTTGTCGGAACTTGCTGTCGGCGAAGGCGGCAAGATTGTAAAAGTAGGCGGAGAAGGGGCGATAAGACGCCGTCTTTTCGATATGGGGGTAACGCCCGGCGCGGACGTGTTTTTTCGTAAAAAAGCGCCTTTGGGCGACCCGATAGAAATCACTCTTCGTGGATACGAACTCACTCTTCGTAAAGCGGAAGCGCAATGCGTCGAAGTGAAAGTAGAAGAATAAAAAAAGGAGCATAGCATGGACGTAATGAATTTTGCGTTGGCGGGAAATCCCAATAGCGGGAAGACGACCCTTTTCAACGCATTGACGGGAAGTACGGCGCACGTGGGCAACTGGCCCGGCGTCACCGTTGACAAAAAGGAAGGCGTTTACAAAAAGGGTAGCGAACCTGTGTCGATTATCGACTTGCCAGGGATTTATTCGTTGTCTCCGTATACGCCTGAAGAAGTAATCGCAAGAAACTACATATTGGACGAAAGACCGGCTTGTATCATCAATATCGTAGACGCAACCAACTTGGAGAGAAATCTTTATTTAACCACCCAACTTTTAGAAGTGGATATCCCGATGGTTGTCGCCCTCAATATGACGGACGTTCTCGAAAAGAAAGGGGACGATATTGACGAAAAGACGTTGGAAAAGCGTTTGGGCGTACCCGTTGTAGAAATTTCGGCATTGCGTGAGAAAGGGATTGACGTCTTGATGGAAAGGGCTATCGAAGCGGCGAACACCCCTCGTCAAGCGACCTCCGTCCTCAAAGGCGCGGCGTTGTACGGCGCTATTGAAAATGCGGAAATCGCCTTCAAACTTAACGGCGTAACCTCTCCCTTATTCCACGCGGTCAAACTTGTGGAAAGAGACGAGTTGGAGGTCAAAGCGCACCCCGCGGAAGCGAAGGCTGCGGAAGACTTCCTTGCAAAAAGCAGTCATGCCGAAAATGAATTCGGCGGGGATACGGAGGCGGAGATTGCCGACGCGAGATATAGGTATATCTCTGCAAATTTCTCTACGACGCTTAAACGCGGTAAAGAAGTCAAACGTGGCGAACTTTCCAAGTCGGACAAAGTGGATAAAGTGCTGACCAATAAATGGGCTGGTATTCCTATTTTTCTCGTCATTTTATTTGCGGTATTCCACGTAACTTTTAGTGAAAACTTTTTGTATTTAGGCAGTATTATTCCTGCGTTTGGAGATTGGTGCGAAGGGATAGCCGCGATGGAAAATCCTTGGCTGTCCATCTTCTTCTCAGGGGAAGGGTTCAACTCTCCCGGCGCGATACTATTCTATCTAATGGACGCATGTACGGCGACGGTGGGCGAGTGGATAAACCTCGGTCTTACTAACGCAGGTGCAGCAAGTTGGGCAATAGGGCTCGTGTGCGACGGTATTTGGGGCGGTATAGCCGCAGTGCTTTCCTTCGTACCTCAAATTCTCGTGCTCTTCCTCTGTTTCTCTATCTTGGAAGACAGCGGTTACATGGCGCGTGTAGCCTTTATTTTGGATAGAATTTTCCGTAGATTCGGTGTGTCGGGTAGAGCGTTTATGCCTATGATTATGGGCTTTGGCTGTTCTATCCCCGCGATGATTAATACTCGTACTTTGGCGGACGAAAAGGAACGCACGGCAACCGTTCGCGTCATTCCTTTCTTCTCCTGTGGCGCAAAAGCGCCCATCCTGACGGCAATCGCAGGCGCGATTATCGCGATGGGTACGGGTGTACAAAGCGAAGATTTAATCGTCTTCTCTATGTATCTTTTGGGTATGGTTGTGGCGATTATTTCCTTGCTTTTGATGCGCTCGACGACGATGCGTGGCGAAACTCCTCCTTTCGTAATGGAGTTGCCCGCGTACCATATGCCCAGATTTAAAAACTTGATGATTCATCTCTGGGATAAACTTAAGCACTACGTTAAGAAAGCGTTTACCATTATCCTCGTATCTTGTATCGTCATTTGGGTGCTCTCCAACTTCTCTTGGAACTGGACTTTCTTAATTAAGGATTGCGTAGAGTACGTTGAACTTGACAGTGGAGTGCTGATGTCTCTTGAACAATGGCTGGCTGCAAATCCCGGTATGGAATGGGAAGGCAACGTATTATTGATGCACGCGACGGAATGGAGCGCTCTTGGGTACGTGCTTCCTGGGGAATTGGTGGCGGCAAACATTTCGATGAACGAGAGTATTCTCGGCTCTATCGGTATGTTGATTCAGCCCATCTTCACGCCGCTTGGGTTTGGTTCGCAACTCGGCGCTTGGGGCTGGGTGTTTGCGGTGGCGGCGATCACGGGCTTGATTGCAAAAGAGAACGTCATTGCTACCTTCGGTTCGCTCGCGGCTTGTATTGCAGGCGGGATCATTGCCAGCGAGACGGGTGTAGAAGAAGTAGGCGCTATGATTACGGCGACGAATATTTCCGTACCTGCCCTCATCTCTTTCATTATGTTCAATATGACGACCATCCCTTGCTTTGCGGCGGTGGCGTCGGCGAAAGGGGAACTCGGCAAAGGCAAATTCAAGTGGACGCTCGTATTCTGGCTCGTGGCTTCCTACCTCGTAGGTTGTATAGTATACACGATAGGCGCTTGGTGGTGGACGGCGTTCATCTGGGCGGCAGTAGTGGCGCTTACTGTAGTCGGTATTGTGTTGTATAACAAAAAAGCCGATAAAAAAGCAGCGCTTTTGAAATAACGGAAAAAGATATGAAACTAATTGACATTCTCATCATTGTATTGGCGGCGGTAGCGGTTGTAGGCGTGGTAACGGCGGCAATCATCCGCAAGAAAAAGGGCAAGACGGGCTGCGACTGTGGCTGCTCTTCCTGCGCAGGTTGTACTGCGTGCCATACGGCAAAAGACAAAGATAAAAACGCTGACGCATAACCTCTCTTTCGCGTTAGCAAGATACTTTCGTTTGATGAAAAAGACGGAAACCCTGTGGGTCCCGTCTTTTTCTTTTTTTGAAAAAATAAATTATTCAAACTGGTTGGATAAAATATCCGCGGTAAGTTTTGCTAAATTGAGGTCGTTGGCGTCCATTTTCGCACCTTCTGTTTTGGACAGTAATACGACGGCGCCAAGGCAATCTCCGCCCATTACGATAGGGACGATAACTTGTGCAAATACCCCTGTTTCCCGTTCGATAGAGATAGGTAAAACGTCCCCGCCTTCAGCGGCGTTGGCAAGATAACTGCGGCGCTCTTTTAAAATTTTATCGAGGTCGTCGGAGATGCGTTTCCCTTTAAAATCCTTCTTCCCGTCGCCGTAAGCGTACAAAATTTCGTCTGTGTCTGCGATAACGGCAAGTTTCCCGCTAAGCGTATGCAAAGACCGCGCGGTGGCTTCGCTGAATCTTTCCAGCGTTGCGATAGGGGAGTATTTTTTCAAGGTTAACTCATCCCTGTCTGTAAAAATTTCCAAGGGGTCGCCTTCTTTGATACGCAAAGTTCGGCGTATTTCTTTGGGGATGACTACCCGTCCCAACTCGTCTATTCTTCTCACAATACCCGTTGCTTTCATAATTTTCCTCCAAGTTACTAACAGTTTACACCGAAAAATGAAAAAATATACATCGGGAAAGATTCTATCTATTTCAATTTGATGGAGCAATATGCGAAAACGTGGGCTGTGAGTACGATGAATACGACAAATAAAAAACAGCGAAGTCCCTGAAGGATTTCGCTGCTTTTGGTGCAGAGGGCAGGAATTGCGCCCCATTTACGCCCCATTTTTTGAAAATAAAAAGGTTGCGAAAGGCAAAAAAACGGGCAAAAATGCCCGTTTTTGGTTCATTTTTGCCCGTTTTTGGTGCGGTCGACAGGAATTGAACCTGCATGGAGTTACCCACAAGATCCTTAGTCTTGCGCGTCTGCCAGTTCCGCCACGACCGCGTTAACGAAGACTATTATACCCTAACCCCGTCCCTTTGTCAACTCATTTTTATCCCCCTTTATAAACTTTTTCAAAAATTATTTTATTCTTGCTTTTTCTGTAAAAGTTCTTGTTTTTGCAAAAAGGCTTGACAAACGAGCAGACGGTTTTTATAATAAAAAAGAACAGGAGGGCGACGGTGAAAAAGTGGAAGGCTGTGATTACAGCGTGTATCGTTACGATTTTTATGGCATTGTGCGTGGGTTGCAGCGCGAAACCGCCTGACGACGGGGCAAAAAGAGAAAGTATTACGTATACGGCGTCCGCGGCAGGGTTGGAGTATCCTCTTCCAGAGTCTTTATTTTTAGAGGACGGCAATTATCCTAAGACGTATGTTTGCGGGGAAGAAAGTACAATCTCTCCTTTGAAAAATTCTTGCGTGGACGGACAATACGAATATACTTTCCACGGCTGGTATTGGGACGTGAGTTGCACGCAACCGTTTGAAAAAATCCCTGAAACTAGCGAAACTCCCGTGGTTTTGTATGCAAAACTTTCCATTGTAGGCTGGTCGGGACGACTGTAATGCAACCTCGCAAAAAATAAAAGAATGACTGAATAAGACGCCTGTTTCAGGGCGTCTTTTTTCGTCGAGAAACCTTCTTAAAGAAAATTATGAAAAATTTATGAAATATATTGACATTGTGAAATTTGTGTGATATAATCAAAACAGCGGAGAATCATTTCTCTTTTCTTGTAAAAGAATTTGGAAACGATTCCAAAAAATAAAAGAAACAATTTGCAAAAATTTGTTTCTTTTTACAAAAAGAAAGGCTAAGTCACAACGCACTCCTTGCAGTCGTTTGTAGTGACTTAGCCTATATAAAAAAACTTGATAGAAATAAGGAGGATGTATCATGAAAGGTAGGCTAGTTTACAAAACGCCGACGATTGAAGTGATAGAATGGGATGAGCAAGACGTCATCACGTCGTCGTACGACAAAGGCGAAAACGACATTTTCTTTGGTTTAACGGGGGAATGGGTATGATGAAGAAAAAGAACGTATTCATGTTAGTTGCATTATTGGCTTCGGCGACGCTTACTGCGGGTGCGTTGACGATTCACACGGCGTCGGCTACTACGGGCGAAGGATTCTCGGTGGCAGATTTCCAAATGTTGGAAGGCGCCAGCGTTAGATATAGCCTTACGGCAGAGACGGAAGAAGAGCGTTACAACGACAGCGGGATCCGTTTCCACGCGGTATTGCCTACGACGACCTACGAAGGGTACGAGGCGGCGGAAGCGGACGGCACGGTTAACGTGTCTTACGGGATGATTATCGCCCCTTACAGTTATTATAAGAATTTCGCGGAAATCAACGCAGCAAGCGTCTTCGGGGAAGGCGGCGAAAAGAAATATTATTATAGCGGCGAAGAAAGCGCGGACGGTCAAAAGCAAATCATCAATATCACGTACGATAGGTTGGAAGCGTCTACGGAAGTAGGGTACGAAAACTATCACGAAATCAAAGGTTCCATCACCAAGATTTTGGATACCAACTACGCGACGGAATTTATCGGTCGCGCGTACGTAAAATACGAGGTAAACGGCGTGGCGCAATACGACTTTGCCGAATACTTAGACGGAGACGCGTCCAACACCGCACGTTCTGCTGCGTACGTGGCACAACTTGCCGAAGAACAAAACTTGGATTATGCAGATTGGCTGAAAACGACCTATCTTGCTCCCGTGACGACGCAAGCGACGACGTACACGGTGGAAACGTACGTAGGCGACACCTGCGTCAAGACGGAAAAAAGAGACGCGACCATCAATCAAACGTTGACGGACGTCAAAGTAAAAGAATATGAAGGCTTTGAGGTTGTTGACGCGGAAGTGACGGGCAAAGTGTATGCCAACGGCAGATTGACCCTCAAACATGTCTATCAAGAAATTGAGGGCTTGAACTACCAAGTCAAGAACGGCGACTTTGAAACGGGCGACTTGACCGATTGGACGCTTAACGGCAATATCGGCGCGGTATCCAGCGAAACCAATTATTGGAGAGGCGACGCTTTGAGCGCGGAGGGTTTCCCTTTCGGGTTGGACGGTACCTATATGTTCAGCGCGTATGAAGGCGCAGAGTTGGAAAAGAATAAAGGCACTTTAACGTCCTCTACGTTCACCGTTTCGGAAAGCGGTTGGATTACATATAAACTCGGTGGCGCGAAAAATAATCTCTACGTCTACATTGACGTGGTAGAAGCGGCGACGGGCAAGATTTTACATCGCTACTCCAACCAAAACCATAAGTATGAAGTAGTGGATGGGGTACAGTTGGGTTGTGAACTGAACGCATACAAAGCCAACTTGCAAGATTGTATCGGCAAAGAAGTATATCTTCGCGTGAGCGATTTTGGAAGCTCGGGCTTCGGCTTGTTCTTCTTGGACAGCGTAGACACGTTGCATTTGGCGGAACCTCAAGAGGGCTTTACGCTGGCTAGCGAAGTAGAACATCAAGCGACCATTTACGACTTGTACAACGGCAACTTTGATAAAGGCATGGACGGCTGGGTAAAGGCTGGCGACATCGGTGACATAAGAAACAATTCGACTTATTGGGAAACTCGTCCTTTTGAAAACGTAGGCAATTTCTTCTCCGCATACGACCCTGACGTAGAAGGGGGCAAAGGGACGTTGACTTCCAACGTATTCGAAATTGGCGGTTGTGGTTATATCACCTATCGTATCGGTGGTATCAAGAATCCCGACCAAGTGTATATGGAAGTTATCGACGCGGTTACGGGCGTCAAATACGGGCATTTCTATAACGAATTTATCAACGATTGTACGTTGGTAAGTTATAAGGCAGACTTGTCGGCGTATATCGGCAAACTCGTATATATCAATTTCGTGGATAACGCAACGGGCGACTACGGCTTGATTTTCTGCGACGAATTCGTTACCTATTATGAAAACGTAGAGGACGTACCTGCGTACAACGTAGCCGGCAATAAAGTAGAAAGTATCTACAACGTCATGAACGGCGGCTTTGAAACGGGCAACTTGCTCGGCTGGACTTTGGTTTCCGGCGAAGTTCCTGGTAGAGTCACGGATATCGATTATTTCTGGAACGACGTAAACCGCGTAATCGGCAAGGACGGCAACTACTCGTTCACGGGTGTAGAAATCAACCCCGACAACGGCAACTTAGAAGGTTTGACGGGTACCCTTCGCAGTAACACTTTCGTTTTGAAAGCGAGCAGTTCCATTTCCTTTAAGATGGGTGGTAGCGGCGCTGACCGTCAAGACGTATGCTTGCGTATCGTCAACGCATTGACGGGCGAAGTAGTGGTTTGGTACTCCAACCCTGATTTCAGGGATGCGACCCTCAACGCCTACACGTACGATATTTCTAATGCAACGGATATGGTTTGTTACGTAGAAATCGTGGACAATGCAACCTCCAACTGGGGCTTGCTTGGCTTAGACAGCATCAACGTATTTCAAAAATAATTTGGAGTAATAGCAAATGATACTTTGTGTCGGTGAAATACTCGTCGATATGATAGGAGGCGAGAAAGACGGAAGTTTTTGTTACGAGAGGAAAGCAGGCGGCGCACCTTTTAACGTCGCCTGCGCCGTAAAAAAATTCGGCGCGGACAGCGGTTTTGTTGGTTGCGTCGGCGAGGACACGGTAGGCTCGTTTTTAGAAAAATTCGTCGAAAAGCAATCTCTTACCTGCGCGTATATAAAGAAAGACGCGCGCGTAAATACGACGCTTGCCTTTGTAGACTTGGACGAAAACGGGGAAAGAAGTTTTTGTTTCTATCGCAAAAACACGGCGGACTATCAGTTGCCGCCCGTGCCCGTTGATATCTTTAACAAGGCGAAAATCGTACATATCGGGTCGCTTATGCTTAGCGAGCCTATCGGGAAAAAATACGCGGTTGCCTTGGCGAAAAAAGCGAAAAAGGCGGGCAAACTCGTCAGTTTCGACGTCAATTTCCGCGATGATATTTTCCGTGACAGACAGGCGGCGGTCAAAGTGTATAGCAAGATGATTCAACTTGCCGATATCGTCAAATTTTCGGAAGACGAAGTAGAGATTTTCGGGCAAGATTACGTGAAAAACGCGCTGTATTATAAATTAGTGTGTCTTTCCCTTGGCGGTGCAGGCAGTCGTTGGCAATACCGCGGGCAGAGCAATCAAGTGCCTACGGTCCCTGTCAAACCGATTGACACAACGGGGGCAGGCGACGCTTTTTACGCAGGCGTTTTGTCCAGATTGGTAGGGGTAGACCGCGCCGATTGGACGGCTGAAACGCTGGATAGCGCGTTCCGTTTCGGCAACGTATGCGGCGCGCTCAACACCTTGGGCAAAGGGGCGATTGACCACTTGCCCACGATAGAAGAAATTGAAAAGAAATTAACAGAGGAAGGGCGTTAAACGCCTTTTCTATGGGTAAAAATTGGAAACGGTTCCAAGTATTGGAGGAGAACATGAAAAAGAAAGTGTTAGGACTTACGTTGTGTAGTGCGGTTGCGGCTGTCAGCCTTGCGGTTGGCGGAATGTGTTTGCAAAACGCTTCGGCAACGGAATTACCCAAAATCACCTTGGAGGGGACGGGGGACGAATTCCTGTTGACCGAACAAACGTATACGGCAGAAGAGAGTTTTGTTTTCACTTCCACCGCGTATTTTGAAAGCGGTCAGGCGGCGGCGCTCGTCTTTGGCGGCGATGATACGGAAGGGGAAAGAAACTATTGGGCGTTCAATATCGATAGGACGAACAACGTCGTAAAGTTGCTCTATTTCTACGAGACGGAGACACAATCTTTCACGGCGGTAGAACTTTTGACCGACTACTATATCGGCAACGATAAGATGACGGACGGCGAAAAGAGCCTCGTCAATCCCAAAGTGGCGGCGATTGACAAAGTACAACTCAAAGTCGTCGTATCCGTAGAGGACGACGGGAAGATATTCGGTGAATTTTACGCCGACAATATCCGTCGTTTTGGGATAGATACGGAAATCGAACTCAATGCGCTTGAAAGACTCCCCGACGGGGAAAGTTACGAGGGCGGCGCCATCGGCTACAACTGCTTTAATGCAAAAATTCGCTTTGAAGATACGCACTATGGCGCAAGCGATTATTCCTACTACACGGAAGCGTACAGACAGCAATACCATTATTCGCAATACGCGCATTGGAATAACGACCCCAACGGGCTCGTGTATTATGACGGTTGGTATCATATGTATTATCAACATCATCCCTACAACAATTATTGGGGGGATATGTATTGGGGACACGCACGTAGTAAAGACCTCGTGCATTGGGAACTTCTCCCCATCTGTTTGTTCCCCGATACGGAAGGGGAATTCGGCGGCGGCAACGGCTATATGTGGTCGGGCTCAGCGATGGTTTATCGCCAGGGTATGAGCGACGCTATCGACGCGCTGAACTGGTACCCTAACGGCAACGGTACGGGGTTGATTGCCTTCTACACCCGCGACGGCGCTTTGCAAGACCAAGTAATTATGTCCAGCGACGACGGCGGTATGACTTGGACGAAACGCAAAAGAATCCCGCAAACGATTGTGGTCGGTCCCAATAAGACGGACTGCCGCGACCCGAAAGTTTTCCCCGTGAAAAAGGAGGGCGATACAGTCACTCTTTGGGGTATGGTCGTCACGGGCATGGCGACGGGGGACGTTTGGTTTATGAAATCCACCAATCTTCTCGATTGGTCGGCGGCAGGTGGCTTTAAGTGCTACAATTACGACCAAGCGTACAATAACGTGTTGAATTTCCGTGCGGAATGTCCCGACGTCGTCACGTTGACGGCGGACGACGGTACGACGCACAACGTACTCAGTTTGACGGGTAGATCCTATTTGGTAGGCGAAATCACCTACGACGAAAACAGCGGCAACATCGTGATGCAGGATTTAGAGGGTAACGATTTAGCGGGACTTGGCGCAGAGAACTTGCCTTACCAACGTATGGATTTCGGTGCTGATTCCTACGCGACGCAAACTTTCTTTATCGACGACGCTACTAGCGCATACAACGGCAAGACGGTTTCCGTCAGTTGGTTTAGTGCGATTCCCAATGCAAAGGATTCTGTCGAAAGCGGCTCTCTTGCGGCGCTTAGAAAGACTTGGAACGGCGGTGGTGTGACTATTCCCGTCGTATGGGGTTTAAAAAAGACGGATAACGGGTACGTGCTGACGCAAACGCCCATCGTCAAGGACAACACGGCGTTTGATAAGACGGAAGAAGCGGCGTTGACGCAAAGCACGGTTATCGACGAAAACAGCGAAAACTTATTAAAAGACGTTCAGGCGCGTACGCTGGAAATCGAAGCGGAAATTGCCAACCCCAACGGGGCAAGCGTTGCGTTCAAAGTCCAAATGGACGGCGACGAATATACGGAAATCGGTTGGAACCCGACGGACGGTTATTACGTAGACAGGACTCATACCTACGACGGCGGTATGACGATTCCTAATTATAGGACGAAATATAAGACGGGCGCTTGCGACGGCGAAAACTTGAAGTTTTATATCCTCGTCGACAACGGTAGCGTAGAAGCGTTCTGTGGTGATTTTGCGTATCCCTTCTACGTGCTTACCTTTGCTTCTCCCTATTCGATGGACGCGTCGCTAGAAGTTGATGGCGAAGTGACGGTAAATACCCTTAAAGTCAACGAGATTGCCTCCGTTTGGAGAGACGACGCGACGCTGGAAGAAGGGGTCGTATATATCTCTCACGACGAGTTGGAGTTATCCACGACGTTGACGAAAGAAAAAGAAGTGACCGTGTACGCGACGAACGGCGCGCAAGCGACGTGGGAAGTGACGGAAGGCAGTAGCGTGGTCAGCGTTACGCCTACGGATAAAGGGGCTATCGTGAAAGCCTTGTCGGCTGGTACGGCGAAGATTACGATGACCTGTGGTACGACGCAAAAGACGGTTACCGTAAAGGTACATCAAGGGGTAATGGACACCGATTTGCAGTTTGCGCAAAGCGGTATCGTATCGGGGGATTGGTTGATGACGACGAGCGGTTTGGTCGGCATCCAATCGGCAGGCGACGCGTTCCTGCTTTCCTCGACGACGGGTAGCGATTTTACTTACACGGCAAAGTTCGACGTCGGTAACGGCGCGGCGGCGGCACTCGTCTTCCGTGCGAAAGCGGATATGAGCGACTACTATATTGCTAACTACGATAAAAACGGTAAAATCGTAAAACTCTGGACGCCTTTCGGCGAACTTGGCAACGTTTGGGTAGGAGATATCGATACGGCGAACGTCGTCTTGTCGGTTATCGCCAAAGGCAACGTAATCCGCGTACAACTCAACGGCAATACGGTTATTGACGTGACGGATACGAGAGAGGGCTCGCCGACGGAAGGATTGTTCGGGCTCAACGTATGCGCGACGCGCGCTACCTTTAAAGAAGTGGGTATCCAACAAGACAACTATACCTATTCTTCGGGCAAGTTGGTCGTCAAAGGCGCGGTGAAACAAGCGATTGTCTCCTTGTATAACGATACGGACGGCGGGGTGGAAATCAGCCGCAACTTCTACACGGTTAGCGGTAGAGAAATTCGTATCGCAAAAGAATATTTTTCGACTTTGAGTAAGACGGGCGTCTACAAGATGCGCGCGGTGGGCGTAGATTCCTCCTTCGAATTTAACGTGACGGTCAACACGATTCCCGCGCTGGCTTGGGAAGACCTGACGGTGCAGGAGGGGAACAACGTGACCTTCTACGTAGGTAGAGAAGAGGTGACGGAAGTGACCGTCGACGGCGAGGTATTGTCTACGGATAAATACCAAATAAAAGACGGCGTCTTGACGATTGACGCGTCGGCGTTCAAGGTAGGAGACAACGAGGTTACGGCGTCTGCGACCTTAAGCGCTATCGTGACGGTAGAGGCGTTGGCAACGACTATCCCCGAGAGTGACGAAGGCTGTAATTCTTCTGTATCGGCGCTTGGGCTAGCGGCGGTAGCGGCTTGTGGCGCAGGACTTATGCTCAGGAGAAAAAAAGATGGCAACGACGATTAAGGACGTAGCGAAACACGCAGGCGTAGGGGTCGGGACGGTGTCCCGCGTCCTCAACGGCGGTAAATCGGTCAACGAAAAGACCAGCCAACGGGTGTTGGAGGCGATCAAAGCCCTCAATTTCGTGCCCAATAAAATGGCGAGTCGTCTGCGCACGGACGAAAGCGGCATTTTGGCGTTGCTAGTCCCTGTCGTCAATCACCCGTTTTTTGCGAAACTTGCCTATTACGTGGAGGACGAGGCGGATCAATACGGATATTCCGTACTGCTCGTCTCTTCGCAAAACCGCATTTGTAAAGAGGACGACATCTTGAGGAAAATCCAACGCAGAGAGGTGGACGGCGCAATTTTCGTTACTCACTTCGAGCACGCGGAAAAGCGATTCCAAGATTTCCCGTTGGCGTCCATTGACAGACCGTTGGGCGAGGGAATCCCTTACGTCACGTCCAATAACTACGAAGCGACGGAACAGGCAGTAGAGTACCTCATTGAGAAAGGGTGTAAAAAAATCGGGTATATCGGTTCTAAACCCGTGACGAATTCGGAAGTCTTAAAGAGAGAGGATGCCTACCGTGCGGTAATGGAAAGACACGGGTTGCCCGTTTGTATTAAAAACGACCCCATTTTACACGGCGACGAAGGGAACGTGGTATCCGCCTTTTTAGACGAATATCCGGACGTAGACGGGGTGTTCGCCTCGGGGTATTCTATGGCGCAGGTGTTGTACGAGACGGCGACTCAGCGGGGGATACGTATCCCGGAAGATTTGCAAATCGTGTCCTACGACGGCGCGTTCCGCCAATGGAACAACAATCGATTGCTCACCTGCGTTGAACAACCGATAGAGGCAATGGCGAGGCTTACGGTAAAACTGTTGATTGACAAAATCAACGGTAAAGAGGTCCCTGAAAGAACAATGTTGTCGACGAAATTTGTCATCGGCGCAACGACGAAATAAAGGAAGAAAAAGGAGAGAGATTATGAAAAAGATATTCAAAGCAATCAGTTCTTTGGCTTTAACGGCGATGTTGGCTTGTAGCGTAATCGGCGCCGTCGGCTGTGGCGGCAGCACTACGAGCGACGTAGACGAAGAGGGGAACACGGTTATTAAAATCGCCTTCCACGTGGATAAGGAATCGGCGGAAGGAAAGGCGTATGCAAAGCGTATTTCCGCTTTTAATACGGCGTATAAAGATCAAAAGATTAAAGCGTCGGCGTCTTATATTGCAAGAAGTGCGGGCGCAACCGATTATGAGACGACGCTTATCAACCAACAAAACTCCAATAAATTGGCGGATATTATCACGTTTGACGCGCCCAACTGTGCAAGTTACGCGCAATCCAAACTCATCTACGATATTAGTAATATCGTCCCTTCGAGCGTGAAAAGCGATTTCATCACCGTCAACGAATATCAAGGCAAATTGTACGGTCTTCCTATCCAAGAATCGAGCGCAGGCTTCTTCTACAATAAAGCGTTGTTTGCGCAGGCAGGGATTGACGCCTCTGGGTATACGGCAGAAAATCCTTGGACGTTTGCGCAATTTAAAGAAGTTTGCGGGAAATTGAAGAGTGCTGGCATCACGCCCGTAGATATGCGCATGGACGCGACGCAGGACGAAATGGCTACCTACTTATTGTACCCGTTTATTTATGCAGCGGGCGGGTCTTTCGTATCGGAAGACGGCTATACGGCAACGGGGTATTTTAATAGCCAAGAGTCGAAAAAGGGTTTCCAATTCCTCAAAGATTTGGTAACGGAAGGATATACCTCTTATGCAATCGGCGCGACTGATTTCTTTACCGGAAGCGTAGGTATGTATCTCTCTTCGGGTTGGACGATTCCCGATATTGATAGTAAGTATACTTCCACTTTCCCTGACCGTAATAGTTGGGGTTTGTTGCCCTACCCTCAGGACGTGCAAAAAGCGAGTGCGACGGGTAGTTGGTCGTATGCCATCACTAACAATCACCACAAAGACAAGTCGAAAATTAAGGAGTTGCTCCTTTGGATGGTCACACCCGAAAGTTCTAAGGTGATTACCGACGCAACGGGTATGATTCCTGCAAGAAGAAGCGTAGAAACCAACTACGAAGCGGGTTCTCCCGAAGACGTCTTGATGAAACAATTGCAATCGACGGGCGTTCAGCGTCCCGTCACGGTAGGTTATCCTGCGTTCTCCAGCAATTTCCGTTCGGTTATATACGGATTGGGAGATAACGACTTGACGACTTTGCTCAATGCAAGGGCTAACGATATCCAAGATAGATTGGACGTTCTTGCAAGCAGAAACTGATAGGCAGATAAGAGACCAAAAATGAGTTTTTGGGAGGGGTAAGTTATGTTATGGCTGATTACGGGCATCGTAGCGGCGGCGCTGTTTGCTGCTTTGATGGCAGTAGTAATAAAAGATATCGTAGTGGCGAAGAAGAAAAAAGTTCGTTACGGCGTACGTGAAAGCGTCAGCGCGTACTTGTTGCTTGCGCCCGCCACGATTTTAGCGCTTATATTCGTGATGTTGCCTATCGTGTATTCTTTGGGGTACGCTTTTACCGACTACTATTTGTTGGAACCCGACTATATGCAATTTATCGGGTTTGAAAACTTCATAAAGATCTTTGAAAGTATTGGGAAACAAGGTATGATTTATCATGCCATCATCAACACGTTAAAGTTCGTCGTAGGCGTCGTCCCTCTTCAAATCGGTTTGGCACTCGGGCTTGCGCTTTTCGTGAACAATAAGCGAAAGGGCACGGGCATATTTAAGGTATGCTACTTTGCTCCCGTCGTCATCTCCTTGACGATCACGGCGCAATTGTGGTTGCAAATCCTTTCTCCCTCGGAGACAGGGTTGCTCAATAGCATATTGGGTTGGTTTGGCGTCCCTCCGCAAGACTTTATTCGTAACGAAGAAGGGGCGATTTGGTGGATTGTATTGCTCAGCGCTTGGCAGGGTTGTGGGTATCAAATGCTCATCTTCTTGTCGGGGCTTTCCAACATCCGTCAAGACCTGTACGAGGCGGCGTCCTTGGACGGAGCAAACAAATGGCAACAGTTTTTACATATTACCGTGCCTGCGTTGCGTTCCACCTTCCTCTTTATTGTCATTACCGTATTCGTCGGTGCCAGCAGAGTCATGGTGCAGCCGATGTTGATGACGGATGAAAAACCGCATACGATAACGATTAGTTATTGGATGTATTTGGAAGGCTATAGATACCGTGAAGTAGGGTATTCGGCGGCGATGGCGTTGCTAATGACTATCGTGATGGGCGCGATTACCTTAGTACAACGTACGGTGCTTCGGGAAAAAGACTAAGGAGGAGAGAAAGATGTTAGACGAAAATAAAACACTCGACGAACAATCCGCAATCGAATCCACACAAGCCGTTCCCCAAGAAGAGACGGTAGAAACCGTTGCAACCGAAGAGGTCGCCATCCAGGAAAAGGCGGTAGAAACCGTTGCAACCCAAGAGGTCGCCATCCAAGAAGAGGCGGTAGCGGACGCCGTGGAAGTGGAGCAGTTCTTCTCCCAAGAAAAAGAAGCGGTAGAGAAAAAAGCGGAAAGGAGCCCTAACGTCAAGGTAAGAAAATGCCTCAAAGCGATAGGGTACTATACGGCAGGGACGATTATGTCTTTGATTTTCCTATTCCCGTTGCTTTATATGTTGGCAACGTCGACGAAAACGGAGCAACAATACGCTTTCGACGCAGGGAGTTTGATGATGTTCCTGCCCAACGTTACCGATTTGGCGACGGCTTTTGGAAATTACGCCAACGTCATCACGGGATACGGGATGTGGCAATACACCATCAACACGATACTCTATGCAGCGGTAATTATCGTGCTCAACATTATCATTAACGGATTGGCAGGGTATGCGATGGCGAAGTTTAATTTCCCTGGGAAAGGATTCTTCTCTTTCATCATTTTGTTCTTGATTGTCGTACCCGTAGAAACTTCGATTATTCCGTTGTATTCTATCGTCAATCAAATGTTGCATTTGACGGACTCTAATATGACGGCGCCTCTCGCCATCATCTTGCCTGCGTCCATCAGCATCTTTAACATTTTCCTGTTTATGCAATTTTTCGAGGGGATCCCGAAGGAATACGAAGAGGCGGCAAGGATTGACGGCGCCGGCACTTTACGTATCTTCTTCTCGATGATTTTGCCCTTATCTAAGCCGATTGTGGCGACGGTAGCCACTTTCTGCTTTATCGGCACGTGGAACGATTACGTTTGGCCGACGATGGTCTTGCCTTATCCCGAAGAAGGGATGTGGCCTCTTTGGAACATCCAAGCAGGGTTGACGTCAGTCAAATCAGCGACAGGCGTGACGACAGGGGAAATAATGGCATCCTTGGTGGTGGCAAGTGTCCCTATCTTTATCGTGTACGTGGTTGCTCAAAAATATATCGTGCAGGGTTTTGGCTCTGCCGGACTTAAAATGTGAGGTAGATTATGAAGATAAAAAGAATTGCATCGCTTGCGCTCGCTGCAATGCTGACTATGCCTTTGTTCTTAACGGCGTGCGGAGACGATACCGAGTCGAAAGGCAGTAATTTGATTGCGTCCTATTCCTTTGACGAAAGTACGGGCAATACGACCAAAGAGCAAGCAAGCGGCAAAATGCAAACGATTGAGTACGTATTTAACGAGGAGAACCAAGCGGAGTTATTTAAACCCGCTTCGGATCCTTTGAGAAAGAAAGGCGTCAGCGGCAACAGTTTGTATATGGACGGATTCTCCAACCATATTGTCAACGATGCCGTAAAAATCCCGAGAAAGGCGATGACGCTGTCGGCGTGGGTCGCGCCCAGAGTATTTGAAAACTTGCCTAATTACGGCGATGACACAGCGGCGGCAGGCAATCCCCGTATGACCTCTATCCTTAACAAGGGAGACGTCGAAATGGGCGAAGGGTTCCTGCTCGGGTACGGCAGACTCGGGCTCTGGGGCATACAAATGGCGCTCGAAAACACCGAAACGGGGGACGAATTCGTCATTGCTTTCTACGACCCCATCAATGCGTTGCCTTTGTACGAGTGGTCCAACGTCGCCGTCACCTACGACGGGGATGAAGGCTACATCGGTCTTTTCTATAATGGCGAAATGGCGTACGAAGCGTTGATTCCCGAACTTGTCAGCACCCGTATCATCGGCACGGAAGAGCCGTTGTACGTCGGTAAATACGCTACTCCTATCTATGAATTCGGGGTGGAAAGACAAATGGTGTCGGGGCTTTTGGACGAGGTAAGGGTGTATAACACCGCCCTTTCTCCTAAGCAATTGAAGACGGCGTACGAAAAGTATCAAACGGAAGGGGAACATCCCGTCCTTGACTTTTCAGAGATTGCGCTGGATTCTTCGGTATACGCAGGGGACAGATACCGTCCTCAATACCACGCATTGCCGCCGGCAGTTTGGATGAACGAGCCGCACTCGCCTTTCTATTATAAAGGCAGATATCACGTCTTCTATCAACACAACCCCGCAGGCCCTTACTGGTCGCAAATCCGTTGGGGACACCTCGTCAGCGACGATATGATTCATTGGGAATACGTGAAAGACGCGGTAGTGCCTACGGCGGGCATTTGTCCCGAAGGGGTATGGACGGGCGGCGCTTGTATCGGGCCTGACGGTACCCCTTGGCTTGCCATTACGGCGGGTACTAATACGAGTACGTGGAGTGGGCAAAACGTAGCGTTTGCGCACGCGGCTGACCCCGACGACCCTGACTTAACGGAATGGGTAGTGGAAGATAAACTCGTCATTACGCACCCTGCCTTTGACGTGCAAGGGTTGAGAGATCAATTCCGTGACCCCTTCGTTTGGTATGACGACGGAACCTACTATATGATGGTTTCCACCTCCGTTCCTAACGCGGGCGGTTCGGCGAACATCTATACCTCCACCGATATGAGAGAGTGGGAGTATAGGGGCTATCTCTTCCAATGCGATTACAATTTGTATCCCCAACAGGGTATCAACTGGGAGTGTGTGGTTATGTTCCCCATCACGACCAAAGACGGCAGCCAAACGAAGTGGATTTTGTTCGATTGCCCTCAATATCCAGGCGGGAGCGAGTACATCGTCGAGTGTTACTATTGGATTGGTACCTTTGATAAGCAATCCTGCCGCTTTATCGCGGATAATCCCGAGCCTCAGTTGTTCGATAGAGGCAGAGGGGTGTACACGGGTCAAAACGGGTATTGTTTCTTGACCGAAGAGGATAGAGCAAACGGCAAGACGGCATACGAACAAGGTAGAACGGTTATCTATTCCATCGCGCAAGGTAAGGACGCGGGCACGGCGCAAAACATAGACGCAGGCTGGGCGCATAACTTTGCGATTCCTTTGGAATTATGGCTTGCCGACAACGGTACGGAAGTAATCCGTGAACCTATCCGTGAAATCGAAAGTTTGTATAAAGAAACGCTGTACGAATACAGCGGCGAAGGTTTAACGGCGACGCAAGTGAACGAACAAATCTCTAACGTACGCGGGGATATGCTCCGTATCGATATGAAGTTCAACGTAGCGCCCACGGCGGCGGCGTATGAAAGCGGTTTGTACGTAAGATACAACCCGACGACGGTAGGTACTGATACCGAGCGTACGAAAATCGTATTCAACGAAAACGGCGTACATATCAATAGATTGCAATCTTCCTTGTTGAACTACGTGACTAAGACGGAAAGCCATACGTGGAACAGAGTAGAGGAAGAGTATTCCGTGACCGTATTGCTCGATAGATCTATGTTGGAAGTATACGTCAACGGGGTAATGAGTTTCACGACCCGTATCTATCCTAAATACGGTGATTCCGATTATTTGCGTTTGTTTGATTCCAACGCAGGTATGAAGGTAACGGAAATGACTGTCCGCAGTATGAAAGGTGCGTTTGTAGACGATCCTGCGCCTGCTTACTACGGCAACGTCGGCAACCTTGCCGATTTACAATAACGAGGAGGTAAAGTATGAAAAAAGTAGCAATAGTAGCGTTGAGCGTATTATGTGCCACGGCACTTTGCGGTGCAGTTGCTTGTCAAAGCGAAGAACAACCTCCTGTGACGACAACTCTCTTAAACGGCGGTTTTGAAAGCGCCGATTTGAGTGGGTGGACGGTGGAATACGGCGATGCTTTTAACGACGATTGCGTATCTTCGGCAAAGACGTTTACCTATTCCTACGACGACAAACAAACGCGTATCCCCGTGGGGCAAACGGGCAACTGGTATCTTTGCGGGAAGGGTTTCGACGGAAAGTTCTCCTTTGGTCGTACGGGTGCGATTCGCTCCATCAACTTTACGCTCGACGGCGACGGCACGATTGCGATGAAACTTGCAGGCGGGGCGACTGTCACGGGCAAGGGTACGGGCGCAGGCAAGAAATCCATGACCAACCTTTGTTACGTCGGGGTATATCGTGCGTCGGACGATAAGTTGATTGCGCAACAAACCAACGATTATTTCTTGGAACACACCGAGTCTTACGTTCCTCTCAACAAATATTCCGCAGGGGTGTTTGCGACGGATAACTTTTACGAGTATACCCTTGAATTAGAGGACTATATCGGGGAAGAGTTGTATTTGCGTATCGTCGATAACGACACCCATCACTATTACGGATATATCAGCGTAGACGACATCCGTATCGGCGGGGAATATTCCCAAAGCGACGGCGCCGATTTTACCAAGACCCGTTTCTACGCAACGGAAGCACAGCCGACGAGCCAATACGAGATTTTGAACGGCGGCTTTGAGACGGGTTCCTTGGCGGGCTGGGAAATCGTAGAAGGTACGGCTTTCTCGCACGAAGGCGTCAATAGAGAGAAGGTTTGGTGGAACGAAAACATCACCTATTCTCGGGACGGTAATTACCATTACGGGCATTATAATCCTGCGGCGACAGGGGTGATGCGTTCTAGCGAATTTGTCCTTGGCGGTAGCGGCTACGTCAGTTATAAATTGGGTGGTTGCGCCAACAACGGTTTGACGTATTTGCGCTTTATGGTCAAGACGGAAAGCGGGGATAAAGAAGTAGCGAGATTCTCTAACTTCAAGTATCGCAACGACAGTTACGAGAATACGCAATTCCCTTACGTACCCAACGGGATGAAACTTTTGAATATGGTGCAATACTACACCGACTTGTCGGCATATCTTGGCGAGACGATGTATATCGAAGTGGTAGATAACAACGCAGGTACAGACGACCTCGGTTGTATTACCCTCGACAGCGTACAGACCTATTGGGAGGAAAAACCCGTCTGGTATGATAGTGAGTCTTTCGTCGCAAAAGCGAACGTAGACGTAGAGATTGACAGCGAATATCAGGTAAAGAACGGCACTTTTGAGACTGGCGATTTAACGGGTTGGACTCCTAGTTGGACGGAAGATAGCGGACGTATCGGTTACGTTAGTAGCGCAAGCGGCTGGTGGGTAGAAAACTTGCCTTACAACAAAAAAGGCAACTTCCTGTTCACGGGTATCGACGACGAAGGCAAGACGGGTACTTTGACGAGTTCTGCCTTCAAAGTTGGCGGTAGCGGCTGGATTACCTACTTGCTTGGCGGTGGCGGCAATCAAGACCTTTGCTATTTGTCCGTTATCGACGCAGAGACGAATACGGAACTTGCACGCTATGGCAACCGTTATTTCCTCGACAGAGGCATTACGACGATTAACATGGGCTCGAATCTTGCCAATATGATTTACTATAAAGCGGACTTGTCTGCGTATATCGGCAAGACGGTGAAGTTGCAACTCGTCGACAACGCTACGAGCGCTTGGGGCTTGATGACGGCGGATAGTTTCATTACCTATTACGCAAGCGAAACGGGCGTACCTGCCGATGCGATGGAAGCGCTGAATATCTTGCCTAAGGCAACGCTTGGCGCAGATAACGAATATCAAGTACTCAACGGCGACTTTGAGACGGGCGACTTCACCGGTTGGACGGCAAGCGAAACGGCTATCCTCGGCATTAGCCAAGAGGAAGTGTGGTGGAACGAGATGTTCTCCTACGACAAGGACGGCAGATTCTTTGCCAACGGTTGGAACGCAGGCGAAGTGAATAAGGGTACGCTGACGAGTTCTGCCTTCACGGTAGGCGGTAGCGGCTGGATGACCTTCAAGTTGGGCGGCGGCAAAAATACCTCTTTGTCCTATGTCGAAATCATCGACGCGACGACGGAAGAAGTGCTTTGCAAATTCGGCAATACGATGTTTGCGGAATCGGTAAGACCTTACTATTGTACGGGTAAACCTATCGACCTTTCTAAGGAAGGGGTATACAAGGCGAATATGGTACAATACAAAGCGGACTTGTCCGCATATGCCGGTAGAGAGGTGCGTATCCGTATCGTTGACAACGCTGAAAACGATTGGGGCTTGTTGTTTGCCGACAGTTTCATCACCTATTATGCGCAAGCGGGCGACGTGCCTACGGGTGCGGTTTTGGCAACGCAATTATAAGAGTAAAAGTCTGCCTTTTGGCGGAACGGAGTATGTATGAAGAAGGAAGAAAAAAGTGTGGCGGTAAGACCGAACTTTCACATCACGGGGGAGCAGGGCTGGATTAACGACCCCAACGGTTTGGTCGTCTTTCAAGGACGGTATCACGCCTTTTTCCAGTATTATCCTCACGACGTCCATTGGGGACCGATGCATTGGGGACACGTCGTCAGCGACGACTTAGTGCATTGGGAACGATTGCCTATCGCTTTATATCCGGGTGGCAAGGGTGAGGAAAACGGCTGTTTTTCAGGTAGCGCTATCGTATGGCAAGACAAGTTATATCTGTTGTATACGGGCTTTACCGAAAACGGCGGCGGCGAGGAGATACGGCAACTGCAATGCCTTGCTAGCAGCGACGACGGGATTCATTTTGTCAAACACGGCGTCGTCATCGGCGAAGAAGATTTACCCGAGGGCTATTGCCCTTGGGATTTCCGCGACCCGAAAATTTGGCGTAAAGAGGACACTTTTTATTGCGTCGTGGCCGCTAAAGCGAGAGAGGGCAGAGGCAGGATTATACTCTTCAAGTCGCAAGACTTATTCAAGTGGGAGTTCGTCGGTGATTTGTTGGGGACGGATAGCCCGGGGATTATGATAGAATGTCCCGACTATTGCGACGAAAAAGAGTTGCTGTTTTACTGTGAGCAATTCCAACCCAACGAAGGGAATTTGCATCTTAACGTCCACACCAATAGATTTTGTCTTGGAAAATTGGAGTATGAGAGCGGCAAGATGCAGGTTGAAAAATCGGGCATTATCGACTACGGCTTTGATTTTTACGCGCCGCAAAGTTTTGCTGGCGCCGACGTGATGATTGGTTGGCTGAATATGTGGGATAGAAATGTCCCTGCGGAAAAATACGGTTTTGCGGGGATGCTGACGGTGCCTAGGCGTTTTTCCGTCCGCGACGGAGAGTTGCATCAAACCCCTGTAATCAGCGGGGAACAGGTCGTAAAAACGCAGGTGAGCGGTGGATTGCAAGACAATGCCACAAGCGGGGTCTTGCGCATAGAAGCAACGGGATTGAAAAACCTGACTTTGCGTCTTAGGAAGAAAGGAGACGAGTATACGCAACTCTCCTTACAGGAAGGACAATGGGTATTCGACCGCTCTAAGTCTGGCGAAGAAATTGTCGGGGCAGAAAAGGACGCAGACAGTTTGGCGGGTATCCGCCGTATGCCGAAAAGCACCGAAGAAAAGACCCTTTTGACGGTGGTTATGGATACCTTTTCCGTGGAAATCTTTGAGGGAGGCAAGGCGCTTTCCGCCACGGTATATCCCGATTTAGACGCTGACGGAATCGAATTATCGGTAGAAGCAGACGACTGCGTATACGTCAGAGAAGAAATTAAATAAGGCTCTGTCATAACGAAAAACACCTCACGCTTAGCGTGAGGTGTTTTTGGTTGATATAGTTACTTTAAAAATTCGTGGGAAAGAGGGGTGAGGACAAACTTCTTTACGTCTTTTCCTGCGCTTTTTGCTAGCCAGCACTTGACGAAAATGGCGATACGGGTACAAAAAGGCAGGGGAATTATCCCCAAGTCGGCAAACGCTTTTGAACTGTCGTAAGCGGTTTCGCTTGTGATGCCTGTGACGAACACGGGTATCCCTTTTTGCTTGCAGGCAAAGCAAAAGCGTTGAAAATGCTCGCTTGCCGTATTCAGCGTGCCCGAGTGGTAGGGGCTGAGAAGGACGACGACGTATTGGTCGAGGTCGTATTGGTAGACGTTTTCGGGATAACTCTCTACGACGAGTACGCCCGAATTTTTACAAAAGGGAATCGCTCCTATGCTTTGCGAATTTGCGAGTTTACAGATAGGGTTTACGGTGACGCTATCTTTATCGTTGTCTACCGTCGCGTAAGGGGCGCCCAAACTGTGCAGGTCTGCGCTTGTCTCGCCGTGTGAGAGTAATCTGGTGGCGAGGTGAATATGCGTTTGTCTGTCTGCGGCGTTTTGATAACTGACGTAAACGCCGCTTTGCGGACGGGTTTTCAAAAAACGGACGGCGGCACGGAAATTGTCCAGCCCGTTGCTACGGCCATCTTGCAACGGATAGGCGGCGGATACGAGCAGGACGGGGATTTTTTTAGAGAGGGTGTAGTCGAGCGCGGCGGCGGTGTACTGTAAGGTGTCCGTGCCGTGCGTGACGATAATCCCGTCGTAATCTTTTTTTTGCGCCTCTTCTATGCAAGAGATAAGTTTGTTGAGTTCGTCTGCCGAGAGATTTTCGCTTAAAATGGTATAGGGCGAGATAGTTTCAAAGAGGGTATCCGCGTCGGTTTCCACTTGTTGGTAGTTAGAAATCAGTTGGTTGGCAGTACTCTTGTCGGGCGAAATCCAGCCGTAGGAGAGAGAACTGCCGATGGTGCCGCCTGTGAAAATTACGAGAAGTCTCATACACATCTCCTTTCATCGAGTTATGTAAAAGTAAAGCGCGTCAAAGCGCGCTTTTCAAAATATGTCGAATTTTTGATAATCCGTCTTTTTACTCAGCCGTTTGAGTAGACGTCTCGCTAGGAGTCTCTTCCTCTTTAGCGACCTGTTTCTTTTTGTCCGAAGGGGCAAATTCAATTACCATCAAGCAAATGGAGTAGAAGAAGCCGGGGCCGAGGTTGAAGAAATGGCAGTCCAGCATACTCATAGCAAGGAGCGCCAAAATTCCAAAGGCAAAGAAAGTGGTCGTGTCGTCCCGTTTTTTGAGATACAAGCGCACCGTTTGCACCCGATGGAAGACGTATGCCGCAAAGCCTACGACGCCGCAGGAGACGAGCATTTGGATAAAGGTATTGTGCCATCTGGGAGGGAAGAAACTGGAGAATTTGTCGACGGTGGAGTACTCGTAAGGGACGTACTTTCTAGGGTAGAAAGATTCGCCGAATATGGGATAATTGATGAAAGTTTTTAAGCCGCCGAGGTACGTTTTGAAACGGTTGGAGTCGTTAAAGAGGTTCTCTTCCGTTTCTTCCGTACCGTTTTCCGACGATTTGATAATGTCGGGTACGTCGGAAAATAGGGTGGTTAACGTATCGCGGAAGACGATACATAAAATGGCGACGACTGCGACGAAGATACCCGAGGCGATAAAGAAAGATTTCTTTTCCTTCGTTTTAATTGCCGCATAGACGTAAGAGGCTGCAAACGTGAGCCCTGCCCCTAATTGCGACCCGCGAGAGCAGGCGAAGAAGAGGGAGAGGTACATAAGCCCCGCCACGATGACGAAGATAAATCCACGTTTATATTTCATCGATAAAAACATGGCGAACGGGATAGAGACGCCTATCATAGCGCCCATATTATTATAGTGTCCCCAGCCGGCAGAAATTCTACCGCGCATAATGACGCCGCCTTCGATGACGTTGCACAAAAGGAAGGAGGCGATCAGTTCCCCGACGATTAAGACGCCGAAGAAGAACATCATCCAAACGAAATAGTTTTTATCCCGCTTTTCCCAGTTGATGGTGGCGGAAAAGAGGAAATAGAGAAGGAAGAGGGATAAAAATTCAAGCAGCGCTAAGAAAAGGTTTTTCCAGATAACTTGCAGATATCCCGCGCTGCCGATCCCCGATAACACGTAGCCGATGCCAAGCGCTAAAAAGCCCCAAACGAGGGATCTTTTTGTGGTGAACAGTTTTTTAAAGCCCATATTTTTATCCGTGCCGAGACGGAACAACAGGGCGAGGACGGCAACGGAGGCGAAGATGATAATCAGTATCCCGCCTACGCCGTAGAACATAGACGTTTCCGCTCTCCCAGGGTTATTTTTGGGAGAGGAGGTGACGTAACAGAATAAAAAGAGGGGAACGATAGGCATAAAGTCTTCCGCGAAGAGGCAGACGTAAATCGCAAATACGACAACGAGGCCGTAAAAGATAACTTCCAACGAAAAAGAATATGCAAGTAAAGTCAAAGCCGCCATAATCGCAAGACAGATAGGCGAGGCGATAAATTTATTGATTTTTGTAATGGTTTTCGTTTCCCGTATGGCTGCTAGCCAACTTAAAAAACGGTTTTCTTTCGTGCTTTCCATACTAAACAATCCTCAAACGATATTAAAAACGGAATGTGTCCTTTAAAGTTTGCCAATTTTGGTCTTTGTCGCTCAATTTAAGCGGCGTGCCGTCCTCCATCGTATAGGGGGCGGCGCTTGCCGTGCCGTCGTAATTGCCGACGATTTCCGGCCATTTAATGCCGATAGAAGGGTCGTTCCAAGCCAACCCGCCTTCGTCTCCGGGACGATAAAAATCCGTCACTTTGTAGCAGAACTCCGCTTTTTCGCTCAGCACTAAAAATCCGTGCGCAAAACCTTCCGCTATGTAAAATTGTTTTTTATTTTCCTTGGACAATTCCACCCCGAACCATTTCCCGTAAGTGGGGCTGTTCGCACGAAGGTCAACGGCGACGTCAAATACCCGCCCTTCAATGACGCGGACGAGTTTGCCTTGGGGAAACTGTTTTTGAAAATGCAGTCCGCGCAAAACGCCTTTTACGCTCATTGATTGGTTGTCTTGGACGAAGGTCATATTGAGACCTGCCGCTTGCATATCCCGTTGATTGTAGGTTTCCATAAAATATCCACGGTTGTCGCCGTGGACGGTAGGTTCTATGACGTACAGTCCTTCAATCGGCGCTTTGGTAACGGTAATTTGTCCCATATTATCCCTCTAACTTTTGTAAAAATCTGTGCAGGGCGTCCTGCCAAGTAGGTAAACGCTCAAACCCTGCTTGCGTTAATTTTTCCTTGTCTAAACGGCTGTTGAAAGGCCGTTTTGCTTTGGAGACGCCGTATTCTGCCGTCGTGACGGGTACGACCTGGGTCGCATAACCCGCTTGGCGGAAAATCTCACACGCGAACTCGTACCAAGAGATATAACCGCCTTCGTTGGTCGCGTGATAGTAGCCGTATTTTTCGCTCTCCACCATATCGACCAGCAGTTTGGAAAGGTCGTAGGTATAGGTGGGGGTGCCGACTTGGTCGCAAACTACCCGCAAGGTCTCGTATTTTTTGCCGAGATTGAGCATCGTTTTGATGAAGTTGTTGCCGTTCTCCCCAAAGACCCAAGCGATACGCACAATAAAGTATTTCTCTAAAAGGGAAGAAACATACTCTTCCCCTTCTAATTTCGTTTGTCCGTAGTGGTTGAGGGGGGCGTATGCTTTGCAGTCGGGCGTCCAAGGTGTTTCGCCCGTGCCGTCAAAGACGTAGTCGGTGCTTATGTATACCATTTTACAACCGATATTTTTACAGGTTTCGGCGATGTATTTGGTGCCGAGTGCGTTGATAGCGCGCACCTTGTCAGCGTTGCTTTTCTCTTCAGCAGCGTCCACCGCCGTCCAAGCCGCGCAATGCACGACGGCATCGGGGGAAAGGGCGGAAAGGAGGGTTTTAACCGCTTGTTGGTCGGTGATATCCATTTCTTCAATATCTACGCCTACCGCCTCGTGACCGCGCAAATGCAGTTGTTGTACGACGTCGTGACCGAGTTGACCTTTGACGCCCGTGACCAGCACTTTCATAGTTTCCTCTCGTTATGCTTTTTTAGCGTCCTTTAAACGCGCTCCGTACATAGTATCGAAATAGTTTTGATATTCTCCCGAAAGGATGTTTTGCCACCAATCTTTATTTTCGAGATACCAAGCAATCGTCTTTTTGATGCCGTCTTTGAACATCGTCTCAGGCAACCAGCCGAGTTCGGCGTGGATTTTGGAAGGGTCGATGGCGTAGCGCATATCATGCCCCTTTCTATCGGTGACGAAGGTGATTAAGTCTTCGCTTTTGCCCAGCGCTTCGACGATAAGTTTGACGATGTCGATGTTGCGCATTTCGTTGTGCCCGCCGATGTTGTATACTTCGCCGACTTTGCCGTGGCGGATAATCAAGTCAATCGCTTTGCAATGGTCTTCGACGTACAGCCAGTCGCGGACGTTGAGTCCTGCGCCGTATACGGGCAACGGCTTATCCGCCAGCGCGTTGGCAATCATAAGCGGAATGAGTTTTTCGGGGAATTGGTAAGGACCGTAGTTGTTGGAACAACGACTAATCGTCGTCGGCAGCCCGAACGTCCTATGGTAAGCCCCGACGAGCAAATCCGCCCCTGCTTTGGAAGAGGAGTAGGGAGAACTCGTTTTGAGGGGGGTCGTTTCGGTAAAGAGCAGGTCGGGTCTGTCAAGGGGCAAATCGCCGTAAACCTCGTCGGTAGAGACTTGGTGGTAGCGTTTAACGCCGTATTTTCTCGACGCATCCATAAGCACCTGAGTTCCTAAAATATTCGTTTCCAAAAAGACGGCGGGGTTTTCAATGGAACGGTCCACGTGGCTTTCCGCCGCGAAATTGACGACGATATCGGGGCGTTCTTCTTCAAAGAGCGCAAAGACTGCGTCCCTGTCGCAGATGTCGATTTTTTCAAAGCGGAAGTTAGGGTTTTTTAAAGCCTCTTCCAGCGTCTCTAAATTGCCGGCATAGGTGAGTTTGTCGATGCAGACGACTCTGTCTTCTGGGTGTTCGTTGAGTTGTAAGTAGACGAAGTTGGCGCCGATAAAGCCTGCACCGCCCGTCACTAAAATAGTCGCCATTGTCCGTGTTCCTTTTGTTAATTTTTTGGTTTGATAGCAGCGGGGTAAAGGATGTGTCCGTCAGCGACCCGCTTTAAGTATTCGCCGTATTGGTTTTTCGACATCTTTTCGGCTACGGCAAGCAGTTGTTCTTTCGTCATCCAACCGTTGGCGTAGGCAATCTCTTCTAGACATGCGATTTTCAAGCCCTGATGCGTCTCCAACGCCTGTATGTAATTGGACGCCTCCGTCAGCGACTCGTGCGTGCCTGTATCCAGCCAGGAATATCCTCGTCCCAGCGTCGTTACGTGCACTTTTCCTTGTTCTAAATACAAGTTGTTGAGGGTGGTAATTTCCAATTCCCCGCGGGCGGAAGGGCGTACTTTTTTTGCCATTTTGCTGACCCCTTTCGGGTAGAAATACAAGCCCGTCACGCAGTAGTTGGATTTAGGGCGTTCAGGCTTTTCCTCAATGGACAGAGCGTTGTTTTCTGCGTCCAATTCCACGACGCCGAATCTTTCGGGGTCCTTGACGTAATAGCCGTATAAAGTCGCGTTGCCCTTTTCGGCGCGTTGTACGGAGTTGCGCAGATGATTGACGAGCCCAGCACCGTAGAAGATGTTGTCGCCGAGTACGAGCGCGCAGGCGTCGCCGCCGATAAATTCTTCCCCGATGAGGAAGGCTTGCGCCAATCCTTCAGGCTTGGGCTGTACGGCGTAGGAGAGGTTGAGTCCCAACTCGCTACCGTCGCCCAGTAGGTTTTCAAATCTCGTTACGTCCTCGGGGGTCGTGATAATCAAAATATCCCGTATCCCTGCCAACATCAGCACGGAAAGGGGATAATAAATCATCGGTTTGTCGTATACGGGCAACAGTTGTTTGCTGGTGACGAGCGTGAGCGGATACAATCTTGTGCCGCTGCCGCCCGCTAAAATAATCCCTTTCATCCTTTTCCCTCGATGTGCGGATTTTTGTTTTTTATTTTATAAAAAATAAAGGCGCACTGAAAACATTATATCCTACAATCTTCCGCTTGTCAAGCGCTGGTTAAAAAAAAGCCGAAAAGTAGGGGCAAACGGACGGGAAACAGGATAAAAAAAGGTAAAAAAGAGGGGATTTGTTCTTTTTTTTGGTTTTTTGAAAGTTGTGGAATAAAAATCGAAGAAAAATCGTTTGACATTGCGCGTGGGTGTGTGCTATCATAATGATACTTTAATAAAGCGCGCCAAAAGAAGTAGGCAGGAGGGAGACCGACTGCCGACGGATGGCACTCCGGAGAACCCCGCTTTGGGCGGGTGCCGAAGGGGCAAGACGGCAAAACCCGTCAATCTCTCAGGCAAAAGGACAGAGAAAAGCGTAGGAAGTTTTATAAAACTTGCTTTCTTTGCGGACGGAGTAAAACCGTCCTTTTTTTGAGCAAAAATACAAGGAGAAAAGTTATGTTAGAATGGTTATCAAACGTTAATTCTTTCATCAACGACCTCGTTTGGGGATGGCCAATGATCATCTTGATATTGGGTACGGGTATTTACCTTACGACGCGCACCAAGTTTTTGCAAGTCCGCAAGTTTGGTACTTCGTGGGGGGAGACGATTGTCCCTACGGTCAAGAGCATTGGGAAAAAGAAGAAAGGATTGGCATCTAAAAAGGAAAATAGCGTATCTTCTTTTGAGGCGTTTGCTACCGCCATTTCGGGTACGGTCGGTACGGGCAATATCGTCGGTGTTACGTCTGCGATTATGACAGGCGGTCCAGGTGCCGTCGTTTGGATGTGGATATCCGCTTTCTTCGGGATGGTGACCAACTATGCTGAAAACGTCCTTGGGATGTATTTTAGAAAAAAGGATAACAACGGCGAGTTTTGCGGCGGTCCTGCCTATTATTTGAGCGAAGGGTTAGGGCAAATGGGCAAAGGCAAAACTAATTCCTTTATGAAAGTTTTGGGTAAAATCCTTGCCGTTGCGGCGGCAGTCTTCTGTGTATTTGCGGCAATTGGTATGAGTGGCGTTCAAACAAATAAAATCGCTGACGTATTCCAAGGTGTTATTCCTGGTGACGAAACGATTATTGGGCTCATCGTAGGTATCGTTGTGGCAATCGTGCTTGCGTTGGTTATTCTCGGTGGTATCAAGAGTATAGGTAAGGTAGCCTCTATCCTCGTGCCCTTTATGTCCTTGCTCTTCATTTTGATGGCGTTTATATTGATATTTACCAATCTCTCTGCGGTTGGCAACGCTTTCGCGTTAATTTTTGGCAATATGTTCACCTTCCCTGCGGTGGCTGGTGGCGTTGGTGGCTTTGCCTTCTCGCAAATTATCCAAAAGGGGCTTGCGCGTGGTATCTTCTCCAACGAAGCAGGACTTGGCTCCTCTGTTATCGCGCATAGCGCGTCTGCTACGCGTGAGCCTGTCAAACAAGGATTTTGGGGCATTTTTGAAGTGTTCTTTGATACCTTTATTATTTGTACTTTGACGGCACTTGTCGTTCTCATTGTTTTTGGCAACGAGGCTGGTATGCAAAACGTATTGTATAAATTGGTATGGAATGCGGATACGGAAAAATGGAAATATGCCTACGAAGACGCGCAAGTTTCTTCCATGGCGTTCGGTGCTATGTTTGGAGGATGGGGTAATATCGGTACGATTTTGTATTCGATTATGCTTCCCCTATTTGCTTTCACTACGATTTTGGCTTGGTCTTATTATGGAGAAAAGAGCGTCGAATATCTTTTCCGAAAGACAGGAGAAAAGGGCAAGAAGATTGCAAAACTCGTTTTCAAAATTTTGTACATTTTGTTGACGATTGCGGCGGCGTTGATTACCAGCGACCTCGTATGGGGGATTTCCGACACCTTCAACGGGCTGATGGCGCTGCCCAACCTTATCGGTCTAATCTTCCTTGGAGGCTTAGTGGCGAAGATTACCAAAAACTATTTCGACAGAAAGAAAGGCAAAAACGTAGAGCCTATGTTGTCTGCTTATCCCGAACAAAACGAAGAATTTAAAGCGGATTTAGCCGAAGAACAAGCGGAAGAGGCGCAGGCGAAAGCAGAGCCTCAAGCGGAATAAAAGTAAACACAAAAAGAAAAGACGGGTTGTTTGCCCGCCTTTTCTTTTTACAAAAATAACAAAACTTTTACATTTTTTCAATAAAAGACAAACATTGACGAGGTATGATAACAGGGTAGAACGAAAAGTATAAGGAGAAGCGCAATGAACGCGATAGAAATCAAGAACTTATCCAAAAGTTTCCGTGGGCTGTACGCGGTAGACGGGCTGAATATGACGGTGCCCGTAGGCAGTATATACGGTTTCATCGGGGAAAACGGTAGCGGGAAATCGACGACGGAAAAACTCATCTGTGGACATCTCGTCCCCGACTGCGGGGAAATTAAACTGTTCGGCAAAGATTATACGGACGCAGGGGTGCGCGTAAGGGTTGGCGCTCTCATTGAAAACGCAGGTTGTTTCCCGGGTTCGAGCGTGTGGAGCAATCTTATGATGCAGGCGATTAACCTCGGCTTAAAAAACCCCGAAGCAGAGATAGAACGGGTTTTAAAAATCGTTAGAATGGAAAACAGCGCGAAGATAAAATTCAAGTCCTGTTCGCTGGGGATGAAGCAGCGCATAGGGATAGCGATGGCGCTTCTCGGCGACCCTGCCCTGCTTATTTTGGACGAACCGATCAACGGTTTGGATACGGACGGAATGCGGATTATGCGGGAGATTTTGGTGGACATCACCAAGACTTACGGTTGCACGGTGCTCATATCTTCGCATGTTTTAGGGGAATTGGAAAAGATTGCCACCCATTACGGGATTATCCGTCAAGGGAAGATGATACAGGAACTTTCCGCTAAGGAAATGGAGAGCCGCGCCAGGGTGTTCGTAGCCTTGACGACGGAAGATATGGCGGGCGCGAAAGCGGCGCTTAAAGAAAAGTACGGCAACGTCAGCGAAGAAGAGGGGTATCTGCGGGTATACGACGAAGAGAACGTAGAATCCGTCGTAGAATATCTTCTGCAAAAGGGGCACGTCGTTAGCGAAGTCAAAAAGAACAAAGTCGGGCTGGAAGAATACTACGTGCAACTGATGAGCAAAAAGGAGGAAGAGTGAGATGGAAAGAGAACTTACCTTTGAAAAACCCAGCGTATACAAACGCTTGAAAGGTATGCTCGGCGTCGATTTTTACCGCTTGTTCCATACCCCGCTGTTTTACATCTTTTTGGCGATAGCCGCTATTATCCCCGCGATGATTTTGGGGATGACGAGCATAGAGACGGCGGAAGGAGTAACTTCTCCCTTATATACCAATACGTGGCAGGTCGTTGCCGCGGGCAGACCGCTGTACGCCGTCAGCAGTATCGCCGAATACGCCAATATGAATATGGTCTTTATTTTCGGCGGGATTATGGTGTCTATTTTTATCGGGCACGATTATAAGAGCGGGTACGTCAAACAACTGTTTACGACGCACGCCAAAAAACAGGATTATATCCTGTCCAAGACGGCAATCGGCGCCTTTTCGATGGCGTGTATGTGCGTGACTTATCTGTTGGGTACGGTGCTTTCTGGCGCACTTGTCGGCGCTTCTTTCTCCGTCGACGTGGGCGGGCTCGTGTGCGCGCTTCTTGGAAAAATTTTGATGAGTTTGGGTTGGGCGAGTTTGTATACCTTCCTCAACGTGATTTTCCGTCGGTATTTTTGGGTGTCTATCCTTTCCTGTTTCTTCTTTGGCACGGGGATTTTGATTGTTGGTGCGGGGGCAATCGTCGGGGAGTCCGTCGTACTCAATCTCTTCTTATACGGTTCTTCCGTGTACGCGTGCTTGTCGGGGAATTTCTTAACCGTGCTCGTATGCCTGTGCTGTTCGGTGGCTTGGACGGTCATTTACGGGCTTCTCGGTACTTGGATACTGTATAAGAGCGACGTCTATTAACGAGGTGAAAAATGAACGCAATCGAAATTAAAAATTTGACGAAAAACTTCGGTGAAAAACAGGCGCTTAGCGGCTTGAATATGACGGTGCCCGAGGGGAGTATATACGGTTTCATCGGGGAAAACGGTAGCGGGAAATCGACGACGGAAAAGATTATTTGCGGGCTCATACATCCTAGCGGCGGCGAGGTGAAATTGTATGGAAGACCGCATACGGACGGGGACGTGCGCGCTAAAATCGGCGTGCTCATAGAATCCCCTGGATGCTTCCCTGGGTGCAGCGTATGGAATAATTTATTGATACAAGCGGCAAATCTGGGGATAAAAAACCCTCAAGAGGAAGTACGCAAAGTATTAAAGACGGTGCGTATGGAAGGGGCGGCGTCCAATAAGTACAAAAACTGTTCGCTGGGGATGAAACAGCGTATTGGGATAGCGATGGCATTGCTGGGTAATCCTACCTTGCTCGTGTTGGACGAACCGATTAACGGCTTGGATGCGGACGGGATGCGGATTATGCGCGAGGTACTTATCGATTTGGCGCAAAACCACGGCTGTACTATCGTCGTGTCCTCTCACCTTTTAGGGGAACTTGAAAAGATAGCCACCCATTACGGTATTGTCCGCGGCGGAAAAATGATTAGAGAGATGACGGCGGAAGAGTTGGAGGCAAGTTGCCCGACCTTCGTGGCATTGCAAGCCAAAGATATGCCTTTGACGAAGCGGGTGCTTGCTGAAAAATATGCGCGCGTCGAAGAGGACGAAAGCGGGTATTTGCGTGTATACGAGGCGAAAAACGTGCAAGAGGTCGTTACCTATCTGTACGGAAAGGGGATTATCGTCAGCGAAATCAAACGGGCGAAAATAGGGCTGGAAGAGTACTATATCGATTTAATGAAGGGAAAGGGGGATAGATAAATGCAGACGACGTTTGAAAAAAACGGGTTTAAAAAACGCCTGACGAGTATGCTGAAAGTGGATTTTCGTCGCATGTTTACCACCCCGCTTTACTATATTATGGTAGGGATTTCTCTCGTGATTCCCGTACTCATCCTCGTAATGACGTCGATGATGGACGGGATGGTGTCCGTCGATCCGCAAACGGGCGCGGAGACGGTGATGGAAGGATTTGATAATGTCTGGCAAATCTTCGGCTCTCTGTCAAGCGCTAGCGCAGGCGGCGCTTCTATGGCGGGCGGGATGAGTTTGACGGCGATGTGCAATATCAACATGCTGTATTTTGGGGTGGCGGTGTTCGTTTGCCTGTTCGTTGCGGACGATTTTAGAAGCGGCTACGCTAAAAATTTGTTTGCCGTTCGCGCAAAAAAGACGGAATATATCCTGTCCAAGACGGTGGTGGGATTCGTTGGCGCTGCCAGCATGCTGATTGCCTTTTTCGTCGGTGCGATGATAGGTGGCGGCGTAGCGGGGTTGCCCTTTGCGATGGAAGGTTTTACCGTAGGTAATTTCGTCGCGTGCTTGCTCTCCAAAATTCTGTTGAGTAGTATTTTCGTGGCGCTCCCTCTTTTGGCGGCGGTCATTGCCAAACAAAAAGGCTGGCTTTCCATCCTACTTTCATTGGGCTTTGGGATGATGTTTTTTGCCGTTATCCCGATGGTGACGCCTTTGGACGCTACGGCTTTGCACGTCGTATTGTGCCTCGTCGGTGGAGCAGGACTTTGCGTCGGCATCGGCGCCATTAGCACCCTCGTGTTAAAAAAGACGAGTTTAGTATAAAGAAAAGACGGAGTTTGGACTTTGGTTCATTTCTACTAAAGAATAAGACGAGTGTAAGGGTTCTTCTTTTAGAGATTTTTTGAAATATTAAAAATTTACGAAAAATTGCACTTTTCAAGCAGTCAAGGCAAAAAAGAACTTGGATTCAAGCCCAAGTTCTTTTAGTGTTTTTATGGCGAGGTAACGGCTTTATTAGGAGAGATATTATATAGTGCGTGGATTAAAAGGAAGTAAGTCAAGATTCTATTTTGGAGGAACACAATGAAGAAAAAATACAAATATCGTGCAGGCAAAAAAACGTTTGAACTTGAATACAACTATATACCTGTTAGATATATTATCGCGGCTATCATTACGATATTGGAAGTGTTGTCTATTGTTGCTATCGTGGTTGCATTATGCTATTTTGTACCGTATTTTTATTTGGCGTGTTTTGCGACGGAAATATTTTGTGTGATTAAAATTATTGCGTCAAATGATAATCCCGAATATAAAATCCCGTGGCTTTTATTTGTTTTGATATTACCGATTGTCGGCTTTATGTTATATTTTATCTTCTATTCCCGTTCGTTCAACAAAAAATACGTTCGCCGATTAAAGAAATTATACGAAGAAAAATACCCTAATAGTGATACGGAAAATTTTATTTGTTTACAAGAAGACAGTTTGACGGCTTATAATCAGGCAAAACTGCTTTGCTCTTTATCAAATAGTCACCTATTTACGAATACAGCGCAAAAGTATTTCCCTCTTGGGGAACAAATGTGGCAAAGTATGTTGACGGATCTTAAAAACGCAGAAAAGTTTATCTATATGGAGTATTTTATTATAGAGGAAGGCATTTTTTGGGATTCTATATTAGAAATATTAAAAGAAAAAGCGCAAAACGGGCTTGACGTTCGGGTTGTGTTTGATGATATTGGTTGTATGTCCACTTTGCCGGGGAATTACGCAAAAAAATTGGAAAAATTCGGGATAAAAGCAGTGCCGTTTTCTCGCCTGAAAGGACAAGCCAATAACGAGTTTAACAACCGTTCTCATAGAAAGATTACGGTGATAGACGGAAGAATTGGATATACGGGCGGGGTAAATATTGCCGACGAATATATAAACGAAATCAAGCGGTTTGGACATTGGAAAGACGTTGGAATCCGTTTGCAGGGAGAAGCCGTTTACGAGTTAACCAAACTATTTTTGATTGATTTTGGCGTTAACGTCAAGGAAATCCCAGACGCGCTTGACTGTAACGTCCTTTATCCAACGACAAGTAACGTGGAAAACGGCTACGTGATTCCTTTTGGAGACGGCCCCGCCCCTTTATATAGACGTAGAGTTGCTCAAAGTTTGATTGTGGATATGCTTGCTAATGCTAAAAAATACGTATATATTATGACGCCGTATCTTATCATAGATAACGATATGTGCTTGGCGATTGAAAACGCGGCGATTAAAGGAGTTGACGTTAGAATAATCGTGCCGCACATTCCCGATAAAAAACTCGTTTTTGAGATGACGAAAACTTTTTACGAAAGGTTGATGAAAGCGGGTGTGAAAATATACGAATATGAAGCGGGGTTCGTTCACGCAAAGTGTTATCTGGTAGACGATAGAATTGCTATGGTGGGTACGATAAATATGGATTATCGTTCGCTGGTTCATCACTTTGAAAACGGCGTGTGGATGTATAATACGGATAGTCTCGTGGATTTAAAGGCGGATATGCTTGACACGATAGAAAAAAGTATTTGCATTGAGCAAAAAAACGTGAAAACAAACTTGTTTCAAAGATTCGTCAGATCAATCGTGCGTATTTTCGTGCCGTTGCTATAATGGGGCTGTCTATGCGTATGGCGAGTTGTGTCTACAAACATAGAGAAATTCTTTGAATAACCCGTCTTTTCTTTCGCGCTGTATATTGACGTAAAATTTTTCGTTTGGTATAATGATAAAAAATCATTTGTCGAGAGGATAAATGAAGAAAATCGTAACGCTAATGAACTTTATTAGAGGTAGCGAACTTCGTCTTGAAATGGATCTTTTTGGGGCGACCAAAAGTCAATTAAAACTCACCGAAAATACGGGTACGAGACCACTTATCTTTTGCAATACGAGCCTTTATGAAAAAGGAATATCAAGAGTTGCTTGCCAAAGAAAACCTGCTTATCGAGGTGGGATTGTGACTGGAACTTTGCCAAGACCTTGTCGAAAAGGTGGGCTTGGAATGGCGTGGAGGGTACGATTGGAATTATTATCTCGAAGTGGACAACCTGCTTGGCTACCCTGACGAAGAAAAAATCCTCATTATCGACGAGATTTTTCGTGTCGACAAAGAGGCTTTCGGCGCATATCCTAAGACGGTGGCGTTGAAAAGCGCGGTTATGCTTACACGGTTCCTTTGACAGAGGGTAAAATTTCGGGTGGAAAGATAGTGAGCGAAGAGGGAGAGATCTCAGTAAAATTCGATTGATGCGCCCCTAAAAATAGGATAAAAAACAAAAACACCCCAGCCGTGGCTGGGGTGAATTTTATTTTACGCTTAGAACGCTTTGCCTTGGGAACCCAAAACGTTGACGATCTTGTGTTTTACCATTTCCTTCATCATGGCTCTTGCGTCGCCGAGGTATTGGCGAGGGTCGAAGTGGGAAGGTTGTTCGGTGAAGTGTTTTCTAATTGCCGCCGTGAAGGCTACGCGAAGGTCGGAGTCGATGTTGATTTTGCAAACCGCCATTTGCGCCGCTTTTCTAAGTTCGCTTTCAGGGATACCGATAGCGTCGGGCATATGACCGCCGAACTGGTTGACGATAGCAACCTTGTCTTGGGGAACGGAGGACGCGCCGTGTAATACGATGGGGAAGTTGGGCAAGCGTTTGCCGATTTCTTCCAAGATGTCAAGGCGAAGTTTGGGGTCTTGACCGGGTTTGAACTTGTACGCGCCGTGGGAAGTACCGATAGCGATCGCCAAGGAGTCGATACCCGTGCGTGCGGTGAATTCTTCTACTTCGTCGGGGGAGGTGAATTGCGCGTCTTTTGCGTCGACGTTGACGTCGTCTTCGATACCCGCAAGTTTACCAAGTTCCGCTTCGACGACTACGCCGTGGTCGTGTGCGTATTCGACGACTTTTTTGGTGATAGCGATGTTTTCTTCCCAAGGGTGGGAGGACGCGTCGATCATGACGGAGGTGAAGCCGCCGTCGATGGATGCTTTACAAATTTCAAAGTCTGCGCCGTGGTCAAGGTGCATAGCAACGGGGATATCCACCGTCTCTACTGCGGCTTGTACGAGGTGCTTCAAATATACGGGGTTAGCGTACTTTCTCGCGCCTGCGGAGACTTGCAAAATGACGGGCGACTTTTCTTCGTTTGCCGCTTCTACGATTGCTTGAATCATTTCCATGTTGTTGACGTTGAACGCGCCGATAGCATATTTGCCTGCGTACGCTTTTTCAAACATCTCTTTCGTTGTAACTAAAGGCATAATAAATCCTCCAAAATTTTTTCGTACGCAATTATTATAGCCCATTTTACAAGAAAATGCAATCATTATGGCACGAAAAATATAAAAATTTTAGCGGGAGAAAAGAAGAATAAAAAAGGGCAGAGAAAGCCCTCCCTTTACAATATATAATAATATAGACAGGAGGGAGGAAAGGCGTAAAAAATCTTTTATTTTGCGATATTTTCCCCCCAAAAAAAATTTTTTCAAAAAAATAAAAAAAAATGAAAAACACGGCGCAAAACAACTTGACTAAATTTTCGTTTCATAATACAATGAATAGGCAAGTGGAAAAAAGCGAGAAGATTTTCCCCGTTAAGTTAAGTTTTGGCGCGATTTCCACCGAAAAATCAAGAAAAATACACACGAATATAAGGAGCGACGTGATATGAAAACCTATATGGCAAAAGCCGAAACGGTTGAAAGAAAATGGTACGTAATCGACGCGGAAGGGCTTGTCCTCGGCCGTCTTGCTACCAAAGTTGCTGCCGTCCTTCGCGGCAAGCACAAACCTACCTATACCCCCAACGTTGACTGTGGTGATTTCGTTATCGTACTCAACACGGACAAAGTCGTTTTGACGGGTAAGAAATTGGAAGACAAATTTTATAGATACCACACCGGTTACATTGGCGGTTTGAAAGAAGTTGCCTACAAAAAGATGATGGCAGAAAAGAGCGATCTTGCCGTTTATGAAGCGGTGCGCGGTATGCTTCCCAAAAACGCTTTGGGCAGAGCAATGCTTAAGAAACTCCGTGTTTACAAAGGCGCGGAACACAACCATGCGGCGCAAAAACCCGAAACGCTTAAAGTAGATTAAGGAGAGGAAGAATTATGGCAAAAGCAAACGTGAAAAAGAAACTTCAATTCTGGGGCACCGGTAGACGTAAAAAGGCAATCGCCCGCGTACGTTTGATTCCCGGCGGCAACGGTACGATCGTCATCAATGACCGCGCTTTGGATGATTATTTCCCTCAAGGCACGATGCAATACATCGTTAAGCAACCTACCGAATTGCTCGGCGTAACGGCAAAATATGACGTAATGGTCAACGTTGTCGGCGGTGGTTATACCGGTCAAGCAGGCGCTATCCGTTTGGGTATCGCGCGTGCGCTTCTCGAAGCAGAAGAAGGTTGCCGTCCCGCGCTTAAAAAAGAAGGTTTCTTGACGAGAGACCCTCGTGCAAAGGAAAGAAAGAAGTACGGCTTGAAGAAGGCTCGTCGTGCACCTCAGTTCTCGAAGAGATAATGACGCAAAGAAATCAAAACGACTGCATTTTGCAGTCGTTTTTTTTCTTTGCTAAAAAGCGTATATGCGTCGCAGGGTTTCGTTGCGGCTCGCTTACATACTATTTGTATGCGCGCTCGCTGCGCCTACCCCTGCTCGCATCTGCGCTTTTTAATGCATAGTGCATAGTGTCGGTAAGAATTAAAATAATTCCACAATTATGCACTTTGCATTTTGCATTCTGCACTGTTTAAACTCGTCCCTGCCCCGTGTGTTTTGCTAAGGGTTTCATTTTTTTAGCCGTTTTGCGGTGCGTTCGTGTTTGTCGATAAAGTCCTGATAGGCGGTGATGTTAGGCGAGGAGGGCGAGGGGGTGGGAGACGATTCGTTTTGGGAAAGTGGCTCGTCAGGCGCCGTCGTAGACGGCGTAGTTTCTCCTTCGTTTGGCTGTAAGGCTAGTTTTAAAAAGTTCAACAAACCGAAAGGTTGCATACGCAAAACCTCCAAAAAAATAAAATTTCACGCAATTTGCATAAAAAAAGTGCCGTTTTTAATTGCTTTAATTACCGTTTTGATATATAATAGAATATGCATTAGTATAGTCGGGAAATGCACTTTATTCCCGAAATACTTAAAAGTAAGGAGTTTCTTTACGATGAGAAAGCAAAAAAAGAGAGTGATAGGCGCAATTGCGCTGTCGGCGGCGATGCTGGCAACCGTTTGTTTTAGCGGTTGTACGCCCGAATTTTATTCCATCTCCAAACTCGGCGGAAATATTTCCGGTGAGGTTGCCTCCAACGGCGGGTTTGTCGTAGAAAAAGGAGATTACGTCTACTTTATCAACGGGAAGGCAAGTTACGACGACGACAATACCTTTGGCGAAGTCGAAAAAGGCTCGTTGATGCGTATTGCGAGGGAAGATTTGGATAACGGGGACTACGGCGCGGCGGAGACGGTGGTGCCTTTGCTCTTTGCCGCACAAAACTACGATAGCGGTATCTATATCTACGGCGATTACGTCTATTTTGCGACGCCTACGACGGATACGGACAAGTACGGTGATGTACAAAACACACAACTTGACTTCAAGCGTGCGAAGTTGGACGGTACGGAGACGATGGGAGACTATTATTTCCGTAACACGGATAACATCGGTGAATACCGTTTCGTAGAGGTCGGCGAAGACAAGACGGTGTACTGTATTTACGAAGAAGGTACGACGCTCAAGTCTTTCAATACCAAGACGGAAGAAGGGAGAACGCTTGTAAAGGGCGCTAGCGATTATTTCTTTGACGAGACGGTGGACGAGGAAGGCAACAAAGAAGGCTTAAAGGTCTACTATACGATGTCCGTGACGGATAAGATGGACAGCGACAGCCCGACTGCGTTTAACTACAACCAAGTGTATTGCGTAACGCCTGACGCATACGCGACGGTTAACGAGGATAACGGTTCGTACACGGTTCACAACGCCGCAGGCAAAAATTATCGCACGTACGATTTCGATAAAGACTATTTAGAGGACAACGACGAAGATTTCGACGCGGAGGACTATACGACCTATCCGTACGTCAACCTTGGGGAATTGGTGCTCGACGGCATCGGTAGCGATTCGGTCAATTGCAAAGAAACGATGTACAATAATGCAGACGACGTCGCGGCGTCCCGTACCAGTTACAACGAGCCAGATGGTTATACCTACACCATTAAATCTTATCAAAATAACGGCTTGTATTTCACGAGAACGAAAGTTTTGACGAGTACGGTAGAACCCAACCTCTATTATCTTGCTGACGCAAAGGTGGATGCGACTACTTGGAATACGGTAGCGGGCAATTTTGACGATTGTTTGGATGTAGTTGCTGACGATACGATTGATGCGACGAAAACGTTGTTCACGCTGAAAGACGGCGTGCATCAGTATTTTTACGTGACGGATAGCGGTATCTTTAAGGCGTCCAACAAAGACGACGTCAACACCACTGACGTAGACGAAACCGTGCCTATTGAAATCGTCACGACGACCAACGATTACTCGGTAAGCGGCGCAACGTTGCTCTTCCTGGAAGGGGAATACTTGTATTACTATAAATCGGGCAGTAGCAACCTTGACCGTATCAACTATACCAGCAGCGACAAGTATGATTATCAAGGCGGCGGATATGGGGATGAGGAATATCAACCCAGTTCGATGACCCAAATGCAATTTAACAACAGCACTTGGTATAAACCGGAATTTGTCGGTACGACCCTGTTGTATGCTAGTACGGATACGGTGGGCGGCGTTGCCAACTACGTATACGCGTTGGATTTAGCGGGCTCTGCAGCAAGCGGCGTGAAGACGGCGGCGGAACTGAACAAGATTACCGAGCAATACGACGAGGTAATGGAATTCATCAACGACGTGGAAGATTCTGCGGTAAAACAAGCGTTGACCTATCTGTTTAAAGCCAATAAGAACAACGC
Organism: Clostridia bacterium; assembly: GCA_017462735.1. Lineage (GTDB taxonomy): Bacteria > Bacillota > Clostridia > Christensenellales > Borkfalkiaceae > Scatosoma. The sequence continues at coordinate 76,743 of JAFTQO010000007.1, forward strand.
AGTACCTGCGGCGTTTACCGACGTGGAAGACTTGTACGAAGATTACCAAATCAACGAAATCAAGGCGTTTGCAACCCGTACGGAAAACACCGATAAAGACGGTACCGATTATAGCGATAAATTCTTAGTAGAAGGTACGGCGGACGACTATTACGATAGACAAACTTATTACGTCAATAGGCTGGGTGCGATGTCCTCTGCCGATGCAGAAAAGTATGCGGACGGGCTGGCTTCTTACTTGAAGGCTCACGAAGTGGAAGAAACGGAAGAATCCTTCCCCGTTTGGGCTATCATCCTGATTTGCGTAGCGGGTGCATTGGTGGTTGCGGCAGGCATCACCGTGCCTTGCGTCATCGTCCATAAGAAGAGGGCAAAGGCGCGCGCCGACAGAGAGGCGACTGCCGTTAGAAGACGTAAGAGAATTGATACGACGGACGACAAGACGATAGACGTCTATGCGGATGAAAAAGCAGAAGAAGCAAAAGCCGAAGAGGCGCAAGAGCAGCCTGCGGAAGAAGAATCGGCGGCTGAAGAACAACCTGTCGCGGAAGAACCTTCGACGGACGAAAAAACCGAATAAGGGAAATAAAAAGAGCCTTTGCGATGCAAAAGGCTCTTTTTTGTGTATAAAAGGGGAAAATTTTTTTCAAAATAATAAAAAATCTCAAAAAAGACGCAAAAAACAGTTTACAAAAAAAAGAAATCTTAATATAATATAGCAAAATCATATGCACGCACGGCGTGTAAAAAAGATAACGAGGGAAAAGTTTATGGCAAGATACGTACTCTGTCCTAGATGTGAGTTGAATTTTATCGACGCAGACAAAGACGAATACTGTGAAGTTTGTTTAAAGGAATTGAAGGGCGAAAAGACCTTCTCCGACGATTTTGAAGCGGAGGAAGGGGTAGAAGAAACGGAACTTTGCCCCATCTGCGGCGAAAACTATATGGTCTTTGGCGAAAAGATGTGCGAAGAGTGCAAGAAGAAATCTGCCTATCAAGAAGAAGAGACGGAGGAGGACGTTGACAAGGATGACGAGTCTTGGCGCAGTTATTTGGATGATGACGAGCCGGAGGACTTGGGGATTGATATTTCGGATGAGGAATTCGATAGCGAGGACGAAGAGGAAGAAGAGACAGAAGAATACGCCGAAGAGGAATTCGAGTACGTCAGCGCCGACGATTACAACGGCGAAGAAGACGACGATGACGAAGACGACGATGATGATTTTTAAAAGAAAAAGCGGACGAAAAGTCCGCTTTTTTTATGCCCTTATAGGGCGTATTATAAGTCGTCGGCGTCTTGTACGGGCGTTTCGTGGATATTTTTAGGCACACCCGTATAACTGCCGTTTACGTCACAAGGCGAGGGCGGTGTAAACAACCCTAAAGCCTTTTTCGTGGGGGCAGGTACGCCTTTTTTGCGACTTTTAGTCATTGTTTTGACGGTTTTGCTGCTCATTGCGGTTGCTGTTTTTAGCGTTTTTATTGCCGCAATTTCTGTTGCCGCAGTCGTTCGTCTTGTTTTGTTGATTGTTTTGGTTGTTTTGATTGTTCGTTTTGTTTTTCATGTTTTAAACTCCTTATTTGTAAAGGGCGCGCTTTTTTGAAAAGTTATTGCTTGATGCCCTCGAAAGGCAAGTGCAATTCCACGTAGCCTTGTTTTGCTTTACAAAGAGGACAAACTTTCCACGCCTCGGTAGCCACGTGCATGTGTCCGCATTGGCTACATATCCACAAAATGGGTTTGTCGCATTTGTAAAGGGTACCGTCTTTGACGGCTTGTTGAAAATAATTGAAGATGACGTTGTGATGTTTTTCCACCTCTGCAATCATGCTAAACAGGGCGGCAACGTCTTCAAAACCTTCCTCTTTTGCCGTTGTGGCAAAGGCAGGATATATCTCCGTTGCTTCGTCTTTTTCGTCGCCTTCGGCGAACTGCAAGCCCTCCAAAAGCGAGCCCGCGTGAAAAGGATAACCTGCGTCTAATTTTACGTTTTCTTTGCTACCAGCCTTTTCTATCATTTTATTGAAAAATTGGGTAGCGTGAAAGGTTTCGTTTTTTGCTATCGTACGGATGGCGTCCGACAGACACTTCAAGTCCTCTTGCATAGCCAGTTTTGCGATCATTTGATACCGCATCCCCGCTTGGCATTCCCCTGCGAAAGCAGAGGCTAAGTTTTGATACGTTTTCGTTTTTTCAAATTGCATAATTTCTCTCCTATGAAGGCGCGCCTTCAATGTCAGTATGAGAAAAGAGGGGAAAGTTATGCAAAAAATCCCTATTCCAAACAATGGAAAGGACAAAAAACGCTTGCCAAGTCTTTTATGCTTGCGGTATAATACAAGTAACGAAAAAAGAGGTGTCAAAGTATGTTTCATATCGTATTAGTGGAGCCTGAAATCCCGCAAAACGCAGGGAATATTGCCCGTACCTGCGCGGCAACCGGTTGCAATTTGCATATGATTCGTCCGCTTGGGTTTGAGGTGAGCGATAAGTATTTGAAAAGGGCAGGACTGGATTATTGGAATTTGGTGGATATCTCCTATTACGACAGTTTTGCCGAGTTGCAGGCGAGGTTTCCGCACGCGACTTATTATTATTTTACGACCAAAGCCAAGCATAGGCACAGCGACGTGGCGTTTAAGGACGGCGATTTTTTGGTGTTTGGTAAAGAGACGAAGGGCTTGCCTGAAGAACTGCTGATGAAAAACGAGAGTACCTGTTTGCGTCTGCCGATGAGAGGGGAGGCGAGATCTCTCAATTTGAGCAACAGCGTTGCCGTCGCCGTTTACGAGGCGTTGCGCCAAACGGATTACGTCGGGCTCCAAGAAGAAGGGGAATTGCACGACCATAGTTGGGCGGACGTCCAATAATGCGCGCCGTGATATAGCGTATAAAATCATGAAATACTGTCAATAACTTCCGTGGATAAAACGGAGGTTATTTTTTTATGAAAAAGTTTTGCATAATTTTTTTGACGACAATCATAATAATTTTGTCGGCGGTAGGCGTTGCGGGCAGAGAAACGACGGAACAAAAAGGAGAGTTTCTCCGTATCCATATCCGCGCCAACAGCAATCTGGAAATCGACCAGTCGGTCAAGTATGAGGTACGGGATAACGTGGTGGAGTTCCTTACCCCCGTCGTGGCGGAGAGCGTTGATAGAGAGGACGCGGAAGAAAAACTTTGTCTACATCTTTCCAAGATAGAGGCGGTGGCAAAAGAGACGCTTCGAAAGGCAGGGTTTGCTTATGGGGCGACGGCAAAGGTAGTGACGGAGAATTTCCCCACCCGCGTATACGGCGAGTATACCTTGCCTGCAGGCGAGTATCGGGCGCTCGTGCTGTCTTTGGGCGAGGGGAAAGGGGATAATTGGTGGTGCGTCGTGTATCCTCCCCTTTGCTTTACTTCGGCGACAAACCCCGTTTATAAAAGCAAAATCGTCGAATTGATAAAAAGGTGGCAGGCAGGTACGAGTTGAGTTTTTGTTTCGCCCCATACCTGTCCCCTAGATAAAAAACACCCACCCCGTGTACGCGTTTACATACAGGAGGGGAAAAGATGGACAAAAAAAGAAAAATAGCGCTTTCGCTGACGGCGGTTACGGCACTTGCCTTGTCGATGAGTGTGGGCGTATGGAAAGGCAAACTGCCTACGCCTCAACCGAGGGGAGAAGTGAGTGAAGTGGTGCTTTCGGCGGTACTTCGTCAAGGCTCGCGGGGGAGCGAGGTGCGTCAAGTACAGCAAAAACTCAAGCGTTGGGGATATTACAACGGCAGCGTCGACGGGATTTTTGGCGCGGGGACGAGAAAGGCGGTAGTTGCCTTTCAAAAGAAAAACGGATTAAAGGCTGACGGCGTCGTGGGGGCTGCGACCTATCGTGCGCTCGGGATGAACGACTCGTATAACGCTTTGCAAAACCAGGGTTCGTCCTCGGCTGGCGGGTATTCTAGCGCGGATATTTATTTGTTGGCGCGGACGATTTATGCAGAAGGCAGAGGGGAGCCGTATACGGGACAAGTAGCGATTGGCGCGGTGGTGCTCAATCGTGTTCGGCATCCTTCTTTCCCCAATACCGTATCGGGGGTCGTCTATCAAAAGCACGCCTTTACGGCGGTTAGCGACGGGCAAATCAATCTCACGCCCAACGACACGGCAATGAAAGCGGCAAAGGACGCTGCCAACGGTTGGGACCCTACGGGTGGGGCGATTTATTATTATAATCCTGCCGTCGCAACAAGTTCTTGGATATTCGACAGACAGACGGTCACCGTCATCGGCAGACACGTCTTTGCTATTTGAGGAGGGGCGCATGAAAAGAAGAAAAAATAAAATCGGGGTAAATATGTCTTCGGGTGCAGAAAAAGTGGAAGAGTTGGCGAGAAAAGAGCGCCCTGAGAATTTGGCGCTTAGTCAAGAGGTAACCTCTACGTCGATGACCTCTCCCGCGGCGCAAAATACGGCAAGTTACCGTGTGCCGTACGAAGAAGGCGTGAAACTTACGGAAGCGCAAAAAGAGGCGCAAGCCGCTCGTCGCAGAGTGCAACGCGCGGTGGCTGAAAAGCAAAGACAAGAGAGGCTGGACGCCTATCTTGAACAACAACAAGAGGAACAAGAAACACGGATGAAAAGTTGGAAAGAGGAATACCGTGTCGCTCTTGAACGGGAAAAACGCCTTTTAAATGAAAAGAAAAAGGGAGGAGACGGCCCTCAAAAACGGGCGCCCGGATTCGGCGGTTGGCTGGCGGCGGTGGTGGCGCTCGGTACGACGACGCTGGCGTTGATTACCGTGGTGGCAGTAGGTGCGACGACGATGGAACGTGAAAAAAACGCCGCTTCGGCGGCGGCAAGAGGGGTGTTGTACGAATTTGTATCCGTGGTAGAGGATATGGAAGAGTGCTTGGACGAAGCGAGGGTAGTTAGTAGCCCTGCTCTGCGCAGTCAGTTGCTCACGGGCGCCGTCGTGCAGGCGCGCATGGCGGAAAGCGATCTCGAAAAAATGCCTTTCACCGCGGAAGCGGATAAACATTTGACGACGTATTTGAATACGACAGCGTATTTTTGCGAGGGGATGCTGGCAAAATTGCGTGAGGGAAGCGAATTGACGGACAAAGACGTGGAAGTTTTGGACGGATTGCATAGGTCTTGCGAAAAGGTGACGGACCGATTGGAAGAAATGTTAGACGAAATGCAAGATAAGGATATGCTGGCTTTGATGTCGGGCAAAGATTGTTGCATCGGGCGGGCAATGAAGGATATAGAAGGGATTACGATACCGACTGACATCGGCGAACGTAGAATTCCGCCCAGAAGCAAAGAAAGCCCGAGTATGGAAGGGCGAGGCGAGAGCACGCTGACCTCCCACCAAGCGAGAGAGTATTGCCTTCGCTACTTTGCTGATTACGGGGTGCAGGACGTGACGTATGACGGCGAGACGGTGTCTTGGCGGATGTGCACTTATAATTTTACGATGAAGGACGAAAACGGTACGCAAATTTTTGCGCAAATCGATGAAAAAGACGGTGCGCTCGTCGCTTTTGACTACTACGAGCCTTGCACGGAGAAAAAAATTGACGAGGAGACCTGTTTAAAGAAAGCGCAGGCGTTTTTAGACAAACTCGGCTATGAGAATATGACGGCAATCGACCTTTCGAGCGAGGGGACGAACTTGGATATTCGTTTTGCTATGCAGGTAGAGGACGTCGTGCATTACGGCAAGGAAGTCGTCGTGAAAGTGTGTATGGAAAGAGGGAAGGTCGTAGGCTTTAACGCAGAGAAATATATCGAAAACAAGGTGGGCATGGCTGAGTTTAAAGCCAATTATACGATGCAGGACGCCTTGGATAATTTGGATAAAAAACTGACGGTAGAAAGTAGCCGCGCCGTCGTCTTTCCCTATCGAGGCAAGACGTACAGCGCGTATGAGTTCTTCTGTAGCGCAGACGGAGAGTTTTACTACCTTTACACGGACGCGCTCACGGGTAATCAGTTATTCATAAGACGGGTCTAAAAGAAAGTCGTTGACGCGGCGTAAAAAAAGCACCTCCAGCAAAAGAGGTGCTTTTAACGTCTATTTAAAAATTAGTTTAATACGTCGGGCGTATTGAAAGAGGTTGCGTTGTCTTCGGGGAACATCGTCCCTGCGGGGATAACGGGCAACATAATGGGGTTGACAAACGCCGTAGCCGTCAAGGAAGAAACGGCGGCGCGAAGATAGGGATAGACGATTTCCGTCATACTGATGGTGAGGATTTGCTTGTCTTCTTCGGTGACGACGTCCTCTGCTTCAAAGGCGCCGACCAAACGGCATTTCAAGTTGAAAGGCTTGGGTTCTGCCTCCGTCGATTCGATTTTGACTTCCAATACCAAAAAGTATAATTTGTCATTTTCTTTGACCTTTCTAATTTGACGCCCGAATTGTGGTTTCAGTTCGAATTTAGAATTGGGCGTAATCTGAATACGGTTCATATTGTAAGACAGTTCTTCGGCAGTGATGCCTCTCAATGCATATTTCATAAAATACCTCTAATAATAAATTTTCGTACATTGTAGCACGCTTGATTCTTTTTGTCAAGAGCAAAAAAGAATTTACCGTATATATAAACGCGAAAAGCAAAAGATAAACAAAAAAAGACGGTGTTTTTCTTAAAACGCAGGAAAAAATTTGTCAAAAGACGAAAAAAACGCTTGTCAAGAAAAAAAAGATGTGGTATAGTAAATAGGCTTTTTGGCATATGCGGGAATAGCTCAGCGGTAGAGCGTCACCTTGCCAAGGTGAATGTCGCGGGTTCAAATCTCGTTTCCCGCTCCACCACCGACCTTACGGTCGGTTTTTTGTTGCTCTTTTTTCGGGCGTCAAAAAGGGAAATAAAAGCAAAAATTTTTTTCGTAAAAGTAGTTGCAAAAAGTAAACAAGTGTGATACAATGAACTTGCGACCTAATTGAATGACTTTTACGAAAAAATCGTACATTTGTGATAAAGTGTACCTATTTTCGCGTTATCTAAAAAACTTTTCGTAGAGGTTATTTTTTGTAATTAGTGTCGCAACTAGCGGAAAAAGGTCATTTTAGGGGCGTCGTTTTCTGCTAGAAGACGGCGCTTTTTTTTGCGCCGAAGGGGGTGCGACATGAAATACTACGAAAGGACGTCGGATGAAAGCAAGTATATTTACCTTAAAAAGCAGGGCGAGCCTTTCGTTGGCGATTTGATATATCAAATCGAAGCGTCGCTTAATTTCCATCGCTCGGCGGAGTTTATCTTTGTGACGGAAGGGAAGGTGCATTACACTGTCAACGGCGAAAAGGGCACGGTCAGCAAGGGCGAGATTTTATACGTAGACAGTATGTTTCCCCATTCGTATAAGACGGAAGAAGGGGTGGATGGGTATATTTTAGTACTCAGCGAATTTTTCTTTTCTTTTTACCGCCAACAATATCAAAGGAAGACTTTCCCCGCGCTTATGCTTGACAAAGCAAAAAATGCACCCGTACTGGAATTTATGGAAAACTTTCACAAAAATCCCGGGGATACGGACTATGACGTCTTTAACAACGCCAATTTGTTGCTGGCGATGCTGAGCAAGGCTTATCCGCCCAAAGAGAGGAAGAACGAGAAGACGAAAGAACTCGTCTACAATATCCTCAATTACGTGGAGGAACATTATCAAGAAAACATCTCTCTTGCCGACATTGCAGCGGAGTTGGGGTACGTGAAGCAGTATTGTTCGAAGATGTTCAACAAAGCCATGGGCGAGGGTTTTCGAAAATATCTCAACCGTGTCAGAGTGATGAAATTTACCGATATGATTCAAAAATCAGGAAACAAGAGGCAAGAAACGGTATTGAAAATGGCGACGGATTGCGGGTTTGACAGTATGTCCACCTTTTATCGCGCTTACAAAGAGGTATACGGCGTATCGCCGAAATTTAAATAAAAACGTCTTTTTTCGGGGTCGCTTTGGCATTTTTTGCCAAGGCGATTTTTTTATAAACAGTTTACTTTTTGGCACAAACAAAGCCTAAAATGACAAGAAAAGGCGTAGTGGAAAGTGATACTATAAATATACAAAGATGTAAAAGTGTCCCCTTTTTATAAAAAGGGAAAAAAAGACGAAAAACTCTTCCGTTGCGCCGAAAAGGCGGGAGGGGTGTCCTTTTCTTTCTTTCATGTAAGCGCGTATGCGTGCTCGTATGCGTGAAATTATCATGAGCATGCGCCTCTTTAATGAAAAGTGAAAAATTGAGAAAAATTGTTTTTTGAAAAATCGACGTTTTACACGCCGATTAGAAAAGGAAAATAAACTTTTGGGAGGAAAAAGATATGAGAAAAAAATCTGCCTTGGCGTTAGCGCTGGCGATGACGATGTCCTTTGGCGTCGTTGGCATGACGGCGTGTGAAGGCGTGGGGGATGGCACTGCGCAGACGCAAACCACGCAGTACACGGTGACCGTCTCCGCCGCGGGCGGCGAGGGCCATCTTACGGGCGGCGGCAAATACGACAAAGACACTAGCGCTTTGGTTACGGCAACCCCTAAGGCTGGCTATACGTTCGTTTGTTGGATGGCGGACGGACAAACAGTGGCTCCTGAAAATCTTACCGTTGCGGGGAATACATACGGGTATAGTTTCAAAGTAACGAAGAATATAGTGTTGGCTGCGGTATTTGTGGCGACTGGCGGTAGCGGCGGTGGTGGTGTGTCCACGTATACCATCACGGCGACCAGCGAAGATACGACGAAAGGTACGGTTACGGGCGGCGGCACCTATAACAGCGGTGCTAACGTAACGCTGACAGCGACGGCTCTTACGGGGTATACGTTTGCGGGCTGGTACGAAGGTGGCACGCAAGTAAGCACGCAAAACCCTTATACGTTTACCGCGACGGCAGCAAAGACGTTGCAAGCGAAGTTCACGGCGCAAAGTAGCGGCGGCGAGAGCGGTGGAGACGAAGATCCCGAGACTCCTACCGGTTCGGGCGGCCCCGGTGACATCATGCTTGATCCTTCGACGAGCGCAACGTTGACGGTTGTCGTCGATAACAGCGCATCGGAAGAAGGGATTATTTTGGCGGCGGCAACGGAGTTCAATAAGACGTATCCCAACGTGCAAATCGAAGTGGTTATGCAATCGGACGCTATCACGTACGTGAAGAACGAAGGGGCGGATATCGTCTGCTGTATCGGTGAAAACGTGGCAACGTACGCATCCGAAAACGTATTGATGCCTTTGGACGATTATATGTTGGAGTCTGGATTCGACACCACGGCGTATTATAAGTCCATGATGGATATGGGTAAAGACCCTACGGACCCTGAAGGGAAACAATATATGTTGCCTCGTGACTATAGCCGTATCATTTGCTACTATAACAAAGCAATCTTTGACGCGGCAGGGGTGGCTTATCCTCAAGAAGGCTGGACGTGGGACGACTATTTGTCGACCTGTGCGGCACTCAAAGCAAAGGGTAGAGACGCGGTTAAGATTACGCAAGCGCCTATGGACTACGACATCCTCAACTGGGCAGTCGTCTCCTCTTTCGGTGTAAGCAATATTTTGGATGCATACGGGATTCCCATCGCTAACACCGACGCTCAATACACAGGTTGGAAACAAGGTATGGAAATGGCGAGAAGCGTCATTTCGCAAGGCTATGCGTTGTCTTCGCAGAACTACACCGCAAACGCGTTTGAATTGGGGTATGCGGCGATGGCGTTTAATACGACGGCGGGTACGTCTCAGTTCGTAAAGACGTCTAACCTTGACTTTGACGTCGTATCCTTCCCTGCCATCGGCGACACGCCGAAAGTAGCGACGGGTGCCGTCGGGTACGGTATTGCTGCCAATAGCGACAGTAAAGCCGCGGCGTGGGCATTCTTACAATTTTTGATGACGAGCGACGGGCAAGCGGCGATAGCAAGCGCGTCTAAGTGTATCCCTGCCTTGAAGTCTTTGGCGAACGATCCTACGGCGGCATGGAGAGATATCACCAACAGCGTTGGCAATAAGGTCACGACGGCGAACATGATTTCGTACACCGAGCGCGACGTTACGGCAAGTTGGTTCGGTACGTTGCCTGCGTCGAAGAGACAAGGGTTTAAGACGATATACGCATCGTTCCTTTCTCAGGTAGTATATAACGGGGATTCGTTCGTGGCTGCCTATAACACTTTTAAAGCAAACGCGGCGGATATGTTGAATTAACGGTTTTTTGCCGAAGGCTAGTACGTTGAGAGGTTTTAAACAATGGCTAATAAATCTATTTTGAAGAAAAAGAAATGGAAAGAAGAGGCGGGGTGGTTTGTCTTTATACTGCCCCTCGTCATCGGCTTGCTCGTCTTTTCTTTGTACCCTATGGTTATGTCCCTCTTCTACAGTTTCTTTGAAGAATATGACGGAAGGGCGATGATTCCTGCCTTCTCGCGGGAATCTTGGGTATTCCCAGACGATGCGGCTCCCTACAAAGTCACGATAGGTAATTTCACTTTCAAAAACTACTTATCTATGTTTGACTTTTCCAATCCCGACGTAGGTCTCTTTAACGGGTATGATATGTTGGAATCGTTGGGGATGACTTTCCTGTACGCGTTTACGTCCGTGCCCGGTTGTTTGATTTTGTCTTTCGGGGTTGCCCTTTTGGTGAATACGAAGATAAAAGGGGTAGGCATTTTCCGTACCTTGTACTATCTTCCCGTCATTATCCCTTCGGTCATTTGGGGGTTGCTGTGGGCGAGTGCGTTCAGTAACTTAGACGGCGGCTTGTTTAACACGATGTTGCGGGATATGGGTTTGCCGAAATGCCAATTTTTCCTTGGCGAAGATACGGCGTTCCCCACCTTCCTGTCTCTAAATTTATGGACGTTGGGCGCCTCGATGATTTTGTGGTTGTCCGCCCTTAAAAACGTACCCGAATCGCTTATAGAGGCGGCGAAATTGGACGGCGCGGGGTATTTTAGACGGGTAGTCACCGTTATCATCCCGATGTGTAGTTCCATTTTGTTCTACAATATGATTACGGGCGTTATCGGCGCTTTGCAAATGATGGGCAACGTCAAGGCGTTGGTATCAGGGGCAAAGGGTGCCGAACAAAACCTGCCTTTCTACGCTTTGCAAATTTACAACAACGGTTTCGGCGGGGGGCAAACGCGAGGGCTTGCCTGCGCTATGGCGTGGGTACTCTTCGTCATCATCGGGCTTTTGACGGGACTTATCTTCAAGAGCAGCGGTTGGGTATACTACGGCGACGGAGGTAAAAAGTAATGGATTTTATTATTCAATGTTACATACTCTTCGCCAATAACTGGTGGTTGCCCTTACTGTTGACGGTGGCTTTCGTTGGTGCGTTTATTGCGCTTTTGAAAGTGGTCAAAAACAAAAAGATTGTTAAGTTAGCGTTTTTCTATGCGCTGATGGTCATTTTGTTTATCGTGACGTTGTTCCTGTTCCTGTTGCATAACAGTTACTGGTTGATGTTTATCCCCGTATATAGCGTAGTGCTGATTACGGCGTATGGGTCGGCGAAATTCTTCGTCAACAATCCTAAGGCCAGAAAGATTATCGATACGGCGGCGTTATATACCCTGTTGGTGCATTTAGCGGCGTTCTTCCTCTTCCCCTTCCTGTACATGGTTTTCAAAAGTTTCATGTCGCAGTCGGAGGCGATGGGACAGATTAACCCCGACGGTACGGGTGGCGCAGTATTTATGCCTTCCATATGGCATGCCGAAAACTATGCGGTACTCTTCGGCGGGAAGATTGATATTTTGACGGGGCTTTGGAATACCCTTTGCGTCATCGTCATCGGTACGGTGGGTACGGTCGTTTCTTCCTGTATGTGCGCTTACGGGTTTGCCCGTGGCGAATTTAGAGGGAAAGGCTTCTGGTTTACCTTTATGATGGCGACGGTTATGTTGCCCGCTATGGTTACGCAAGTGCCTTTGTATATTCTCTTTGACCAAGTGCTCCACATCACCAACACGTGGATACCGTTGGTTATCGGCGCCTTCTTCGGCGGCGGTGCGCTCAATATCTTCCTTGCCAATCAGTTCGTGAGAGGGATTTCGAGAGAGTTGGACGAAGCGGCGAAGATTGACGGCGCAGGCAAAATGCGTATCTTCTTCCAAATCATCCTGCCTTTGTTGAAGCCGATTATGATTTATATGGCAGTCAACTGTATTATGGGTTATTGGAGAGACTTCGACACGGCGCTTATCTATATCGGCAACACGTACGAAGAATGGCACACCCTTGCTTTATCCGTCTACTATCAGACGACGATTAGCGGCGGGCAATACTCCTATCCTCAATACCAAATGGCAGCGGGCGTTATTATGACTATCCCGATGGCAATCGTCTTCCTCGTCTTCCAAAGACAGTTGGTGGACGGCGTCTCGATGACGGGTGGTAAGGAATAACGAGGAATAAAAAACGACGGCTTTCTCTCGTGTGCACATAACAATAATATATATACGCGTGTACGAGAGAAGGAGAGCAAAACTTCCCCCGATAGAAAGTAAGGGGAAAGCGGAGGTAAAAATGAGAAAAATCGGATTGAGAAAAACGTTTATATACGTATTCGCATTCCTTATGACGTTGTGCGCGGTACTGGCGTTTTCCTTGACGTGGAAACAACCTACGGTCAGCGCGTCCGCCGCCACGACGTATACGCAGTTGACAGGACATAGCGACTGGTCCGTTTCCGGGGCGGGGAGCGTGATTGACAACGAAAACGGCCATGGCTGGAGTGGCAGCGGCGAATATCAACTCAAATCCACCAGAAAAGCCTGGGTGGATAGATTTGGCGTTGCTTTCCGTGTTCAAAAAGGCTCTGGTAAAATGCGTGTGGTAGTCGTCCCCGATAAAACGGCTTGGTATACCGAACAATCTACGAGTATTTCAATGGAGTTTGAGCGTACGGGTGCAGAAAACGCTACGCTGGGGCTTTGGATAGGCACTTCGGGTTTGGCGTCTTACAGCAATTTGTATATCGACTGGACGAACGCTTATGAAAACAGAGTTTATTTAGGTAAAACGGATAGCGGTTGGGTAATTAACGTCGGCGGTACGCCGATGACGTTGGACGCTACGGCAAGTAGCGCGCTGGAAACGGCTTTGACCGCATATACCGACAAGGTAGGGTACTTGCAAGTGCATAATATCTCCGGGGATATGGACTTCACTTATACGTCCGTACTCTTCGGGTTGCCTTCTTCCAAGACCCCCGATACTTTCGTCGCGCCGATTTTGAGCCCTCCCAACTGGTCTCAAACGTACGGCAACGAAGTGGCGGCATGGACGCCTACGAAAGACACCGTTTATACGGTAAGCAGTTCTATTGCAATGCCGTTGAAGGGTTTGGAAATTGATTTGCGTATGGCGCCTGCGGAAGGGATTACGAGAAACATTATCGCGTTTACCTCCTTGCACCAACACAACTGGTATTCCGGTACGTACACGATTGCGTTTAACTTTGATTATAACCCTGCAGTACACGGCGACAATTCCGTTTCCTTGCAATTCATGGTCTATACGCCTACGACGGAAGCGACCAAAGAACAACCTATTAAAATTACCCAACAGGTGCCTTTTAAGTGGTACGAAACGAATAAAATTCAGTTCTATAAATTGCACGGCGTATGGGGGATTAAACTCAACGGCGAGGATATTTTCGTAGACGCTACCGACGCGGACGGTTTAACGGTAGACGACCATTTCAAGAGAGTAGCGCCTTTCTACGAAGACAACGCAGCCTATTTACAACTGTGGGGACGAGGCAACGGTTTAGACCCTGCCACCGTACCTTACGACGGGTGCATTGTCGAGTATATGAAGAGATTGGACGAGGTAACGGGCGAGACTTCCATTATGCCCAACCTTCTCAACTTTGCAGAATTGCAAACGTTCGAGTTTAAAACGAATATTCAAGTGCGTATCGCGATGAGCGATTTGTTCACGGTCACGGGTGCAACGGATATCTCTTATTTGTCCACTTGCGGGCGTGTTCAATCCAACGGTGTATGGGCGTACACGGCGCGCGGTGTCGGCGAGCAATGGATAACGATGCGTTGCAGCGCGGGCGGAAAAATGGAAGAGTACGACGTGTTGATACGCTTCATTGAAGGACCAGCGGTAGTGGCTCCTGCGGCGCAGGAGGTAACGTTCAAAGACGGTTTGATGTCCGTTACCGAAGTGGAAGATTTTGCAGAGATAAGCAGTTCGTCTGGTGGCGGTAGCGCGGAAGGCGGGTGCGGTTCTACTATCAGCGGAGGAGTGGCGATAACCTTATCGCTTGCGGCGCTTACAGTAATCACGAAAAAAAGGAGGAGAGGATAATGGCAATCGATTGGAAAAAGAAATTGAAAAAAGCGCTTCCGTTATCCCTTTCCGCCATGATGGTATTTAGCGCGTTCACGGCGTGCGGCGGCAACGGTGCAAGTACGGGCGCGAGCGGTACGCTCAGCGGCGGTACGACGACTGACGAACAAGGCGCCAACGTCAATTTCTCGGGTTGGGGCGGCGGTGACGGCATCGTGCAGGCAAGTGATTATACTTGGTACGACGGAAAAGATAAGACGAACGCTTATGACGAAAAGTACCACGATATGTTCTTTTTCTCCGATCAAAAGGACGCGGTGACGTATTTTGCCAATGCGATGTATTACGATTACGGATACGTTTCGCCCGGCAACCAGCCGTACGTCGGTGTCGGCGTAGGTTGGACGCCTGCGTGGTTCGAGTGGATTTCGCTGATTAGGAACTGGACGGATAACGAGTGGTCGTATCTTACTTGGCGTCAATACCTTATCGATCAGCCGATTATGAATACGGGTTACGTATGGTCTTACGATACTCCTCACTGGCCGAATATGGGCTATTCAACCTGTTGTGGAAACTATCACTACGATAATAATTTCTGTTACGTTATGGCGATTTGCAACTACGTCGGTTGGGAAAACGATTTGAGTTTACTTGACGTGGTCGACCAAACGACGGGGCCTTTAACCGTCGATAAAGGGCACGAAACAAATTCTCAAAATCACATCGACGCAGGCGACGACGCTTCCAAAAATATGACGGTAGGCGAAAAGATGCAACTTGCCATCGATTACGTCCTCAATAACTTGGAAGGAAAGAACGGTTTAATTATTATCGGCGCCGACGATAATGACGGGAAAAACCTCGGTAGAGTAGGTGATTACAGTTGTAACTATTGGGATAACATTCCGTTCGGCTACAAGGACGCTTATGCGAACATCGAGTTTTACAAAATGCTCAACGCGCTCGTAGAGTTCGAGACCTTCCGTGGTGATACTGTAAAGGCAACCTATTATAAGGATTTGGCGGCGCAGGTAAAGACGAATTTCAACAATACTTTCTGGTATACGCCTAACGGCGCTAACCGATATGCGGGGACGGTAGACGTCAATGGCGCCGTACACGACTACGGTATTACTTTCGTCAATACGGAAGCGGTAGCGGCAGGGCTTGCGGATGAAGTGGTTGACGGTAAGACGAGAGCGCAATGGATTTACGAGTGGCTTAACGGGACCCGTATCGTATCGGGCGACACAGTCACTGGCGCGGATATCTATCCCACCAGCAGCACGACCTCTCAGCCTGTAAAAGTGGCGGAAGGGACGGTGCTTCGTACCAACACCGTTGACTTTGCGGTAGGCGGTTGGTGGCACGATAACGGAGGCTCTCAATCTTTGTCTGGCAACGGTAAATACGGCGGGCACCTCGAAAATGGCGGCGCGATTTTGTATACGGCGTATTACGACGTAATGGCGCGTATCAAGATGGGTGATATTTCGGGCGCTTACAACCAGATGGCGCTTATGGCAAAAGAATACGCAAAAGACGAACTCAACCGTGACCCGATGAACACGACGTCCGGTGGACGTGACGTGCTCGGGTTCGTGGGCGAATATTCCGAAAGCGGGCTTGCGCCGATGGCATACCTCTACGGGTTTATTGGACTTTCGCAAGTCGCGGGCGGATTGAAATTTACCCCGAATATTCCCGACGGTTACAAGTATATGGGGGTCAACCGTCTCGTATACGACGGCAGAAGTTATTCGGTAACGACTTATAAAAACGGTTCGTTTGGCGTTAGATGCGACGAAGGGGTTGCGATGAAGGCACAGGTTGCCGATACGGCGTCTGTAGGCACGAAATCGCTTACTTTCTACGACGAAGACAACAACATTTTGCAAAGAAAGACGGTGACGGCTACCAACGGCTACTTTACGCTGGATATGACGGGTGTAAATAACGCGGTGTTTGTAGAATTGAGATAAGTTAGGAGCAAATAATGGCAGCGGAATGGATTTGGTATCCTGGCGAATTTGAAATTAAACAACTTAACGAACTGGGCGGGAAACGGTATTTGCGGGAAATTCCGCAGTTCCCCGTCTGGCCCTCGTTCGGTTTGTATCCCAGCGTAAAATACGGCAAGGAATTCACGCTCAGCAAACCGACTCTTTTGCGTATCAAAGCGGACGGCGAGTTTTCGTTGGAAGTAGACAGAGCGGGGCATTTCCTGCCTTGTACGGACGGCACGCTGGCTTTGGAGGCAGGGAAACATTCCCTCAACGTGCACGTATGGAATACGGAAGGAAAAATCCCTTGTTTGTATGTGGACAGCAACGAGATGTGGACGGACGATAGTTGGTATTGTACCTTGCTGGACGGAGAATTTATCCACGTAGACGCGGGCGGATTCTTCGATAAAGACGTCAGTCCCAACGATTTTCGGTTAGCGTTGCAAAGACGGGACGCCGTATCCGTAGAAGAGAGGGCAGAGGGGCTGTTGTACGACTTCGGCAGAGAAACTTTCGGGTTTATCGCCGTGGAAAAGGGCAACGGAAAAGGCAAGTTAAAGTTGTATTTAGGAGAATCGAAAGAGGAGGCGCTGGACTTTGCCGAGTGCGAATTGATTGACGAAATCGATTTGGCGGCAGGGCAGACGCAAACCAGATTCACGCGGGCGTTCCGCTATATCACCGTCGTCAAAGAGGACGGAGCGGATTACGAACAAATATACGAGAATTTCGAATATCGAGAAGAAAAGTTACAGGCAAGTTTTTCTTGCAGCGACGAAAAGACGGAAAAAATATGGAAAGTCGCGCTCGACACCTTCCACTTGAACACCAGAGAGTTTTTCTACGACGGTATCAAGCGTGATAGATGGGTATGGTGCGGAGACGCTTATCAAAGCGGATTTTTCAACCGCTACGCCTTCTGGGACGAAGAGGTTTGGAAACGTACGATAGTAGCGTTATCCGGCAAAGGCGTACCCACGCGACATATCAATACGATTGTGGATTATACGTTGTATTGGTTGATGGGTTTTTACGACTATTACCGTTCGACAGGAGATAAAGGGTTTGCGCAGCGTTGGTATACGCGGTTTTGCAACTGGTTGAAGTTTATCCTCGATAGGACGGATGAGGACGGGTATTTAGTGCACTCCCCCGACGATTGGGTATTTATCGATTGGAGTGACTGTTTGACGAAGGATTGTGAAAGATACTCCTTCTTGCAGATGCTTCTTTGTGCGGCGTTGCGCCAGGCAAGTGAAATTGCTACGGTGGTCGGTCAACAAGCGGATGCGGAGAAATACTTGTCTATGAGCGGCTCCTTAAAAGCAAAAATCAACGCAGATTTTTGGATGGAAGAGAAAGGCGCTTACGCATACGGTATTAAAGACGGTAAAAGCGACGGACGGATATTCCGTCAACAAAACGTGATGGCAGTGTTTACAGGCATTGCGGACGAAGGGCAAAGCAAACGTATTTTACAAAGCGTCCTTAAAAACGACGCAATCCCGAAAATTACCACCCCGTATATGCGTTTTTACGAATTCACAGTACTTTGTGGATTGGGAGAAACGGCGTACGTTATGGAGGAGATACGAAAGTATTTCGGTGGGATGTTGGATATCGGTGCGACCTCTTTTTGGGAGGATTACGACAGCGAGATGCAAGGGATAGAGCACTACGCTATGTACGATAGAAAGTACGGCAAGAGCCTTTGTCACGCCTGGGGGGCAACTCCTCTTTGGATTATCGGCAGATACGTTCTCGGCGTGGATACGGACGGGGTAAACAAGCAAGTAACGATTCGTCCTTGGAAAGATTTCCCGCACGACGTAACGGCAGAGGTGCCTGCATTTGGGAAACTGATCCATATAGAGAAAAAAGCAAACGTATGGACGATACTCTCTCCCGTAAACGGCGTCGTTTGCGACGGGGAAAGAAACTATGCATTAGTTGCGGGGGAAAAGATAACGGTATCGTTATAAACTCTAACGCAGGTATATAAGGAGAAAAAAGATGAAAAAGAAAAGGGGACTGATATTATTGCTCGCGGCGCTGGCAACGGCGTGTTGCGTTGGTGCTATGTCTTCCTGCGACGGTTGTGAGGGCTGTACGCCGCAAGTCGTAACCGATTA
The DNA here is from genome assembly GCA_017462735.1 of Clostridia bacterium. Lineage (GTDB taxonomy): Bacteria > Bacillota > Clostridia > Christensenellales > Borkfalkiaceae > Scatosoma. The sequence continues at coordinate 95,200 of JAFTQO010000007.1, forward strand.
CGTGGAAGAGCATAAGCCGCCTGCTGAGTATACCCTTACTATACATAAAAATATTCCCGAGGCGGGTACCGTCACGGGTATGGGTACGTATGAAGAAGGCGATACGGCGCGCGTATTAGTCAATACCAACGAAGGGTATAAATTCGTCGGTTGGTTTAATACGAACGGTGAAAACGTTTCTCTTGATACGGGGGTAGTCTTCTATTCCTTTACCATTCACGCAAACACCGTTTTGACGGCTGTATGGGAGCCTATTCAATCTAGTGGTCCTAGCGATCCTGGTACGCCGACCGATACGTATACCATTCAAGCGACGAAAAATATCGCCGCGGCTGGTGAAGTTGCAGGCGGTGGTCAATACGAAGCGGGCGCAACGGTCAACTTGGTAGCGGTGACGAACGTCGGTTATAAGTTTAACGGCTGGTACGACGGGTCTACGCAGGTAAGCGAAAATGCGACCTACTCCTTTATCGCGACGGAAAGCAAGACTTATCAAGCGAAGTGGGGTATTAAGCGATTGGACGTTACGTTCGATACGGACGGCGGCAGCAACGTCGACACGCAATCTATCCAAGAAGGGAAGTTTGCGACGAAACCCGCAGACCCCACCAAAGAAGGGCATACGTTTGTAGGTTGGTATAACGGCACGGAAGAATGGTCGTTTACAGAAGATGCGATTATGCAAGAGACTACCTTGAAAGCGCATTGGACGGCTAACGATTATACGTTGACTCTGACGAAGAATATCGACGGGGCAGGTACCGTTTCGGGCGAAGGTACGTACACGTACGGCAAAAAGGTTACGGTCAAAGCGGTAAGCAACGCAGGCTTTACCTGGGACGGCTGGTATATGGGTAGCAATAGAGTTTCTACCGATATGGAATACGAATATACGATGGGCTTAGACACGACGCTTATGGCGAAGTGGGCGGGCGGTATGACCCCCGACGCGGAACCTGACACGGGCGAAGAGGATGAAACGCTTATCGGTTCCGTAGCCCCTGCCGAACCTATTTACGTCATCGGCAAGACGGGTGACTTGAACGTCACTATGACGGGCGTAGACGGCTACACGCACGTGTCCGTAGATAAATTGACGATAGAAAACACCAATTACACGTGGGCAGACGGCTTGTTTACGTTGAAACAAGCGTTTATGGAAACGTTGACTTTGGGCGACCATATCGTACGCGTACATACGGCGGAAGGCGTATGCAGATTTAAAGTTTGCGTCTATAAACTCGCTAAGCCGGTAGACGGTACGATTGGCGATACGAATGCGCAAAACGGCGACGTATATTACAACCAAGATAACAAGTCGAACGCTACGTTTGCGATTGATTTTGGCGGCGCGACCTTCGTTGGCATTTCGATTGGCGGCGATTCTGTGCCTCAATCGCAATACACGTTGACGGATAACACGATAGAAATCGATTATGCGTTCATTGAAGAGAGTTGTGCGGACGGCGCTAACCAAATGGTCATCGAAACGATGGCAGGGAAGAGCGTAAGTACCTTCTATTGCACGACGGAACGCATTGTAGCGACCTTTGAAAAGACGACGTATAAGATTCAACAAGCGACGGGTGAAGACGTAGCCTTTACCTTTGACGCTAAGACGGCGTCCTATACCCTTAGCCTCGTCAGCGACGCGGCGGTAACGGCGGCAGACGATGCGGTATACGTTTACGACGCGACCAATACCACGTTGACGATTAAAGGCAGTTACTTAGATACGCTCGAGGCGGGCATTTACGAATTCCTTTTGGAAGTATCGGATGAAGAGAGCACGACGGTGAAATTCTGGGTAGCGGCTTACGGTCAAGAGGGCAAGACGATTGCATATCCTACGACGACCAATCCAATGAACAATTTCGATTCGATGACGAACGGTTGGGCTTGCGGGCAAAACATGGTTACGGACGAGATGTTCACGGGCGGTGCCTCCAGTATGGTTGTGGAAGAGGCAGACGGAGCAATTAGCGGCAAGTCGCTGAAGGTTTCTTCGCTGTACGGCACGGAAGTAGGTTGGAACACCTTGCTCGGCTATAACCTTGACTTTGTAGAAACGCAACGTTATTTAGTCAAGTTCAAGATGCGCATTACGTTTGCTACCGACGCGACCAACGGTCAAATCGCGGTACGTTTCTTCAAGAATATTAGCGAGACGGAAGAAGCGGTTGTCAACGGTCTGTTTGTGAACGTGGACGCGAACGGCGCTAACGGACTTGCCGACGCAAGCGACGCGATGACTAACTATACGTACGACTCGATTACGGGCGTGTATGACGTCAATGCTTATATGACGCCTAACGCATCGGGACAAATGTTGAACATTACGGCAATCAACCTCGGTTACTGCGTAGTAATGATTGACGATATTATGATTTTGGCGGTAGACAGTTCTTCGTCGGCAGGTTTGCCTGATTACGACTTTGAAGACAAGGCGACGGGTGCAGGCCTCAACGACTTCGGTTTGACGACGGTTGGCGCTACGGGCGTTGTCGTAGAAGAAGGCGCTATCAACGGCAACAAGTCCTTGCAACTTACTTCGACGACGGACGGCGCGGCGGCTGAGTGGAATATTATGCTCAGGTCCAACTGCGCGTTGACGGCGGGCGAAAGGTACCTGTTGACGGCGAAAGTGAAGTGGACGTTGCCTACGACGATTTCGTCGGGTACGATTGCGTTCCGTTTGGTAGGTACGGGAGAAGTTAACGGCTTGTTTATGAACGTTTCTGCGGACACAGCCTCTGCAGGTACGACGAGCGACACGCAAACGTCGATGGTCTACGACTCGGCAACGGGTGTGGCGACGGTGAAAGTGTATATGACGCCGACGAACGCCGATCAAAAACTGAATATTACGACGGTAGGTTTGGGTGCTTGGACTTTGCTTATAGACGATATCAAGATGGAACGTATCGTCGAAACGGGTATCAAGTACACCTTTGAAGATGCGACGACGGGCGACTATATGTCGCAAATGACGAATGCCTTCTACACGGGCGGTTCGACGGCGACGGTTATCGAAACGGGCGCGATCAGCGGTACTAAGTCTTTGCAAGTGACGACGGCAACGAGTGCTGAAAATGCAGGTTGGAACGTATTGATGCAAAGCGATACGGCAGTAGTCGTCGGTACGAGATATTTGACGCAACTCAAATTCAAGTACACTATGCCTACGACGATTTCGTCGGGTACGATTGCTATCCGTTTGGTGGGCAGTAGCGAAGTGAACGGTATGTTCTTCGACGTGGCGGGCGGTGCGCCTAGCCAAGGCACGACGAGCGATACCGAATCCTCCTTCTCGTACGACGCAGCGACGGGTGTCATCACGGCGAACGTCTATATGACGGCAACTTCGTCCGATCAAAAACTGAATATTACAACCGTTGGCGGCGGCGTTTGGACGATTGTGATGGATGACTTCTACTTCGGTACGGACGTAGGATTCGACATTACGACGGGCGGTGACGTTGGTGGCGAAACGGGCGGCACGGGCGAAGGCGGCGGTACTTCCTCCTCCCTCGTTGCGTTCGATTTTGAAAATGCCAGCGAAGGCGCTTGGAATGCTCTGGATAAACTGAACAACGGTCTTGGGGCAGATGCAAGCGTCGTCACGACGGGCGCGATCAACGGTACCAAGTCCTTGCAACTTACGACCAACGCAACGGGCGAGGGCGCAGGTTGGAATATTATGATGCACAGTGCCTTTGGTTCGACTGCAGGTACGAGATATGCAATCTCGATGAAACTCAAACCCGTGACTGTCCCCAGCGGTACGGATAAACAAATCTACGTGCGTTTGGTTGGCGCAACGGATAGTATGCAAGTCAACGGTTTGGTCGTCAATATGGTTGACGCCAGCGTGGCAAGTACGACGGATTCGCAGACGACTTTCTCGTACGATTTCTCGACGGGTATCGCTACGGCAACCGTCTATATGACGGCGACGGAAAACAATCAAAACTTCTACTTGACGACGGTAGGCGGCGGTGCGTGGACGCTTTTGGTCGACGACTTCGTCATCGAAGAAGCCGAGGCCGTTTCCTACACGGTCACGGCGACTAGTGAAGATACGACGAAAGGTACGGTAACGGGTGGTAGCACGTACGTAGGCGGCGCAAGTGCGACGCTTACAGCGACCCCCGCGACGGGTTACGTCTTTGACGGTTGGTATGAAGGGGATGCGAGAGTTTCCACCAGCGCAACGTACACGTTTACGGTAACGGCAGACAAGACACTCATGGCGAAATTCATAGCGGAGAGCAGTGTGACGACGTACACGGTTACGGCAACTAGTGCCAACACGGCGCAAGGTACGGTAACGGGCGGTGGCGCGTATGCGGAAGGCGCAAGCGTCACTTTGCAAGCAACCCCTGCAACGGGTTACGTCTTTGACGGTTGGTATAACGAAAGCGACGCGCTTGTGGATAGCGCTCCTTCCTATACCTTCACCGCTAATAACAACGTAACGCTGACGGCGAAATTTAAAGTCGCCCCCGTAACGGCGCTTACCTCCAATGATTTTGAAAGTGCAAACCTTGGTTCCTACTCGGTGCTTGACGCGACGACGGGCTGCACGTCTATGTTGTATCCTACGGAAAACGGCGCGACGGGTCAAGTAGTGGGCGCTATAAGCGGCACGAAGTCTTTACAACTTACGACGACGGAAGCGGGAAAGACC
>JAFTQO010000008.1 GCA_017462735.1 Clostridia bacterium
AGAAGTATGGCTTCGTTTGTACGGCGCGACGGATAGTTTGCAGGTTAACGGATACAAGTTAAATGCAAACGGTACGGAAAAGGAAAGTGGCAATACGGCGAACACGTACGCATACGATTCGGCGACAGGAGTCATCACCTTGCAAATGAACGTAACGGCGACGGAAAACGGACAATGGTTTGAAATAGCGACGGCGACTGACCAATCGAATGGCGGTGGGGTTTGGACGATAACCATCGACGACTTTATGGTTGCGAACGCGTAACGTAAAAAAGCAACAATCGGGAAAGGGAAATTTCCCTTTCCCGAGCAAAAAGAAAATCTTATTTCAAGGAGGAAAATCCATTGAAAAATATTTATCAAAAACCTATTATCACTATTGAGTTCTTTGACGAAAAGGACATCATCACAGAATCGCCTTCCTCGTATGACGGAACGGGGTCTATTCCCGACGGCTGGTGGTATCTGTAAGGAGGCGCAGAGATGAAAAAGTTTAGCATTAAAAAACTTTTGACGGCAATTTTTGCAGGCGTCTGCTGTGCATGTACCGGTCTTTCGGTGGCGCTCTTAGACAAGGAGGTTGAAACGGTGTCTGCGGCAACGAGCGGAGAAGTCGAACTTTACCAACTTGCCCCCAACAAAGGTTGGTTGATGGAGTCTTACGTAATCAAAACTGCCAACAATAAGTTGATCGTTATCGACGGTGGCGCCGACGGTAGCGACGACGACAGCAACGGCGATGGAAATAGCCACGGCACGGCATTGACGGCGGAGGCGTATATGCCTGCGGCGCTTCGTGCAATCGCTGGTGTTGGTGAAGGTGAGTATTTTGAGGTAGAGGCTTGGTTCGTATCCCACGGGCACAAGGACCATTTCAACGAACTCGGCAAGATGCTCAGCAGTTATACCGCAAGTTCCAACTACAAAATCAACAACATCTATTTAGATTTCCCCGACTTCGGTGGCTCGTATGACGCTAACGGCGACTGGGATAGTTACGGCCCGCAATTCAAGGCGGGCTTGGATAACTATGCCGCCGTCAACGGTATAGCGACCAGCGGTAGTTATTACGACGATATCAACGGCGCGGTTATTAATGCGGAAAATATCGCTAAAGGCTTGGATATCACGGTAGACGGCGTGCGTTTTGAGATTTTGCAAACGTGGGCGGCTGACGAACATGATTTCAATAGTAATTCGACGGTTATCCGTATGCACGTAGGCGATCAAAGCGTACTCTTCCTCAACGACTTAGGGGTGGGAGGCGGCAACCGCTTGACGTCCACTTATACGACGGAAGAACTTGAAAGCGATTACGTGCAAATGGGTCACCACGGTCAAACGGCGGTTACGCAAGCGCACTATACGCATATGGGCGCAACGCCTGAAAGCGACACGAAATACTTGTGGTGCTCGCCTTTGTGGACGTTCAGCGATGCGACCAGTCACACGGTATACCAAAACTACGAATGGGTGAACGGCTCTTCGTATATGAACGGTACGACCTTTGACCAAACGTTGGTAGACACGACGAGAAACAAAGTCGCCTGTCTTTACAGCGCATACCCTGCTACGCTTACGAGCGTTGCGGATTGGTCGTCCTGTGTCAGCGGTATGAAAGTTGCTTCGTTTGCTTATCAAGAAGTAGGCTTTGAGGTAATGGGCGCGTCCGTCCGTACGGCAAGCCCCGACGGTATCCGTTTCGTAGCGCAAGTCAACAGCGAAGCGCTTACCTCTTACGGTGCTGGCGCGAAATACGGCGTTATCCTCGTACCTGAGGTGGTAGATACGACTCGTCGTTTGACGGTTTCCTATGACGGCGCGAACTATACGACGAATAATACGAACGCTCTCGTTATCGAAGGGGGCGAACTTTGGAGTGCAGAACTTTGCGCGGCAAACGGCGTGAAAGACGGATATTCCGCTTTCTCCAGCGCGTTGCTTGCACAGCAATCCACGGAGGAAGGTGCTGCGGCGGTAGAATTCCCCGCGGAATTCTATAATACGCCTATTACGGCGGTAGGGTTTATTATTCCCGAAAGCGGCAACACGATTTACACGTCTAAAGTGACGCGTAGTATCGCGTACGTAGCGACGGTAGAAAGTTTGAAATCCACGTATGAAGAAAACGCGGTTGTGGAAAAAATCGTAGCGGGCGCAGACGTAGAATTGTCCGTTAACGGCGGTCAACTCCTTGACGATAAATCAGCGATGTACGCACCTGTGCTCAAGATCGGCGGTATGGACGCGGCGGCTTCTGCGGCGGTGAACGTAACGTATACGTCGGACGACGAAAGCGTCATTAAAATCGTCGACAACAAAGTGACGGCGGTAGGCGACGGCATTGCAACGGTAACGGCGACGGTGTCGGTAGACGGTACGGCGACCCTTGTCAAAGAAGTCAGCGTAGAAGCATACGTCAGCAAGGTAACCTTTGACGGGACGACGTTGAAAGTGCAAGCAGGGGCAAACGCAGACGTATCCTTTGCCTTTACGTCCAGCGGCAACGCATACACGTTGAAAGACGGGGCGGGTACGGAACTTGATACGACGGCGTTCTCTTATGAAAATAACGAATTGACCTTGAAAGGCACCTATCTTTCTACCTTGGATGTGGGGTTGTATACGTATACCCTGTCGGTAGCAGATAGATATAACAGCACGTTTACCTTCTCGGTAGGCGTATACGGCGATGCGGATGGCACTCACCTTGCCTTCCCTGCCTCTATCTACGGTGTCAACAACTTTGACAGCATACCCATGGCGGCTATTACCGAATATCTCGGCTCCTCTGCCGCAAGCGGCAAACCTTTGTACGTAGACGGTGCAGATGCGGCGGTAGTCGACGCAGCGGCGGGCTCTATTGACGGTCAGTCCTTGATGTTTAAGACTAAAGCGGCACAGGTAGCAGCGGAATGGAACAAACTTGCCATACTTGATTTGGGCTTTGAAAAGGACGTCGTATATACCGTTTCCTTGAAGGCGAAGATTACGGCTCCTGCGACGGGTACGAAAGTATTTGCCTTGCGTTTCGACGATGTCACGGCAGCAAATTCTACCTGTGCGTTCAACGTGGTAGACGGTAGCGCGACGGGTTGGAGTAACGTAGGCAATGGCTCTACGGTATCCTTGGACAGCACGACGGGTGTGTGGACGATTAAAGCGGTGATTGCGGCTCCTACGGCGGGCGCAACCCTCAACCTCACGACGGTAGGCGATGATGGCAACGGCGGCGAGTGGACGGTTGTCATCGACGACTTGTGTATCACGGTTAACGAAGATGAGACTCCCTTAATTGGCGTAGACTTTGAGAGTGCTAACGTCGGTTCGTATTCGGTGCTTGACAGTACGACGGGTTGTACGGCAGGCATGTATCCCGGTGAAACGTACGCTACCGGTCAAGTAGTGGACACGGACGTTATCAGCGGGACGAAGTCTTTGAAATTGACGACGACTGCGGCAGGTGAAACGGGCAACGTTAACGATATTTTCAAGAGTGAATTCGGCATGAAAGCAGGTACGAGATACTTGATTTCTTTGAAGTTTAAGTTCTCGACGACGTTGACTTCTGGTAACGTGTATTTCCGTACGAATGACGGCGCGATTAACGCATTGAAGTTGGATCTTACCAGCGGTAGCACGTTGGCGTTCGGTTATGCGCAAGATAGCGCGACGACGTTGACGTACGATGAGACGACGGGCGTTTATACGGCGAATATCTACATGACGCCTTCGGCAGACAATCAAGTGTTTGCGCTTACGAAGGTAGGGGCGGCGGCTTGGACGTTTATCGTAGACGATTTCAAAGTGGCCAACGTGACGTTTTCGGCAAAACATATTGCGTTGGATGCTAACGACTACGAGTTGGGCGCTACGTTAGCCAGCGTATTCCAAGCGGAAAACTCTGGCCCTAACTTGCACCTTGCCAGCGGTACGACGGACGGTGGCGTAGTTGATTGCGGTGACCTCGGCAATGCGTTTAGACTTGGCGCGAACGGTGTTGCTATTTGGTTTGATAAGTTTGCGGCAAATACGACGTATCGTTTCTCCATCCGTTTCTCGGTGGACGGGGATGCGGCAATTTCTTCCTTGCTCTTGAAATGGATAAACGATGGAGGAATCGACGCTAACTGGATTAAAGACAATGCAGTCAGTGGTAATCAAACGACGGATACTTTACTCTATCAAGACGAGAAAGGCGTATGGACATGGACCTGCTATTTGACGAGTGGCGCGACTGACGGTGGGCAATTCGTGTTCTATGACGTAGGGAACCAAATCTTTAACGTTTACAGCATTGATATTGCAGCGATTTAACAAAAAAAGTAGCCTGAAGGCGGCAAAAACCGCTTTCAGGCAATACTGCTTTTTTAGAAAAGAAAAAAATTAAGGCTAATATTATGAAAAAGAAAACGTATCAAAGACCTGTGCTGGTCATTAGGTTTTTAGAAAACAAAGACATTGTCAGTTCGTCAACCGTAGACGACGAAAACTTCGGTTGGATTGACGGATGGTTGGAGGATTAAGGAGGGCTAGAGAGATGAAAAAATTGAGTAAGATTAAAAAAGTGTTTCTCGGTCTTTTCAGCGCGTTGTTTATGGGCTGCATTGCGACGTCGGTCGCTTTGGTAACCCCTACGGCAAGTGCGGATACCGACTATACCATTACCGAACAAGACCCGAGCACCTATCAAGTACTTGGGATGTCGGTGCGTATCCAAAAGCCGGAAGGGCTTCGTTTCGTTGCGCAGATGAAGACGACGGAAAAGCAAACGTACGACTTAAAAGACGGTAGATACGGTATGTTGTTGATACCGACTAGTAAACTCGGTGACGCGAATATGGGAATTGAGCCCGTCTTTGACGCCAATGACAATTTGGTGGATTTCAAGACGGTTACTACTACTGACGACGGGACCAGCGAAGAAAACCCTAACATTTTGCGTATTCAAACAAAAGTATGGATGGAAGAAAGTACCGCGCAAGCCAATGGGATTGATACGACTAACTATTCTGCGTTCTCTTCCGTTTTGGCGAAAAAAGACAGTAGCGGGAATTATTTAGATTTCCCCGAGGATTACTATAATATGGCGTTTACGGCGCGTGCATACGTGGCGTATTTGGCAGACGACCCTACCGTGGACAACAACGGGGACAAAAACGTAGACTTGAACGACAAGTATATTATTGAGTACAGTAAAACGCAAGTGACGAGAAGTTTGGGCTACGTTTCCTTCGTTTCCCTCGGCGCGGATAACTATTTGGATACTCGAGACCAGATATACGATAGATCGGGTGGGACTAGTACCGTTACCGATGCAAATCCTATTAGCGGCAATCAATCTTTGAAACTCGAGACGTCCGATTCTGGTGCCGAGGTGAACTTCTGTTCTATGTTGGGGGTAAAATTCTTCCCGACGGCAGACGTTCGCTACTATGCGCAACTCAAACTCCGCGTAAACTCCATTACGGGGTTGGTGGACGGTGCGACCCCTCGTATTGCGGTCAGATTGCAAGACGAAACGGTTGATCCCGTGGTAGTTACCGAAGGGTTGCATTTGTATATGACGGCAGACGGTAAGGTGGACACTTCTAAAGTTGACCAAGACGGGGCAGGCAATGATTTGCCCGCGGGTATCGTCGGCAACAGTTTTGCTCCTTCGGACAGCGATACGACGTATCTTTACGATGAAGAGACGAACGTCATCACTATTCAGGCGTATTTTACGGCAGCAACGGCAAATCAAATTTTTTCCTTGACGACGGTTGGTGGCAACAAGGATGCAAACGGTCAATCGGTAGCAGGCAGCAGATGGAATATTACGATTGATGAATTTTCCATTAAGCAAGCAGGCAAAACGGGCAATCTCTTTGGACATGACTTTGAGGGGTTGGACGTTGGAAAACGCATCCAAGACGCCTATATGAATTTGGTGGATAGATCGGGGATTCAGCGGGTGTTAACGAGCGACCCTGCCGCGGATACCGACGGCGACGGATACTTAGATGGTACGGCGCACGGTACGTTGACGGGCACTTTGACGGTTGAAAACCCCTATTGTGACTGCGGATTTGAAGGTTGCGACGGGATTGGTAACAACGGCGCAGCGGGAACGTTGTACTATACGCCCACGTTTACTATCGCAGGGGTAGACGCCTTCACTTCCGATTACGTGCAAGTGACGTACGGTTGCTTAGAAGATGAAAAAATGGTCTATTTCGAAGCGACCAACCGTGAGAAATTCCGCTTAGACGCGACGGCAGAGATGATGATGGCGGCAATAGGTGCGGTGGACGGCGAGATTACCCTTCAAGCATGGGCAACCGTCGGTAGAGACGCTGACGCGGCAGACGGGACGAAAGATCTTTGGTGGTCGGAGTTCTCCACGACGTGTACGATAGAAGTTGTCACGACAATGGCGACGTATACCCCGACCAACGCCGTACAAGCGGCGGGTGGTAGCGTCACCTTGCAATTCAACTCCAATAAGAGGCCGTTTAGATTGTATGCAGAAGACGGCAAAACGGTACTGTTGACGGTGGAAAAGGGCGCGTACGTCTCTCAAAACGGCATTTCGTACAACTCTGACGGCACGATTACTTTGACAAACGAGTACCTTAGCACGTTGTCCGCAGGGTTACACCATATCACGGCGAAAGTTTGCGACGCGGCTCACTCTGAAATCAAAATGGGCTTTACTGTTTACGGGGACGAAAACGGTAAACATATCTCCTTCCCGTCGATTGTATCTAGCACGGATATGGACTGGTTTGCCGACAGTAGTTCCTTTGGGACGAACGCGCAAGGCGAATCTGTTTTACAACTCGTCAATGATACGACCAATACGACGTCTTGTGAGATTGTCGACGAGGGAAACGGCGCTATTGCAGGTAAGTCCTTAAAAGTCTCGACAACCTTATTAGAGGGTGCAAATACATCGTCTGTTTGGGAAGAAATCATAGAGTTGGACTACGGCTTTAAGTACGGCGTCACCTATGAGATCGGCTTGAAGATGAAGTGGGAGATGCCTGACGCGGCGAAAGCCGTCAATGGCGGCAAAGGCGCGTCGATCGTTTGGGCGTTTGATGCCAACACCGCAGGCTTTGGTGTCAACACGGTTGAAAACAATAGTTGCTGGCATGCGGACAGGGGTTCTACTCCGTCCACCTATTCGACGGATACGACGACAGGGGTAACAACTTTCCATATGATATTGACTCCCTATGCGCAAGACGACGAGTTGTTGAGTTTGATGATTGCAGGCGGTGATGCGACGCAAACGCGAGGGAATTGGGTCATCTATATCGACGATATTTCCATTATGGAATACGCAGTTTACAATACGACTAATCAATACTCGCAGACTTTCCCTAAGGATACGTATGCGGCAGGGACTGAGTTTACGATGGACGGCGGCAACTTGTTTACCGCTGGGGCTAACGGCACGATAGTAGCAGGTTCTACCGGTGGGTATGCGTTGCAATTGAAGACGGCAACGGAAACTAAGGATGGCGGTACTGTGGCTAGTAACGACGCAGAATGGAACCGTATGATGGCAAGCCGATTGACGACAAGCCAAACGGGTTCTGGCGTGGTAGCAGGACAACGTTATTTGATTCACTTGAAGTTTACTTATCAAGTACCTGACTTCTGGGATCCCGATACAACGGGTGTCATCGCCATTCGTTTCTTAGAAGAAGTGAACGGTAAGACGGTTTCGGCTGTGGACGGGTTGTTTATTTCGGTTTCGAAACAATCCAATACGCTTAACAGAAAATCGGATGACGATACCTTCTATATGTACGATAAACACAGCGGCGTTATTTCCGCTTACGTATATATGACGGCAACCTCGTCCAATCAGCAACTTAACCTGACGACGGTCAGCAACAAGAATAAGATGCAAGATACCGACGGCGACGACGTAGTAGACTACGGTCAATGGACGATTACGGTGGACGACTTGTCCGTGGTAAAATTGCGCGAAGACCCGTATATGCATTTCAATGGCAACAATATTACGATGACGCCTGATGCAACGGGCACGAGCGACACGGTTACCGTAAACGGCAATACGGTGGAAAATACCGCGCAGAACATTTTTGCTGGTCAACCTGTACACTTTACGTATACGGAAGGTAGTCCTACCACCTCTATTTCGGACGGAGGTCTCTATTACTCTACGTATTTGCAGTCCAATTTCTGGTCGGTCACGGGTGCCAACGAAACAGACGGTGCAGGTGCTACGTCCATGGCGAATGCGTGGTTGATTTGGGTGGATAACGTCCCTGCCAACACGAAGTATCGCATTACGTTGAGACTTAGCGTAGCGGCAAGTACGCACAATGCTACGTCGGATAAGATTGAAAACCTCTTCTTCCATACGGCAGGCGCAAACAAAGGTATTTACATCAAGAATAACGAATTGGTGAATAGTGCCGATCACGCTACCGATTATAGTTTGAGTATGTATGAGGTTAGCACCGACAATTACCTGTATACTTGGTCGTTTGTCTTCACGACGGGCGATACGGTAGAACAATGGGTACTTTGGGACTATGCATACCAGAAGTTCGGTATTTTCGAAATTAGCGTAGTGCCTATTGGGGCTGCTTAATGACAAGATAATCTTTGCGAAAGCAGATTAGATAACGCGACAGGAGTGACCTTGGGGGAGAATATTCTCTCCCAAGGAAAACTTCGCGTAAAACAAAAAAAGTATTGATATTTTTATTCAAGTGTAGTATAATAATCAAAATTTGAAAATAGGGAAAAAATGAGTAGTATGATAAAAGTCGCAGTAGTCGGTTGTGGCGACAGAGCGTGCGTATACGCAAAAGAGGGCGTCTTTAATTTAAAACGCATGCAAGTGGTGGCGGCGGTGGACCCTGACCCTGTCAAGCGTAAACAAATGCACGAGATTTACGGCGTGCCGAAAGAGATGTGTTTTGAGACGATTGACGGGCTTTTGGCAAAAGGGAAGATTGCCGATTGTATCATCAACGGTACGATGGACCAAATGCATTTAGAGACAAGCGTGCCTTTCTTGAAGCAAGGATACGATATGTTGCTCGAAAAACCGCTTGTAAACAATGAAAAAGACCTTTATGCCTTGATGGCGGTAGCGGAAGAAAACGGCTGTAAACTGATGACGTGTCACGTCCTTAGGTATGCGCCTTTTTATAAAAAAGTAAAAGAATTGATTTTAAACGGCGATATTGGCGAAGTCGTCAATATTCAAACGAGCGAACGGGTTGGGGCGGCACATTCTTCTATGTCCTATCTTCGTGGAAAATGGAAAAGCGAAAAGGAATGTGGATCCTCCCTGCTTTTGGCAAAATGCTGTCACGATATAGACCTCATTTGTTGGTTGAATAATTCTACTCGTCCTACGGAAGTGGTTAGTTACGGAGGTAGAAACTATTTTATCCCCGAAAAAGCGCCGAAAGGGGCGGGGACAAAGTGTCTCGTCGATTGCCCGAAAGAAGTGCGTGAAAAGTGCGTCTATGACGTGCAAAGCATGTATTTGGATAATTGCGTCTTGCCTTGGTATCCTTGGCAATGTACGGGCAAGCATTACGAAGACGTGACGATGGAAGAAAAAATCGAGTCTTTGAAGACGTATAACCCTCACGGCAGTTGCGTCTACAAAGCGGGTGGCGATATCGTCGATCATCAAAACGTGATGATGAAATTTGCCGACGGTTCAACGGCGACGCACAACGTGACCCTCGGTGTAATGGCGCCTGGCAGAAGTATCTGGATTGTGGGTACGAAAGGCGAAATTGAAGGGAATATCGAATCGGGCGTTTTAGAATTGAAAAAGTACGACAAAGCGACCTCGTTGCATACGGTAGAGAAGTTTACTTTCCACGATACCGCAGGCGAAACGGGCGGGCACTTTGGCGGAGACAGAGGGATTGTGGAAGATTTCTGCAATATTATGGACGGGAAGCAACCTTCCATTTCCTGTACGGCGATACAGGATTCTATCGTCGGGCACGTACTTACCTTTAAAGCGGACGAATCTTTGAAAGAAAATAAACCCGTTACCTTTTAACGGATTTGAGGGAAAGGATGAAAAAACTTTGGTTATGGATACTGACGCTTTTAACGGCGCTTTGTTTGGTTGCTTGCGGGGAAACCCCTGAAGACGGCGACGAAGGCGGCGGCGAAAAGTCGTATACGGTCAGTATAACGCAAAACATAGCGGAAGCGGGCTCGACGATGGGCGCGGGGACGTATACGGAAGATACTAGCGTCACCCTTACCGCTACGACAAACGTCGGTTATACTTTTTTAGGTTGGTACGACGGCGAAGAGTTGGTTTCTTCTAGCAGCGAGTATGTTTTCGTGTTGTCGAAAGACGTGTCTTGGGAAGCGAAATGGGAACTGAACGAGTATACCATTTCCGTGCAAGGGAAAGTGTTGGACGACAACGGTAGCGTAGAGCAAGCGGGTACCGTGGCAATTTCCGGCACGGGCATATATACGCACGGCGAAAGCGTAACGGTTACGGCTACGACGAACGTCGGCTATACCTTCCTTGGCTGGTATAATGGAAGCACGAAGATATCTGTGGAAGAAACGTACGGCTTGACTGCGACGGAAGACGTGACGTTTACCGCTACGTGGGAGAAAAACTCCTATGCCGTTTCCGTCAATCAAAATCTAGCGGAAGCAGGCGAAACGACGGGGGCAGGTACGTATTTACACGGCGCGGAGGTGGTTCTTGCTGCCACGACAAACGAAGGTTACGTCTTTTTGGGCTGGTACGATGCCAACGGTTTGATTTCTGCGGATAACCCTTATGAGTTTACGGCTACGAGCGCGTTGTCCGTTACGGCAAAATGGGAAACGGTTTTGTTGGAATATACTGTTGCAATAGAAAAAAATATTCTGCATGCAGGCACGGTAGAAGGCGCGGGTGAGTATGCGGAAGGGGAAACGATTTCTCTTACGGCAACGACAAAAACGGGCTATACTTTCTTGGGTTGGTACGACGGCGAGACGTTGGTGACGGCGGATGCAAGTTGCTCCTTTGTAGTGGAGGAGGACAGAACGTTGACGGCAAAATGGGAGGCAATCCCTTATCAAGTGTCCGTGTCCTCTAATATGCTGGAAGCAGGCGGCGTAGCAGGCGCAGGTACGTACGATTACGGTACAGGCGCGACCTTGCGCGCTATCCCCAACGAAGGATATACTTTCCTCGGTTGGTATGACGGCGAAGAATTGATTTCTTCTAAGAGCGAGTATATTTTCGTGGTGACGGGAGACGTCTCTTGGACGGCGAAATGGAAAATTAACGAGTATGCTATTTCCGTGCAAGGACAAGTGACCAGCGGTAGCGGTAGCGTAGAAAAAGCAGGTACCGTGGCGATTTCCGGCACGGGCAAATATACGTACGGAGAAAGCGTAACGATTACGGCTACGACAAACGAGGGTTATAAATTCCTTGGCTGGTATGAAGGAGAGACGAAAGTGTCTTCCACGGAAACGTACGTCTTTACCGCAACGAGCAATAGGCAATTGGTTGCCAAATGGTCCAACAACCAAACGGGTGGTGACGACGGCTGGACGGGTATTGTATAAGACAAAAAGGTCTACTTGGTAGTAGACCTTTTTTTATTCCTTGATAATCTCCTCAAGAAAGCAATTTTAGCGTTACGGCGCCGCACAATACGTCCGCGTAAGAATACGCCGTTTTGCCCAAAAAATCGGGCTTATCGGGGCGGACGGTAAACAGGGCGGGATAGACGCCGCTGACGGCACCGCAAAACTGCATCGTTTTATTTCTGCCCATATTGACGCGTACGGCGACCCGTCTATTGTCGTACGCTTTTACCATTTGTTTGACGTCTTGGATATTTTTGGTCGGTTTAATCATACCCTAAGTATCGGGCGAAATTTCCTCTTTTATACTCCCTTTGACAAAAGGGACGAAAAAGTGACGAAAAGCGACTTTTTTCGCTTGGCATAACCTCGCGTTTCTTCGCATAGGATAGAAGGCAATAAAAACTGTGAGGGCTGATATGGGCAAATGCAATTATGAAACTTACCGCTATACGAGGGAAGTGTGTCAGGTAGAAAATCAATCGATGGTAGAGTGCCGTTTTCCGGGCGCGGAGATGGTGAGCGTACTGGCGGTACAGGCGCGCGTAGTGGAGAGCGAGTGCGTTTGTGCGGACGGCGAGGTAAAATATAACGGGAAACTGTTGCTCGGCGTCGTGTACGAAGACGCCAATAGAAAGATTTGTCGGGCGGAGCGCGGGGCGGAATTTTTCTATAAAGCCGCGCACGAGGAGATTGCGCCCGCCTGCTTTGCAAGGGGGTGTTTTACTCCGCAAAATATTGCGCATAGACGGGAAGGGGCGTCTACTTACGTGTCTGTTGTGATAGGCGCAAGTATCAAGATTTACGCCCAAGCCGAGGCGGAATATTTAGCGGGCGGCGAAGAGGTCGTCGTCAAAAAAGAGACGGGGTATATCGCCCAAGTTTCCGCCGTAGCAGGGGAGACGGAAGAGACGGACGACTTTGACGTCAGCGGGGCGGTAGACGTACTCTTACACGAAGAACAGGCGCATTTGACCGCGTGCCGTATGCGTATGGGCGAGGTGGAGATAGAAGGGGAGATTTGTTACGACGTCTGCGTGCTGCAAGAAGAGGGCGGCGTTGTGCGTTACGAGCGTATCCTGCCCGTTAGGATGACTTTGCCTTGTGAAGAAGGCAGAGAAGAGGACGGCGTAAAGGCGGCGATAGAGGTGCGTCACGCACAGGTGAGTTTGACCTTCAGCGAGGAGGGGGACAGGGCGCGAATCGCCTTCGTCGGCGGTTTATACGCCGATTGTACCGTCTACAAAAAAGTGGGCGTAGAGATGGCGACGGATGCCTTTTCTATCACTAATAAACTGACTTTAAAACGGCAAAAGGTGGCAGGCAGGTATTTGTTTGAGCAAAAAAACGAAGTTTTGCGGGTGGCAGGTACGGCTGCGTGTAACTATGCGGAAGACGGAGGCGTCTTGCTGTGTGCCTTTTTGCCGAAGGTAGAGTTTGCAAAAAGAGGGGAGACTCTTGAAGGGGTATTAGAAGCAAATGCGCTTGTAAAAGACGCGGAAGGTGGCTATAAAGTGTGCTTGCTTTCCCTGCCGTTTGCGCTGGACGTAAAGGTAGACGAAAAAGACGAAATAGACTGTATGGTCACGGGGCTCAGCGTACGGAACTTCGGGAAAGAACCGCAACTAGAAGGGACGATAAAATTGTCCGTTGCCAAATTCGAGCAAGTAGAAGCGGAATATATCACGGAAGCGGTAGAAGGGGAGTCTCTTGCCGTCAAGGATTGCGCGATAACCGTTTTCGTCCCCAAAAAAGGCGACGGCGTATGGGAGGTCGCTAAAAAAATGGGTATTTCGCCAGAAGAGGTAGAAAAATGCAACCCCGACGTGGTTTTTCCCGTAGAAGAGGGGGCTAGAATCGTAGTATACAGACAAAAAAGGTAAAAAATGACAAAAATGCTCCGTAAAATGGGGATTTTAAATGACTTAAAATATTGATATTTTAAAAAAAATATGCTACAATAAGACGAAAGACTGTACGCGGCGGGCGTTGTCCGCCGCGATTTTGGGGTAAAACGATGGCGAAAGTCAAGCAAAGAGCATACGCAAAGATCAATTTAACGCTAGAAGTCGTCGGGCAGAGCGAAGGTTACCATTTGTTGGATTCCTTCGTCGCCAGCGTAGATTTGTTTGACGTTGTCACCGTCAAAAAGCGCAAGGACAAGCAATGCACGGTGCGGATGCGCGGGCTGGGTAGTGAAGAAATCTCCACCGAAAAAAACAACGCTTGGAAAGCGGCGAAGATGTTTTGCGAAAAATACGACGTGAACGGGGTGGACGTTACGATAGAGAAAAATATCCCGATGGGCGCAGGGCTGGGCGGTTCTTCCGCCGATACGGCAGGCACCCTCAACGCTTTAGCAAAACTGTACAAAATTATGGATGAAGAGGGCTTGGATGAGATTGCCGACGCGCTGGGAAGCGACTCGCGCTATATGCGGCGCGGCGGGTTTGCCCGTATGCAAGGCAGGGGGAATAGATGCTACTATTTAGGCGAGGGAGAGCCGTTACATTTTTTGATGGTATGTCCCTTGGAGAGCGTCTCGACCAAGCGCTGTTTCGAGGCGTTTGACGGGGTAGAAAAGAATCCTTCACAAGGATATACCGCAAAAGCGATAGACGCCTATACGAAAGGGGACAAGGAGGCGCTTGGTAAAAGTTTGTACAACGATTTGTACGTCCCTGCGCAGACCCTGTGCTCTGCGATAGGACAAGCGTACGAGCGGCTAAAAGCGTTGTCTCCCTTAGGGGTGACGATGACGGGGTCGGGCAGTTGCGTCCTTGCCCTGTTTGAAAACGAGGAGTTTTGTCGATACGCAAAAAGCAGATACCAAGGCGACGAGCCTTGCTTTGTAGTTAAAACGGTATGATGAAAAGGAGAAATTATGGAAGAAAGATTGATTGACGAGGAATACGGCAGAGGGGTCAAACTCAAAAAGACAAAGGACGGGTACGTAGACGTCACGGATGCGGCGTTGGACGAATTGGAAGAAGCGGAAGGGGAAGAAATTTCCTTCGAGTTTCCCGTCTTTGAAGAAGAGGACGACGAGGAGTTAGCAGGGCTTTCTCCCGAAGCGGCTATGGAGTTGCGCCAGAAAAAGGCGGAAATGGCTAGGGAGAAACGGGAGGAATACGAAAGACTCTGCGCCGAGGGGAATAAGTTGCTCGAAACGGGCAGTTTCAAGGCGGCGGAACTGAAATTCGAGAGGGCTATAGGCCTAGACGAAAAGGCGACGGAGGCAACCGTGGGCTATTGGCGCTCCAAGACCGCAGACTTCGACGAAGCGGAAGTGCTGGTGGAAGAATACGCCGACGAGGGTACGGAAAATATGGAATTCGACCTCGGTTACGAAGCGATTACGGAGATTGGGAAACAATTCCGCGAGAAATTGCAGGTAAAATACGATAAGATTTGCGAGGAAGAAGAGTCGTTAATGGAAGTGGTAACGGCAGGGCAGGAGCGTCGTAAGGACACCCTCAAAAAACGGGTGATTAAGACGTCGGTGGCGTTTGCCGTGTCCTGCGCGTTGTCGGTGACGGCGCTCGTCTTTGCAATCTATTACGGATTGATGAATTTTACGGTCAGCGACGATAGATATATCGTGACGACGATAGTTCTCGTAGCGGTGTTTATCGTTACTTTCGTGGCGTTCGGGATTTGCACCAACAAGTTTGTCAACGCCTGCCGCATCAAGCGCGCCAACGGGCGTTTGTCTTCGACGGAAGAGGGCGCAAGAGTGGAAGAATTACGCAATTATAAAGAAATTTACGAGTATTTTTTACAAAACTAACCAAAGAAAAAGAGAAAGATGAAAAGGCTGTTTAAGTATTTCAAACCGTATAAATGGCAAAGTGCGCTCGGCCCTTTGTTCAAATTGTTGGAGGCGACGTTCGAGTTAATCGTGCCTCTTATCGTCGCGCGCCTTGTCGACGTCGGTTTGGGACAAGCGGTGGGGGGGAAGTACCCCAACGCCGACAGCGGTTATATCGTTCGTACCTGCTTGCTTTTGGTGGGGATGGGGGCGATTGGGTTCGTCTTTGCCGTCGTGGCGCAGTACTTTGCCGCTAAGACGGCGACGGGGGTGTCCGCTTATATCCGCAAGGATATGTTCAAAAAAATCCAGTCCTTTTCCTATCGTGATATCGACGAAATCGGGACGAGTACCCTCGTCAACCGTATGACGGGAGACGTGGACAAATTCCAATCGGGTGTCAATCTTTTCTTGCGGCTGTTTTTGCGTTCGCCGTTTATCGTGTTCGGCGCGGTCGTTACGGCGATGATTGTGGATATCAATTCCTTCCCCGTATTCGGCGTGACGGTGTTGGTGCTTGCGATAGTCGTCTTTGCCGTAATGGGGATTTGTATGCCTTTATATCACAAGTCTCAGGCGGCGCTGGACGACGTGACCCTTTCCACCCGTGAAAATTTGACGGGGGTGAAAGTCTTACGTGCTTTTTGCAGAGAAAAAGAGGAAGAGGCGGTCTTTGATAAACGAAACGAAAAACTGACCAAGGAGAGGACTTTCGTCGGAGTGCTGGCGATGCTGACCAACCCGCTGACGTACGTCCTTGTCAATTTAGGGATTGTGTGGCTACTTTATAGCGGCGCTATCCGCGTGGACGCAGGGAATCTGTCGCAAGGGAGCGTCATTGCTCTGTACAACTTGATGTCGCAAATCCTGATCGAACTTATCAAACTTGCCAACCTGATCGTGACCGTCACCAAGGCGGCGGCAAGCGGGAAGCGGGTATCCGCCGTATTGGCAAGGACTCCCTCTTTGACGGTGACGGACGGCGAAGAGACGGGCTCGTTACGAGAAAAAGACAAAGATTTTATTTTGTTCGAGGACGTATCTTTCAAGTATCACGAAACGGGCGAAAAGGCGCTGGATAACGTCAGTTTTTCGCTGGACAGAGGACAGACGCTGGGGGTTATCGGCGGTACGGGCAGCGGGAAAAGTTCGCTGGTTAATTTGATACCGCACTTTTACGACGTCAGCGCGGGAAAGGTATTGGTCGACGGGCAGGACGTGACGAAAAAAGGGATGCAGTTGCCTTTGCGTGAGCGCATCGGCGTCGTCCCTCAAAAGGCGTTGCTGTTCAAAGGCAGTATTCGTGAAAACTTGCTTTGGGGCAGGGCGGACGCCACAGATGAAGAATTATACGCCGCCTTAAAAATCGCGCAGGCGGAAGAAACGGTGCGCGAAAAGGGCGGTTTAGACGCGTTGGTAGAACAGGGCGGGAAGAACTTCTCCGGTGGGCAAAGACAGCGTTTGACGATTGCGCGCGCGCTTGTTCGCAATCCCGAGATTTTGATTTTAGACGACAGTTTTTCCGCGCTCGACTACTTGACGGACGCGGCGCTTCGACAGGAACTTGCTAAACTTAATTTGACGACGGTCATCGTATCCCAGCGCGCCTCCTCGGTGCAGGACGCCGATAAAATTTTGGTGCTCGACGAGGGGAAATGCGTAGGGCTCGGCAAGCACGAAAGCCTTTTACAAAGTTGCGACGTGTACCGTGAAATATATCTATCGCAGACGACGGAGGGGGGCGTATGAACAAATCCGTGAAATCTCCGTCCACTTTAAAAAGAGTGCTTTCTTACGCAAAAAAATATCCGTTCTCCCTAGTGGGCTCCTTGCTGTTTGCGCTATTAGGGGTAGGATTTTCGTTGCTAGTGCCCGTCTTTATCGGGGACGCTATCGATTGTATTGTCAGCGGCGGCGTGCTTTGGACAAAACTGTTTGGCTATTTTTGGTTGATACTGGGCTGCGCGCTGGGCGTAGGGGTGTGCAACTGGCTGTCAGGGGTGTGCAACAACCGCCTGTCTTGCCGTATCGTACACGATTTACGAAAGGACGCCTTTTACAAAATCAACCGCTTGCCTCTCGCTTATTTGCACGCGCATCCGCACGGGGACACGGTGGCGCGCATTGTTGCCGACGCCGACCAAGTGGCGGACGGACTGTTGCTTGGGTTTACCCAATTTTTTACGGGCGTAACGACCATTTTGGGGACTCTCGTGTTTATGCTCGCGACCCATTGGCTTATCGGGTTGGTCGTCGTATTGGTGACTCCGTTGTCCTTGCTAGTGGCGCGTTTCGTCTCCACGCATACCTATCAATTTTTCCAAAGTCAAACGCAAATCCGTGGCGAGCAGACCGCGTTTACCGAAGAGGCAATTAGCGGGCTGAAGACGGTGCAGGCATTCTCCCAAGAGGACGAGATGCAGGAAAAGTTTAATCAAATCAACGTTCGTCTCGAAAAAGCGACGATGAAAGCGACTTTCTATTCTTCTCTCACCAACCCGTCTACGCGGCTCATCAACAATATCGTCTACGCGCTGGTGGCACTCATCGGCGGGCTTTCGGTGGCGCAGGGCAACTTTACGGTGGGTGGATTGACGAAATTTTTGTCCTATTCGGGGCAGTACGCAAAGCCGTTCAACGAGATTTCCGGTGTGATTGCCGAACTCAAAGGGGCGCTTGCTAGCGCGGCGCGCATTTTCGAGTTTATCGACGAAGAGGAAGAGCCGAGCGACGAGGGGAATCAAACGCTGGAAAATATCCGTGGCGAAGTCACTTTCGACGACGTGGACTTTTCTTACGAACAGGACAAAAAACTGATTGAAAGATTGTCCTTGACCGTTTCGCAAGGGCAACGGGTGGCTATCGTCGGGCGCACGGGTAGCGGCAAAACGACGTTGATTAATTTGTTGCTTCGCTTCTACGACGTGGACGGCGGGAAGGTGACGATGGACGGCAAGGACGTCAAAGAGGTGACGAGAAAATCCTTGCGGCAGGGCTACGGTATGGTCTTGCAGGAGACGTGGCTGAGAAAAGGCACGGTACGGGAGAATATTAAACTCGGTAAAAAAGACGCCACGGACGAAGAGATGGTGGCGGCGGCAAAGGCGGCGCACGCCGACGGATTTATTCGCAGACTGGGGCAGGGCTACGACACCTTGCTTAGCGAGGACGGCGGAAACTTGTCCGAGGGGCAAAAGCAACTGTTGTGCATTGCGCGCATTATGCTCACGCATCCGCCCGTGTTGGTATTGGACGAGGCGACTTCCTCTATCGATACCCGTACGGAATTGAAAATCAGCGACGCTTTCCACAAACTGATGGAAGGCAGAACCTCATTTATCGTGGCGCATAGGCTTTCTACGATTCAACACGCCCATCTCATCCTCGTGATGGAAAAGGGTCGGGTCGTCGAAAGCGGTACGCACGAAAGTCTGCTTGAAAAAGGCGGCGAATATTACCGCTTGTATCACGGCAGAATATAAAAGAAAGTACGAACGAAAGGGAAAGACGTATGAAGAGAAAACCTTGGAAAAGCGTGTACAGAAACGCTTTACAATTGGTGCTAGTCGGAGCGGTGACGGGGGTCGTCGTCGGGCTGGTTGTGACCATCTATAATTTGTTATTTACGTACAGCGAGGATTTTGCCCGCGGCTCGTACGCCGCGGTAAGAAGCAACCCGCTTTGGATTCCCGTATGGGTACTTGCGCTTGCGCTGGGCGCCTTTTTGGTCTGTTCTGCCATTCAAGCCTCCAAGATTATCAAGGGCTGTGGGATTCCCGAGACGGAGGGCGCGACGAGAGGAATTTTGCGCTTGCATTGGTGGCGTGACGCGACGCTGATGTTCGCCGTGACCCTTTTGGAAGTGTTTATGGGCTTGTCCATCGGTGCCGAAGGGAGCAGCGTGCTTATTGGCGGCGCTATCGGCGACGGGGTAAGTAGCGGGTTAAAACGCAACTTTATGGTACGCAGATACCAGGTCACGGGCGGTGCGTGCGCGGGTCTTGCCGTGGCGTCCAACGCCCCCTTGACGGGTATGGCGTTCGCCTTTGAAGAGGCGCATAAGCGGTTTACGCCCGAGGTGTTTATCTGCGCTTTTTCTTCCGTCATCTTTGCGATGCTCACCCGTACCCTTTTGTACGCGGCTTTTCAAATGCCCGTCGTCAACGCCTTCGATACTTTTTCTTTTAAAGAGGTGGTGTTGCCACTCAAAGATTATCCTTTCGTATTGCTGGCGGGGATTGTGTGCGGCGTGCTGGGCGTACTCTTTTATAAAGGGGTGTTTGCCGTGCGCAAACTCTTCCGTAAAATATCGGTAAAGAATTCTTTTTGGCGGGATTTCATCAAAGTCTCTATTGCCATTTTGCTTGGCGGTTGTATTGCGCTTATTGCGGTGGACGCCTTGGGTGGCGGGCATCATCTCATCCAAAGTTTGGGCAGCGGGGCGGATCACGGAGTTACTTCCCTCTTCGGGATGCCTCTCGTATGGACGTTAATCGTCGTTGCCTTGCTCAAAGGGATTGCTACTTGTCTCAACGTCGGCGCGGGTGTGCCTTGCGGAATTTTTATCCCCATCATTGCCATCGGGGCGTGTATCGGCGGGGTGCTCAACCAAGCGTGGCTCGCGATGGGGATGGATAAGGCGTTTTGCGACTTGATGATAATGATTTGCATGGCGACCTTCTTTGCGACTATCGTCAAAGCGCCCTTGACTTCTATCATTATGATCTGCGAATTCACGTGGAGTTTCTCGCCTCTTCTGCCCGTGATCATCGGGGTCTCCATCGGGTACATCATCGGGGATATCTCCCGTACGGACGGTATCTACGACGAATTGTTGGAAGTGTACGAAAAGGAAGAAAAATTGCATACGGAGTATAAGGAAGAAAGATTTGAGGTTTGCGTGGCGGAAGGCAGTCTTGCGGAAAAGCGGGAGATAGCGGCGGTGCTTTGGCCTGCCAATGCCCGTATCGTTGCGATTACGCGCGACGGAAAGTTTGTCGTTCCCGAAGGGAAAACGGTGCTTTGCGCGGGAGACCTGTTGACCATCGTCTGTAAGACGGAGGATAGAGAAGTTAGCGGCGACGACTTGAACCATATCGTGGGCGCTTAAAACGCATAAACCTCCCCCTTTTTGGCATATAGTAGACAATAAGGGGATAGCGATGCGACTGTTTGAAGAGTTGTTTGAAAACGCAGACGACGGAGTTTACGGCGTTAAATGCGTCTGGAAATTGGGCGGAGAAGGGTATTTTGAAGGGGTAAAAGGCTTGACGGAATTTTCCCCTGCCGAGATACGCATACATACCCGCTTGGGAGAAGTGCAAGTTCTAGGCAAAGGCTTGTCCGTAAAAAAATACGCGGACGGGGACTTGTACGTCGGCGGGCGTATTTATACGCTGACTTTGGCGACTCCCTCGGAGGGGAAATGCTGAAAGAGCGGCTTTGCTTGACGGGGATCAATCCAGAGCGTGCGCTATCCCGCTTGGCAAAAGAGGGAATCCCCGTATTCAGCGCCGAAAAAACGGACAAGACGAACTTGTGTTTTTCCGTAAAAAAGGGGGATGTGGCAAAGGTGTTTGCTATCTACCCAAATGCGAAGAGGAAAGGGAATTTCGTCTATGCCGTCCGTAGATTGCCGCCGACGGGGTGGTTAAAAGGGGCGCGAAAATTAAAAAACAGCGTAGGCGTTTTGGTGGGCGCGGTTTTGTTTGTAGCGGTGACGACGCTGGCGGACGATTGGGTGTTGCAAATTAATTTGGACGCACCCGCCGTCTACGAGGCGCAAATCCAAGAAGTGCTGAAACGGCACGGAGTTCGCCAATACGCTCTTTACGAAAAAGGGAAAGAAGATTTGATATCCGCCTCTTTATTGGCGCTAGACGGGGTGAGTTACTGCTCCGTAGAAAAGCGCGGCTCAGTACTGACGGTGACGTTGAAAACCAATTCTTTTGCGACGGAGACGACTAACGAGGAGTTTGTCGCGGAACGGACGGGGATACTAACGGAGTTGACCGTTTTGCGCGGTTCGGCACTATGCGCTGTCGGGACGGAAATTGCGGCAGGGACGTCGCTTGTCGAAGGGCGGATATATACGCCCGAGGGAGAGAGCCAGCCCGCACGGATTGTAGCGTACGCAAAGTTGCAATGCGAGTATGCGTGTAAGTATACGGATATTACGCAAGAGCAGGCGTTTGCACGGGCGTACTTGGAGGCTTGCTTAGATAGCGCGCAAGCGCAACTGACGGAGAGCAGGATAGAAAAAGATGGGGAAGACTATGTCGTGACGTTGTCCTACGTTTGGACGCAACGGCTGGGGATATAAAAAAGGAGCGAAAGATGAAAATCAAACGAGCGGTTGATATAGGGTCGCTAGAAAAACTGTCCAAAATTTTGGGCACGTTTGACGAAAACTTAAACGCGCTGTGCAGGGAGTTGTCCGTCGTGGCGTACGTGGACGGGGTAAAAATCGTCGTAGACGGCGAAGAACACGCCGTGGACGTCGCCGAACAAGTCTTGGATGCGCTCAGTAAACTTGCCGATACGGGGGAGACGATTGATTTTGGCAGGACGTCCTATTGCATCGAACTTGCCAAAGAAGGCAGGGCGCAAGACATCACCAATTTTACGTCGGGCGTTGTTGCCGTGACCTCCAAAGGTCGGCAGGTTAAGTGCAAGACAATGGGGCAAAAGCAATACGTCGACGCCATAAAAAACAATACCGTGACCTTTGGCGTAGGCCCTGCGGGGACGGGGAAAACCTATCTTGCCGTCGGCATGGCGGTATCGGCGTTTAAAAGCAAACAGGTGGAAAAAATCATCCTGACTCGTCCAGCCGTAGAGGCGGGGGAAAAACTTGGGTTTTTGCCAGGGGATTTGACGGCGAAAGTCGACCCCTATTTGCGCCCGCTGTACGACGCGTTGCAGGAGATGTTCGGGATAGAAAATTACACAAAACTAATGGAGAGAGGGGTTATCGAAGTTGCGCCTCTTGCCTATATGAGAGGACGTACCCTTTCTTCGGCGTTCATCATCTTGGACGAGGCGCAAAACACGACCAAGGAACAGATGAAGATGTTTTTGACCCGTATGGGAGAAGGGAGCAAGGTAGTCGTCACGGGCGACGTCACGCAGATGGACTTACCCGACGGCAAGGAGAGCGGGCTATTAGACGCCGTAAAGATATTGGACGGGGTGGAAGGAATCGCCGTATGCAGACTGACGGCGCAGGACGTCGTAAGACATCCCCTCGTAATGCGAATTATCCGCGCGTACGAAAAGGCGGCGGAAAAACCTCAACGAACGCATAAGGAGAAAAACGAAAGATGAAACCCATAAAAACGCAATGGAATAAACAACAGGCGATAAAGAGTATCGTGCTCTTTCTCGTCTATTTTGCCTTGTTGGCGTTGCTCAGTTTTTTCCTCTTAGTGGGGACAAGACTGAACAGTTTGTCGGTGGTGATGAGAGAAAACGGGTCTAGGTATCTGTATGCTCTCTGTTGCCTGTTCTTGCTGGTAGCCATCACTTACGTCTATTTCTTTTTTGAAAATAGAGGGATTTTGATGAGCGGGAAAAATACGGCGCTGTTATTTTGCGTACTCGGTTTGCAAATCGGCGTATCGTTCGGGGTAGGGCAGATGAATATTTATATGCGTCCCGTGGCGCTCGTGTCCTTGCTTACGTTGATGTTGCTCGGCAGGCGGGAAGCGGCGTTTATGACGGTGATTGCGGCGCTTGCTATGTTTGTGTTAGACAACGCCTCGGGCGCGGACGCGTATACGCAAAAGGAAATTTACGCCTCGTTGCTCATCGCCTTCTCGTCGGGGATTGTCTCCATTTTCGCCTGCGCTTGCGCGAAGACGAGATTCCGCATTATTTTGGTCGGGTTTATCATTTTGATTCCCGTACTGTTTATCATCGCGCTGTTAGAGTTGACGCTGTTCGTTTCCCCTGAGGCGTTGCAAGGGACGTTGCCCACGGCGGAATATATCTTTATCCAAATGGGCTACGGCGTGATAGGCGGCATTTCGTCTACCGTACTGTTCCTTGCGATATTGCCTATTTTCGAGTGGATGTTTAACTGCTTGACGGTGTACAGATTGCGAGAACTTACTAGCCACGACTCCAGACTTCTTCGCAAATTGCGTACCGAGGCGCCCGGCACCTTCAACCACTCGGTATCGGTGGCTCAACTTGCCGAGTCCTGCGCGGCAGCACTTGGCGAAAACGCCGACTTTGCCCGCGCGGCGGCGTATTATCACGACGTAGGGAAGTTGCATCAACCGGAATATTTCACCGAAAACCAAGGGGATTATAACCTGCATGACGAATTGACGCCGGAACTTTCCGCAGATATTATCCGTTCACACGCGCACGACGGTTACGAACTGATTAGGAGCCATCACTTACCGCAATTGTTCGCAGATGTTGCTTTGCAACATCACGGCACGTTGCCTATCCGTTATTTCTATGCGAAAGCGCTGAAAATGACGGACGGAGAATTGAATATCGAGGACTTCTCCTATTCGGGACCTAAGCCCCAAACGCGTATTGCGGCGATTATTATGATTGCCGACGCGGCAGAGGCGTCGGTGCGTGCATTGCCCAACCGTACTCAAGAGACGGTAGAGGAAGCGGTACGGAAAATTATCGAAGAACGTATGGAACTTGAACAATTCAGCGAGTGTGCGATTACGATGCAAGATTTGGCGCTTATCCGCCGCACTCTTGTGGATACGTTAACGGGGGTATATCACCGCCGCGTCAGTTATCCCGGTCTTCGCTACAAAAAGGGCAAAGACGGCAAAACGGAAGGGGAAAACGAATGAGGAAGACGCTAGTTATCTGTTGCGAAGAAGGGCTGTCCAAAGGGGACAAGTCGCGTCTGGAAAAGGCGTTCGATAAAGTGGTAAAAACGGACGTGACGCTTGCCGTAGAGGTGGCGTTTGTGGACGGAGAAGAGATACGCGCCCTCAACCTTTCCACGAGAGGGATAGACAAGGAGACGGACGTACTGTCCTATCCTACGATGGAGGATATTAAGGGCAAAGCCCTTAAAAAGAAGGAGCATTTGCTGGACTTGGACGAAAAAGGACGCTTGCTTATCGGTAGCATTGCCGTTTGTACGGACGTGGCGAAAAGGCAGGCGGAAGAGTACGGTCACAGTTACGAAAGAGAGTTATTTTATTTGATTACGCACGGCGTAATGCATTGCCTTGGTTACGACCATATGACGGACGAAGAAAAGGCGGAGATGAGAAAAAAGGAAGAAGAGTCGCTGCAAAAAATAGGCGTGACGAGAGAGGAAGAAGTATGAGAAGCGGATACGTTGCGGTAATTGGTAAAGCAAACGCAGGGAAGAGCACCTTGATCAACGTGTTAGTGGGTGAAAAGGTGTCTATCGTTTCCCCCAAGCCCCAGACGACGAGAGACAGGATTTTGGGCGTATTGACGGAAGGCGACTACCAAATCGTCTTTGTGGACACGCCGGGGCTTTACAAGGCAAGGAACGCCCTGACGGATATGATGATGAAGACGACGGAAATCAGCGCGAAATCGGTGGATTTTATCCTGTACGTCGTAGACGGGCACAACGGGGTAGGTGAAGAGGATTTTGACCTGATGAAAAAGTACCGCGCTTTGGGGATACCTATGGCGGTGGCGTTCACAAAAATCGACATTATGCCCAAGGAAAATATTCCCTTAGCGGCGGCGCAATTCGTCGACAACGGGATGGACGTCGATCTCTTCCCCGTTTCGGCAAGAAAGGGGACGAACGTCCGTGCGCTGAAAGAATTTTTGGCGGCGCAGTTGCCCGAACAAGACAAAGTCTTTGAAGAGGATATCGTGTCGGATAAGAGCGAGAAATTTATGATTGCAGAGATTATGCGCGAGAAAATTTTGCTCAAATACGACAAAGAGATTCCGCACGGCATTGCCATCGTCATCAACACTTTTGCCCGTCAGGATAACGGCGTGTACGAGATTAACCTTGACATCGTCTGTGAAAAGGCGGCACACAAGGCGATACTTATCGGCAAACAAGGCAGGGCAATTAAGGAAGTCTCTTCTTTTGCACGCCAAGCCATGGAAAAATTTTTAGATGCAAAAGTCTTTTTGACGACGTACGTAAAGGTCAAAGAAGATTGGCGAGACAGACCTAATCTTTTAAAAGAATACGGCTACGAAAAACCCATAGAAGACTAGGTTTTCTTCTTATAGGCTTCGCAACTCGGCGTCGCGGCTCAGTTTCGTACTTCTCTGTACGCGCCTTTGCCGCTCCTTGATTTGCTTGCCTCTAAAAAGAAAAGGCTTCCTTTAATGCATAGTGCAAAGTGGAGGAAAAATAAAATAATTCCATAATTATGCACTCTGCATTTTGCATTATGCACTAACAAACAATGCATAGCGCATAGTGCAAAATTTCAAAAAAATTAGCCCGAAAACCAAAGGTTTTCCACCTGCGGCGACACGCCCCGTCTATTGCATAAATCTTCTCCCTCGCACCAAACTGTATGGAGGGAGGGAAATATGCGAGATAAGAAAAAAGAGGGCGGCGCGGCAGAACTCGCGTGGAAAAACTTTGAAAAAACGGGCAAAATCACCTATTATCTTTTATATTACGATTTACTGAAAAAATAGTAGCGTACAAAGGCGGAATTATGGAGATTAAGAGCAACGGCGTCTTATTAAAATCAATTGATTACAACGAAAGCGACAGATTGCTGACCATATTCACCGCCGAAAAAGGCAAATTGACGGCAGGGATACGAGGGGTGCGTAAAAAAGGCGCGCGTCTTGCCTTCGCTTCCCAGCCCTTTTGCTTTGCAGAGTATATCCTCGTGCAAAAAGGGGACAAGTATACCGTAAAAACGGCATACTTGTACGACGGTTTTTACCCCTTGCGCACGGATATCACGCGGTACTATGCGGCGAGCGCGGCATTGTCCGTTTGCCTTTCTCTTCTTGGCGAGGAAGAAAAGGCTGACGGGATTTTCGTGGCGCTCGTACAGGCGCTCAAAAGCCTTGCTTACGGGGAGGGCGACCCTGCCGAACCGCTTACCGAATTTTTGCTGTCTACGTTGCAGGCGGCGGGATACGGTATTCGGTTGGACGGTTGCGGATACTGTGAAGAGGATTTGGGCGAAAAGCCGTACTTTGATTTTTCAGGCGGTTGTTTTTGCTGCGAAAATTGCGCGAAAGGGGTGCGGGCAAGTCTGTCCACTTACCATTTTTTGCGTAAATGTAGCGGGCTTTCCTACGAAGAGGAAAAGATAGCGGGTGGAGCGCGTCGCGCGCTGAAACTACTCAAAACGTTTTTGAGCGCGAGGCTGGATTTCAACGCAACTTGCCTAGAAGAATTCCTTCGACTTTACGAAGGCTGATAGGCGGCGGAAAACGGGCGTAGCGGGTAGCCACGTTTTATCCGTCTGCGGGCGTAAGGTGGGAGTTGCCCACTCCAAACGACTATGGAAAAGGAAGTAAAGAAAAAAAGAGTAACCAAAAAGACGAAAGAAGAAAAAGCGGTAGAAGAAAAGGCGGCGGTACAAGATACCGCCGAGAACCCCAAAAAAGCGGTGAAAAAACCTCGTGCAAAAAAAGCGGAAAAGGTAGAAACGCCTGCCGTCCCCGCGGAGGCGAAAGTAGAAGAAAGTAAAATAGAAGAAAGCGCGCCCGCGCGCGAGGAAGAGAAAAAACCCAAAAAACCTCGCGCGAAAAAGACGGTAAAAAAAGAAGACAAGACGGACGTTATCGTTACGGAACTGCCGAGGGAAGAAAAAAAATTGGCGCCTGAAAAACCCGTGGAAAAAGAGGCGGAAAAGCCAGCCGTTGAAAAGCATGAACTCACCCGTCAAGAAAAAAAGGACGCGGTGCGCGCCATTGTCAAAGAATTGTTGCAAGCCTCTCCTTTGCGCCGTACGGCGCTTATCGACGAGGCGTCTAAATTGTACGTAGAACGGTTTCCGTCGGCAGAGAACGCCAACGTCAACGACGTCAAAGGCAGGGTGGGTTCGGTGATAACCTTGATGGAACAAGGCGCAGAAATTTTTCCTGACGGCAACGTAATAGGGCTTGAAAAACCCAAGGCAAAGGAAGAGAAAAAGCCTGAAGAACCCGTACCTGCCCCGATGGAAGAAAAGCATTTACCCGTACCCGTGTCCGAGGGAAAACTTGCCCCTGTCTTTGATATGAGTGCGCTTTTGGGTGAGAAAAAGCCCGAAAAGCCCGCCGAAAAAGCAGAAGAGCAAAAGACGGCGAAAAAAGTGGAAAAGGCGAAAGGGGTAAAAGCGATTCCCGAAAAAATAACCGTTAAAAAACTGCCAAAGCCGAAAACGGACGACAAACTCAAAGAGAGATTTTTAAAGAAAATCCGCTCTCACGGCGGTAGTTACTTAGAGTATTACGCGGTATACCTTTTGCAACGCTACGCGCAAAGCAACGGGCGCAGACTGGAAGGGATGAGAGTGAGCGGCGGCGAATACGACGGCGGCATCGACGGCGAGATAGAACTGACGGATAAGTTCGGCTTTAGAGAAACGCTGTATATTCAAGCCAAAAATTGGGAACCGACGGACGAAAAATGGATGGTCGGCGAGACGCTGTTGCAGCAGTTTATCGGCGCGGTGACCTACCGCCTTAGAAAGGCAGGTAAAGGCAACGGCAGAGGGGTATACGTCACGACCTCTAAGTTTAGCGAAGGCGCCAAAAAGATACTGGACGAGATGAGCGATAGTTTCGTCGGCTACGACGGGGACGAACTTTTTGAACTTGCCAAAGAGTGTAATTTCGGCGTGCTTAAAAAAGACGGCGAGTGGGTTTTGGACGAGAATTTGCTCTCAGGCGAAAAAGCATTTTTCAATATGTAAAGAACAACAACTAGGAAAAAGCGGACATTGAGCCGCTTTTTCTTTTTTTGTAAAAAAGAGATACCGCAAAAAAATGGTAAAAGCGTGAAAAAATATTGAAAAAGGACTTACAAAGGCTTGCTATTTTTCCCCGTTTATATTAAAATAATAAATGGTGGTCCGCGCGGGCGCGCAAAAACGTAGCGCAAAAAAAGCGGAAAACACATACTAAACTAGGAAAAAATTACTTGGAGGAATTATATTTTATGGCTAAAAAGTATTGCTATCTCTTCACCGAAGGTAATGCGAAAATGCGCGAAATCCTCGGCGGTAAAGGCGCGAACCTTGCGGAAATGACCAACATCGGTCTTCCCGTACCTCAAGGTTTCACCATCTCCACCGAAGCGTGCACGCAATATTACGAAGACGGCAGACAAATCAACGCAGACATTCAAGCAGAAATTATGGAATACATCGACAAGATGGAAACTATCTGCGGTAAAAAGTTCGGCGACAAGGAAAACCCCTTGCTCGTATCCGTACGTTCGGGCGCACGTGCATCCATGCCTGGCATGATGGACACCATTTTGAACCTTGGTCTCAACGAAGAAGTTGTCAACACCATCGCTAACAAATCGGGCAACCCCCGTTGGGCTTGGGACTGCTATCGCCGTTTCATTCAGATGTTCTCGGACGTCGTTATGGAAGTAGGCAAGAAGTACTTTGAAAAGCTCATCGACGAAATGAAAGAAAAGAAAGGCGTTACGCAAGACGTTGAACTCGACGCGAACGACTTGAAAGAACTTGCTAACCAATTCAAGGCAGAATATAAAAAGCAACTGGGTAAAGATTTCCCCACCGACCCGAAAGAACAGCTTTTCGAAGCGGTAAAAGCGGTATTCCGTTCTTGGGACAACCCCCGTGCAAACATCTATCGTATGGACCACGACATTCCTTACAGTTGGGGTACTGCCGTAAACGTACAAATGATGGCGTTCGGTAACATGGGCGAAACCTCCGGTACGGGCGTTGCGTTCACGCGTGACCCTGCTACGGGTGAAAAGGGCTTGATGGGCGAATTCTTGACCAACGCACAAGGCGAAGACGTCGTTGCTGGTGTTCGTACCCCGATGCCCATCGCGCAAATGAAGGAAGTATTCCCCGAAGTTTACGCGCAATTTTTGGAAGTTTGCAAGACGCTTGAAAATCACTATCGCGATATGCAAGATATGGAATTTACGATCGAAGATCGTAAACTTTACATGCTTCAAACCCGTAACGGGAAACGTACGGCTGCCGCGGCTATCAAGATCGCTTGCGACTTGATTGACGAAGGTATGATTACGGAACAAGAAGCAGTTATGCAAATCGACGCGAAGAGCCTCGATATGCTCCTTCACCCTCAATTTGACGTAAAAGCGTTGAAAGACGCAGACAAGAACAACGTCGTTGGCAAAGGCCTTGCGGCTTCTCCTGGCGCGGCTGCTGGTAAGATCGTCTTCACGGCTGAAGACGCGGTTATCGAAGGCAAGAAAGGCGAAAACGTTATCCTTGTAAGACTTGAAACCTCTCCCGAAGATATCGAAGGTATGAAATATGCGAAAGGTATCTTGACCGTTCGTGGCGGTATGACCTCTCACGCGGCGGTTGTTGCACGTGGTATGGGTACCTGCTGTGTATCCGGTTGCGGCGACATCAAGATGCACGAAGAAGAAAAGTGGTTTGAACTCGCTGGTAAGATCTTCCGCGAAGGCGACGTGCTTTCCTTGGACGGCTCCACGGGTAACATCTACGATACCCTCATCAAGACGGTACCTGCTGACCCCAACTCCGGCTATTTCGGCAGAATTATGGACCTTGCAGACAAATTCAAAGCAATGGCAGTTCGTACCAACGCTGATACGCCTGACGACGCAAAACAAGCAGTTGCGTTCGGCGCGCAAGGTATCGGTCTTTGCCGTACGGAACACATGTTCTTCGACCCCGCTCGTATCGGCGCTTTCCGTGAAATGATCTGCTCCGACACGGTAGCAGAAAGAGAAGCGGCGCTCGCGAAAATCGAACCTATGCAACAAGCAGACTTCGAAGGTTTGTTCGAGGCACTTGGCGGTTACCCTGTAACCATCCGTTTCCTCGATCCTCCTCTTCACGAATTCGTGCCTACCGCAGAAGAAGACATCAAGGCGCTTGCAGACGCGCAAGGCAAGAGCGTTGCTCAAATTAAAGACATTATCGCTAGCCTTCACGAATTCAACCCGATGATGGGTCACCGTGGCTGCCGTTTGACGGTCACCTATCCCGAAATCGCGGTTATGCAAACGAAAGCAGTTATCAAGGCGGCTATCAACATCGCGAAGAAACATCCCGATTGGACGCTTGTTCCTGAAATCATGATCCCCTTGACGGGCGAAACGAAGGAATTCAAGTTCGTAAAAGATATCGTTGTCAAGACGGCTAACGAAGTTATCGCGGCGGCTGGCGTTGACGTGAAATACGAAGTTGGTACGATGATGGAAATCCCTCGTGCTTGCTTGACGGCTGACGAAGTAGCGAAAGAAGCGGAATTCTTCTGCTTCGGTACCAACGACCTTACGCAAATGACGTTCGGTTTCTCCCGTGACGACGCTGGTAAATTCTTGCCTGCATACTATGCTAACAAGATTTACGAATCCGATCCTTTCGCAAGACTGGATACGACGGGCGTTGGTAAATTGATGGATATGGCTGTGTCCATGGGTAAGACGGTTCGTCCCAACATGCACTACGGTATCTGCGGCGAACACGGCGGTGATCCTTCCTCTATCGAATTCTGCCACGCTATCGGCTTGTCTTACGTATCCTGCTCGCCTTACCGCGTGCCTATCGCAAGACTTGCAGCAGCACAAGCGAATATCAAAAATCCCCGCAACTAATTAAATAGCAAAAGCATATAAGCGGCGCAGTACTTCGTTGTACTGCGCTTCTTTTTGCTCACGTACGCTAGGGTACGCTCCCTGCAAAGATGCTCGCACGCCTCGTCCTGCTTGCTTCTCTGCTTTTGCCGCGTGGAGCGTTGTTAAGCATTAAGCGCAGTACTTTGTTGTACTGCGCTTCTTTACTTTATGTACGCGCGAGATTTTTAAAAAGGGCGGGCAGGTGCGGACTGAAAGGCTTAATTGGGAAAAATAGGTAGGGCAGGTACGGCTAAAAATCGAATAAGGAATTTTGGTGAAAATTTATAAAGATTGCGTCTGGTCTTTGACTTTTTTTGTGAAATCACTTATAATGTTATAAGTGGGCGTGTTTTTTCTTGATAGAAAGGACAATAAAATGCTTGCGAAAAGGCGGCGGTTATGGCAACAATCTACAGAGCGGGGATAGACGTAGGATCGACCACGGTAAAATTGGTAGTATTGGATGAAAAGGGCGAGGTGTTGTACGGGCAGTACCGTAGACATTACGCCGAGATTCAACCTACGCTTGCCGATTTGCTTACGGAGGCCAAAGAAAAATTGGGCTTGGACGGCTTGCGCGTCAAGATTACGGGCAGCGGGTCTATCAATTTAGGTAAGGCGCTTTCCATTGGATTTATGCAAGAGGTCGTTGCGGTAGCGACGGCGGTAGAGACGCTTGCGCCGCAGACGGACGTCGCCATAGAACTTGGCGGGGAAGACGCAAAAATTATCTATTTTAAAGGCGGCTTGGAAGAACGCATGAACGGCGTTTGTGCAGGCGGGACAGGCTCTTTTATCGACCAAATGGCGGCGCTGTTGCAGACGGATGCGACGGGACTGAATAGGGCGGCGGAAGACTACAAACAAATTTATCCCATTGCGGCGCGTTGCGGCGTTTTTGCCAAGACGGATATTCAACCGCTTATCAACGAAGGGGCGACGAAAGCGGACCTTGCGGCGTCTATCTTCCAAGCGGTGGTCAACCAAACGATTTCGGGGCTTGCTTGCGGCAAACCTATCCGTGGCAAAGTCGCTTTCCTCGGCGGTCCGTTGTATTTCTTGCCAGAACTGAAAAAAGCCTTTATCCGTACGTTACGTTTAAAAGAGGACGAAGTGATAGGCTTTGCCTATCCCCACCTTTTGGCGGCGACGGGTAGTGCGCTTGGCGCGGAAAACGAAGAGGTTAAGGACGTAGATGCCTTGATTGCCGCGTTGCGTAATAAAAT
Source organism: Clostridia bacterium (assembly GCA_017462735.1). GTDB lineage: Bacteria > Bacillota > Clostridia > Christensenellales > Borkfalkiaceae > Scatosoma. Next base: position 32,429 of record JAFTQO010000008.1, read on the forward strand.
CTCTATGGATTTTGAAATCAAACGTCTTGCGCCCTTGTTTGAAAACGAGGAAGAGTACGCAAAGTTTGAAGAAAGACACGGCAAAGCCGTCGTCAAGAAACAGGACATTTCGACGTACGAGGGGAACTGTTACTTAGGGATCGACGCGGGCTCGACGACGACCAAACTTGCGCTGATCGGCGACGAGGGGCAGTTGTTGTTCTCCTATTATACGGGTAATTTAGGCAATCCTGTCCGCGCGGCAATCGGCGCGATGGAAGCCCTTTGGAAAGTGATGCCCGAAAACGCACGGATCGCGTACAGTTGTTCGACGGGTTACGGCGAGCAACTTTTGAAAGCGGCGTTCAACCTCGACGAAGGGGAGGTAGAGACGGTCGCCCACCAAACGGCGGCGTCTTTCTTTGCGCCCGACGTCGATTGCGTCCTCGATATCGGCGGGCAAGATATGAAATGTATCCGCCTCAAAAACGGCTCGGTAGATACCATTATGCTCAACGAGGCGTGTTCTTCGGGGTGCGGTTCGTTTATCGAAAATTTTGCCACCTCGCTCGGTTACACGGCGGCAGGGTTTGCCAAAGAAGCGTTGTACGCGAAGAACCCCGTTGACCTCGGCACCCGTTGCACGGTGTTTATGAACTCCAACGTCAAGCAAGCGCAAAAGGAAGGGGCGTCCGTTGCCGACATCTCGGCAGGGCTTGCCTATTCCGTCATCAAAAACGCGCTGTATAAAGTCATCAAACTCACCGACGGACAAAAACTCGGCAAAAAAATCGTCGCGCAAGGGGGCACTTTTTACAACAAAGCGGTGCTTTGCGCGTTGGAGAAAATTGCGGGGGTGGAAGTCGTTTGTCCCGACATTTCGGGGATTATGGGCGCCTTTGGCGCGGCGCTTCTTGCCAAGCAAAGAGGGGCTTGTAAAAACACGGGGATTCTTTCTTTTAGGGATATTTCTTCGCTTACTTATCAAACGACGGGGGTGCGTTGCGGCAGGTGCATCAACCGCTGTATGCTGACCGTCAATACCTTCTCGGGCGGCAGGAAGTACATAAGCGGCAACCGCTGCGAAAGAGGGCTCGGCGGAGAAAAGACGAGCGCGGAAGTACCCAACCTTGTCGAATACAAAAGACAGCGTATTTTCGGCTACGAACCGCTTGCGGTGGAATCGGCGCCCCGTGGTGTCATCGGCATCCCGCGCGTGCTGAATATGTACGAAAATTATCCCTTCTGGGCGACCTTTTTCAAGGGGCTTGGTTTCTCCGTGTTATTGTCGCCTGCATCCAATCGAAAAATTTACGAACTTGGGATGGAATCTATCCCTTCTGAATCGGAGTGCTATCCTGCAAAACTCGCCCACGGTCACGTCCAATGGCTGATTGAAAGCGGGGTAAAGACGATTTTTCACCCCTGCGTCTTTTATGAAAGACAGGAGACGAAATCGGCGCAAAACCACTTCAACTGTCCCATCGTCGTGTCCTATCCCGAAAACCTCAAAAACAACGTGGAAGGGCTCAAAGAACACGGGGTGAAATACGTCCGTCCGTTTATGGCATTTACCGATGAAAAGACGACGTGTAAGAGATTGCAACGTCTTTGCAAAGAGGAGTGGGGTATCCCTGCCGCTGAAGTAAAAAAGGCAGTTAAGGCGGCGTGGAAAGAACAGTTGCAAGCCAAAGCGGATATCGTGGAGGAAGGCAAGCGCGCCTTGCAATGGGTGCGCGACAACGACGCCCTCGGCATCGTCCTTTGCGGAAGGCCCTATCATATTGACAACGAAATCAATCACGGCATCCCCGAGATGATTACTTCCTATCGGTTAGCGGTGCTTACCGAGGACAGTTTGTCTATCGATTTTGCGCCGACGAGACCCGTCCGCGTCAACGACCAATGGGTGTATCATTCCCGTTTGTATACGGCGGCGGAATTCGTCTTGAAACACGAGGAGTTGGAACTCGTGCAACTCAATTCCTTCGGGTGTGGGTTGGACGCCGTTACCACCGACCAAGTGAACGAAATTTTGGAGGGAGGAAACAAGTTATATACCGTCTTAAAAATTGACGAAGTCAACAACTTGGGGGCGGCGCGTATCCGTCTTAGAAGTTTGCTTGCCGCGATGAAGACGAGACGGGAAGCGCAGGTGCAGACGGTCAAGGAAATGAAGCCTTACCGCCGAGCGGAATTTACGAAGAGGATGAAAGACGAGGGGTATACGATTATCGCCCCGCAAATGAGTCCTATCCATTTCGATTTCGTAGAACCCGTTTTCAAGCGTTACGGTTACAACGTCGTCGTCCTTCCCAACGACGATAAAAACGCTATCGATACGGGGTTGAAATTCGTCAATAACGACGCCTGCTATCCCTCTATTACCGCCGTGGGGCAGATTATGGAAGCGGTGACTAGCGGCAGATACGATACGGACAAACTCGCGATTATTATGTCGCAGACGGGCGGCTGTTGCCGTGCAAGCAACTATGTTGCTTTCATCCGCCGCGCGTTGGACAGCGTCGGGCTTTCGCATATCCCCGTCATCTCGTTGAACGCCAACGGGATGGAAAAGAACGAGGGGTTCAAACTGCCTTTGTCCCTTATTTTGAAAGCGGGACGAGCAATCGTCTACGGCGATTTGTTTATGCGCTGTCTCTATAAAGTGCGCCCGTATGAACTCATCAAGGGCTCGGCAAACGATTTGTATGCGGCGCTCAAAGAGGAATGCGTCCACTCGCTGACGCAAAGGCATAGTCCTTATAAGTTCAAAAAACAATGCAAAAAAATCGTCGACGCCTTCGATAGATTGCCTATCGACGAAGGTTTGAAAAAACCGCGCGTGGGCGTCGTCGGCGAAATCTTAGTCAAATATATGCCCCTTGCCAACAACCACCTCGTTGATTTGTTGGAAAGAGAGGGCGCGGAGGCAGTCGTCCCCGATTTGATGGATTTCTTGAACTATTGCGTATACAATATGAACTATAAGCACGAGTTCTTAGGAAAACCGTACTCGCAAAAGGTGCTGGCAAAGTTAGGGGTATGGGCAATCCGTCAAATACGCAAGCCCGCCTTAAAGGCGCTGAAAAAGAGCAAACGTTTCTCGCCGCCCGTGGCTATCGAAAAGGTGGCGGAGTTCGCAAAACCCTTCCTCTCCGTCGGTAATCAGTACGGCGAAGGCTGGTTCTTGACGGGGGAAATGGTGGAACTTATCCACGAAGGCGCCCCCAATATCGTGTGCGTCCAGCCCTTTGCTTGTCTGCCCAATCACGTAGTGGGGAAAGGGGTAATAAAGGCGCTCAAAAACGTCTATCCGCAGGCAAATATTGCGGCGGTGGACTACGACCCCGGTGCCAGCGAAGTCAATCAGTTAAACCGTATTAAACTGTTGCTGGCGGCGGCGGAAAAGAATATGAAACAAGGAGAAAAGCATGATTAACGCGAAAATGACGGCGCTGGGCAAAAAGCGCTCGGTGATTAGAGAAATATTTGAGTATGCGAAAAAACGCAGCGGAGAAATCGGCGGAGAAAACGTCTTTGATTTTTCCATCGGCAACCCCTCCGTGCCTGCGCCCAAGGAGGTCAACGAAGCGATACTTCGTATCGTCAACGAGACCCCGTCCGTGGCGTTGCACGGCTATACTTCGGCGCAAGGGGACAAGGGGGTGCGTGACAAAATCGCGGCAAACCTCCGTGCCCGTTTCGGTGCGGAAATTTACGGCGACGATTTGTATATGACCTGCGGCGCGGCGGCAAGTTTGACCATTTCTTTGCGCGCGCTTTGCAACGACGGCGACGAGGTCGTCTTGATTGCGCCTTTCTTTGCAGAATACAAAGTGTTCGTGCAAGGGGTGGGGGCGGAAGCGGTGGTCGTGCCCTCCTGTCCGTCGACGTTATTGCCTGACATGGTGGCTTTGGCGGGGTCGATTACGCCTAAGACGAAGGCGATTATCGTCAACTCTCCCAACAACCCGTCGGGGGTGGTGTACGACGAAGAAACGCTGTGCGCGCTTGCCAAAATTTTACGCAAAAAAGCAGAGGAATTCGGCACCCGAATTTATTTGATTTGCGACGAGCCGTACAGGGAACTTATCTACGATAAAAAGACGGTGGTACCCTTTGCGCCCAACTATTACGACGATACTTTGGTGTGCTACTCGTACAGTAAGTCCTTGTCCTTGCCGGGCGAGCGTATCGGCTATATTGCCGTCAGCCCTAAGATGGAGGGGCACGGCGACGTCTACGCGGCAGTTTGCGGGGCGGGGCGCACCCTTGGTTACGTTTGCGCGCCGGCGCTTTTTCAACGGGTCGCGGCAGAGTGCGACGGCTTGACCGCCGATTTAAGCATCTACAAAAAGAACCGAGATCTGCTGTATAACGGCTTGACGAAAGCGGGCTTTTCCTGCGTATATCCGGACGGGGCGTTCTATCTGTTTGTGAAGTCCCCTGAAAAGGACGCCTACGCCTTTTGTGAACGGGCAAAAAAATACGAGTTGTTGTTCGTCCCCGGAGACGATTTCGGGTGTGAGGGGTTTGTGCGTATTGCCTATTGCGTAGGGACGGAAAGGATCGAAAAAGCGTTGCCTCTCTTTGAAAAATTAGCGAAAGAGTACGCATTATAAGGGGATTTTTGCGGGTATTTTTATAAAAAATAAAATTTTTAAAAAGTACAAAAAAGTTTAAAAAAGGTTTCAAAAAAGATTGACAACCCGTCGGGAAGTATGATAAACTTGTTTTACGCACCTGACGGGGTGTAATTTTTTTGTATGGAGTTTTTGATATGGCAACCAAAACGGCAAGAGCCAAAATCACGTTTGAATGCACCGAATGCAAGCACAGAAACTACGACAGTATGAAGAACAAAAAGAACGATCCTGACAGATTGGTTATGAACAAATACTGCCCTTTCTGCAAGAAGCACACGGAACACAAAGAATCTAAATAATGCTAACCGCTTGCGCGGAGGTTTTTTCGCGCAAGAAAACGAGGTAACTGATGGCAAACGCAAGCAGAATGAAAAACAAAAAACCCAATTGGTTTCGTCGTGTCGGCGCGAAAATCAAGGAAACGTTTTCCGAATTAAAGAGGGTAACGTGGCCTAAGTTCGGCACGGTATTAAAGACGACGGGTGTCGTGCTCGTAATCGTCCTCGCCTTCTTGGTAGTAGTGACGGGGGTCGACGCAGGTCTTACCGCCTTGTTGAAGTTGCTTACTGGTGCTTAAGGGGGACTGAAAGATGGATATGGAAAAACCCCAATGGTATATTTTGCATACCTATTCCGGGTATGAGGCGATGGTAAAAGACAGCCTGGAAAAGTTGATTGAAAACAACAACTTGGGCGACTACATCGTCGACTTGAAAATCCCTATGGAACAAGTCATCGAAGAAAAGAACGGTAAGCGTAAAGTAGTGGAAAGAAAATTGCTTCCCTGCTACGTCTTCATCAAGATGATTTATACCAACCAAATTTGGTATTACGTAACTAGCACGCGTGGCGTGACCGGTTTCTGCGGCCCTCAAGGCAGACCCAAGCCCCTCCGCCCAGACGAAATCAAGAAGATGCGTCTGGAAGAAACGGCGGTAGTGGACGTCGATTTCACGGTAGGAGACACGGTCTCTATCGAAGACGGTCCTTTGACGGGTTTCTTGGGTACGATCAAAGAAATGAACGATTCTGCCCAAAAGGCAAAGATTGCGACCAATATGTTCGGCAGAGATACGGACGTAGAGGTAGGCTACGCGCAAATCAAAAAGGTAGACGCACCTCTGCCTCCGCCTAGCGAAGACTAATTTTGCGCAGACGCGCGTATAGGCGCGTCAATAAATTAAGGTAAAAATGTGGGAGAGACGTCAAATACTTTTCAGGGCGTCTTGCCAAAACCACAATAGGAGAAATATAGTATGGCTAAGAAGATTACAGCAGTCGTCAAATTGCAACTTCCCGCCGGTAAAGCGACTCCGGCCCCTCCCGTAGGTTCTACGTTGGGCCCCTTCGGTATTAACTTACCCGGCTTCACCAAGGAATTCAACGCAAAGACGCAAGACAAACCCGGTCTCATTATCCCCGTGGTAGTAACGATCTATCAAGACCGTTCCTTCACGTTTATCTTGAAGACCCCTCCCGTACCCGTTTTGATTAAGAAAGCACTCGGTATCGAAACGGCTAGTGCGAAACCCAACAGCGTAAAGGTAGGTAAATTGACCAAGGCGCAGGTAGAAGAAATCGCTAAGACGAAATTGCCTGACCTTAACTGCACGACGCTCGAAAGCGCAATGAGCATGGTTGCAGGTACCGCACGCAGCATGGGCGTAACGGTGGAAGAGTAATAAGGAGAGACGTGGCAGAGGGGAAAC
>JAFTQO010000009.1 GCA_017462735.1 Clostridia bacterium
TCCATTTTTAATCTGCTTTTTACCAGTCTTAAGACCGGTGCTACCGTCTCTCTCAAGGCGACAGCCTATACATAATACCACACACAAAAATTATTGTCAACTAAATTTTTGCCCTTTTTTAAACTTTTTTTATCTTTTTTTCTTTTCTTTTTTTCTGTATTTTAAAGGGTTTTCGACCGGTTTTTCTCCCTTTTTGCGCCTCGGTTTGCTTTTCAGTTGACAAACGTTTGCCTTGCCGCTATAATAAAATTAATCGTATACGCGCGTGCGCGTCAATATATAATATAAGAGAGGTTCTCGTGAAATACTTACAGATTACTTGCACCATTATTTCCGCTTTATTCGTCGCCGCACTTTTTCCGTGCGGGATGATTTTTGGCTGGACGATCGCGTCCTTCCTGCTGATCGGCGCTTTCCTCTTCTTCGGGCTGATGCTCCTTTGCAAGCAAAACACCAAATCTACAACGAACGACGAACCGATGCAACCGACGGAACAAAACGTCCCCTCGGAGGAAACTAACGACGATACGAAATAACAAAAACGGCAACTTTTGTTGCCGTTTTTTAGTTTGCTTTTTAAAAATCAATCTTCGTATATCCACTTAGGGATTCCTTGCTTTTTAGGTTGCTGCTGTATATACCACAAGTTGACAAAGAAAGAGGGTTCTGCTTTTTTGACCATGTCCTTGCCGCCGTTAGCGCCCTGCAAAAGGATATGTCCATCCCGCTTTTTCGTCAACGCAATACCATCCGCAAAGACGTAAAAACAGATCGCGTCAACGGCTTTTTGTTTTTTCCACTCCTTCTTTTGCAAAACAAACTTGCCGCGCAAACTTTCGTCTACGCAAAGCGCATAATAGAACTGCGGTTTGCCGCCGTTGTAGATGAGCCGACAAAATCCCAAACTGTAAAACTTGATACTGCCGTCTTTTTGACAAGCCTCAATCTCGGCGTCCGTAAACGTCGTAAAGCCCTTAAGTTTTTCAAAAATTACCTTCTCAAAGGCACCGTGCCCTTCTATCTTGGGGTGATGATCACCCTCGCCGCAAAGCACTTTGGCAACGTCTGCCTCGTTAAGCCCGATGGCAATACCCGACGTGACGCCTTTTTTCGTCTGCGTAGCCGCCCCGCCGCGGCAAGGAAGCAACATCTTGTCCCCGCAAAAGATAATCACGTTGATACCGATATGATTGGAGAGTCTGCTTTCTTTGAGAGGGGTCAAATATTTCCCCGGCTCGTACAAGGCACGCAACGTCAAGTCGCCGTGGAACTTATAATCCATCATTCGGTTGGTCAAAAGATCGTTGTAAAAGACCGTTCTACTCGTCGTCAAAACGTACCTACCCTCGGCGTCTTGCTCGCAATCATCCAAGCGAATCATATTTTTATTTTCTACGTAACTCGCTTGATGGGCGTCAATTAAGCAGGTGAAATTAGACTGGATAAACGTGTCGACGCGAAAATCCTTCTTCGGGTCGTCTTGTATCACGTACTCCGCCTCTCTCGTGGGCTCGGTCATACTTTCAAACCAAAGGGAAATCTCCTCTTCGCCAATTTTACAATTTCGCTTATACGTCTTTTCGTCGTAATTGAAATCTTTGGTACAAATCTTGTTACCGTCCTCATGTAAAAGTTGGACGGTGAACAGGATGTTGACGCCGATGCGCGCCACCACGTACCCTAAGACAATGCCGACAATCTCTTGCCAAAAATCCCAAAAGATGACGAGCAAAACCGCAATCGCCGCCAGCGAAACCACTATTTCGATGATGCGCTTTAATACCGGTCTGTTACCCATATCCCTCTCCTATTGATTGCAAAACAATATCTCGTGCAACAACTCGCTCGTTTTTTCGTCCCCTTTCTCCGTCAGGTCCGGCGAAACAAACGCGTTAAAATAATGTGTGGTCAGCCTATCCGCCACCTTTTTTTCAAAAATCAATTTTTCGCCCACTTTGACCTGTTGCAAGGTGTGATCGACGAAAATCTCTTCCCCGTCTGCCACAATCGTCGATTGTTTTTGACGAGAGGGGGTGGACCAGTCTACCACAATCTCCAAATTTGCGCCGTTTACGGCAAACTTTCTTCGTGTAAAATACAGGTCTTGTCCGTCCGTCGCATATTCTTCTTTCCCAAGTAGTTTTGCCCCGTCTAAAGGGAGTATTTCGTTTACGTAAGACAGCGCGTTGATCCCACTATCCAACCATGCGCCGCCAAGCCCGCGTCTATCGGCACGGATAACGCCTCGGGGAGAACAAGCATAGTCGTCCCGAATATAGACGGAAACGCTTTCCACCTTTTTTTCTTTTAAATATTCTTTTAAGAAAAGGACTTCGTCGGCGTATTGCCAATGGAACATCGTCGTCAATTGTCGCCCCAAGCCCCTTGCAACGTCGTATGCGCGCTGCACCGATTCTTTGGTGTCTGCCAACGGCTTTTCCACGTACACGTCCAGTCCCTTTTGCATACAATAGGTCGCCACGTCCACGTGCATTTTCGGCGGCAAAGCCAAGACAGCCGCGTCAAATTGCCCCTGCTCTATCCCCTCTTTATAATCCTTAAAAAAAGTTAAATCGGGAAAAACCGACCTGGCAGGACAGTCCTCATGGATGTCGCACAGCGCAATCGGCTGTAACAAAGGCGATTTTTTCAAGCCCTCGGCGTAATGCACGGCAATTGTGCCACCGCCGATAATCAGCACTCTCTTTTTCATAGTTTGCCGTCCCCTTTACTCCTCTCCAAACTTTTCTACGATATCGATAAACTCTTCTATACGATACAAATCCTCGGGAGAATAATAGTCGATATAAATACGTCCTTTTTTGTCGTTGCCAATCAACGAAACTTTGGTCCTGAGTACCCCGCGCATCCTTTCAATAAAGGCGCGCAATTCCTCGTTTTTAGCCGCTTTTAAACTTTCCTTTTCTGCTGCCAACACCTCGGGCGGTGTCAAATACGCCTTGACCGCCCTTTCCATCTCTCGTACGGAATAATTCCTGTGGACGCTTTCGCTGGCAAAAGCATACTGCTTTTCCTTAGGGACTTTGACCAACGCCCGCGCGTGCCCTGCCGACAACGCACCGCTTTCCACCATCCCTACTACCTCGGGGACGAGGGTAAGCAACCGCAACGTATTGGCAACGGCGGGTCTCGACGCGCCGATAAACGCCGCTACGTCGTCTTGCGTGAGAGAATAGTCGTCAATGAGCGTCTTCATTAAATACGCCTTATCCATCGCGCCCAAATTTTCCGTCTTTAATTTTTCCGTGATACGGAAAATATCCGCGCGCTTTTCGCTGAACTCATATACGCGGGCTTTGACGTGCGTCGCGCCCGTACTTTTTACCGCCAAAAAATCCAACTCGTTAGCCAGCAGTTTATATCCGCCGTCCTGCATAAAATTGACGGCAAAGACAGGGGCGCCGTCCAACAAAATATACGCCGCGCGCGCCTTGATATCTTTCTCCGCAACCGACACTTGCTTGTGCGTAACTTTATGGACGAGAATTTCTCTTTCCTCGTATTCGGTATTGACGAGTTTTCTTCTTTTCGTTTGTTTTTTTGCCATATCCTATCCTTTTCAAGCCGTACTTGGGGGTGGCTTTTTACGCATACGAGGCAGAGCATGCCCTGCTCCGCCTCATATCTTTTTATTCTTCTTCTTTTTCTACAGGCGACTCTTCCGCCGTTGCCTTAGGCGTTTCTTCCGCCGCGTCGGCTTCCTCAGTCTGCTCTCCTGCTTGCATCTTTACGAAAGGGTTCTTGCGTTGGCTTTCGTCGTGGCTGTCCATAAAGTCGATGACTTCTTTATAGTCCTTCCCTTCCATCAAAAGCCGTACTTCTTCGGTATAAATAGTCTCCCTTTCGACAAGCACGCGCGCCATATTGTCCATAATCTTACGATTTTCTTTCAACAGTTTGGTAGCGCGTTCGTGCGCGGAAGCAATCAAGCGACGGATTTCGTTGTCGATAGTCGCCGCCGTCTCTTGCGAATAGGACGCGTGGTTGTGCCCACCGTATTCCATACCCATAAAGGGAGGTTGGTCGCTGTCATACGCCACAAGCCCCAACTTATCGCTCATACCCCATTGCGTAACCATACGGCGCGCAATGTCGGAGACGTGTTGCAAATCGGCGCTCGCGCCCGTCGTAACGTCGTGGATGACGAGTTCTTCTGCAACTCTACCGCCCAGCGACATACAAATATTGTCGATAAGTTTGTTGTACGATACGTCGTTGTCGTCGGAATCGGGTCTCGTCATCGTGTACCCAGCCGCACGGCCTCGAGGAATAATAGAGACTTCGTGCACAGGGTCGCAATGCTCGCAAAGGCAAGCCAATACCGCGTGACCTGCTTCGTGGTAAGCGGTACAACGCTTATCCGATTCGGTGACGACGCGGCTCTTCTTTTGAGGTCCCATCAAGACTTTGTTGATACCGTCGTACAACTCTAAATTGCCGATCAGTTTCTTGCCCTTTCTCACGGCAAGGATAGCCGCTTCGTTCAAAAGGTTGGCAAGTTCCGCACCCGAAAACCCTGCGGTAATGCGCGCCACGGTACGGAAATTGACGTCGGGCGCCATAGGTTTGTTTCTCGCGTGCACTTTGAGGATTTGTTCTCTGCCTTTGACGTCGGGCAGGTTGACGTTAATTTGTCTGTCAAAACGTCCGGGTCTAAGCAAAGCAGGGTCGAGGATATCCGCACGGTTGGTTGCCGCCATCACGATAATCCCTTCGCCCGTCTCAAAGCCGTCCATTTGCACGAGGATCTGGTTGAGCGTCTGCTCTCTTTCGTCGTGACCACCGCCAAGCCCCGTACCACGTCTACGCCCAACGGCGTCGATTTCGTCGATAAAGATAATGCAGGGCTGATTTTTCTTAGCAAGGTCGAAAAGGTCGCGCACACGGGAGGCGCCGACGCCGACGTACATCTCTACGAAGTCGGACCCCGACACGGAGAAGAAGGGTACGCCCGCTTCCCCTGCTACCGCTTTTGCGAACAACGTTTTACCTGTGCCCGGAGGGCCTACCAGCAAAACGCCCGAAGGGATTTTCGCCCCCAAATCAGAAAACTTTCTAGGCGCTTTCAAAAATTCGACGACCTCTTGAAGTTCTTCCTTTTCTTCTTCCGCGCCAGCAACGTCCGCAAAGCGCACGTTAGGTTTGTTTTGCATATGCGCCTTGGTCTTGCCGATGTTCATCGCTTTCGCACCGCCACCTGCCGCCGAACGCATAATAAACCAGAAAATAAGCGCCACAACGATTACGCCAAAGATGGGGAAGAGACTCGACCAAATGCTCCCTGCATTAGGGTCGGTAAACTCAATCTTAGGCAATATCGCCTCGGACGTAGTAGGATTGATGATACCGTTCGCCTGCAAATCCGCCGTCAACACTTCCAAGAACGCGTCGAAAGAAACGTAGTCGTACACGCTGGGGGCGACAGTCTCAAACGTCTCGCCAGAAGCCGTAATCCCCGTCCAATTATAGGCGTCGATATAAAACTCTTTAAACTCGCCCTTTGTCAGTTTCTCATAAAAAGCGGGATAACTTAATTCTTCCGCTGCAAAAATGTCGCTCATTAAAATCGCAATCAAGGCAGCGGCAATGATACCGATTATCACCCAAGTGATAATTTTTGATTTTTTCGTCAATTTACCTTCTCCTTTTCCTTACGGAAAATTATTTCTTATTATTTATAACCGCACGCCTTTGCTTTTAGACGGAATCGGCCATTTTTACTTTACTATTTTACCATAAAATTCCTATGTTTTCAAGCCCTTTGAAAAGGTTTTTCAAAAACTTTACAAAAGGTTCATCTATCCCTCACACGTGCGCGCGTCCTAAAATACGTATAAGTTATCCACAACACGTACGCTTTTGTGTAAAAACGGCGTTTTTCACCCTCGTTTTTCCCCCTAATTACGCATATTTTTCATCCCAATTTCCCACTTCATACATTTATTCTTAATAAAAAAGTGTGGAAAACTCAAAAAACAAACAATTGTTTGGGGATAACTTATAAAAAATTCCCTTTTTTTCGATAATTTTTTATAATTTTCGACAAATCAACCTCGATTTTCCACATGCCTATTTGCATTTTCTTTGTTAATTTTGTGTACAATGTGGAAATTTTATCCACAATTTTTCTTCTTTTTGCCCAATTTTTAGGTATTTTTTCTATTTTTTAGCACAATTTGTGCAAAAGTACAATTTTTTATCCACAATTTTTTAATTTTTGTTGTGGAAAGACTGCTTTTGTCCACAAACACCCTTTTTTTTCCTTTTTTAACCGTCTGCATATTTTCATATATTTATACTTTTTGTATAATTTTTAGGGGGTTATCCACAAAAATGTGGACAACTTTTCGTAAAAATTTCCTTGGCGCGACTTTTTTACTATTTTATTTTTCTATATCTACATAAAAAACCACTCTTTTACGCAAAAATTGCGCTTTTGAGTGGTTTTTAACGATTCAAAAATAGACGATTTTCCTGTTTTTTAAGAGATGAATAAACCGAATACGGCGTGTATCGGGTTGTTGTTGTACAGTCCGGACAGGAGTATGGTGTCGTTGAAGAAGTTGGTCATCCCTTCGCTGGCAAACAAAGACAATATTGCCAGCACCAAGCAGGTGATTGCCATGGCTTTTAGTACGCCAACCAGCATCCCGAGCAGTCTGTTTACTTTACGGATAGCGGTCATAGATTCCGCGACGTGCGTCAGCACTTTTTTCAGTAGTTTCATGAGCAGTTTGACTAAAAAGAAGAGCACTACCGCACATATCATCGAGACGATAAACTGCGCCAACACATCCCCGACCTGCATGGCTAGCGTCGTACCGGCAGGCAAATCGGCGCTGCCCATAATTTCCAATACTTTATCTTTTAAAAATTGTGGTAGAGACGCCTGCGTTAAATTGTCCGTAGCGCCTGCCGCACCGATATCGATGTTCAGCCCCGGTACCCCGGAAAAAGCATTGCCGAGCCCTGTCCCTATCAATCCTTGCAGCCCAAACAAACCGCCCGTCAGCGACTGGAAGCCGCCCGCGCAAAACAGCGCGACGAGCACGGCGACAATCGTCGACACAAAAGAAAAGAAACAACCGATAAACCCTTTTCTCGCATTCAAAAAAGCAAAGAGAAAGAGCAAGATGAAAAAGACGATGTCTGCGACAAACGCTCCTTTAAATTGTGCAATGCAAAGTTGTGCCACCTCTTACCCTCGTCTTTTGTTTTTGCCTGTTTTTTTGCTTTTTTATACCTTGCAAAAAGGATTTTTCTCATTATAACACAGCCAAACTTTTTTTTCAAGGTTTTTATCTTGCTTTCTGCTTTTTTACCGTATAGATTGAAGGCAATCCGTCCAAAATCAACTATCCCCTTTGGAGGTTTTACCGTGGATTTTTCTTTCAATATTTATAATAAACACGCGACGGACGGGCTGACGATGGCTATCGACAAACTGCTTGCCTCCCCTACGCTTTTAAAAAAGGACGGTTACGACACGTCCTTGCCCCCTATCGTCGTTTGCGTAGGGAGCGATTTAGCCATCGGGGACAGTCTGGGGCCTATCGTAGGCTCTATGCTCGCTTATAAAACGCAAGGGCTGGGGGTCTTTTTATACGGCACTCTCGCCTCCCCCGTCACCGCTAAGGAAATCAAATACGCAAGGCAGTTTTTAAAGGAAACGCACAAACGCCGCCTCGTCATCGCCATCGACGCCGCCGTGGGCGAAAACGGGGACATCGGGCTTATTAAGTGCCACGACAGACCGCTTAGCCCGGGTAGCGGCGCAGGTAAAAAATTGGGCACCGTCGGCGATATCTCCTTACTGGGCGTCGTGGCGGAAAAATCAATTAGCAATTACAATCTGCTCAATTCCACCCGACTCAATTTGGTCTACTCGATGGCGGAAATCATCTCGTCTTCCCTTTCCTGCGTGCTTTGGGAAAAATACGCCCCCGTGCGAAAGCGCGGCGCGCGCTAAAACGCCCTAAAAAACGGTTGACAACCCGTGTGAAAAGTGCTATCCTTATCTTACAGGAAGGTTTTCGGTAAACACTTCCGTATAAAAAAACCGAGGTGTACCAATGAACGGTATTTTTTCCGCTAAAAAACTTTGTCGCGCGGGCGTGATTGCCGCGCTGTACGTGGTGCTTACGTACGTGTTTATGCCCTTTGCCTACGGTCCTTTGCAAATCCGTCCGGCAGAGGCGCTTTGTATTTTGCCCCTCTTTTTCGGGGAGGCTGTCCCCGCCCTGTTCGTGGGATGTATGATCGCCAATTTATTCGGCGGCGGGGTCGCCGATATCTTCTTAGGCTCGGCGATTACCTTGCTTGCCGCGCTGTGCACCTTCGGCATAGGGAAACTTCTCAAAAAAGTCTTGCCGAAATTTTTACTCGGCGCCCTTTTTCCCGTACTTTTCAACGCGGTATTGCTGCCCTTTATCTTTATGTTTTTATCGACGATAGGCGGTTCGGCGTCCGTTTCCGTATACTTTACCTATTTCGGCTCCCTTTTGCTGACGCAAACCCTTTGGATATACGGATTGGGCACCCCCGTGTACGCCTTTATCGCCAAAATGCGCAAACAGGGCTTTGCTCCTCTTTTATAAAAATTTCTTTCGTTTAAGTAAAAACGCAGTGTTGTTGCACTGCGTTTTTTATTTTATCTTCGCAATACACTTGACGAACTGCTTGTAAAAAGTTATAATAAAGGAACTTTGGATAGATAATGCTAAAGTAAATTATATTAATAAGTAACCATAGTCAAAAGGTGCAAACATGAAAAAATCTTAACAAAAATAGTTATCTTAATACTTAGTTTCTTCGTATTGTGTTCTTGTTCCTCTTGTTTTAACACTAATGAAGAAGAAGCGAATACGATTCCCCAAAACAGTATAAGATATACACATCTAGAAATTGGCAATGTAATAGATCAAGGGAAACAAGCCGTATTTTTTAATTTTACTTCTGATTATATCGTAACCAAAATGGAAATAAAGGGGGTCTTATTGGATAAAAACGGAAATACTGTACATAGTTTTGATAATACAATGAATTTTAATTCTCCAGCTAAGAATCCCGAGTTTCCTATTTTAATTGAAGCAACGCTTATAAAAAATATAAACTCTGCTTCTTTTACAACAATTCAGGCTTACACCACACAAGAGATTTCTTCTAATGACTAAATCACCTATATTTGCTATCTTTAATTTATCGTAGTAAACACAATTAAAACATAGGTCACATCATTTTAAAATGAATGTTGTGTGTTTTGAAAAACAAAAGAAAAAGACTAACGAAATTTTTCGTTGGTCTTTTATATTGTCTTATAAATTTCTAAGAGAGCAAAGCTTTATTGCTCTACGTTTCGTTATGCGTTTTGCACTAAAATAGGCGCCGCTTTATCGCGCCGCCTATTGTTTTTATTCGCCGTCTTTGTTTCCGCTGTTACCGAGGAACGTCCCGAAGAAATCAAAGGACGCTTTCATCGTCGTACCGCCACCGGAAGAAGATCCGCGGTTGTCTCTTCTGTCTCTGCCGCCGCTGCGTTTTTGGTTGCTGACCCTTGCGACGCCGTCACGACGTCCACGGTCTCTTCTGTCCCCGCCGCGACGGTTGTCACGACGCTCGTTTCTTGCAGGGAGTGCAGGCAGGGTAGGGTCTTCTTCGTTGTCGGGGATAATCACGACGTAACGGTAAGGCTCTTTCCCTTCGCTGGCTGTCTTCACCCCTTCGTAAGAAGACAACGCCGAGTGCATAATCCGTCTTTCATAAGGATTCATCTCTTCCAACTTAATACGTCTACCGAGGCGGATCGCCTTTTGCGCCAAGTTTTCAGCCAATTTTTTCAGCGTTTCTTCGCGGTTGTCGCGATAGTTTTCGCAATCGACTACCACTCTCTTATAGTCTTCTCTGCCCGTGTTCGCCACAGCGCCTGCAAGCGTCTGCAAAGCGTCCAAAGTCGCCCCTCTTTTCCCGATAACGGCGTTAGAATTGGCAGCCGTTACGTTGATGACGATTTTTTCCTTTTCGCTGACCAGTTCGCTACAAGCGGCAAAGCCGAGCATCTTGAACAACCCGTCTAAAAACGCTACCGCTCTTTCTCCGTCAGTTGCTCCTTCTTGAAAAGATTTTTCTACTAATTCCGCTACTTCTTTTTGCGCAATCTCCACGCGCGCCTTTTTGCCGAACAACCCTTTTTTTCCTTCGTCGAGGACGCGGATTTCGGCAGTTTCTTCCGTCAGGCCTAACTCTTCCAGCCCCTTCTTGACGGCTTCTTCCACCGTCTTACCGGAAAATTCCGTATATTCCATTTTTACTCCTTTTTCCCTATTTCATAGGGAAAGTTTGATTATTTTTTCTTGTTTTTTTCCGTCTTTTCACGGCGATAACTGGGCATCGAATACTTTTCTTGCAGTTTTTTCGCCTCTTTCTTTTCTAAGACGACGTCCACGATTTTATTGATGAGCAACATAGACCCTAACGAGAAGATGTTGCTGGTTATCATATAGATAGAGAACGCCGAAGAATACATAAACGAGAAGATGGCGAACATACCCGTCATCACGACCAACATAATCTTTTGTTGGGATTTTCCTTGCCCGTCTACGGTAGAGAACTGGCTTTGCGCCTTTTGCGATTTCATCGTGATAAATTGTTGCAACAAAATAGTACCGATAGAAAGCACGATGAGGATAAAGAATCCGTTAGGCTCGTCCTTTTCTTCACTTAAGTTCTTCGTGATTTCGTTGTATGCCGAAGAGGAATACGCCTGCGAATACTTGTTGATTTCCACTAAATCCGCCGTATCGTCGATAAGGTCTACGTCGAATTCCTCATTGCCCATACCTCCTTTAAAGTCAGTAAAGGAGAGGACGGGGTGCTTGTACGCTGCGTCCGTTTGCCAGATGTTTTTAATCCACAAGAAGCCCATATCATCCTTAACTTTTCCGTGGTATTTGTTTTCTACCGCTTCGCGCGCTTGTATTCTAATATATTCCGCGCAGATAAAGTCGTCGTCTTTACTAGGATTCTTTTCTTTTAAAGCCTTAAACTCGTCCCCATCTATCAACTCGGCATCAGCCAGCATAGTCGCCGTATCGACCATATAGTAGTATTTTACGGTGCTACCGTCTTTTAAAACCTTCCCTGCCAGCGCCTTTTTGGCATACTTGACTTGCGCTTCTTTTTCCGTTTCCGCTAAGGCAGGGTCCTCTCTATTGAAAGGCACGCGTACGTAGATATATTTTTCCCCTTGTATATCTTTGAACGTGAGATACTCCGCCACGTCAAAAGTACAATCGTCTCTCCAGACGTATTCTACCTCTCCTGATTCTTGACCGGGGATTTCTTCTTCATAGGAGTAAGTCATATTGTCTACGTTGATATCCGCCGTATAACTTTCAATCGTTTGGTTGTACGCCGTGACCATCGTATTATAGTTGTTGATGTTGGCGTATTGCGAATAACTGGTAAACGCGCCGATTGCCACGAAGAAGATGACCATCGACAAAATCATAGGCAAACAAGAAGACATCATAGAGATACCGTTTGCTTTGTAAAACTCCATCATCTTCTCGTTATATTTTTGTTTATCGTTGGCGTATTGCTGTTGCAATTTTTTCAGTTTTTCCTGATTCGCCTTCATTTTAATGTTTTGTTTACGCATGCTGATACGCTGGAAGACGTCAAACGGCATAACGATCAATTTCAAAATAATAGAGAAAACGATAATACCGATACCAACGACGCCGATACCGTTAATTAACCACTTAATAATTTCCCCTATGAAATTGAGCGAAATGTCGTACGTCCTGCCGTAATGTGCTATCGATACGTCATTTAAAAGAGATAAAATTCCCATAGTTACTCATCCAAATTTATTTTATTTTTCGTCAAATCAGCCATTTTTTGATAAACGGATTTAACGGCGCGGGATCATACCCGCCTTTGGAAAACGGATTGCACCTGAGTATCCGCCACGCCCCCAGCAATATCCCTATCAAAACTCCGTGGTTGTTGATACACTCCAGCGTATATTGAGAACAGGTAGGCTTGTACAAACACGTATGTCTAGAAAGGTGTCTTTGATAAAAGATAATTAAGCGCATACAAAAACACTTAATAAAAGGTTTAAAAACCTTTTTTCGTAAGTATCTTTTATTTTGATATAGTAGATCTGTCAACGATATCGTCAAAGCGACCCTTTTTCTATCATCCATTTTACGTGTTTATGAAAGGTATCAAACGCATACTCTTCCGCTATTTTTGGTATTAAAACGATAAAATAATTTCCTTTTATCATCGGGGCGTTCAAACGGAACGCTTCTCTAATCAAACGCTTGATGCGATTTCTTTGCACGCTTTTCCCGTGTTTTTTCCCGATAGAAATCCCCATCTTCAAGGCGTTTGACGGAAAATAAATCATCGTAAGAGAGGGCGAAAACAACCTTTTTCCTTTATGGAAAACCCGTTGAAAATCCTTTTCTTTTTTCAATCTAAAGTAGGTCATTTTCCCTTTCCTTTTTTTTCTTATAATGTCACGAAAACCGCCTATTATAGGCGGTTTTTCTCATTAGTGGCTCAATCTCTTTCTGCCTTTATCTCTTCTTCTCTTCAAAACCTTTCTACCGGCAGTGGTAGCCATTCTTTTACGGAAACCGTGTACTTTACTTTTTTGTCTTTTTTTGGGTTGGAACGTTCTTTTCATTGTATTTCTCCTAATTTAATTGCTTTCATTTTTGGTTTTTTTCGGCAAGACGTCTCCATAATGCCGAAAATCTTACCATATTATACCGCAAGCGCGTTCTTTCGTCAAGCAATTTTGCCGCGTTTTTACTTACTTTACAAGTAAATCCCGTTTTTTCGCTTACTTTTCACTTGCTTTTTTCTCTTTTATTGATTGGTACGGACGGGCAAAATCAAATAACTGCTCTCGCCGTTTTCTTCCGCTTCTACTGTGAAAGGAGATACGGCGGAATTAAAGGACAATTTTACCTTTTCTCCATCCGTCGCTTTGAGGGCTTCTAAAATAAATTTCCCGTTCATCGCGATATTCAATTCTTTACCTTCTAATTCACAAGAAACGAATTCTTCCACTTTCCCGATATCGCTGTTAGCGCGTATCACAATACCTTTAGAAGAAATTTCAAATAAAACGAGGTTATTTTTATCCCCTCTAATTAAAATAGACGCTCTTTCGATACTTTCGACAATTTCTGCTTTTTCTACCGAAACAACCGTTTCAAAAGCGACGGGATAAATGTTTTCTTTTCTAACGAATTCACCTAAGTAAAGTTTACTCTTTAAAAGAGTATCTTTTACCCCGACGGAAAGGGTATTTTTATTGACGTAAATTTTGACGTTTTCCTCCCCACCTTCCATCATACGGGAGATTTCCGTCAAGGCTCTTGCAGGGCAGACGATTTTTAATTGGTTATTACCACCTTGAATGTCTCTTGCTGTCACCGCCATACGGAATCCGTCTAAAGCCGTCGCTTGTAATTTATCCCCAACTCTTTCCAACAAACAACCTTTCAATATAGGTCTGCTATCGTCGGTAGCGCAACAAAATACCGTCTTTGCTATCAATTCTTTAAAATCTTTTTCTTTGATTTCAAAATAATCTTCGCTTTCTACGTTTCCAAAAGCGGGAAAGTCGGAAGCAGACAAAGTCTGCATAGTGGAGATACATTCACCGTAGTGGATATTGATAGACGTTTCATCCCCGGCGATGACGATATTTTCGTCTTGAATTTTGCCGATAAAATCAGAGAAAAATTTCCCGTTTACACAAATTTCCCCTTCTTCTAAAACGTCTGCTTTTAAAGTACGTTCAATCGAGATTTCTCCATCGTACGCCGTCAATTTAACTCTATCGTTGACCGCGCTGATTTTTATACATTCTAATACCGGTAAAGTCGTCCTTACCGAACACGCTTTGGATACGGTAACCGCTGCATCCGATAACAAAATACCGTTACTTACAAATTTCATTTTACGTCTCCTTTTTCTTCCTCAAAAAAGTGTATAACACTCTTCTTTTCATTACCTTTCTATTTTACCATATTTTTATATTTTTGGCAAGTACTTGACGTCATTTTTATTATAAATAATAAAAAAAGTTATCCCCTCCTTTTTTAGATAAAAAAGAAGAATATTATGATTATAAAAGAAAATAAGTAGTATTATTAATAAAGTCGTGTGTATATGTGGATAAAGTTAAAAAATCCTTTAAAATAAAGGAAAAATTAGGAAAAAATATTGTGTAAAAGTATGTGGAATAAAAGTGTAAAAATCAAAATAAAATGTGAAATTGTGGAAATAAAGAAATAATAAAGAAGTTTTAATATTGTATAAAAATAAAAAATAAATTTATAAATAAACAAAATAATAATTTGTACACAAAAGTTATAAACATTGTGTAAAAGGTTTTCACAAATAGGTGGAAAGGTGTTGAAAAATAAAAAAAGATATGGTATAATAAGAAAAAGAGGTAAAGAGATGAAAGAAAAGTTAGAAAAAACCCTTTCTCTTATCACGGGAGAAAAAAAGGAAAAGTTTGAATTATATCAGGCGCTTTTGCTTGAATATAATCAAAAATATAACCTTACGTCTATAACAGAGTCGCAAGAAATCTTATATAAACACTTTTTAGATAGCGGCGTAGGGGCTGATTTTTTTAAAGAAGGGGCTCTTGTTGCCGAGATAGGCTCGGGGGCAGGTTTCCCCTCTATACCTTTAAAAATATTAAGAGAAGATTTATCCTTTTCCCTCTTTGAAAGCGTTGGCAAAAAATGTGATTTTCTGCGAGTGGTTGTGGAAAAATTAGGATTTTCTAATATGAATATTTATACACTCAGGGCAGAGGACGCAGCAAGGCAAGAAAAGTTTAGAGAAAAATTCGACGCAGTCACCGCTCGGGCGGTGGCGAGGATGAATACCCTTTGCGAGTATTGCTTACCTTTCGTCAAGAAAGGAGGGGTATTCGTTGCCTATAAAGGAGGAGAAGAAGAAATTACGGAAGCGAAAAACGCTTGTAAAATTCTCGGTGGCAATATCGATAAAGTTTACGGTTACGAGTTGCCGTTAGGTTACGGAGAAAGAAGACTTGCCATCGTCCAAAAAATTGCAAAAACCCCGCCTAAATATCCGCGAGGACAAGGTAAAGAACGTAAAAATCCGTTATAAAAAAATCACCCTTGAATGGGTGATTTTTTATTGTTATTCATCGTCTTTATCGTCAATCGGCGCGTTTCCTTTTTTAAATTTGATTTCCTCCAACGGGAAGTCTTTATAGATAAGACCGCCGTGGTTGTCGTCAATCTTGACTTTGACCGTCATTTTCAGCATATTGACGGAGACGACGGTACCTCTGCCGTCCGCCGTATCGGCGTCCGCACCGATTTTCGGCATTTTTTTGTAGGCGTCGGCATAATAATCGCTTTCATAACTGAGACAACACATCAATTTTCCGCAAAGACCGGAAATTTTCCCAGGATTTAAAGAAAGTCCTTGTTGCTTTGCCATTTTAATACTGACTTTTTTGAATTCCGGCATATTACCTGCACAACAACACACTCTTCCGCAAGGGGCGATGCCGCCGAGATATTTCGTCTCGTCTCTGTTACCTACCTGCCTAAGTTCGATACGGGTGTGGAAAGTAGAGGCGAGATCTTTGACCAGTTCTCTAAAATCCACTCTATCGCTAGAGGTAAAGAAAAAGACGATTTTGCTGCCGTCGAAGGCGTATTCGCAATCGATAAGTTTCATTTCTAATCCGTGTTTGAGTATTTTTTCTTTACACGTCTGCATAGCGGCGGGACGTTTCTTTTCACATTCCGCATAAAAATCTTTATCCTTTTGCGTGGCGATACGCACGATAGGTTTTAAAGGGGATACGATCTCGTCTTCGCCTACTTCTCTGTTTGGATAAGCGACCCAAGCGTATTCTAAACCCTTAGAGGTCTCTACGACGACGGGCATATTCCGCTCGTAAACCTCTCCTTCTTTGGGGGCGAAATAATACAGTTTTCCGCCGTTTTTAAATTTAATACCGACTACGTTTACCATAGATTATCCTTTTTAAAATTTTCTCTTTTCTACCAGCCAAACGAACAGCATTTGCAGACATTGAGTAAAATTAGCGTTGAATTTGATTTGTTTTTGCGCTTCCCTGATTTTCGCTTGAAAGGAAAGCAAGACCCCGACAGGGTAAATATTGGCGATTTTTTCTATCTCTTTTTTGTAAAAAGGGGATAGCAGGTATCCGTCTAACCCTTTTTTTGCTGCTAAAAACGCCCCATCACGGAATAAAATCTCTAAGAGAGACAAAAGACTTTCTTTTCTGCCTTTTTCCCCTATTTTTTTACAAAGAGAGGGCAGTTCCGCTAAGGAAGCAAAGGTAAGTTTTAACGCGTCGTCCAGCGTCTCCTTATAAAAACTGTTCCCCGTCAGCGCCCGCGCGGAAGAAAGTTTTCCGCAAGCGGCAGAGGCAAAAAAGGCAAGTTCTTTTTCGTCAAAAGAGGGATAATTACGCCCTAAATAGCCTTGTAATTGCGCCGTCGAAAAAGCAGGCATTTCCAATTTTTTCACCCTGGATAATACGGTGGGAAGCAAGGAAAATTCCGTTGTCGCGCCCAGTAAAAAATGCACGCCGAAAGGAGGTTCTTCCAAAATTTTCAACAGTTTATTTTGTACGGCGGGAGAAGCGGTTTGAAACCCGTCTACGACGAAAACTTTTTTCTCCCCTTCCAAAGGTTTAACGGAGGATTCCTCCAAGATAGTCGTCGCATCCTCTACCGACAGTTTTTTTCCTTCTTTTGGAAAAAATTGGCAGTCGCAAAAACTTTCTTTTTCGATGAGGGAAAGGATGCGGTTTTCCTGTGGAAAAAAAGCCCCGGCAAAAAAGCGCAAACTCTCTCGCAAAATTTCTTCGTCACTACAAAGCAACAAATAGGCGTGGGAAAGTCCGCCGTTTTGGCGCTCTCTTTGCAAAAGTTGATAAGGATGGGTATTTTCCAATAAAATTTGCATAAAAAAGTTCCTTTTCTTTCCCTTTCGACTCATATTATAACACAAACGCGTAAAATATGCAAGCGGTAGAGAGAAAAGAAGAAAGGAATTAAAAAAAACACTTTACATTTTCAAAAAAAGATGTTATAATGGATGAAACGGTCAGACCGTCTTTATTAAAAGACGGAAAATTTAAACAAAGGAGCAGTTATGAAACAAGAATTTCAAGCCGAAAAAGAAATCAGCATCATAGAAATTTTAAAAGCTCTGCTTGCAAAAATTATCTATCTGATTCTTGCTTTGGTGGTGGGCGCTTTGGCTGGTGGTTTTTACGGCTATTACACGAAGGTGGACTATAAAGTTTTCGGGACGACGTTGCAATTTTACGTCAATCCTAAAGATAGCGACAAGGTAGAGACGGAAAGTATCTATGCCACGTACGGTTCGTACAGCAGTAACGTCATGAAGAACATGGTTAACTTGTTGGAAAGTGAAATGTTTTCGGCGACGGTACTTGACGGAATGATTGAGAACGGTACGGTGACGGGGGTAGACAAAGTATATGTAGAAGATACTTCCACGGGAGAAATGACTCCCCCTGATAGTTTGACGGACGCGCAAAAGAATTGGTTGAGTACTATCTCCAACGCCGTAAACTTCTCTTTCAACTCAGAAGGTAATATTGCGGAAAGTTTCATTTACGTAACGATTAACGTAGACGGCACCAACAATAACCAACAAGGGATAACGTTGGCGTCTCTAATCAGCAAACAAATCCAAATTTCCGTGCCTGATTTTGTAAAAGAAAATATGCCGAGACCTTCCGACTATGAAGGGACCAACTGTCGTTTGACTACGCTCAACAACGAAATTGGACAAACCAACCAAGACGACGCGGGTACAAGCCTTCTTACCTTTGCTATTATCGGCGGCGTGGCGGGGCTTATCGTGGCGGCAGTCATTGTCATTGCTTTGCATATGTCGGATAAGCGCTTGCGCGATATCGACGTCTTGTCTAAGACGTTCAACGTACCCGTGCTTGGTGTTATCCCCACTATTGACGGATACAATGCAAAATCCAGCAACGGCGGGAAAGGAGGCAACGCATGAAACTGACGACCAAACTTTTCAATTTATCTAGCGAAAAACGCCGCAACAAAATGAAAAACAGCCAGGATGGGCATCATCACCGTTCGGAATATATCATCGATAAAAAGACCCCTTTTGAATTGACGGAATCTTTCCGTAGTTTGAAAGCGACCATCTCCGTATCCGTACCCAAAAAGGAAAACGGCGGCGTGGCGATTATGGTCACCTCTTCTTATCCTGAAGAAGGTAAGACGACGGTAGCGGTTAACCTTTCCGTAATGTTCGCTCAGTCCAGCGTAAAAGTTGTCTTGGTGGACGCCGACATCCGCAAGGGGCGCGTTGCTAAGTATTTCAAAGAAAAATCCGCGCCGGGTCTTAGCGATTATCTCTCTGGTCAAGCGGATTTAGACTCTGTGATTAGGACGGCGCACGCAGACGCAGGCGATTTCGATTATATCTCTTGCGGCACCCGTTCCCCCAAACCTTACGAATTGTTGGAAAGCAATCATATGAAAGAATTGCTCGACAAATTGCGTGAAAAATACGACTACGTGATTGTCGACACCCCTCCCGTACTGCTCGTATCGGACGCATTGGCGCTTGCGCCTGCGACGGACGGCGCGGTGGTTGTGTGCCGTCATATGGAATCTTACGTTTCCGATATTGCCCGTACGCTTAACTCCCTTACCTTCGTCAAAGCCAACGTGCTTGGCGTTATCGTCAACGACTATGAAGAAAAGGTTAAGAAAGGGTACGGTTACGGCGGGTATAAAAAATCTCACTACTACTCCCGTTACGGGTATAAGTACGGCTATCATTACGGCTACGGCTCTACCGATCCCGAAACGACGGACAAAGAGGACGAAGAGGTTTCCGAATAAGCAACCCTTCCTAAAAATCCAACTAGCAAAACGCCTTGCGAGCCAAGGCGTTTTTGTGTAAAGAAAGGAGTGCGAAATATCCTCAAGAACCGTTTAGAAAGGTAGGTTTTCGGGTAAAAATAAATATATGGAAAAACATCAGGAAAAAATAAGTATCAACACCAATTTATTGCCAATCGTTCCCCTTAGAGGGAAGGTGGCGTTTCCGCACCTGAACGCAGCCTTCGAGGTGGGCAGAGAAAGCACCCTTAAGGCGATTGAACGGGCAGGCGAAAACGGGGACAAACTCGTCCTCGTCTGCGCACAAATCCGCGCGGAAAAAGACGACGTCACCGAGCAGGACCTCTATGAGGTAGGGACGGTATCTAAAATCAAACAAATTACCCGTTTGCCCGGCGGCGCAATACGCGTGCTTACGGAGGGGCTCTATCGCGCGCGCGCCCGCAAAATACAATTTATAGACGGTTGCTTTCAGGCAGTCGCCGACGAAATCATCACCAAAAAAGGGGACGAAACGTTGACGGAGGCATACCTGCGTACGGCAAAAAGCCTTGTGCGCGACGTACTCGGCGAAGACGGGAAATTGCCTAAAGAGACGATACAGAGGCTAGAAATCGTCACGGACGCGGAGCAATACGTAGATACGGCGGTGTCTGCCATGCGGGTACGTACGGACGTAAAACAAAAGATTTTGCAAGAAGAAAGGCTACTGGAAAGGCTGAATTTGTTGGAGAAATGTTTAAACGACGAGTTGGAAATCTCCCGCATTGAAAAAAAGATTGCCATCAAGGTACGCCAAAGCATCGATAAGTCGCAAAAAGAGTATTATTTAAGAGAGCAACTCAAAGCCATCCACGAGGAACTTGGCGACGAGGGGGAAGAGGCGGAAAAATACCGCGAAAAATTGCGCGAAAAAGGGTTGCCCGAAAGCGTCTTAGACAAGTGCTTGAAAGAGGTGGATCGCATGCAAAAAATGCCTTCTTCCGCCCCTGAGTATACCGTCATTGCAGGCTATCTTGACCAAGTGTTAGAGTTGCCTTGGACGGAGGAGACGAAGGACACGGAGGCCCTTGCCGATTGTATCGCCGTCCTCAACGCCGACCATTACGGTCTTGAAAAAATCAAGGAACGTATTACCGAATACCTTGCCGTACTCAAACTGACGGGGGAACTCAAAGCCCCTATCCTTTGTTTTGTCGGCCCTCCCGGGGTGGGAAAAACGAGCATTGCCCGTTCGGTGGCGCGTGCGCTGGATAGGAAATTCGTGCGGATGAGCCTCGGCGGGGTAAAGGACGAAGCGGAAATCCGCGGCCACAGACGTACCTATATCGGGTCTATGCCCGGACGAATTTTATACGCGATGAAGACGGCGGGTAGCATCAACCCCGTTTTGCTGTTGGACGAGATAGATAAAGTATCGACGGATATGCGCGGAGATCCTGCGTCCGCCCTTTTAGAGGTGCTGGACCCCGAACAAAACGCTACTTTTCGCGATAGGTATTTAGAGGTCCCGTACGATTTGAGCAAAGTCTTATTCATCACGACGGCAAACACTTTGGACACCATCCCTGCCCCTTTGCGCGACAGAATGGAGATTATCGAGGTGTCGGGCTACACGCTGGAAGAAAAGACGGAGATTGCAAAACACTATCTCGTGCCCAAGCAACGGGAACAAAACGGGCTGACGGACAAGCAGATAGAGTTCACGGAAGAAGGGATCAAAGCCATCGCCGAAAGATATACGCTGGAAGCGGGTGTGAGAAACCTGGAGAGAGAAATTGGCACGGTGTGCCGTAAAATCGCCGTGCGCTACGCCGCCAACAAACGGATGAGAAAGGCGGTAGTGACGGACAAAAAGGCGGTGGAGATTTTAGGGACGCCAAAATTCACCAAAGACGAAAAATTGACCAAAGCGCAGGTCGGCGCCGTGACGGGGCTCGCGTGGACGGCTTACGGCGGAACGATTTTGACGGTAGAAGGGACGGCTGTGAAGGGCAAAGGGGAAATCAAGTTGACGGGCAAACTCGGCGACGTGATGAAAGAATCCGCCCTTGCCGCCATCACCTATCTTCGCGCTAACGCTAAAAAATACGGGATTGACGAAGAAAAGTTTTCTTCGACGGATATCCACGTGCACGTACCCGAAGGGGCGACCCCGAAAGACGGGCCTAGCGCAGGGATTACCATTGCGACGGCGATGCTGTCCGTATTCCAAAACAAGCCCGTACTTAGCGACGTTGCGATGACGGGGGAAATCACCTTGCGCGGCAAAGTATTGCCGATAGGCGGCTTAAAGGAAAAAGCGCTTGCCGCCCGTCGCCAAGGAATCAAGCGTATCGTTATCCCGAAGGGGAATAAGAAAGACTTAAAAGACTTGCCCGAAGAGGCACTCAAAGACCTGCAATTTATCCCCGTGGATAACGTAGACGAAGTGTTTAAAGTGGCGATTCAGGGCTAAAAAAGACAAAAAGGAGGGTGCCGTGTACGAAACGACGGAAAAATTGACCATTAAAAAAGCCGAATTTATCACGTCGGCGGCAAAGAAGGAGCAGTTTATCCATCCCGAAAAACCGATGGTTGCCGTATGCGGAAAATCCAACGTCGGGAAAAGTTCCTTTATCAATATGCTAGCAAATCGCAAAAAACTTGCTAAGACAAGTAGCGAACCGGGGCGGACCCGCCTTGTCAATTATTTTGATTTCGGCAAGTTTGTGCTGGCGGATTTGCCGGGGTACGGCTTTGCCAAAGTCTCTAAGACGGAGAAGGAAAAATGGGCAAAGACCCTCTCTGCGTTCTTTGCGCAAAAGGAAGAGATTTCGCACGTCTTAATGCTGGTGGATTGTCGGCACGACCCTACTGCCGACGACGTGCAGATGATAGAGTTTTTAAACTACCACACCATCCCCTTTACCGTCGTGTTGACCAAGGCGGACAAGTTGTCTAAAATGCAACTGTCTAAGCATATAAAAGCGATTGCGGCGGATTTGTACTTAGGGACGGGCAACCTGCTTGCCACTAGCGCCCAGACGGCGTATGGGAAAGAGGCGGTACTGGAAAAAATTTCGCAAGTGATTAGTCTCTACGAAGACGTGGCTTTGCAAAATACGCAGGCGATAGACGATGAAGAGGCGCAAGAGGAGGTATAATGCACGAATTTTTAAGTACGTGGTACGGGATGACGATTTTTATCGCTTTCGACGTATTGGCGGGGATTGCCCTGATTGCCATTTGTTACCGATTCTTTTTCAAGCGGCTGTTCGATATCCTGTTTTCGGCGGTTTGTTTGATTTTGACCTCCCCCGTTTTTTTGTGGGTATACCTCAAATACCGCACGTATAAAAAATCGGGCGGCGAGGTATCGGGCTTTTTACGCCGCGACCCTGCCGTAGGCAAAAGAGGGGAAACGGTGGCGATGACCACCTTCCAAACGCTCGCGCCCGACGGAAGCGTGGCGGGAGAATACGGCAAAGGGATGCAAGAGAGAAAGGTGCGGAAATTGCCTAGGTTGCTGGACGTCTTTTGGGGCAGAGCGACCTTTATCGGCGTGTCCCCCGTCTGCTTTGCAGACGCCGCCTTTTTGGATGAAGAAGGGGAACTTCGTTACGAGTCCCGTATCGGGCTGATTTCCCCTATCCCCGAGGAGAAGAAGCAAGGCTTGCCGGAGGATTGGTTGGACGCAGAAAGCCGTTATGCGCACGGGTACACCTTATTTTGGGATATCAAGGTCTTTTTTGGCTGGCTGCTTAAAACCATCCGCGGAGAAAAGGCGGAAGAGGCCGTTTTGGGCTATGCGAAATCCTTGGCGGAGCGCGCCATTATCAGCAAGGAAGAATACGAAAGCGTCTTAGAGAGCGCGGCAGAAGAAGAAAAAGAGTTTTATGCGCCGCAAAACAAAGGAACTGTATAGAAAGGCTCTGTCCCAACTTTTGGTTGATTTCTGCCTATAAAATACTTTGCAATACGTCGTCGCGCTGTGGCAAGCCTCAGTTGTGTACGGTTTAGTACACGCCTTTCGCTTTTCCTCGCGCTCCTTGTCTTGTTCGTATTTTCCTACGGCAGAGCACTTTGCTAATCAACCACTTGTTGTGAAATCGCCATAAGAAAAAGCCTACCAATGGTAGGCTTTTTTTGTCGATAACGACAACGTAAAACCCCCGACTATATCGGGGGTTTTGGCTTGCTTGTTACGCAATTTCTTTATAGACAAGTTTAGGAGGCTCGCCGCTGGTCAAGCACGCCTTGGTGACGATGACCTCTTCGACGTTTTCCTCGTCGGGGATTTTGTACATAACTTCCGTCATGACCCCTTCGATAATCGTCCTAAGCCCACGTGCGCCCGTTTTTAAGCGGATGGCGGTCTGTGCGATTTCTCTTACCGCGTCTTCTTCTACGGTGAGTTTAACGCCGTCGTAGCCGACGAGTTTTTGGTATTGCTTGATGATAGCGTTTTTCGGCTCGGTCAAGATTTTAACAAGCGCGTCTTCGCCCAACGGCTCCAAGTTAACGGTAATAGGAAGGCGCCCTACGAACTCGGGAATCAGCCCGAACTTGGTCAAGTCTTGGGGCTTTACATCGTCGAGGACGGTATAGTCCGCCTCGTTTGCGCCCAGTTTGACCTTTCCGCCAAAGCCCAGCGTCGTGTCGTCTTTACGCGAGGATACGATTTTATCGAGTCCAACGAAAGCGCCGCCGCAGATGAACAAAATGTTGGTGGTGTCGATACGAAGACACTCTTGCCCGGGGTGTTTTCTGCCCCCTTGGGGAGGGACGCTCGCTTGCGTGCTTTCGATGATTTTGAGTAGGGCTTGTTGTACCCCTTCGCCCGAAACGTCGCGGGTGATAGAGACGTTTTCGCTCTTTCTTGCGATTTTGTCGATTTCATCGACGTAAATAATCCCTCTTTCTGCTTTTTCGATACAGTAGTCGGCGTTTTGGATAAGTTTGAGGAGGATGTTTTCGACGTCTTCGCCGACGTAGCCCGCTTCCGTCAAAGTAGTGGCGTCGCAGGTCGCGAAAGGCACGTTGAGGATTTTTGCCAGCGTGCGGGCGAGTAAGGTTTTGCCACTACCCGTAGGGCCAAGCAATAAAATATTACTTTTTTCAATCTCTACGTCGTCTTTATCCGCCTGCTTTTTGAAAGCGGAGTTAATGCGTTTGTAGTGATTGTAGACGGCGACGGAAAGTACCCTTTTTGCCTTGTCTTGCCCGACGATATATTTGTCGAGTTCGGCTTTAATTTCCTTGGGCTTTTTTAAAGGGACGTCTTCGACTAAATCTTTATCCGTCGTTTCGTCGAGCATTGCTTTGCAAATTTCGATACAATCCTCGCAGATAAAGACGTCGTCAGGCCCTGCAATCAATTTTTTAGATTCTTCTTCGGGTTTGCCGCAAAAAGAACAGCGGTGATCTTTGTGTGCCATAAAAACTCCTAAAAGTACGCGTGTAGCGTCTTGAAAAATATCGCGCAAAACCCCAACGGGACTTTGCGCGGCTTTTGGTTATCTTCTTACGAATACCCTGTCGATAAGACCGTATTCGAGGGCTTCGGAGGCGGACATATAGTTGTCTCTGTCCGTATCTCTTTCAATGGTGGCGATATCTCTACCCGTGTTCTCCGCGAGGATACGGTTGAGTTTTGCCTTGGTGCGCAGGATGTGTTCGGCTTGGATTTTGATGTCGCTTGCCTGACCTTGCGCGCCGCCCAAAGGCTGGTGAATCATAATCTCGCTGTTGGGCAAAGCGAAACGCTTACCCTTAGCGCCGCTGGAAAGCAAGAAGGCACCCATGGACGCGGCGAGACCGATACAGATGGTGGATACGTCGCACTTGATATAGTTCATCGTATCGTAGATAGCCATCCCTGCGGATACCGACCCACCGGGGGAATTGATATACAGGCTAATGTCTTTGCCCGGCTCTTTCCCTTCGAGGTAGATAAGTTGCGCCACGACGGTGTTGGCCACCGCGTCGTTAATCTCTCCGCTCAAGAAAATAATCCTATCTTCCAGCAAGCGGGAGTATAAGTCGTAAGAGCGTTCCCCCGTCGAGGTACGTTCCACGACGTAGGGGACGAGTACGTTTTTCTCCATTATTTGGATTCCTCCACGAACATTTCGTTGTTTTCTTTCAAGAAGTTGAACAACTTAGTGACGATGATATCGTTGCGGATATAATCGAATTGACGAGGGTCCATATTCTTCTTGTATTCTTCCGCCGTCTTTTCTACTTCTGCCGCTTGCGCCGCAACTTTCGCGTCTACTTCTTCTTCCGTAGCGACGATGTTTTCTTCTGCGATGAGGTGGGAGATGATCAGTTGGTTCTTCACGTTCTTTTCTGCTTGTTCCGCGAAGTTCTTTCTAAATTCTTCCATCGTCGTCTTCAAGAAGTCGAGGTATTCTTGCAATTTCAAGCCTTGGTACATAAGTTGATACTCAAAGCGTTGTACTTGCGCGTCGATTTCCGTCTCGATCATCGCTTGAGGGATTTCCACTTCCGTGTTAGCGGCGATTGCGTCCAAAATGCTGTTTTCGGTAGCGTCGTTGCTACGTCTGTCAGCCTGTTCTTGCAATTTTGCCTTCGTCTTTTCTTTGTACGCTGCTACCGTTTCGCTGCCCGTTGCGTCTTTGACGAATTCGTCGGTCAGTTCAGGGAGTTCCTTGCCGGAGATAGCGTTGAGTTTGACGGCAAATACCGCAGGTTTGCCTTTGAGTTCTTCCGCTTGGTAGTTTTCGGGGAAGGTGACGTTGACATCTTTGCTTTCGCCGATGCTCATACCCACGACTTGATCTTCAAAGCCGGGGATAAAGGAGCCGCTACCCAAAACGAGGTCGTAGCCTTGCGCTTCGCCGCCGTCGAATTTCACGCCGGCGATAGAGCCGCAGAAATCGATGTTGACGGTATCGCCGTTTTGAGCCGCGCGGTCGGTAACTTCCACTTTGCGTGCGTTTCTATCCAAAAGGCGGGCAATTTCCGCGTCTACGTCAGCATCATTTACAGTATATGCAATTTGTTTGATTTTCATACCCTTGTACGAAGAAATTTTTACTTCGGGTTTTACGGGTACGACGGCAACGAGGGTAACGCCCTCGTCGTCCAACTTATCCACGGATGCTTCGGGATCGCCGACAACGGTGAATTTCTTTGCTTCTTTTTCGATAATTTTACCATAGTTGTCGCCAAAAAGGGTGTTGAGCGCGTCTTCGTAGAATACGCTCTTGCCGTAGACGTTTTCGATGACGTTTTTGGGCGCTTTGCCTTTACGGAACCCGTTGATGGCAAACTTGCCTCTCGTCTTGACGTACGCTTGGTATTGGGCGTCTTTCCATTCCTGCGCGTCAAACTTAATGGTGATTTTCACCGTGCTTTTTGCAGCCGCTTTGGTTGTGTACTTCATAATACTTCTCCTAAATAACTTATGATTTTTACTCGTTTCATTTTTTGCAGTCGTTGCGCGTATCTTTGCGCCCTGCCTACGGCAGGAACCCTGCAAAGTACATTTTAGCATATTTGTCCAAGAAAATAAAGCGTTTTTGTTTACAATTTTCCATTTTTACGCTATAATTTATAAAAAAGGCTCGGTTTAAGCGCTTGACTGGCTTCCGTCTGCAAAACGCTGCACCATAGTGCGCAAACGGCTCGGGTTCGTACCGCATAAGGGTACGCGCTCTCGCCCTTTGTTTCTCTAACTTGCATTTTCCTACGACGGACGGCTTGCCAACCGCTTACCCTCGCCTAAGAAAACAAGAAAAGGAGTGAGTATGCCACAGGACGCTTTACACGTGCGACAAATCGCAAAAGAACTACATACAGCCCTCGTCGGTGGCAAAATCAACCGCATTACGCAAGCGGATAAAGAGGAACTCACCCTTTATATATACACCGAAAAACGGGTGGTTAAACTCCTTCTTTCCACAAACGCCTCTTTTGCAAGGGTTTGTTTGACGGAGCACCCTTCCGTGCCCTTGCCCGTAGCGCCGGGATTTTGTATGCTGCTGAGAAAACACCTGTTAGGGGCGGAGATTTTGTCGGTTAGACAGGTGGCGTTCGAGCGGATTGTCGAGATTGATTTTTTCTGTCAAGCGGACTTTTTCGCAGGTAAACGCACCCTCGTGTGCGAGTTGATGGGGAAATATTCCAACCTCGTCCTTGTTGAGGACGGGAAGATTTTAGGCGCGCTGAAAACCACCTCTTTGGAAGTGGGCAAACGGGTACTTCTCCCCGGGGCAAAATACGAATACCCGCCCGAACAGGACAAACTTTCCCCCTTTGACAAGGCGGGAATTTCGTCGCGCGAAACAGGGTATTTTTCTCTTAGAGAAAAGGATGAAAAAGGGATAGCCGATTTCCTCTTTGAAAACGTCGTCGGTATCGCCTCCTCCACCGCAAGAGAGATGTCCAAGCTTTGCAAAGGGGAAGTGGCGGACTTTGTCGGTGACTTTTGCGGGCAAGAAAGACGGGGTGGATACCTGCTTTTCGACGGCGAAAAACCGATAGATTTTTTTGCTTTCCCCGTGGCGGGCGCAAAGGAATATCCCTCGTTAGGAGAGGCGCAGGACGCCTATTTTAGCACGAAACAAAGCAAGAAATCTTTTGAAACGAAAAAGAACAAACTGCTCTCCACTTTACGTGGCTTTGAGAAAAAACAACGCAAGCATTTGCAAGAGATTACGGAAAAACTTTTAGAGGCGCAAGGCGCGGAAGAAAACCGCAAAAAAGGGGAACTCCTGACGGCGAATTTATACCGTGTCGCGCGGGGCATGGCGGAGATTGAAGTCGACGACTACTACACGGGCGAAAGGGTAAAAATAGCCCTGGATACGACCCTGCCCCCTGCAAAAAACGCGCAAAAGTACTATAAACTGTATACAAAACAAAAGAAAACGACGGAAATCCTCACCCCGAGAAAGGCGGATATAGAGGAGACGCTCGTCTATCTAGAAAGTATAGCGTTCAGCGTCGGGATGGCGACTACGATAGCGGAACTTGCCGAGATAGAAAGGGAAATAGAGCCCCTAGTAGGCAGTAAAAAACCGACGGGCAAAAAGGGTAAAAAAGAAGAGCCCCTCTCTTTGCCTAGGCGGTATGAAATCGACGGCTTTGTCATCAAAGCGGGTAAAAACAATTTACAAAACGATAGACTTTTAAAAGAGGCGGGCGGAGAGGATATCTGGCTGCACGTGCAAAAATACCACTCCTCGCACGTCGTCCTTTTCACGGACGGAAGAAAAGCGACGGACAAAGCGTTGCAGGCGGCGGCAGAGATTTGCGCCTACTATTCTGAGGCGAGAGAAGGAGAGAAAATTCCCGTCGATTATTGTAAGAGGCAACGGGTGAAAAAAGCCCCGCACGCAAAGGCGGGGGCGGCGCATTATAACGGCTATCAAACGATGCTGGTCACGCCGAACGCCCACTGTGGGGAGGAGAAATAACCGTGTCGGAGCCGATGCTTAAAAAAATAAAAGAAAAAAAGGGAAGCACGGTAATCGGCGCGTTTTTTCTCGTGCTTTCAGCATTTTTCTTTGCGCTGATGAGCGTTTTCGTGCGGCTTTCGGGGGATTTGCCTACCTTTCAAAAGGCGTTCTTTCGCAACGCCGTTGCGGCGCTGATTGCCCTGATAATGCTGGCAAAAAGCAAAGACTTTTCCGTTAAAAAAGGGTGTAGAATCCCCCTTTTGTTCCGCTCGCTTGCGGGTACGGTGGGGATTGTGTGCAACTTTTACGCCGTTGACCATATGAACCTTGCCGACGCCTCTATCCTCAATAAACTCTCCCCTTTCTTTGCCGTTATTTTCTCGGTGATCATCTTAAAGGAAAAGGCGAGTAAATGGGATTGGGCGCTGATTGCGCTCGCCTTTAGTGGCGCGCTGTTCGTCGTAAAACCCTCTTTTGATTTTGCCTCCGTCGCGCCTGCTCTCTTAGGGGTGCTTGGCGGCTTGGGCGCGGGGATAGCCTATGCGTTCGTGCGGCTTCTAGGGGGCAGAGGGGAGAGAAAACCTGTTATCGTCTTTTATTTTTCCCTCTTTTCTTGCCTAGTCGTAACCCCGATGTTTATTTTGCAGTATACGCCGATGGCTTGGTGGCAACTGTTATTTTTATTGCTCGCGGGCGGGTGCGCGGGCGCGGCGCAATTTTCCATCACGACGGCGTATGCATACGCCCCCGCTAAGGAAATTTCCGTATACGATTATTTTCAAGTCGTGTTTACGGCGATTTTGGGCTGGACGTGCTTTGGCGAAATTCCCGACTGGTTGTCCTTTATCGGTTATGCGATTATTATCGCGGCGGCAGTCTTAAAATATATCAAAGCAAAAAAGAGCGCCAAAAAAGAAAACAATCAAAATAATAACGCCTAAAAGCGAGTTTTGACGGACGTCGCCATTATGCGTTATGCGTTGTGCGTTGTGCGTTATGAACTAAAAAAGCCTTCCGTTATGGAAGGCTTTTGATTATCCTGTTATTGCGAAATTATTCAGCAACTTTTTCAGCCACGGGATAAACGCTGGCTTGTTTTTTGTCTTTACCCAGTCTTTCGTATTTCACGACACCGTCAATCAAAGCGAAGAGAGTATCGTCTTTACCGATACCAACGTTCGTGCCAGGGTGAATCTTCGTGCCGCGTTGACGGACGAGGATATTGCCTGCGAGCACTTTTTGACCGTCGCTGCGTTTGCAGCCAAGGCGTTTCGCTTCGCTGTCTCTACCGTTGTGGGAAGAGCCGGTACCTTTTTTATGGGCAAATAAACTGATAAAAATCATTTTACTTATCTCCTTTTTCATTTTTTGCTCCCGTAGTCAGGGAGAGGTGCGATTAAAGTTCGATTTTTTCAATCTTAACCGCGGTGAAGGGCTGTCTATGGCCTTGCTTTTTACGTTCGTTTTTCTTTGCCTTGTACTTGAAGACGATGATCTTCTTGTCCTTGTCTTGAGCAACGACGCTGGCGGTCACTTTTGCAGAAGCAACTTCTGCGCCCGTTTTGATACCGTTGTCATCAGCAACCATAAGCACTTTGAAAGACACTTGGTCGCCTACGTTAGCGGACAATTTTTCCACTTTAACGAGGTCGCCTTCGCTTACCTTGTACTGTTTGTTGCCGTTGTCGATGATTGCGTACATAAAATTTTACCTCCTCTTTCCAGTCTCGAAGACACCCAAGGCGTGTGTTTCTGGTGAAAACCCAAAAAATCACAACTTTTTTGCCCGTTTCTTTCGGCTCGACTATTACTATACCACAATAAAAATCTTTCCGTCAAGCGATTTTTTCGCCCTTTTGCAATTTTTTGTAAACAAAAAGCATATTTTTTTTCCGCTTTTCCATACTGATAGAAAAAGGAGAAAAAAGTATGGAAGAGACAAAAATCAAACAAAGCGAAGAGGTGTTGGCGGAAATTTATAGAAACTGCCAACTTGCCTTGCAGTCTATCTCCAACATCTTGCCTGAGGTAGAGGATGAAAAACTGCGCGCAGAAATCAAATTGCAACACGAAGAATACGAAAAAATCGGCGGTAAAACGGCGGCTCTCGCCAAGGACAAAGGGATTGAACTCAAAGAACCCAACCCTGTAAAAAAAGTGATGATGTGGGGTTCTATCAAAATGAACACGTTGACGGACAATACCCGTCCGCATATCGCAGAAATGATGTTGCAAGGGACGCTCATGGGCATCACCGCCCTTAGAAAGACGGAGAGCGAACTCCCTTCGGAGTTTGCCGACGAGGAAATTAAAAACCTCCTCCACGATTATATCGAGGTGGAGGAGAGGTTTGAAAAACGCTTAAAAACCTATCTTTAAACAGCGTATACACGTCGTTAAAAGGCGTATATACGTCGCAATACTTCGTCGCGCTGTGGCAATCTTCGGTCGCGTACGTCTATGTACGCTCCCTCAGGTTTTCCTCGCACTCCTTGTTTTGCTCGTATCTCCGCCTTTTTGTCGTATACTAACTGTTACAAAATAAAAGACGCATAAGCGGCGCAGTACTTTATTGTACTGCACCGCTTTTTTTTGTGTGTTTTCGTGCTCGCCTTTTTTACAGCATTTCCCTAAGAGGTTGACGCAGGGAGGAAGTGGCGAATTTTTCCGCGAAAGTGTTTTGGGATAGCGTGCCTAAAAATCTCTCTTTATCGTCGTAAATTTCAAAAGCGACGAAAGTGCGTTCGTCTAAAAAGCGCAACGCTTGTTTGACCGTACAATGCTCGTCGACGGCGACGTGCCTAATGCAAACGCCGCGGCGAAAAGCGTCTTTAAACGAATAATCTATCCGTGCATAGCGCGTTTTGTTTTTGTCTTTAAGGTGCCCGACGGCGCCTACCCCTAAAAAGAGTGCGAAAGCAAGCAAGGTGAAGTTGTATTCTCCGCTTACGCACAGTAAGACGAAGAGAGAAAGCAAGGCAATCGAAACAACAATCGAAAGGGTCAAACAACACGCCCGAGCCTTCTTCTCCGCGTCCCTGGGCGGGTGTTTTTTTAAAAACAACCGTTGCAGGACGCTCATCAAAACCCTGCCCCCGTCCAAAGGATAGGAGGGAAGCAAATTAAGCAGCCCGATAAAGGCAGAGGCGTAGCACGCCGTGTCCGTAAACGGGTACCAGGAGGGGCACAACCACCACAGAGCGACGAAAAACGCCGCGGTGGCAAGATTGACGAGAGGTCCGCAAAGGGCGACGAATACCTCGTCCTTTAGCGACAGCCCAGACAAATCCCCGTCGATGACGGCGCCGTACGGCATCAGCACGACCCTATTTAACCGATACCCCAATTTTGCGGCGGCAAAGGCGTGCGCGCACTCGTGCTGTAAGGCGACGAGCGCGCTGATAAAAAAGAGGGGCAATTTACCGATAAAGCAATACCAAACCCCCGTCAACAGGAAGAGCGGATGTACGGACAAACGGAAGGGCGCGCGCTTCTTTTTGGCGCGCAGGCGCATTAGTTTTCCACCCACGCAAGACAGTTCTCGCTGTCAATTTGCACGCAATCCAATAATTCCCCGTCTGCGTACATCGTCATCTGCACCGCGTTTTTGCCGTTGGAATACGCCACGGGCACGTTGTGTTTTACTTCGTCCCCTATCTGGTAATAGACGTAGTCCACTCCCTCTAATACGCTAGTGAACGAGGGGCTGTGTTCGATTTTTACGACGTATTGACCGTCTGAAGAGAGTACGTCCGTCACTTTCCCGTCAACGGCAGGATACACGCACCCCTCTGCCGTGAAACTAACCACCCCTTCGGGGGAAACGCTGAGGACGGCGGTGGAATATTCCCCTACGATGCTGTTTAAATCAAAGTCGGAAAAGACCCGTTCGTCTTCTTGTGCTTGCGGCGTCGTGGTCATCGTGCGGAAAAAAGTATTGATGGCGCTACTGGGCATAAAGACGTTGGTGAGAAAAATCCCTAAACACAACGCGCAGGCGCAAGCGAATTCAACCCGATAGACGATTTTGCTTGCCTTGGACAGGGTGGCCTCTTCGCCTTCGGCGCCGTCCTTTTTGGCTAGCAACTCTCGTAAGAATCTTCTGCGCCGTCTCGTCCAACGCACGGGCGGCGCGTCTTCGACGAGTACGGTGGCAAAATCTTGCGTGGGTTCTTCTTGCGGTTGCGCCTCGACGTCCAAAGCGGGCTCTTCTTGCGCGAGGGGTTCCGAGGATTCTTCTACGGGAGAGGCTTGCTCGTTGATTTTTTCAATGAGGGTCTCCTCCAAGGTCTCCGCGCGGCGCTCTTTCCGTCTTCTTTTGACGACGTTGACGGTGGATACGGGGATTTCCAGCATTTCGGCGTATTCGATTTCTTCGTTCATAGCAATTCTCCTTATCGCATTTTCTTTCTGCTTTATAGCCTATGTCCTGCGCGTTCAAAAAAGAACGGGAAGAGAAAAAAAGAAAAAGCCGAAAGGGACGGATTTTTGTCGAAGAGGATTTCAAAGTCTTTTATGATGGTAAGTCGCAAGTTGTTAATCAATCACTTGTTGCGACGTCGCCTTTGAGAAGGACGCTGCGACGAGCGTTGCATTAAAAAAGCCCCGTCGGCAAGCGACGGGGTGAAAACTATAAGTTTTTCTTATACTGATTCTGCAACGGAGTTCTCTGTTTCCGTCGTGGGACGGGAGGAGGGAAGAGAATATAATTCGAACTCGCTGTCTATATCGAAGTCCTCCCCTGCTTCAAAAGCGGCGAGTTTGGAGACGGAGACTTCGTATGCGGTCATGGTCTTGACGTCCGTCTCGCTAAGTTTTTTCTGGTATTCTCGGCTTTGGATCCTACCTGAAACGGCGACGCGGTCCCCCACCCCTAAATTTTTGACAAAGCGTGCGTTTCTGCCCCAGGCGATGCAGGGGATATAGTCGCTTTTATTGTAAGCGCGGTTGACGGCGATCAGCACGTCGGCAATCTCCCGATTGAAGGGGGTGGTACGGTAGACGGGCGGTTTGCAAATATATCCGCTGAGCAGGATGCTGTTGGGGTTTTTGTCGGTGGTGTCCTCTAAAAGTTCACGTACGAAAACGGTGAGCATCAAGCGGGATTTGCCCTCTTCGATTTTGTTGTAACTTCTAAATTGCCCGAGTGCGCAAATGGTCTTGCCTTTTTCAAGGTCGGCGCCGGCAATCAGCCTTTCGCTGATGGTCACGGGCAGGATATCCGCTTGCCCGGACAGGCGCATAACGCGGACGAAAAATTCGTAGAATCCCTCCCCGTACACCTCGTGGGAAAAGCGCGCGTCGCTGACTATTTCTCCCGTAAGGCAAACCTTGTTGTTTTTTTCTGTGACGTAATTCATAATAACCTCCAAAGTGTTTTGTGTCAAAAGTAATGGCGTTAGCCCGCCGTATTTTGCGGATGCTGTTTTCCCGTATGGTCAATCGTGTAATCGGTTTTATAGATGAGATCGCCGATAGGGACGAACCTGTACCCCCTATTTTTTAAGGTGGAGAAGATCATGGGTAGCGCTTCCGCCGTATGTAAACCGTTGTTGTGACAAAGGATAATGCTGCCGCTTTTGGCGCCGTTAATAATCCGCAAGGCGATCTCCGTTGCCGATAAATTTTTCCAGTCCAACGAGTCTACGTCCCATTGTATGGTGTATAACCCGTTCGCTTGCGCCCGTTCGATCAGCAGATTGTTATAGTCTCCGTACGGCGCGCGAAAGAGGGTGGGACGCACTCCCGTGGCTTCTTGGATGGCGGCGCAGGAGGAGGAAAGTTCCTCGTCGATTTGCGTAGAGGAGAGTTTGCTCATATACGGATGCGTCTTGCTGTGGGTGCCGAGTTCGTGTCCTGCTTCTACGATTTTTTTGGCGTATTCGGGATATTTTTTCACCCAAAACTCGACGGCAAAGAAAGTGCAATGAACTTCGTTTTTATCCAGCGCTTCTAGGATTGTGTCCGTGTACTCTACACCCCAAGCGCAGTCGAAAGAAATGGACAAAGTTTTATCCTCACGTTCCACGCAGTATACGGGTAATTTTCGCTGTTTTTGAGAGAGCGTTTGCAAAGCGACTTGCTCGTTGACGTAGGTGCTGAGACTTACGGCGGAAAGCAAAGTGACGGCAAGCGCTATTGCGGCGATCGTGCTTTTTTTCGGGCGCATAGTTACCTGTCCTATCATATGGGATTATTGCCGTCGAAAGAAAGGAAGTTTTGTCAAAAAAGGGCTATTATTGTCCTTTTGTTTTCCTCTTTGCTAGGCAAAATATCCTATGCTGAAAAGGCAATGAAAAGAACGGGTTTTTGAAAAAATAAATCATAAGTAGAACTTATACCAAACAAAAAAGCGAAAAGTCTGTACGAGCGGACTGAAAACGGTTTACTTTTTAAGTAATTTCGTGTATAATGATAGTATGAAAATTTGGGCGAAACTTTTGACGGACGGAAAAATCAAAAAGCAAATGGTGTACGAAAAGGACGAAAAACTCACCTATTCACACTTTTTCGACTATTTGACGGATATTTGCGGAGTTTTGGATATCCCAACGCCCGTTCTTTTAAAGACGCACATTTTCAATTATGCAAAATTCAATCACGTTAAATTTACGGCGAAAGATTTTGTGGAGCATTTTTCTTACGACCAATTATTTTTAGAAAACGTATTTGCGTAAGCCGAAAAATCGGCAAAGGAGAGGGCTATGACGGCTTTGGAAAAAGGGATTGTGGAAATTTTGACGGATGACGCGCGCATTTCGACGGCGAAAATGGCGGCGATGCTTGGCGCGGACGAAAGTCAAGTCAAGGCGTGCGTAAAGGATATGGAAGCGCGTGGGCTTTTGGTAAAATATACGGCGATCGTCAACAGCGAAAAAGCGGACGACGATTTGGTAGAGGCGTTGATTGAGGTAAAAGTTTCTCCCAAAAAAGCAGAGGGCTTTGACGGGATTGCCCGCCAAGTCGCCTCTTTCCCCGAGGTAAAGGGGGTGTATCTTATGAGCGGCGCGTACGATCTCGTCGTGATGATTGCCGACGCCTCTTTGCAAAAGGTTGCCCGTTTCGTCTCCGAGCGTATTTCTACGTTTGACGGCGTCATTGGCACGGCGACTCATTTTATCTTGAAAAAATACAAAATTGAAGGCGTTTTAACCGAACGTGAGGGCGCGGACAAACGTATTTCGGTGCAACCGTAAAGAAGGAAGAAAACGATGCGTGACTTTGTCAATCAAAAAACAAAACTGATAAAACCCAGCGGGATACGGAAATTTTTCGATATCGTGCGGGAGACGGAAGGGGCTATTTCACTCGGCGTGGGCGAGCCCGATTTCGTCACGCCTTGGAAGGTGCGTTCCGCCGCGATTGCCTCCCTGCAAAAAGGGTACACGCAGTACACGGGGAACCGTGGTTTGCCTACCCTTCTCTCTTTAAT
Source organism: Clostridia bacterium (assembly GCA_017462735.1). Classification (GTDB taxonomy): domain Bacteria; phylum Bacillota; class Clostridia; order Christensenellales; family Borkfalkiaceae; genus Scatosoma. The sequence goes on from JAFTQO010000009.1 coordinate 35,835, forward strand.
TTCCCGCTATTTAGAAGAAAGATTCACTTTAAAATACGACCCGAAACATATCCTCATCACCGTCGGCGGTAGCGAAGCCATAGACCTTGCTTTGCGTGCGTGTGTGGAAAGAGGGGACGAGATTTTGATTCCCGACCCTGCTTACGTGTCCTATTCTCCCCTTGTGAGTATGGCTGACGGCGTACCTGTCCCCGTGGAATGTCGAGAAGAGGACGATTTCGTCTTGAAAGCAGAACTGTTGGAAAAGGCGATTACGCCCAACACGAAAGCGCTGATTTTGACCTATCCCAACAACCCGACGGGCGGGATTATGACGGAAGAACAGTTGCGCGAAATTGCAAAAGTGATTATCAAGCACGACTTGCTTGTTATTTCCGACGAGATTTACGCAGAACTCACCTACGGCAGAAAGCACTTCTCCATCGCCCAAATCGAGGGGATGAAAGAGCGCGTCGTTTACGTCGGCGGTTTTTCTAAGGCGTTTGCGATGACGGGCTGGAGATTGGGTTTTGTATGTGCGCCCGCCGATATCGACGAGGCTATGTTCAAAATTCATCAGTACGGCATTATGTGCGCGCCTATTACCTCTCAATACGCCGCCATCGAGGCGCTGAGAGACGGGTTTGGCGACGGGTTTGCTACGGTGGAAGAAATGCGCGATTCTTACGATAAGCGTCGTCGTTTCGTTTTGCACGCGCTGAAGGACGCGGGGATGCATTGTTTTGAGCCGCGCGGCGCCTTTTACGCGTTCCCATCCGTTAAGTCCAGCGGGCTGCAGGCAGAAGAGTTTAGCGAACGTCTTTTGCAAAGCAAAAAAGTAGCAGTCGTCCCCGGCAGCGCCTTTGGTGATTTCGGCACCTATAACGTCCGTATTTCGTATGCGACGGGTATGGCGGCGCTGGACGAAGCGTTCGGGAAGATTGCCGAGTTTATACAAGAAATTAAAAAATAACGAATAATTATTCATGCGGCGCGAGGTTTTTTAAAGCAGGTAGGTCTTTAAAAAACGAAACGCCGTATTTTTATACAAAAATCGGCATAAAAAGGCGCAAACAAACGCAATTTGCCAAAAAATTTCGCAAAAAGGAGCGTAAAAAAGGGATTTTTCGGTGAAAAAAATTACTTTTGCGAGAGAAATGAAGCCAAAAAGCATTGACAAACCCTTTGAAAAAGGGTATAATGATGACAACGAAGAAAAAATACCGTGGCTTTTGGGAAAAAGTCACGGTTGTATTTTGTATCCTATCACGATGGCGTATCAGGCAGTTTTGGCGACCTGCGTATGGGAAAAGGAGAGGTTATGGCAGAACAATTTATTATGACGCAAAAGGGCTACGAAGACGCGGTGGAAAGACTCAAATATTTGCAGACGGTCAAACGCCAAGAAATCGTAGAACGCATTGCGGAGGCGCGTAGCCACGGCGACTTGTCGGAAAACGCCGAATACGACGCAGCGAGAAACGAACAGGCGTCCAACGAAGGGGAAATTATGGAGTTGGACTATAAGATCAAAAACGCTGTTGTCGTCGAAGAAACGACGGATACGACGACGGTACGCGTGGGGACCGTGGTGACGGTATTCGACGAAGACTTGGACGAAGAGGAGAAATACGAGATTACCGGTTCGATGGAAGCAAACGCGCTGGAAAATAAAATCTCTAACGAGTCCCCTATGGGTGCGGCGCTTTTGGGCAAAAAAGTAGGCGACGACGTCACGGTAAAGGCGCCTGACGGCGATTTTAAGTTGCGCGTGCTTGCCATTGAATTGGCGTAAAAGAGAAAACGAAACATTACGTTGAGGTTTACTATGCAAGAAAATCAAACCAATGCGGTTAACGAAGAAGAACAACTGATAGAACAAGCCAAGATTAGACGTGAAAAACTTGCCAAATTGCAAGCGGAAGGGAACAACCCCTATCATCACGTTAAGTACCCCGTGGACGCTGACTCTGCTACGATTAAGGCAGACTTTGAGCAATACGAAGGCAAGACGGTTTGCTTGGCTGGGCGTATGATGTCCCGCCGTATTATGGGTAAGGCGTCTTTTTCGCATATCGCGGACAGAAGCGGCAATATCCAGATTTACGTGACCCGCCAAGACATCGGCGAGGAGAACTATATGTCCTATAAAAAGGACTACGACATCGGCGATATCGTAGGCTTTAAAGGGTACGTCTTCAAGACGCAGACGGGGGAAGTGTCGGTACACGTGCAGGAACTCGTGATGCTCTCCAAAGCCCTGTTGCCTTTGCCTGAAAAATACAACGGGTTGCAAAATCAGGATTTGAAATACCGCTTGCGCCACCTCGATTTGATTATGAACGACGACGTGAAGAAGACCTTCCGCGTTCGCTCGCAAATTTTGAAAGAAATCCGCGCGTATTTAGACGGGCTCGGCTACTTAGAAGTGGACACGCCTACCCTCTTGACGCTGGAAATCGGCGCGGACGCACGTCCTTTCAAGACCCACCACAACGCCCTCGACCTCGACATGTATATGCGTATAGAGACGGAACTTTTCTTAAAGCGTCTTATCGTCGGTGGGTTGGATAAAGTCTACGAAGTAGGGCGCATTTTCCGCAACGAGGGTATGGACGCTTTCCACAACCCCGAATTTACGACTATCGAAATGTATCAAGCGTATAGCGACTATTTTGATATGATGGACCTCATCGAGGATCTCTATAAGACTGTCACGCAAAAGGTTTGCGGCACGCTGGATATCACCTATCAAGGCACGGAAATCCATATGGGTGATTGGACGCGTATGACGATGATTGAAGCGGTGAAAAAATACGCGGGCGTCGATTACAACGACTGGGCGACGGACGCCGACGCGGTAGCGGCGGCAAAAGCAAAGGGAGTAGAATTAGAGCAGGATAACCCTACCAAGGGGCACGTTTTGATTGCCTTCTTCGAGGCGTTTGTCGAAGACAACCTCATCCAGCCCACCGTCATCTACGACTATCCCGTGGAGAACTCGCCTTTGGCAAAGAGAAAGCAGAGCGACCCTGCCTTTACCGAAAGGTTTGAGTATTTCATTTACGGGCACGAATACGGCAACGCTTTTAGCGAACTCAACGACCCTATCGACCAAAAGCAACGTATGGTCAAGCAGGTGGAAGCAAAGCGTGCGAAGGGTAACAAGGACGCGCAAATCGACGAAGATTTCATCAACGCCTTAGAATACGGCTTGCCTCCCACAGGCGGGCTGGGGATGGGCTTGGACAGATTCGTGATGTTGCTTACGGATAGTTCGACCATCCGCGACGTCATTCTGTTCCCCACGATGAAACCGAAAAAATAAGAAGTATTCCGCACCGTATCGTGTCCGCGTAAGGCGGGCGCGACGGCGCGGTTTTTCAATTTTCACCCCCTTTTCACACGGATTTTTTCCTGTTATCACAGGAAAATGTTAGGATATGGGCGGGGAAAGGTCGGGATAAGCCCGACTGGGAGGAAAGTATGGACGCAAAAATCACGAAAAAGAGACTGGGCGAATTTTTATCCTACGAGTGGATAAAAGTCCTCGCCATTATCGCGGCGATCGTCATAGTATGGTCGGTTGTTTTTTCCGTCACGGCGAGTAGGTTGACGGAGGATCAGTTGTTCACGATTATCAATTATACGGGGACTAATATCGGGGAGGATTTTAACGCCTATCCCGATTTGTTGATGGGAAAGAAGAACGTTCTTTCCTACGAGGTTAACGAAATCAGTACGTTGGATATTACTGTGGATAACAACTCGATGGCGTCCTCTTTGCTGGAAACTCGTTTGACGACGAGTGAGGGCGACGTGTTGTTTGCCGCCGACGCCCCGTATAAAGGACAAGTTAGACCCGTTGTGGAACAGGGTGCAGTCGTCTATGACGGAGACGAAATCAAAACGGAAACAAGTACCTATCTCTACGACTTTTTGATTAGCCGTTATCACTATATGACGATGTCCGTTGAGGACGTGAAATACCCTACGATGGCAGAGCCAAGAAAGGGTATTATTACGCAAGTGGACGAGTATTTGGCGCAATTCTTCACCAAAGACGGGGAAGAATACGACGAAACCACGCTTAATAAAGAGGAGGCGGAAAAGCAGTTCCGCGCCCGCGTGGAAGAGACGAGCGACAAACGGTTTAGGAACGAGAAACTCCTCGAAGAAGGGCTTGAGAAAGAATACGCCCGCTTGCAACAGTACTGCGTGGCGTTCGAGACCTTTAAAGACTATTTATACGGCGACAGCGCCAAGGGCTTGGAGCCCGTTATCCAAGCGACGGAATCCAACTTGGTCTTTTCGGACGACAACGGCGATCCTTTCGTCGTGACGGGGAAATTCAGTTTAAATCTTTGTCCCGTCGGCGGAAAAATGAGCGAGTTAAAAGACACCGTATATTATAAGACGGAGTCGGGCACGACCGCAGACAACGTCAACTTGGTGTTCTTAAACTTAGAGGGTAGCCAAAAAGAATTTTACGGCGAAAAGTTGGTGTTTGTTAACTACTTGGTGGAAAGATATTTAGACGACACGATGTAAGCGCCATGAAAAAGTATTTCTCACACGCGCCGACGGCGCGAAATTGCCATATTTACCGTATGTTGCAAGCAAACGGTAAAAAACGCGCCCTTTCCTTTCACACCCCGGGGCACAAGGTCTCTAAGTGGGATATTACCGAACTTTCGTACAGCGATTGTTTGGCGAACCCTACGGACGTGATTTTGCGCGCACAGCGGGACGTGGAGGATATCGTCCGGTCAAAGGCAAGCGAGTTTTTGACGGACGGCAGTACGTCGGGCGTCTATACGCTATTATATTTGCTCAAAGAAAAAGGGGTGAAAAAGGTTGCGCTTTCCCCCTTTTCCCATATCAGCGTTTTCCGCGCTTGCGCGTTGTTCGGGTTAAACCCTGTCATCATCGAGGGGCAGACCCCCTTTTCGCAACCGACGGCAAGGGAAATGGAAGAGGCGCTTTTAAGGGCGGACGCACTCTTTTTGACAAGCCCTAATTATTACGGCAAAATTGCCGATTTGCCTTTGGCAAGGGCTGTTTGCGACGAGCAAAACAAACCGCTAGTGATAGACGGCGCGCACGGCGGACATTTGCACGCCGACCCTGTTTTGTATGCGGGAAAATACGCCGACGCTTGGGTGGACGGCGCCCATAAAAGTATGCCCGCCATGACGCAAGGCGCGCTTGTCAGCGTGGCGAGAGAGGACTGGGTGGAGGATTTGCGAAAAATTGTTCCGTTATTTCGCACGACCAGCCCGTCCTATCCTATTTTGGCGTCCATAGAATACGCTTTCAAATATCCCGAAAACGAAAAATTGGCGGTCGCCTCTAGGGCATTTATGCAAGCGAATCGCCATAGAATATACCAAAGCGACGATTGGACCAAAGTTTGCGTCCGCTTTGGGCGTCATTGTCCAAGGGTAAGCGCTTGGCTGGAAAAACAGGGGATATACGCAGAGTTCCAAGACGGAGAATATCTGTTGTTTTATCTTTCTCCCGCCACTAAAGTAAAGGACTTTGAACGGTTAAAGAGAAAATTGCTTGCCGCTTTCGTTCTCTTCCCCGTGGAAGAAAGCGAGCCGACTACCCCGTTTGAAAAAGCGCCCGTTTCGGGCGAAAAAGAATGGGTAGAGATAGAAAAAGCCGAGGGCAGGGTCGCGGCGAGTTCGTTTGGGCTCTTCCCCCCTTGCTTGCCTTTGGCGGTGGACGGACAACGGATAGACGGAGAAATTTTGCGGCGGTTACAATCGGGCGGACATACGTTCGGGGTAGAGGCTGGCAAAGTATGCGTATATACGGAAGGAGAAAAAGTATGAGAGGGAAATTTATCACGTTCGAGGGTTGCGACGGTTGCGGGAAAAGCACGCAACTGAAAAAACTCAGCGAGTATTTGACGGCAAACGGCGTCGCGCATATTTTCACGCGAGAACCGGGCGGCGGCAAAATCAGCGAACAAATCCGTGAGATACTATTAAACGGCAAGAACGGCGAAATGACGGACGAGTGCGAGGCGTTACTCTATGCAGCGGCGCGCGCACAGCACCTGCAAGACAGGGTAGAACCTGCTTTGGCGGAAGGGAAACTCGTCATTTGCGACAGATATATCCACTCCTCTTATGCTTATCAGGCGTACGCGCGTGGGCTGGGCTTGGATTTTGTCCAAAAAATCAACGCGTATGCGGAAGAAAAATACTCGCCTGATTTGACGATATTTATCAATTTGAGTCCCAAAGACGCCTTTGCGCGAAAGAAAGGAGCAGATGAAAACGATAGATTGGAGCAAGCGGGGCTTGCCTTTCACGAAAGGGTGTACGCGGGGTATTTAGCGCTTGCCGAGGCGGATAAAGAGAGAATCGTGACGGTGGACGGCAAAGGCACGCCCGACGAAATTTTTGCCGAAGTGCTGTCGGCGCTGAAAAAAGCGAATTGCTTATAAAAGGAGACGGATTTTGGGATTTTGGGAAGTATTGCTAATCGCTATTGCGCTGTCTATGGACGCGGCGGCGGTGAGCATGAGCAACGGGATGTGCCAAAAGAGGATAAGGTTGCCCCACGCCCTGCTTACGGGCGGGCTGTTCGGCGGCTTTCAGGCGGCGATGCCGCTTGCGGGGTACTTTTTGGCTCGGCTCGTGACTTCGGCGTTTATGTCGGCGTTCAATGCCGTTTCTTCTATCCTGTCCTTTGCGTTGCTTGCCTTTTTAGGCGGGCGGATGATATTCGGCGCGGTTAGGGAAATGTTGGAGGCGAAAAAAGCAAAAGACGGCGGGCAGGGGCAAGGCGAAAGTTGTCCCGTGCAAGGAGACGTCCCTAGCGTAGGTAAGTTGTTGATGCAAGCCGTAGCGACGTCTATCGACGCGTTTGCCGTGGGCGTGGCGCTACAAATGGAGGCGATATCGGGCAATTTCCCGCTGGGGATATTCCCGTCGGTGACGGTGATAGGCTGTACGACCCTTCTTATCTGCGTTGCGGCAAGTTATCTCGGTAAACTGTTGGGTGGGAAATTAGCAGACAAAGCGGAACTTTTCGGCGGGCTGGTACTTGTAGCGATTGGCATAAAACTGCTGCTCGAGGGCTTATTATAATAGAGGACTACTTTGTAGTCCTTTTTTCTTTTTTGCCACTTGACACAATCAAGGAAAAGTGATAGAATAAAAAGGTAATAATTTCTTAGAGGTAAAGTATGAAGAAAAGATACGCGTCTATGAAACTTACTATCGAGACGTTTGACGAAAGCGATATCGTGACGGCGTCGCCTTCCTCGTACGACGGCACGGGATATATTCCCGATAGCTGGTGGCACGTATAAGGAGGGGGAAGGATGAAAAAGTTTAGCATAAAGAAACTTTTAGTCGCAACCCTTGCGGGTGCATGCTGTGCGTGTGTGGGACTTTCGGTGTCGTTACTCAACGACGGTGTAGACACGGCGTCTGCGGCGACGGCGACTAGCGAAACGTCCACGTTTGAGATAATCGGCGCGTCGGTGCGTAAGATGGCCCCCGACGGTTTGCGTTTTGTCGCGCAAGCGGAAGAGGACGTATTGACGGCCGGTGCCGAATACGGTATGGTGCTTATCCCTCAGGATATGGACACGGGTGCGGATTTGACGAAAGATACGGCAAACGCGCTAGTGATTCCCGCAACCGGCGTTTGGTCTGACGAACTTTGCACGACCTACGGGATAGAGGGCGGTTACAAAGCCTTCTCTTGTGCGTTGATTGCAGAGCAAGTAGAAGGGGAAGGGGTAGCGAGATTTCCGGAAGAATTCTACGACAGACCGATTACGGCGGTAGCGTACGTGACGGCAGACGGCGAGACGGTATACACGGAAAAAGTGACGAGAAGTATGTCGTACGTAGCGACGGTGGAGAGTTTAAAGCCCGAATACGAGACCAACGAATTGATTGAGGGGATTGTATCGAAGGCAACGGTAGAATTTTCCGTCAACGGCGGCGAGGCTTTGACGAGCACGGCAGCGTACGCGCCTTCCTTAACGATAGGCGGGGTGTCGGCGACGGAATCTTCCTTACTTAGCGTGACGTACACGTCTAACAACGAAAGCGTAGCCAAAATCGTAGACGGCAAAGTGCAAGCGGTGGCGGACGGCTCGGCGACGATTACGGCAACCGCGACGGCGGGCGGAGAAAAAACTTTTACCGCTACGACGGAAATCAGCGTAAACATTGCTAGAAATACCGTGACAGTAGCCAGCAACATCGCGGCGGCAGGTACCGTCTCTGGGACGGACGATTACGAACAGGGCAAGAGCGCGACGGTAACGGCTACGACGATTAACGACGACTATTATTTCCTCGGCTGGTACGAAGGGGACAATAAAGTCAGCGACTCGGCGACTTACACCTTTACGGTGACGGCGGATATTACGCTTACGGCAAAATGGAGCGCTATCATCGGCATGGATACCGAATATTGGGGGATTGGCAATACGCAGACGACCAGTATCTCTAATGGGACGCTTACCTTTACCGAGACGGCAGACGGCGATAGCGTTTATACCAAGTCTTCCTACACCAACTTTATTTTGCAATACGACGTCAGCGGGTTGCGTGCGGATAATTTCGGCTGGTTCGGCGTATGTTATGGCGCGACGGTAACCGCCCCTGTTTATCATCACAACACTAACAACTTCGTACATTTCCAAAAAGAAGGCTGGAATGCAATCTATTGGTACACGGACGATAAGTCGGTGTTGAACGAAAACAACGTGCCTGTGTACTTGGCGGGCACAGCGATTAGCGAAAAATTGTTGACGGACGACAGCGTTAACGTGAAAGCGGTGGTAAGCGGCGGCGTAGCCGTATTTACGTTAACTTTTGCGGACGGAACGACGGTTTCCTCGCAAGAAATCCCTTGTCAAAAGGGTATGACGACGACGGGCTACGTGGCAATTCCTGCCACAATAAGCAGTACGTATACGGTAGAAAACTTGCAAATTATCGACCTTGACGGGCGTGATTTCAACCCCGCACCTACGGAGGTAAACGCGGCGATGAAGGACTTGAAAGAGGCGGGTCAAGTGAAAATTAACGGGCGTACCCATTTTGATGAAAACAACGCCTTAGTACTTAGAAACTCGGCTTCGGGCTTTGAGGTCTACACCACCTCTTCCAAACTGTCTATGAGCGCTTCGGCTTCTACTCTTATTGGAGCCGTACCGGAAGAAAATTTCACAGGCGAATTTATGAAGATTAAGGTTTGGGTAGACGGTGTGGAAAAGGTGATTGACCTGACCTCTTTGACGACGATCCCGACTGAGGTTGTCCTTGCTGAAAATATGCAGGCAGGGGTGCAACATCATATCAAAGTTGCGAAGATGAACGAGGCGTACGTGGTGTATTCGACGGCAAATAGCAATCTCTTCGTTCACGATCTGACCTGCCTTTCGGACGGTGCGATTATGCAAGCTCCTGCGGTGAGCAGTTTGAAGTTGGAGGTATACGGCGACTCGATTACCTGCGGCTACGGCGCGCTTGGAAACGTAACGGATAATCCTGGGGCGTTTAGGACGGAAGAAGAGGACGCGACGGTTACGTATGCCTATAAGACGGCACAGGCACTTGGCGCGGATATCAACGTGATTGCCCACCAAGGTTGGGCGATAGGACAATCGCGCTGGACGGAGGACACCACCAAACCTTTGACTTTGCCTGCCATCTACGATAAAGTCACGGACGCGCATGATGTTGCATGGGATTTCACTTCCTACACTCCTGATATTGTGATTATCAATTTGGGTACTAACGATAAGGTGTACGATGCAACCGTTTCTGCCACGGATATCAATTATACCAACTATTGCTGGCAATACCTTGCCTTTATCCATGCTTTGCACGCTAAGTATCCTAACGCGAAATTTGCCCTTTGTTACGGGATGATGAACCCTGCGGGTGATGCGATGGAAACGGCGGTAAAGGAATGGTTGACGGCGGCGTGCCGTGATGGTATTTATGATACACAGAAAAGTGTTTGGGTGTACGAATCTATCGCTAACGTCATTGCGGTTGACTTAACGGGCGCGGATGGGATGTATATGTCGGGCGGTGGCGCGCATCCCAGCGCGGCGGAACACACGAAAGCGGCGACTAATTTGCAGACAGCCCTTCAAGCGGCAGGCTGGGTATCCTAATCTCTAACTAATAAAAAGCCTTTGGCGGTTTTAGCCAAGGGCTTTTTTGTTTGCGTCTTGCAACTTTTTCTACGTAAAATTTTATTAGGTTATTGATTTTTTGGCGCGCGCGTAGTATAATGGTCGTACGAAAACTATATAGGAGCGTAAAAAATTATGGAATGGTGGGGCATTTTATTGATTGTCCTCGGCGCACTTATCGTCGTGGCGATCATTAGCATCATTGCTTGGTGGATATCGACGCGCAACGCGTTTGTTCGCTTAAAGCATAAAGTGGAAGAGGCGTGGGCGACCATCGACGTATATTTAAAAAAGCGGTTTGACCTTATCCCCAACCTCGTAGAGACGGTAAAGGGATTTGCGAAGCACGAAAGCGAGACGTTGAAAGAGGTGGTTGCGGCAAGAAACATTGCGGCGGGCGCTAAAACGCCCGAAGAAAAGATGCAGGCGGCGGGTGCGTTGACGAGTTCCTTAAAGACCTTCTTTAACGTCGTACAAGAAAGTTATCCGCAGTTGCAGGCAAACAGCAATTTCCTTGATTTACAAAACCAACTGAAAAATTTGGAAGGGCAACTGGAAAGCGCGCGCAGATACTATAACGGTCAGGTAAAAGCGTTTAATACCAAGCGTGAACTTTTCCCTGCTTGTCTTGTCGTCAAAGGACTTGGCGAAGAATACTTAAAGAAGCCGTATTTTGAGATTGAAGACGCTGAGGAGCGTCAAAACGTAAAAGTTTCTTTCTAAAGATGAAAAAGATTGTAACGAAAATCGCCCTTTGTCTATCGGCGGTTGTCCTTTGCCTATTGACGGCGTTCGGGCTGACGGGCGGGGCTGAAAAGCAAGAAGAAAGGATTACCGCGGCTTTGTCCGCCAACACGTCGGCGCCTTACGCTATCAACCGTTTGGTGGTCAACGCCGAGGTCACGGAAGATAGAAAAATTATCGTCGTGGAAGAGTTGGACGTGGAGGTGTTCCGCGTCGGCAGTCAAAAGATCTTTTATAAGTCCTTGCCTATAGAAGGGGACAGATTTTACGACGTTTGGGCAAAGGGAATCAACAACCCCGATTTTTCCTACGAGGTGGCAGATAACCCCGACGTGGACGGCTTTTTAGACGTCAACTGCAAAGGCGGCGTTGAAGTAGGGGCAAAACTCACCTATCAATTCGGCTATACGCTGATGATGTCGGGCGAAGATGTGGAGAATGGGATGATCGTCGATTTCGTCGGCGCGGGTTGTCCCGTGCCTATCCGTAACGTGACGGTCAACGTGAAGTTCCCTGCGCGTTTAGCCGAGTTGCCTAAGATTTATTGCTCGGCATACGGCGAAGAAAGGAACGACTACGTCGAAGAAATTATTGTCGACGAAGACACCTTGACGCTGAAAGCGTCGGTGTTGCCTTTGTCTTACAACGAAACCTTTGGGGAGAGTATGGCGGCGGCAATTTCCGTCCAATTCGTGTTAGAAGAGGGTGGGTTGCAGTCCTATTTCGCCTCTCTTTGGTCGGGGCCTGCGTTGTGGCTGACGATAGGGCTTTCGCTATTGCCTATCGTCGTAGGCGTTTTGTGTTTTGTGTTTGTCCGCAAGCGGAGGGAAATCGTCACGGTAGTCAATTTGTCTGCTCCCGATAAGATGGATCCGCTGGAAATGGGCGCGTTGCTCGACGGGCGGGTAGACAACGAGGACGTGTCGTCTATGCTCTATTATTTTGCCGAGGGCGGGTATCTCAACCTCTCCTTTGACAACGCGGACGACCCGAAAATCATCAAGGTCAAAGATTTGCCTGACGACGTACCTGCCTATCAAAAAATCCTGTTTAACGGGTTATTTGAGAGCGGGAACGAGGTATTCGTATCCCAGTTGAAAGATAAGTATTATCAGCACGTAGAAAAGGCAAAAGTGCTGATTTCGCCCAAGACGGAAATCAAGAAACGGTACGAGAAAAAATCGGTGCTGGCAACGATTGGTTGTGCGGTGTTTGCGCTGTTAGGGGTAGGGCTGATTCCTTTTATCGTCGCCAAGGCGTTTATCCACCACACCTATACTTATTTTCCCGGGCTTTCTCTGCTCTTTACCGCCGCGTTCGCCGTGGGTAGTGCGATTTGTTTGTACGCCGCGGAAGAGTTGCGTTTTAAAGGCAAAGGCAGGGCGAGAAAAGCGCTGATAGCGGTGGCGGTGGCGCTCTCCCTCGTCGGCTGGCTTGTGGGGACGATGGTGCCTTCGCACGTAGTCTCTCATCTTGAAAAGGGGATTATGTATCTTGCCGCCTACGTTTGCGTTTGGCTGGGCGCATTGTGCTTAACCCGTACGCAGACGTATTGCGAGACGCTGGGCGAAATCCTTGGATTTAAAGAATTTATCGTCGTCACGGAAGAGGATAAAATCAAGTTTATGTTGGAGGAAAACCCTAATACCTATTACCATATCCTGCCTTACGCGCAGGTGCTTGGCGTAACGGACGAGTGGGAGGAAAAGTTTAAAGATTTGACCTTAGAGCCTCCTTCTTGGTGCGTGGGTAATACGGACGTTACGTTCTTCGATTATTATATCTTAACAAGGTCTATGCGGATGATGTCCTATGCGATGTATTCTCGCCCGCAGGTATCGGGAGGTAGCGTCGGCAGAAGCGGCGGCGGAGGCAGTTTTGGCGGATTCTCAGGCGGCGGTCACGGCGGTGGCGGCTTTGGGATGAGATAGAAAAAAGACTTGGATACCGTAAGAAAAAAGAGGCGATTGCAATCGCCTCTTTTTTATGATAGTTTATTGTCGGTTGTCGATGTCTACGTACCCGTCCTCGTCTTTGACGCAGATATAAGCGGGACGGATAATCTTGCCCGCATTTTGGATTTCTTCCAAGCGGTGCGCGCTCCATCCTGCAATCCTTGCCACGGCAAAGATGGGGGTAAACAATTCGTACGGGAGTCCCAGCATTTTGTAGACCATACCAGAGTAAAAGTCGACGTTGGCGCTGACCCCTTTATAGATTTTACGCTTTTCCGCAATGATAGCGGGGGCAAGTTTTTCTACCGTTTCGTACAGTTCGTATTCCTTTTGCATCCCTTTTTCTTCCGCCAATTGTTTGGCGTAGGCGCGTAAGATGTCCGCGCGCGGGTCGGAAAGGGAATAGACCGCGTGCCCCATACCGTAGATGAGCCCCGCTTTGTCAAACGCCTGTTTGTCCAAAAGTTTGGTCAAGTATTCGGCGATGGCGTCCTTGTCCTCGGTGTTGACGTTGGCTTTCAAGTCGTCGAACATCCTCATCACTTTGACGTTGGCGCCGCCGTGGCGAGGACCTTTGAGAGAGCCGAGCGCTGCCGACACAGCCGAGTAGGTATCCGTCCCCGACGAGGTCACGACGTGGGTGGTGAAAGTCGAGTTGTTGCCGCCGCCGTGCTCCGCGTGCAAAACAAGCGCTAAATCGAGAATTTTTGCTTCCAGCGGGGTAAATTTCCCGTCTTCACGAAGTAGATACAACAGGTTTTCCGCCGTGTTATATTCGGGCTTTGGATAGTGGATAAACAGACTGTTATTGTTGTGGTAGTGTTGAAAAGATTGATAACCGTATACGGCAAGCAACGGGAACCTTGCAATCAGTTGCAAGCATTGCCGAAGCACGTTGGGCAAATCAATATCGTCGGGAGTCTCGTCGTAGGCGTATAAAGCGAGTACGCTACGAGATAAGACGTTCATCATATCTTTGCCGGGCGCTTTTAGAATCATATCTCGCACGAAAGAGGGGGGTAAGGAACGGTATTTAGAGAGTTGAATAGAAAATTCTTGCAATTCCTCTTTATTGGGTAGTTTGGAGAAAAGCAGCAGATATACGGTCTCCTCAAAGCCGTAGCGGTTGCCTTCCGTAAACCCTTTTACGAGCGTCCGCACGTCGATACCGCGATAGGACAGTTTTCCCTCGCAGGGGATTTCGTTGCCTTGCGCGTCCCGCGTTTTCGATTGGATGTTGGACACCTCCGTCAGCCCTGCGACGACCCCTTTGCCGTCCAGGTCGCGAAGTCCACGCTTTACCTCGTGTTTAGCGTACATTTCGGGGGTGATCCCGTTCCCTTTTTGGGAAAGTTTAGCAAGTTTTTTGACGTAAGGGGTGATTTCGGAATAATTCATAGCGTTGTCACCTCGAAAAAGATTTTTGTTTAAGCCGTATTATAACACAAAAATATGGAAAAATCAACTCGGTTTCGTGAGGGTTGGATGAGTTTTGTTGCCGCAAAGGGGGTAGGGCGTGACTTTTTTTGGCGGAAAGACGAAAAAGAAAGGAAAATCTATTGAAAGGAGTCTTTCGGTATGGTATAATGCAAAAAAAGGAGGTAACGTATGAAAAGAGAGTTAAAAGCAAGGGCATATATGTATCCTATGCCCGTACTCATTATCGGGACGTACGACGAAAAGGGAATGCCCAATGCGATGAACGCCGCGTGGGGGACGGTATGTGATACCGCACAAGTGGCGCTGGTGCTTAGTGCAGGTCATAAGACGGTAAAAAACCTTTTAAAAACAGGGGCGTTTACCGTCGCAATGGCAGATGAAAAGAACGTATTGCCCGCCGATTACGTAGGCATTGTTTCTGCCAACAGCCTGCCTGATAAACTGGCAAAGACGGGTTGGAATACTATCAAAAGCGAGAAGGTAAACGCGCCTATCATCGAGGAGTTGCCGCTCGCCTTAGAGTGCAAACTCGTCAGTTACGATACGGACACGGAGATTTGTATCGGCGAGGTAGTAGGGGTCGTCGCGGAAGAGAGCATTTTGGATGAAAAAGGGAAAGTAGACTTGGGTAAGTTCCACCCGATTTGTTACGATTGCGACGGACACGGGTACTACAAACTTGGCGAAAAGGTGGGGCAGGCCTTTGCCGACGGTAAGAAACTCAAATAAAAAGGCATAATAAAAGCGGTGCGCAAGTTTTTGCGTACCGCTTTTGTATCTTGGCTTAGTTTTCTTGTGCCGCCGCTTCTATAACCGATTCTACGGGAGTTTCTTCTCCTTCCGCATCGTTGATGGCTTCCATTTCGTCCCAAGTCTTTTCGTTTGCCTCTGCTTTTTCGCTCATGGCTTTGAGTTTCTTGTTCTTTTTGCAAAGGAAAGCAACGATAAAGCCTGTGGCAAGGACGAGCGCGCTAATTAGCCAACCGCCGATAATTTGCGCCCAAATAGGATAGTTTTCGTAGCCGCCGGGCGTCTTAAATAGCGCAATCAAGTTCCAGCCGAAGAAGAAGGTCAAGACGAGGGGAGAGAGAATCTTAACCGACGTCTCAAACCACCATCTAGGCATCTTATATTTCTTCGTATTTTTGTTGACCTCGTCGAGGACTTTTTTCGGTTTAAATACCCAGCCGACGAAGATACATTCTGCAATACCGATGAGGATAAGGTTGAAGGTATTTGCCCAGTTGTCGACGATATCCAGCCAGCCGATCCCTGCGCCTGTGATAAAGACGACGGAGATTGCCGCCATCACGAGTACGATGGAAATAGTCGCTTTCTTTTGCGGTATGCCGAACTTATCGCTAAGGGCGCGAGAGACCCCTTCTGCGATAGAGAAAGCGGAGTCGATGGCAAGGGTAGACAAGGTGAGATAGAAGATGACGCCGAAGATAGCGTTAACCCAGCCGATACTAGTAAATTGCACGATGGCTTGAGGGTATACGATGAAAGCGGTGGCGATGCCCGTTGTTGTCATTTCGCTCGCCATACCCGTACTGTAGATGGTGGAGAAGAGTACGATACTGGAAAGGATGCTGATAAACAAATCGCCAAAGGCAATAATGAGCGTATCTACCGCGATGTTAGAGTCCTTAGGAAGATAGGAGCCGTACACCATCATAATCGCCATCATAACGGACAGCGAGTAGAACACTTGCCCAAACGCGTCGATCCAAATATCGGGAGTGCCAAGCGCCGACATATCGGGTACGAACAAGTCGTGCATAGCCGCGCCGAGGTTGGGGTTGCCGATGAACCCTTTAATCATAAGGACTGCGAGCAAGACGACGGGGATAAATACCGTGTATTTGACGACTTTACCAACGCTGGCTGCGCCGTCTCTAATGCAATAATATACGAGCGCCCAAGCAACGACGAGGGCTATCAGCATAAGGACGGGGATGTCGCCGCCTTCGCCAAAGAAGGAAACGCCCCCAGTCGTTTGCGCAACATCTTTTATGAAGAATTCGCCTGCCGCGTCGGTGTTGCCCGTCATCCCTGCAAAATTAAAAGAAGAGAAGACCATCGCAATAACCCACGCGAAGATAACGGTGTAGTAGCAACAAATAATAAAGCCGTTTGCTACCGCGCTCCAACCGACTTTTTCGCCGTGTTTATGGATGCCTTTTAAGGCTTTGGGTGCGCCGCCGCGCATACGACGACCGATGGCGATTTCCATCGCCAAAAGGGGAATGCCCATCACGAGCATGGCAAGCATATATACCAATAAAAACGCACCGCCGCCGTGTTTTGCCACGAGCCCGGGAAAACGCCAACAGTTGCCAAGCCCTACGGCAGAACCGATTGCCGCAAGGATGAAGGTGAACCTGTTACTCCAACGTTGATCTGACATAAAAAGTCTCCTTGTATAATATGGAATATTTTAACTTATTTTCAAGGTTTTGTCAAGGTTTTTTGAGAAAAGGGTGAAGAAACGGTGAAGTTATTAAAAAGGTTAAAACTTTTCAGTTGCGTTAAGCCTGTTAATATCCGTATTTTTTCCGTTTCAAGACGAGGAAGAAAAGAGAGGCAATCAAACAGCCGAGTTCGGCAAACAGCGCGGCAAGCCAAATGCCGTCCAACGCCCAAAAAACGGGCAGTAAAAAGATAAACAGCACTTGCAGGGCAAAGGTACGTAGAAAAGAGACGATTGCAGACGCGCCACCGTCGTTAAGGGCGGTGAAGAAAGCGGAGGCGAAGATATTAAGTCCTGCTATCAGGTAGGAGAAACAGTATAGCGTAAATCCACGTACGGTCATATCGTGCATGGCGGAATTGCCGTGGGCGTACAGTGCCGCCAAAGGAGATGCGAGTAGTAGCGAGGCTAGGCAAAGCAAAATAGAACTGCCCCCTATGATAAACAGACTACGGTTGAGGAGCCCGTGCAGTTCGTCTTTGTGCTGCGCGCCGAAGTGATAAGAGATGACGGGCGCAACGCCCGTAGAATAGCCAAGAAAAATAGAGAGAAAAATAAATCCGACGCAAGAGATAGCGGCGTAGGCGTTTATCCCCAATTCTCCCGCCAATTTTTGCAGTTGATAGTTGTATAAAATGGTGACGAGCGAGACGGAGATATTCGTCATAAACTCCGAAAGACCGTTGGTGCAAGTTTTGAGGATAGCGCGTCCGTCCCACTTGGTTTTGCACAGGCGCAAGGGGCTGCTGTTGGCACGGGAAAAATAGAGAAGCGGGATAGCGCCGCCCACCACGTATCCGCAGACGGTGGCGACAGCCGCGCCGACGATTCCCCATTGAAACACGATAATGAACAGAGCGTCGAGGGCGATGTTGGTGCATCCTGCCGCTACGGAAAGCACTAAGCCGAGTTTGGGCTTTTCCGCCGCGACGAACAGGGAAATGAACTCAAATTGCATAACCGCCATAGGCAGGGCGCATAAAAAGATAGTGCCGTAAGTGACGCAGTAGTCTTGCGTTGCTTTGTCGCTGGTCAAAAGGGAGGCGACGGGTCTCATCAAGGCAATGCCCAAAACAGTAAGGATGAGGCTGAAAGCGAGGGAAAAATAGACGAGCAGGGAAAAGATCTCGTTTGCTTTTTTGTTATCCCCCTCGCCCAAGGTTTTGGAGACGAGTGCACTACCGCCTGCGCCGAACATAAAACCGAACGCCCCAAGCAGGAAGAGGACGGGATAAATCAAATTAACGGCGGCAAAATGGGTAGAGCCCGTAAAATTGGCGACGAAAACGCCGTCCACGGCGCCGTAAATACCCGTAAAAACCATCATAATAATAGACGGGAGAGTAAAGCGGAAAAGTTTTCTGTATCCAAAATGCTCGTGTAAATGAATTGCCATAACTCACCTAAAAGTATTGTGCTAAAAGCGCACAAGTAGCATTATACGGATTTTTAAGGACAATGTCAACAAAAACACCCCCTAAAAAGGGGGGTGTTTTAACGGATACCGCGGACGGCCACTTTGACGGAGAGTCCTACCTCTTGCAAGAGGGTGTCTTTTTTGTCCTCAAAATGTTCGTTTTCGTATTTTTGCAGTTTGTCTATGGCGTCGAAGAGGTCAAACCCTAAGGCGCGGCATTTTTCAAATAGGGCTCGTATGTCTTCTTCCAACTTTTTGGAGGCTTCTTGCAAGAGGGGCTTGGGAAAATCGCCTTCGTCAGCGGTGTCTGGTAAATCTTTTGCTTGCGAGGCGTCCGCGACCCCTGCCGTCAGCGCCAATTCGACGGTTAGTTTCGCCTCCTTGCCGACCTCCAATTTAACGCTGGGAGAGGAGCGTTTTATCGTCATCGTATACGTTTCCTGTCCGTAAGGCAGGGTGTAGGAAGCAAGTCGCAGTTGGTTTTTGACGAGGGCATATAAAAAAGATTCCTCTTTTGACAGTTTGCCGATGCGTTTGCCGTCTACGAATAAGGTCGTTTCGCTGGCGGAAAAGACTTTTTCGGGCTGGCTTTCTTGCCCGCTTTGACCGCCGCTTTTTTCACCGTTTTGTCCTGATTGTCCTGTTTGTCCACTGCTAGAACTTTCGCTTCCGCCACCTTGACCCTGTTCTTGAGGGGAGAGAGGCTCCGCTTTTACAAGAGGCAAAAATCCGCTTTTAGCCTCCCCGAAGTAGGATGCGGCAAAGAGCCGTAAGGTGTTGGGCAGGCTGGCGCCTACCCGTTCCGCATGGTTGGAAAGTACCTTTTCTATGGCAAGCGCCCCCGAGGCGTCGATAGGGGTTTGGGTGGAAAGTAGTTCTTCCGCTTTTCCGTCGCAGGCGGCAAGCAAGCATCCGTCCGTGATATATTCGTCTCGCAGGAAATATTCTAGACAATCAAAGACGTTTTCCTGCGTGGCGCTTTCGCCGAGGACGAGTAGCCTGCAAAAGACGAGTTTTGGGTACCAGCCCGTTTTTTCGTTAACCTTCTCTAAGGCCTGCGCCACCGTCTTGCCTTTCGTGACGACGTTGACCGTTTTCGACCCTTTTTCTCCTTGGGAAGAAGAGGCGCTGGGCACGGCGATTTGCGAAGTGATGGAGAAGCCCTCTTCCTCTTTGTCTATACCGATTGCCATGACGATAGCGCTCTGTTGGATATTGATTAAGTCGAAGTCGTTGGAAAAGAATAAAAACATCAAAAAAGCCACGACGATAAGAAAATAACGGACGGCGTTTTTCGCGTGCGCGTTCTTGCCGCAAAAGAAGGCTTTGATTTTGGATAGCAACTCTTTCATTTCGTACCTGCCTTAGTCTTTTTTTTGATGAGAAGGAGGGGAAACAATAGGGGCAGTAGGTCGGCAAAAAGGAAAAACAGGGGGTACAGGTATTGACTGTACAGCGCATACACGGCGTCGTAGCGGCTATTAAAAAAGAGGACGAAGACGAACAGCCCTATATGCAGCACGGCGGAATACAACCCTTTTTTCTCTAAGTTCACCGCCTTGCAAAAGCAATCGACGGCAAGTTGCAAGGGAAGGCAGGCGTAAAAGAGATAGACGATAGAGAGGAGATATACCAAAATCAAGTCAATCCTGCCGACGACAGCCAAAGCGGGGAAGTACTGCGCGATTTTGGCAAAGGCGTAATGTTCTCTCGGGGAAAGGGTCGTGTAGACGGAATAAAAAAAGGCGAGGAAGAGTAAGGTAAAGAGGACGCTTACGGCAAAGGCAACCCCCGCTTTTTTCGCCGCCCCCTTCTCATATTTATAACTGCCGAGCAGGGGTAACAAAAGGGCGCCGTCGGCAAAGTGCGGTTTGGTGACGGCGACGGCTTTTAAGGAACTTTTGAAAGGCTCCGAAAAGACGGGCAAAAGGGAAGAAAAGTCCCCTGAGCCAATCGACATCAATAAAATACCAGCGAAGGGCAAGAGGAATAAAAACAAGCACAAATCGGCGCTACGCCCTACGGCTTTGAAATTTTTAGTGCACAAAAACGCGCTCAGCAAAAAGAAGGGCGCAAAGGAAAAGGTGGTAGGCGCCGTATCGAAAAAGGCGGCGTAGGAAAATTTTTCGAGGTCGAGTAAGGGCAAAACGGCGGCGAACAGATAATAGGCGGTCAGCAAAAAATAGACGGCTTTCGCCACCCATTTGCCAAGGGCGTTTTCTATTAGTTGAAAGAGGGTTTTGTCCGTTTTGTAAGACAAAAACAAAAAAGCGGCAATCGACGCGCCCTGCAGTAACAGCGATAACAGCGCTGGGATAAGCAAATCCCCTTTGGCGGCGCTCGCTAAAAGCCTAGGCGCCTCTAAAAAACGGGCTATCGGGAAGAGAAAAGCGATTAAAAAACACAGTTGACGGGTATTGACGGCGGGCAATTTATAGTCTTTGATCACGGCGTTCTCCTTTTTGCCTGGTGCGCAGGCGGGTTTTATTTTGTGGGCGGTAGATATTGGGGCGTTCGTCCAGTTGTTCCATTCCGTACTTGACGATTCCGTCCTTTAAATCGTGCTTCACCAAGGGCGCAAACGGGGCGAGGGGCGGCATGCCGAAACTGTCGGCGGAGATGAGATAATATAAAGTAAACGCCGCGGCAAGGATGAGCCCAAAAGGTCCTAAACTGCCGGCGACAATTAAATACAACCACCGCAAAATACTTCCCGTTTCGACAAAATTAGGGGCGGTATACAGCCCGATGCCCGACAGGGCGACGATGATGATGGTAGGCGTAGACAAAAAGCCCGCCGACACCGCTGCTTCACCTAACACCAACGCCCCCACGATGGACAGCGACGTGCCGACGTATTTCGGCATACGGATACTCGCCTCTCGTAGCGTCTCGAAGATGAGCAGGACGACAAAAGTCTCCATACTCGGCGAAAAGGGGAGTTCCTGTCCCCCTTTTGCGATGGTCAGCGTCAGTCCCAACGGCAGCAACTGCATTTTAAACAGTTGCGTGCTTACGTAAAAGGCGGGTAAAAAGAGAGAAAACAGTACGGCAACGACCCGTAACAGCCGAAAAATCGTCGCCATAAACGGGGAGACGAAATAGTCCTCGCCGCTTTGAAAATCTTCGTTTAGCGAATAGGGCAAAGTCAAGGCTATCGGGGAGCCGTCGACGAGGACGCCCACCCGACCTTCGGCAAGTTTTGCGGCAAAGACGTCCGGTTTTTCCGTCGTGCCTACGCTTTTAAAAATGGAGTGCTTTCGCGGCGCAATCAGGGCGGTAACGTAGGAGGAATCTGGCAAGATATCGACGTCGATATGCTCTATCTTTTTTTGGAGGGCTTCCCTTAAGTCGGGGTTGCATATCCCGTCCAGATAGCATAGCCCAATGACCGTATCGCTCCGCTTTCCCGCGCGCAAAGTATCTATCCGCAAAGCAGGGCTTTTCAGCCTTTTCCTAAGCAAAGTGGCGTTGGTTTTAAAGTCTTCGATAAATCCTTCGCGAGGGCCTTTGACGGCGACGTCCGCAGGCGGCTCGCTAACGGTGCGGACGGGCAAAAATTTCGCCCCGATAATCAGCCCCGTTTGCACGCCGTCGGCAAGAAGCAGGGCGTTGCCGTCTAAAACTTCTTTGACGATTTCTTGCAGAGAAGTTTTTTCCTTGATTTCAGGAAAAAGGAGGTTTTGACGGAGGATTTTTAAACTCACCTCGCCCCTGCCCCCTGCATTTTGGCGTTTCTTGCCGCCCATTTGACCCTGTCCCGCCTCTTTTTCTTCGCTTGGGGTAGACGTGGAGTCGTCCTCTTTTAAACGGATAGAAGAGACGGGTCTTGCGATTAAGTCGCCAAGCAGTCCTTTATTGACCATACCGTCCGCGTATACGATGGCGCAGTCAACTCCGTCGGCGGAGCGAAAGGAAAAGGTTAAGACGTCTTCGGCGGGTAAAACCTCTTTGACGGCTTGTAAATTAGTTGATAAAGAATTTGATAATTTTTCCACGTAGGCAGTATGAGGTAAAGGCGGGGGAAGTATGCGTACACGGTTGACAAAACAGGAAAAAATTGTTATACTAAAAAGGAGGTGAAAGATGCAAAGAGAAACGCCTTTGGGTGAGTATGAAAAATGGGAAGATATGTTAATCGACGGGCTCAAAGTCGCGCAGGACGAAAGACTGTACCGCTTTACGTCCGATTCCGTTTTGCTCTCTAAATTCGCGCAGGCGAAAAACGGGGACTACGTCGCGGATTTTTGCGCGGGTAGCGGGATTGTCGGCTTGCATTTTTACGCCCTCAACCGCCACGAAAAAAAGGGACTGAAAGTCGTCCTGTTCGAGATGCAATCCCCTTTGTACGAGTTGTCTAAAAAAAGCATTTTATATAACGGCTTTGAAGAGGCTTTTAAGGCAGAAAACTGTAAAATACAAGAGATTTCGCCCAACTATCACGAAAAATTTTCGCTGATTCTTTGCAATCCGCCGTATGAAACGGGCGGTTTTGACAACGAAAGTTACGAAAAGGCGGTTTGCCGCAAAGAAATTACCGTAACTTTGGACGAAATTGCTTTGGCGGCGTCCAAAAACCTCAAATACGGCGGTAGATTTGCCCTCATCAATCGCGCCGACAGGCTGGCTGAGGTGTGTTACACCCTCAAAAAGTACGGGTTGGAAGTGAAAAAACTGCAATTCGTTGCAGGAAAAACGGGGGCAAAACCTTATCTTTTGATGGTGGAAGCGGTCAAAGGCGGGAAGCCGACTTGTGAAATTTTGCCCACGCTCGTCAACGAAAAATAAGGTTATCGAGTTTCACGTTAAACAATTCTCAAAAAAATCAGGGAGAAATAAGAAAAAATGGTCAGTTTTGTCGCGACGCCCATAGGGAACTTGCAAGACGTCACTTTTCGGGCGATACAGACGTTAAAGGAGGCGGACGTCGTTTTTTGCGAAGATACCCGTCACACTCTCAAACTGTTAAACGCATACGAAATCAAAAAGCCGCTTTTCGCCTGTCATAAATTCAACGAAAGGGAAGCGGCGGAAAAAATAGCAGATTTTGCGGCGGAGGGGAAGGCGGTTGCGATAGTCAGCGATGCGGGGATGCCCGTCGTTAGCGACCCGGGCAACACCGTCTGCAAGATTTTGCGAGAAAAAGGGATAAATTACACGATAATTCCCGGTGCGTGCGCGTGCGTTGCGGCGCTCGTGCTGTCTGCGTTGGACGCGGGGCGATTTACCTTTATCGGTTTTTTGCCGGAAAAGACGGGAGAAAAGAAAGCCTTTTTGGAAAAGTTTGTCTCTTTGCAGACGACGTTGATTTTCCATAGCGCGCCGCAGGATATAGACAAAGACGTGAAAGCGATGTACGAGGTCTTTGGGGAAAGACGGGCTTGCGCGGTACGTGAAATCACGAAAATACACGAAGAAAGTATCCCGTTTATGCTCTCAACGGGGCTTGAAGGCGAAAAACGGGGGGAATACGTTTTAGTCGTCGAAGGGGCGGAAGAAAAAGAAAACGTCCTCAACGCGTTGAGCGAGAAGGAGCATATTCAGGCGTATATGGCGCAGGGGTACGACAAAAAGGAGGCGCTTAAACTTGCCGCAAAGGACAGAGGGGTATCCAAATCGGCGCTGTATCCTTTTGCAATTGATTTATAAATTGTTTCAAAAGGAAAAAAATCGGGTATATTAGTATAAAAGGAGTGTACCAGGTATGACTTTTAGGGAATATTTTATCTTTTTAGGATTGATTTTGCTTTGCGCAATGTTTGCGGGCTGGGCGTCGTATAAAGTGCATACGGCGTACAAGACGTACGCGAGCGTCCCCAATAAATCGGGAATGACGGGTTACGATACGGCGGTGAGACTTTTGCGCGCAGGCGGTGTCACGGATATTTCGGTAAAACGGGTAAACGGAAATTTGACCGATCACTACCATCCCACGAAAAAAGTGGTCAATTTATCGACGACGACTTACGGTGACGCGTCGGTAGCGGCGGTGGCGGTTGCCGCGCACGAGATCGGGCACGTGATGCAAAAGAAAAAAGGATATTTTCCGTACGTAATCCGTAGCGTGTTGGTGCCGATTGCCAATATCGGGTCTCGGTTGGCGTTTCCGCTAGTGATTATCGGGGTGTTGTTGGATCTCTTTGTGACGGCAGGACAATTTTCGGGCTGGGGATTTTGGCTGGCGGTTGCAGGGGTTGTCGGGTACGGTATGTCCACCGTCTTTACGCTGGTGACGTTGCCGGTGGAACTCAACGCCAGCAAACGGGCAAAACAAATGCTGGTTGCCGAAGGCATTTTGACGGAAGAGGAATTGCCGGGTGCGGAAAAAGTCCTTTCGGCGGCGGCGATGACCTATTTGGCGGCGTTGCTTACCTCTCTCGTGTATTTCTTGCGATTTGCCATTTGGGTTCTTCGCATTGTCGGCAGAGACAGGGACTAAATATTTGACAAGAGAAAAGTGCGGGTTTTGCCCGTGCTTTTTTATTACTGTAGTTATTTAAAATTCGCCTAGATGCGCATACTGAACGCGGAGGCGAAAGTATGCAGCAGGTCAAGGGGAAAAGAAGAGAGGGCGGAACTTTTTTCAAGGGGGCGGCGTGGATAGCCGTCGGCGGTTTTTTATCCAAACTCATCGGCGCGCTGTACCGTATCCCACTCACCAATTTTATCGGCGGATACGGGATGGGATTATACCAACTCGTCTATCCTTTGTACACCCTGCTATTGACGGTATCGGCGACGGGGATTCCTTCGGCGATTTCTAAATTAACGGCGGAAAGAGTGGGGGCAGGGTTGCCTTTACGCCCGTTTATGCGTACCTGTCTACGCCTTTTTGCATATATAGGCGGGGCAGGGACGGTGCTTATGTCGGCGCTTGCGCTTCCGTTGTCTTTGGCACAGGGCGCACCCGAGGCGTTGGGTGGGTATTTGACCTTGGCGCCTTCCGTTTTGCTTGTCTCTGTTCTCTCCGTCTTTCGCGGCTATATGCAGGGCAAAAACGATATGTTCCCCACGGCGGCGAGCGAGATTTTGGAGCAAGTCGTAAAGGTGGGGATAGGGTTGCCCTTTGCCTATCTTTTTCGCGGTGAACCCGTAAGGGCGGTAACGCTGTTGCTTTTGGCGGTTACGGTAGCGGAAGGTGCGGCGTTACTTTTCACGTGGTTATATGCGAAAAAAAAGCATCCGTGCCTGCTCTTGGAAACTTCGCAAAAGGTCAAAGCGGGGCATATTTTAAAGACGAGTTTGCCCGTGACGGCGAGCGCGGCGTTATTGCCGCTTTCGGGGCTTATCGACAGCGTGTTAATCGTGCGATTATTGCTCACGCATACGGAGGAGGCGGTAGGGCTTTACGGCTTGTTTACGGGTGGGGCGGTGACGCTGGTAAATTTGCCTGTTTCCGTCTGCTACGGGTTGGCGGCGGCGAGCGTCCCTGCGGTGGCGACGGCAAAAACCCCCGAGGAAAAACGCAAAAAGATGCGTTTTGCTCTGCTTTCTACCTTGGCGGTATCCTTGCCGTGCGCCGTAGGGCTCTTTGTGCTGGCGGGCACGGCGCAACGCCTTATTTTTCCGTCGCTTGGCACAAGAGAGGGCAGGATTTTGGTCGATTTGGTGAGGATTTTTTCCGTTAGCGCCGTGACGCTGTCTTGTACTCAAACGCTCTCCGCTTGTCTAACGGCGTCGGGAAAACCGCTGTACGCGACCCTTTCGATGGGGATAGCGGTGGCGGTGAAAACGCTGCTGAATTGTTTCTTGGTGGGCAACCCGCGTCTTTCCGTCTACGGCGCGGCGATTGCGACAAATATTGGTTATACGGTTGCTTTTTTACTCGATTTATATTATAATATAAAGGTAACGAAGAGTCGCAAGACGAAGGACGGATAACCGTCTCGTCGAAGGAGTAAAGATGATCACTGTCGTTGGTTTGGGCGTACAAGCGGGAGACTTGACCGAGGCGGGCAAAAGGGCAATCGTAGAAGGTGCAAAATCGGGCGTCGTACTTTGTCGCACGGCAAACACCGCCTCTTATGAAAACTTGCGTTTGCTGGAGGTGGCGCACACGTGTTTGGACTACGTCTATGAAAAAAGCCGCAATTTCAATACCTTGACGGAAAATCTCGCAAAGGAAGTGCTTGCGGCGGGCGAGAAGGTAGTTTACTGCGTCGACGGGGCGGCGGCAGAGGATAATTCGGTGAAAAAATTGCGCAAAAAATTGCGCGGAAAAATACAAATCGTCGGGGGCGTGTCCAAGGTGAGCGCGCTTATTGAGCGTGCAGGGCTGGACGGTTGCGCCTATACCGCCCTTTCCGCCTACGAATTGGCTGAAAGAGCGCAGGAAGGGCTGACCTTACCGCTCGTGGTGTACGATATCGACGATAAAGGGTTCGCAGGGGATTGTAAGTTGCTCCTTGCCGATTTGTTCGGCGACGAAACGCCCGTCCGTTTTTTAAGCGGCTCTGGATGCAAAAAAATTCCGTTGTACGAGTTGGATAGACAAGCCTTATACGATTATACGACGGCAATCGTAATAGACAAAACGGGTTTGTTGGATAAAAAACGCTTTTCCGTGTACGATTTAAAGGAGATTATCGCTCTGCTTCGTAAGCCCGACGGCTGTCCTTGGGATAGGGTGCAGACGCCCGAAAGTATCAAGATGAACGTCATTGAAGAGGCGTACGAACTGGTGGACGCCATCGACCTTGCCGACGACGAAAAGATTTTGGAAGAGACGGGGGATTTGCTGATGCAAGTCGTCTTCCACACCATTATGAAAGAGGAGAGAGGGGCGTTTACTTGGACGGACATGACGAGCGCCGTTTGCGATAAACTCATCTTCCGCCATACTCACGTATTTGGGAAAGACAGGGCGAGCGACGAGTCGGGCGCTTTAAACGTTTGGGAAAAGAATAAAATGAAAGAAAAGGGGCAGGAAACCTTCGCGCAGTCGGTTAACGACGTGCCCAAGGCGTTCCCTGCCGCGCTTCGCGCGCAAAAAGTAGGAAAACGCGCCTCTAAAGCGGGATTGGATTTTGCCAATACGAAAGAGGTGGTAGAGCAACTGCAGCGGGAGTTGGCTGAATTTTTCGAGGCTGCCGCTCAAGGCGATGAAGTTGCCTTAGAAAAGGAAATGGGGGATGTGCTGTTTGCCGCGGTATCGCTGGCTAGAAAAGCAGGGGTAGACGCGGAAAAGGCGCTGAAAGAGAGCGTGGACAGATTTGCCGCCCGTTTCACTTT
The DNA here is from genome assembly GCA_017462735.1 of Clostridia bacterium. Taxonomy (GTDB): domain Bacteria; phylum Bacillota; class Clostridia; order Christensenellales; family Borkfalkiaceae; genus Scatosoma. Next base: position 63,263 of record JAFTQO010000009.1, read on the forward strand.
GGCGGAGGGATACGCCTTGCAAGAGGGGAAGGAAGTGACCTCTTTGACGGCGGAAGAGTGGGACGGCTACTACCGCAAAGCGAAGACGGCGTTAAAGGGGGGAAGATGAAACTTTCTCCTGTCAAAATCGGCGGGTATACCACCGAAAACAACTTATTTTTAGCCCCGCTTGCAGGTTATACCAACTATCCTTTTCGTAAACTTTGTAAGCAAAGCGGCGCGGGGTTGTGCTTTACCGAGATGGTCAGCGCAAAGGGCTTAAAATACGGCAGTGAAAACACGAAAGAGTTGCTGTACACCGACGAAAAAGAAGGACTGGTTGCGGCGCAAATTTTCGGGCGGGAGCCCGATACGATGCGCTTTGCGTGTGAGCACGAGGCGCTTGCGCCCTTTCCCATCGTCGATATCAATATGGGCTGTCCCGTGCCGAAGATTTATAAAAACGGCGAGGGTAGTGCGCTGCTTTTAGAGCCCGACCTTGCGGAAAAAATCGTCAAAGAGTGCGTGAAAAGCGAAAAAACCGTGACGGTCAAGATGCGTATCGGCTTAGATGAAAATCACTTGGTTTCTGCCGAGTTTGCCAAGAAAATGGCGGGGGCAGGTGCGGCTCTAATCACCGTACACGGTAGGACCAGAGATAAGATTTACGCGGGCGAAGTCAACTATAAAGAGATAGAAAAGATAAAAAGAGCGGTGGATATCCCCGTCGTTGCCAACGGCGGCGTGTTCGGGGTAGAAGAGGGTGAAAAACTTATGCAAGAGACGGGTGCAGACGGGATCATGATTGCCCGCGCCGCTTTATTCGACCCGCAGATTTTTTGCGATTTCACGGGAAATCCTAGACGGAATCTTTACGACTTTTTTGCCGAACAAGCGGACGAGACCCTCGTGCTTTACGGTGAAAAGTTCGCCACCGTATTTATGCGGAAGATGGCGGCGTTCTACGTCAAAGGTATGCGTGGCGCGGCGGCGTATAAAGAAAGGCTGTTTGCGGCAAAATCGGTAGAAGAAGCAAAAGCCATCGCCAAAGAGATTTGGCAAGACTAACGTAAGAGTTTGTGGAGAAGGGCAAAAACCGCCCTTCTTTCTTTTTGCGCTTTTATACCCGATAAACTGACCGCGTCCTCCGCTTTTGCCAAAAATAGGGGCAAAAAACGGGCAAAAACAGACTTTTTGTGGAAAACTTGCCTTTGCAAACAAAAATTTTTTGTTAAAACACTTTCCTTTTTTTGAAAAGTGTGTTATAATGGAATAGAAATAATGTCTATCCCTTTAATAAAGGGATAGCGGTGAAGGAGCAAAGAAAAAATGGCAGAACAAGAATTGACGGAAAACGTAGCATTGGGAGAAGAAATTCCCGCAATCGAACGGGAGAAAGTCGAAGGGGAATACGGCGCGGAACAAATCCAAGTTCTCGACGGGTTAGAACATATCCGTAAGCGTCCCGGTATGTACATTTCCTCCACCGATTCGAAGGGTTTGCACCACCTTGTACACGAGGTCGTGGACAACTCTATCGACGAAGCGCTGGCGGGGTATTGTACGCACATCGAAGTCACCCTTAATCAGGACGGCAGTTGTACGGTACAAGACAACGGGCGCGGTATCCCTACGGGGATTCACCCGAAGGAGGGCATTTCCACGCTGGAGGTCGTCTTTACCAAAGTTAACGCGGGCGGTAAATTCGGCGGCGACAGCGGTTACAAGGTATCCAGCGGTCTGCACGGCGTCGGCGTCAAAGCTGTCAACGCACTCAGCGAGTGGCTTGACGCAGAAGTCTATCAAAACGGCAACGTTTACAAACAAACGTACAACCGCGGCGTACCCCAAAGAGACGTTCAAGTCGTAGGGAAAACGGAATTGACGGGTACGAAGGTAACCTTTATGCCCGACGCGGATATTTTCGAGACGACGGTCTTTATGTACGATACGCTCAAAGGCAGACTTCGTGAACTTGCGTATCTCAACAAGGGGCTTCGCATTACGCTCGAAGATACGCGTGCGGGACAAGAAAGAAAGGACAGTTTCTGCTACGAAGGGGGTATCCGTTCGTTCGTAGAAGAACTGAATAAAAACCGTGAAGAATTGCTTTTCCCGACCCCTGTCTATTTTGAAGAAAAAGACGGGGATACCGTCTGCGAAGTGGCTATTCAATACAACGACAGTTACAACGAAGTCATTTACAGTTACGCCAACAACGTCAACACGATTGACGGCGGTACGCACGTAGAAGGCTTGAAGATGGCGCTTACCAAAGTCATCAACGAGGCGGGCAAAAAGCACAATATCTTAAAAGACAACGATAAATTGACGGGCGAAGACGTACGTGAAGGTATCACGGCGGTCGTGTCCGTAAAACTTACCAACGCGCAGTTCGAGTCGCAGACGAAAGATAAACTCAACAACTCTTTCATCCGTGCTTTCGTCAACAAGTGCGTCAGCGAACACGTCGCCACCTTCCTTGAAGAGAATCCTTCGGCGGCAAAGGAACTTGTTCTTCGCTGTATCACGGCGCAAAAGGCGAGAGACGCGGCAAGACAGGCGAGAGAATTGACGAGAAGAAAGGGCGTGCTGGAAAGTAGCGCGTTGCCCGGTAAACTTGCCGACTGTGCGGACAAACGGGCGGAACTTTGTGAAATTTATATCGTCGAGGGTGACTCGGCAGGCGGTACGGCAAAGACGGGTAGGGACAGACGTTTCCAAGCGATTTTGCCCCTTAGAGGTAAAATCCTCAACGTCGAAAAAGTGCGTCTTAATCGAGTCCTTGAAAACGAGGAAATTAAGTCCATGATTACGGCGTTTGGTTGCGGTATTTTGGACGATTTCGACGAAAGCAAACTTAGATACGATCGTATCATCTCTATGACGGATGCCGACGTCGACGGCGCGCACATCCGTATCTTGCTTTACACCTTCCTTTTCCGCTATATGCGCCCGCTTATCGAACACGGGCACGTGTACGCGGCGAAACCTCCTCTTTACAAGGCTAGCCATAAAGTGGGGGGAAAGGAAGTCGTCGACTACTTGTATAGCGAAGAAGAGAAAATAGAGTACGACAAAAACGCCACGACGAAAATCGAATACCAACGCTACAAAGGCTTGGGCGAAATGAGTAAAGAGCAACTTTGGGATACGACGATGAACCCCGAAACGCGTACCCTTATCCGCGTCACGATGGAAGACGCGGCGGAGGCTGACCAGATGTTTACGATGTTGATGGGCGAAAATCCGGAACTTAGAAGAAAGTTTATCGAAGAGAATGCGTCTTTGGTAACCGATTTGGATATTTAAGGGAGAGAGAAAATGGCGAAAAGAGAAACCAGTCCGGAATTGACGGAAGAATTTAAGAAAAGCCTTGCCATGACCAAGATTTTGGACATAGAGGTAGACGACGAACTTAAACGCTCGTTTATCGCCTATGCCATGGCAGTTAACAAATCTCGTGCTATCCCCGACGTGCGCGACGGCTTGAAACCCGTCCATAGAAGAATTTTGTACTCTATGCACGAAATGGGGCTCTACAACGACAAAGCCTTTAAAAAATGCGCCCGTATCGTCGGTGACTGTATGGGTAAGTATCACCCTCACGGCGACTCCTCCGTGTACGACGCGCTTGTAAGATTGGCGCAAGACTTCACTATTTCCTTCCCCCTTGTAGACGGCCACGGTAACTTCGGTTCCGTTGACGGCGACGGGGCAGCGGCTATGCGTTATACGGAAGCCCGCTTGACCAAACTCGCCGCGGAGATGCTCAAAGACTTGGACAAGGAAACGGTGGATTTTATCCCCAACTTCGACGGTAGTGAAGAAGAGCCCGTCGTCCTCCCCGCCCGCTATCCCAACCTGCTTGTCAACGGTGCGGACGGTATCGCCGTCGGTATGGCGACGAACATCCCCCCTCACAATCTCGCGGAAGTGGTAGACGGCACGATTGCCCTTATCGACAACCCTGATATCGACGTGGAAGAATTGATGGAATACATCCCCGCGCCCGACTTCCCCACAGGTGGTATTTTGATGGGTAGAAGCGGTATCAAAAAGGCATACCGTACGGGTCAAGGCAACCTCGTTATCCGCTCTAAGTGCGACATCGAAGAATACGGCACGGGTGCAAACGTCCGCTCCCGTATCATCGTGACGGAGATCCCTTATCAGGTCAATAAAGCCAAACTGATTGAGACGATCGCAGACATGGTCAAGGATAAGAGGGTGGAAGGTATCGCCGATATCCGCGACGAATCGGACAGAGACGGTATGCGTATCGTCATCGAGTGTAAAAAAGACGCCAACGCGCAAGTCGTCCTCAATACCTTGTATAAGAAGACGAAATTGCAGATCAGCGACGGGATTATCCTGCTTGCGCTCGTTGAAAACGGCACCGAGCCTAAGACGCTTAACCTCCTGGAAATTTTGCAGTATTATCTCAAACATCAAAAGGAAGTTATCATCCGTCGTACCCGTTTCGACCTCAACAAGACGGAAGAGAGGGCGCACATTATCGCAGGGCTCGTTTTAGCGCTTGCCAACGTGGATGCCGTCATCCAAATCATCAAGCAATCCAAGGACAAGGCGTCCGCAATCGAAGGCTTGACGACGGCGTTTGTGCTCGACGAAAAACAAGCCAATGCAATCCTTGAAATGCGCTTGCAACGACTCACCGCGTTGGAAGTGGAAAAGTTGCAAGAAGAATACAACAACTTGCAGTTGCAAATTGCAGACCTCAAAGACATCCTCGCCAACGAAAACAGGGTAATGCAAATTATCCGCGACGACTTGACGGAAATCAAAGCCAAGTATCCTTCGCCTAGAAAGACGGAAATTTCCGTCGATTACGGCTCGATTGACGACGAGGACTTGATTGAAAGAGAAGACGTCGTCATTTCGCTTACGCATAGCGGTTATATCAAACGCTTGCCCGTGGCGGAATACAAAGCGCAAGGCAGAGGCGGCGTAGGCTTGACGGCGCACCGTCCTAAGGACGAAGATTACGTCGAAAAGATGTTCGTCGCTTGTACGCACGATCCTATTTTGCTCTTCTCGTCGAAAGGCAAAGTCTATTCCGTCAAAGGCTATGAAATCCCTGAGGCGACCCGTATGGCAAAGGGCAGGGCGGTCGTCAACATCGTTCAACTCGACGCAGGCGAAAAGATTCAAACGGTATTGCCCGTCAAAGAAGACGGCGTAGGGTATCTCATTATGGCGACCCGCGGCGGTCTTATCAAGAAGACGGCGACCAGCGAATTTGCTCGTATCGCAAGGAACGGTAAAATTGCCATCAATCTCTTGGAAGACGACAGTCTCATCTCCGTACAGTTTGCGACGGGCGAAGACGAAATCCTCGTTGCTAGCCGCAGCGGGAAATGTATCCATTTCAGCGAGCAAGACGTCCGTCCTACGGGCAGAGGCACGCAAGGAGTCAAAGCCATCGATTTGGCGGATGGCGACGAACTTGTCGATATGCTCGTTGTCGATAAGACGAAAGACATCTTCACACTCACTTCGCTGGGCTATGGGAAGCGCTCCTCCATTGAAGACTACCGCTTGCAAAACCGTGGCGGTAAGGGTATTAAAGCAGGTGTGTTCAACGATAAGACGGGCGATCTCGTCAGCATGAAACTTGTCAGCGACGAAGACGATATTATGATTATCACGACGGGCGGTACGATTATCCGTATGCACGCGGACACGATTTCTAAGATCGGTCGTACGACGCGCGGCGTGCGTGTAATGAACGTGAAAGACAGTTTTGTCTCCACCGTTGACGTCACGGAAAGGGACGACGAAGCGGAGACGCAAGCCCCTGAGGAGACGGCGTCGGATCTTAGCCCCGAGGAACTCGCAAGCGAAACCGACGAATAATGAAACTAAAGACGCATATGCTTCGCAGGGTTTCGTCGTAATGCGCTTACGTACTATCGGTACGCGCGCTTATCGCTCCTGCCCCTGCTCGCATCTCCGTCTTTTGACGAAAAACAAACCAATGAAAAACCTCTCCAAAACGGAGAGGTTTTTTGCTACAATTATGTACGAAAAATAAAAATAATTCCGTAATTATGCACTATGCATTTTACACTATGCACTAAAAAAGCCTTTCCATAGGGAAAGGCTTTTTTCGTTTTAGTCTTCTGCGGGGTTAAACATATCGAAGAATCGTATGAGTATGCCCGACAACGGTACCGCCGCCTGTACTAGGATAATAATTAGCAATATTTGTGGCAGGGTGAGGTGTATGTTTGCCCAACCTTCGATGACGATTCCACCGAGGAAGGGGATACTGAGTACCAATGCACACAACACGCCGATACAAATAAATAGTACTGCACGTACGACGTTGAAAGGTTGACAGATACGGTACAACATTACGAGACCCGTAAAGGTAAGCACCAACGTCAAGATGGCTTTGTAGACGACGTCATTGTTGAAGCCGAAAGAAGCGCACAGTCCTGTTTTGCTGATGATAAAGACGGAGACTAGGCATATCGCCATGGTAAATGCCCCTGGTAGCGCCCTGCTGACGACGAAGGGAATAAACTTCCCTTTGACGCGCTCGGTATTCGGTTGCAAAGACAATACGAAAGAGGGGAGCGCCGAGATGAGCATTTCGTACAGCATCATATTGTTGGCGGTGAAGAAATACCCTTGTTGAGTCGAGATACAAACCGTCGCCAAAAGAACGGTGAGTAGTGTCTTCATGATATAGAGCGAGGCAGAATCTTTAATGTTATTGATAACCCGTCTACCTTCGTTAACAATCTTAGGCATGGAAGCGAAGTTGCTGTCTTGTAAGACGAGGTTGGAGACGTTTCTTGCCGCTTCGCTACCCGAGGCAACGGATACGGCGCAGTCCGCTTCTTTCATCGCGAGGATATCGTTGACGCCGTCCCCCGTCATAGCGACGGTGTTCCCTGCTTTTTTGATGGAACGGATAAGGATGGCTTTTTGCTCGGGAGTGACTCGCCCGAATACGGTGTATTGGTTGGCGGCGTTTTCTACTTCGATGTCGCTAAGCCCTTCCAAAGAGATGAATTGAGAAGCGTTTCTAATCCCAGCCCGACGGGCTACTTCGCTAACGGTGACGGGATTGTCGCCCGAGATAACCTTGACGTCTACCTCGTTTTCCTTGAACCACTTAATCGTTTCAATGGCGTCGGGACGGATATTGTCGGAGAGGGTTAAGATGGCGATAGCGCGTAAAGATGCGGGTATTTTGTCTCCGGAAATAGAAGAAGGAGAGTGGGCAAGTACCATAACGCGTAAGCCCATCTGTGCGTATTGCTTGACGATTTTTGAGATTCTCGTCGGCATAGGGTGCAGGACGAATTCCGGGGCACCAAGTACGAAAGTACCGACGTTACCGAAGGTGACGGCAGACAGTTTCCGTTGCGAAGAGAAGGGCAGTTTATGCGTCGCCTGCAAGGCTTGGGAATGCCCGAATCTTTCATACAGCGCGATGGAGGTCTGGTTGTTGTCTTCTAAGGAAAGCAACATACTGCCCAAGATATCGTCTGTTGAATACTCGGTAGGGTTATTGAGCAGGATACAGTCGCTGACTTTCATTCGCCCGTCGGTGATGGTGCCCGTCTTATCGAGACACAGCACGTTGACGCGGGCGAGCATTTCGAGGGAGTACATATCCTGTACGAGGGTATTGTAATGGGCGAGCCGAATCATACCGACGGACAGGGCGATGGTGGTGAGGAGCAATAGCCCTGAAGGAATCATACCGATAACGACGGCACACGTCTTTTGGATGGCGTCGCACAGCGCTTCGTTCCCGCCGAATAGCATATGGAAGAAACCGCCTTGCGCGCCCATTGCCTCCACCGATTGTCCCCAGTTGTCCATTTTTGCGCCGTCTGTATAGTTGGTAAAGAACATAAGTAGCGCAACGGGGATAATCATAAGACCGATAATCTTAATGAACAAGGTAATGGAGTTCATGATTTCGCTCTTAGGGCGTTTATAGGTCTTGGCTCTTGCCGTCAGTTGACTGATATAAGTATCTTCGCCGATTTTGTCGACGCGTACGGCGCATTTCCCGCTGGACACGAAGGACCCTGCGTATAATTGGTTGCCGTATTCTTTTTTAATGGGTACCGATTCCCCTGTCAAGAGGGATTCGTTGAGTTCCGCTTGCCCTTCCAAACAAATACAGTCGGCGGGGACCTGTTGTCCTGCGGACAGCAAAAGCACGTCGTCGAGGACGAGGTTGCCTACGGGGATTTCCGTCTGTTTTCCGTTACGGATGACTTTTGCCGTCGGAGAGGATAGGATGGTCAGTTTGTCTATCTTGCGTTTAGCGCGTATTTCCTGTACGATACTGAATACGATATTGCAAAGGAAGATGAGGACGAAGGTGAATTGCGTCCAAGGCGCGCGGGCAAGCATCAAGGCGACTGCCGCAAGCAAACACAACAAGTTGAAGAAAGTACAGATATTCCCGACGAAAATACTGCGATAGGTCTTGGAATATTTTTTGACGCTCTTGTTATAGAACCCTTCGCTAATCCTGTCGTCTACCTGTGCGCTAGACAACCCTTCGTTGACGTCGGGGAGGAAACGGACGGGTTCCTTTTTCGGTTTGTCGTCTTTCTTTGAGAAAATCCGTTTGACCTTTTCCTTAAAAGGGAGTTTGGCAAGTTCCTCTTTTTGGGCGGCATGTTCTTTGGCGCGCGCCTCTTTTTCGGCGGCGGCTTGCTCGGCTTTTATTCTTTTTTCTTCGGCGATTTGTTCCGCTGTCTTTTTGGGCGGCGGCGTTCTCTTGACCGTAACGGGCGGTTTTTTTGCCGTCGTGGCGGTTTTAGCCGTTGCGCTTTTTCCCGTCGTTGGCGTTTTTTTCGTCGTAGACTTTTGGGAAGGCGTCTTTTTTGCGTCCATAGTTACTGTTGCTCCTTATTTGGATAGGCGAGGTAAAAACAAGTTTTTACACCATCGTCTTTCATTATAACACACGCAAATAAAAAACACAAGTTTTTTAATAAAAATAACGGGTTTTTAAGTTTTTTACTAAAAAAGCCGTAAAAACGGGGCGGTTTTGAGTGCATTTAATTGCAATTTCGCGCGGGAAGTAGTATAATAGTATCAATAATGACCCAAGAGGTGCCCTATGATTGACGTAAATTTGATTAGGACCAATCCCGATTTAGTTAGGGAGAATATCAAAAAGAAATTCCAAGACAAAAAACTTCCCCTCGTCGACGAAGTGATTGCGCTTGACGCACGTCGCCGCGCGTTGATTGCCGAAGGGGACGCTTTGCGCGCGCAAAGAAACACCTTATCCAAGCAGGTTGGCGTTTGTATGAAAGAGGGCAGACGAGAAGACGCGGAAAAAATCAAAGCGCAGGTCAAAGCAGACGCGGAAAGACTGATTGCCATTGAAAAGGAAGGGGAAGAGGTAGAAGCCGCTTTGAAAAAGGCGATGATGGCTATCCCCAATATCATTGCAGACGACGTACCCATCGGCAAAGACGATAGCGAAAACGTAGAATTGCAACGCTTTGGCGAGGCAAAAGAAGCGGATTTTGAGATCCCTTACCATCTTGACATTTTAGAAAATTTAGACGGTATCGACGTGGATTCTGCCCGTCGTACCTCGGGACAAGGGTTTTACTATTTGACGGGGGATATTGCGAGATTGCACTCTGCGGTGCTCACTTATGCCCGCGACTTTATGATAGACAAGGGCTTTACCTACGTCATCCCGCCCTATATGATTCACGGCAGTGTCGTTTCGGGGGTTATGTCCTTTGACGAAATGGAAAATATGATGTACAAAATCGAGGGCGAGGACTTGTACCTGATCGGCACGAGCGAACACTCTATGATAGGCCGTTTTATGGACCAAATCATCGACGGGGCAAAATTGCCTTTGACCTTGACGAGTTATTCCCCCTGCTTTAGAAAGGAAAAGGGCGCGCACGGCATCGAGGAAAGGGGGATTTATCGTATCCACCAATTTGAAAAGCAAGAGATGATCGTCGTTTGCCGTCCCGAAGAAAGCGATAGTTGGTACGAAAAACTTTGGAGTTATACGGTAGAACTTTTCCGTTCTTTGGATATCCCCGTAAGACAACTCGGTTGTTGCTCGGGCGACCTTGCGGATCTCAAATATAAGAGTTGCGACGTCGAGGCGTGGAGCCCTAGACAAAAGAAATTCTTTGAAGTGGGTTCTTGCTCTAACCTCACGGATGCGCAGGCAAGACGTCTTGCTATCCGTTATAAAGATGCGGACGGTAAAATCAAGTTGGCGCACACCTTAAATAACACGGTGGTAGCCCCTCCCCGTATGCTGATTGCCTTTGTGGAAAATCACTTACAAAAAGACGGCAGCGTGCGTATTCCTGAGGCATTGCAGCCGTACATGGGTGGCAAAAAAGTCATTTTGCCTAAAAATTGACAGCAAAAATCAATCAAAGACCGCGCCCGTGTACGGGGTCAGCGGTCTTTTTAACGGATAGACTATGAGATACCTTTTTTTCGATATAGAGTGCGCGGGGGTATCCAAGACGGCGGCAAAAATTTGCGCCTTTGGGTATTGTCTCGTGGACGAACAATTTCATATTTTGGAAAAGGAAGATATCCTCATCAATCCGCAGGGTAGTTTCCGCTTGACGGACAGACGTGGAGAACACGGCCTCGTTTTACCGTACGAATATTCCACTTTTAAGCGTTGCCCCAAATTCACGGAAGTTGCGCCCAAGATATACGCGTTATTGCAGGCGGAAGACACCCTCGTCGTAGGACACGCCACGATGAACGACGTCAAGTATTTGAATTTAGAGACGGCGAGATTCGGCTTGCCGCATTTGCAATTCTCCTTTGCCGATACGCAGTTCGTCTATATGAACAGAATCGGGGAGTTTTCCCGTCAGTTCGCCCTCAAAACGATAGGAGAGCAGTTGGGGGTGGAGTTTGTCCCCCACCGCGCGGTAGACGACGCCTATGCGACGATGAAAATTGCCGAGGCAATGTGCAAAGAAAACGGCTGTACCTTTATGCAACTTTTGAAAAAATACGAGATAACCGTAGGTTACACCAAAGACGGGGAAGTCACACAAAATACGTCCGTTTCTCAAGAAAGGTATTTGGCAGAGCACGCCAAGCAAAAGGAAGAGAAGGAGAAAAAACGCGGCAAATTCCGTCAATACGTAGAAAAATGCAAGCGTCGTAGGTCGAAAGAGGGGAAATTGAAGGGCAAAAGCCTTTGTTTGTCCCACGCCTTAGAGTGGCAGGACAGCGCGTACGCGGTGGCGGATAAAGCGTTTGCAAGCGCCGCTTGGTGGACGAGCAAAGCGGAAGAGTGCGACGTATACGTGGCGACGGACAACGAAACGGGCCCTCGTATCAAGTCCGCGCAGGACAAGGGCGCGCGTATCTATACGGTAGAGGAATTTTTAGCGTTATGAGAAATTTACCCCAAGCCTTTTTGGATAGAATGAAAAAGCAACTCCCCGAGCCAGAGTGGGAGTCTTTTTTGCATACCTACGAAGGCGCCCCGTTAAAGGGGCTGCGGGTAAATCCTTTAAAATGCAGTAAAGGCTGGTTTTTGACAAGGCGGCTGTTCGTTTTAGAACAAGTTGCTTGGGAGGAAAACGGTTTTGTGATAGCGGAAGAAAAAGCGGGCGCGCACCCGTATCACTTTGCGGGCGCGTACTATTTGCAAGAGCCGTCCGCTATGTGCGCCGCCCCTCTTTTAGGGGTATGCAAAGGAGAGAGGGTACTCGATTTATGTTCCGCCCCTGGCGGGAAGGGCACGCGTCTTGCCGCCGACCTTGACGGCGAGGGACTGATCGTCCTCAACGAGCCTATCCCTAACCGCGCCAAAATCCTATTGGAAAACGTCGAGAGACTGGGGATAACCAACGCCGTCGTCACCTGCGCGTATCCGCACGAATTATCCAAAAAATTCCCTGCGTATTTTGATAAAATTATGGTGGACGCGCCCTGTTCGGGCGAGGGGATGTTCCGCAAAAACGAAAAAGAAGCGATAGGGGAATGGAGCGAAGAAAACGTCGCGCTTTGCGCCGCGCGTCAGGCAGATATCTTAGACGAGGCGGTCAAAATGCTGAAAAAAGGGGGACGGCTGGTGTACTCGACTTGCACCTTCTCTTATGAAGAAGACGAGGGGCAGGTACGAGATTTCCTCCAAAAACACCCCGAAATGCGCCTGATTGAAAGCCATAAACTGTATCCGCATAAAGTCCAAGGCGAAGGACACTTTGCCGCGCTGTTTGAAAAGACGGACGGGGAAGAGGGCTTGGTACAATCAGGCAAACCCTTTGTGTCAGCGGGCAAGAAAAAAGAATACGCAAAATTTCACGACGGCTTATTTACCACCCCCGTATTTGACAATTTGCACGAGGTGGGGGATAAGTTGTACGCCCTGCCTAACGGAGTATTTGACTTTAGCAAAATGAACGTTTTGCGTGTGGGGATAAAGTTGGGCGAATTTGTGGGCGGTAGGTTTGTCCCTGCGCACGCTTTAGCGACCTCCACAAAGGCAGAAAATTGCCAAAACGTCGTCGATATGCCCATGCACGATACGCGCGTTGATAAGTATTTACGTGGCGAAACGTTTGAGGCGGACGGTAAAGACGGTTGGTGTCTCGTCTGCGTCGACGGCATTTCTCTCGGTTGGGGCAAGCGGGTAAATGGGATTGTTAAGAACCATTATCCCAAAGGCTTACGCAAAGTAAGTAAGTAAAGACGTATATACGTCGCAATACGGCGTCGTGGCGCGCTTACATACTATCGTATGTGCGCTCGCCGCTCCTTGTCTTGCTCGTATCTCCGCCTTTACGTAGATATAAGGCGCAGTACTTCGTTGTACTGCGCTTCGTTTAGTTTGCGTACGTTTAACGCACTTTTTAATGCATAAGGCATAGTGCATAGTGAAGGTAAGAATAAAAAAATAATTCCACAATTATGCACTTTGCATTTTGCACTTAGCACTAATAAAAAACTCTCTCCAAAACGGAGAGAGTTTTTGTGTTAAAGCCGATTATTTATCGTCTTTTTTCTTGGGAGAATAGCGACGATTTTTCACGCTACGCGTTTGTGCGACAGCGGCTCTCGCTTTCTTTTTGCGTACCTTTGCAAGCACTTTGCGGATGACGAGCGCCACAACTGCTACGAGCAATGCAACCGCTACGAGGAGGGAACTTGCAAGCAACCAAACGTCGGTACCGTCGCCTTCAGTCGTGTCGTCGTCCGTCGTCGTGTCGTCGTCCGTCTTGACTTCGTCAACGGCAGGGGTTTGTTCGATAACGGTGTAGTCGGCAAAGATAGTGTTGCCGTTCTTGAGATATGCGATAGCCTCGCTGTAAGAAGAGGAGGTGTAATCGTCATAGGAGTTGCCTACGCCGTTTTCGTCCATCGTTTCGTCGTAGCGAAGGAAGGTATCGCTGTCGTAGAAGGAGTAGGTCGCATAGAAGGCGTTAACGTCTGCGGCTTCGTATTTGTCTTTGAATTGGCTAATCGCCCAACCGTTGTCGTCACAAATGTTTTCGATGACTTCGTCAAGTTCGCCCGTGAACGCCGTTCTATCGGAGATAGAAACTTTGTTGGAGCCGATAAGCACGTAACTGCCAGCAGGGTTATCGTTGATTTCGTTTTCGGGGTCGGTATCGTCGATACCAGCGCGGTCACCGCTCCAAATTTCCAAGCGGTAGTTCTTTGCCGTGCTACCCGTCGCGATATAGAAGGTAACCGTCTGCCAAGCGTCGTCGAGGACGTCGGCGGTGTCGTCGCCCGTAAGGGTCACGGACAATTCGCGTGCGGCTTCCCCTTCGTAGCGTTTTGCAAGTTCGGTGTCGGCAAAGTTCTTGACTTCCACCGTCTTCGCGCTATCGGCGTAGTACTTACCGTCTTTATAGTAGAAGGCGATTCCGTCGTTGCCGTCGTTCTTCCAAGCGTTCGTATAGTCGTAGGAGACGCCGCCCTCTTTGACGAGCAAATTGCCTTCGTCGTCCGTTTCGTAACCTTCGAGGTTGAAGTAGTACGCGCTACTGTCTACGCCCGTGATGTTTGCGCCGACGCTGGTCGCCTTATATAAGCCGTTCTTTTGCAGTTTAAAGGCTATGCCTTTACTTGCGACAAATTTATCGTCTGCAGGGTCGCTCGTACATACGTTACCGTCGTCGTCATACCAGTAGGTGACTCTTCTGCCGATAGAAAGGAAACTTTCGTGTTTGTAGTCGTCCATATCGGCAAGGAGCACGGTAGCCGTCGCGCCATTACTTACTTTCACACGCAAGGAGATTGCGGTGGCAGAGTTAGCGGAGATGGTTTGCGTTGCGCCGATAAACCCGTAAGATTGCGCTTTATCGTTGTAGATAATCAACGGTTGCGTGGAGCCGCCGAAGAAGTCTTCTACGTTTTCTTTCGAGGTCAAGCCCAAACCGCTCGTCCAAGCGTCGTCTAAATACGCTTCCGCATAGTTTTTATTGATAAGACCCGCGTTGGCGTAGGTGTTGAAGTCTTTGTCTTGTGACGAGCCGCTGACAAACCCGCTGCCGCCGAAGACCCCTTTATAAGTCGAGGGGGTCGCAATGCCCGTTTCGATTGCGTCGATGGGCAGGTTGAGAGGGGTGTCGAAGGTGTCTTTCGCGCTTTCCTCTTCTTCCGCGTTCAAGGTCACTTGCTTAGCGTACGTGCCCGTAGCGATGCAAGAGAATTGCGTTTTGCTCATCGTGCCCAATACTTGGAAACCGGTGAGTGCCGCATAACCGTACTTGTAATCGGTTTTAGTCGTGCCGATAATCGTCGTGCTGCCGAGGGTGATTTTCAAGGAGAAGGTGGTATCTTCCGTTTCGCTTTCGTTTTCTACGAAGAAGAAGCATTGTTGCCAGCCGTCGTAGATATCCTCTTTGCCTTCAACGTCAACAGGTTGCGTAGCGGATGCGTCCAAAGAAGACAGGGTTGCTATTTCCTTGCCGTCTTTATCTACGGCAGAGATAGACACCTTATCTTTGCATTGTAAGGCGGAGGTTTTCAAGAAGAAAGACAAGGTCATTTTCTCGCCCGCTTGCAAAGTGAAAGCGTCGTCTTCTAAAGTAGCGGTATAGTTGGCGCCGTCTACGCTGTGCAACATCAAAATGTGATTGCTGTTGGGGATACTGCTAAGTTTGTCAGGGTCGAAGTCCTTTGCTAAAATGCCGCTAAGGTGCCCGCTTGCTTTGTTTGTTTTGTTTCCTTCGTCGACCAAGTCGCTGTAAGAGAACAAGCCCACGGTATCTTTATCCGTCGGGAAGCCCAGATTACCGTATACTGTTTTCGACGGGTCGTTGCCTGCTACGTAAGAGACGGTAACGTCTTGACCGTTTTCATCTTTGTAGGTCTTCGTTTCTTCGGTGAGTGCTACGGAAACGTTGCTGTCCTCCAAAGTCACGTTGTCGAAATTTTTGTGCAAGTCAAGTTCAAACGTGGTTTTGCCCTTGACGCCGAGGTCGCTAGCGTTTTCGCTGCGGTCGGCAAGCAACATTTTCGATTTGCCTTTTTCGTCAATCGTGATCGTTTTGTCAATCGTGATTTGCTCTTCAGTAGGGAGCGTGGTGTCCGTGCGTCTATCGTCGTACGTAGCGTTGTCGATAATTTTGCAAGTTACGTCGTCGAAGAAAGCATAGCCGTTGACGAACTCAAAGATAGAGCCGTCTGCTTGACCGAGACCAAGTACCATATTAACGGTACTGCTAGAGTAAGAGGAACCTTTCACGTAAAAGGTATAGTTTACCCAACCGTTATCTTGCCAATCGCCCGTTTCAGGCTTCGGGTTAGTGATGGCGGTGTTGATGTTTTTAACTTGGAATTGGTCGAGCGTCGTACTGCCTACCGTGTGCGTGATACCGATATACGCGCCGCGGTTGTAGTCTACGCTAGCGGCGACGTATTCTCCGTTTTCGTCGTAAGATTGATAGGTAAGTTCGCTAGTTTTTACCCAAAGGGAGATTTCCGCCGTCGTCCCTGCGGGGATAGTGACGGTAGAGGAAGAGGTGTATTTTTGCGCCGTGCCGCGGTGGTTCGTATAATAGTTGTGCAGCATCAAGACGCTGGTATCCGCATCTTCGTCCGTCTCGTCGTAGTTCCAGGTCAAGGGATTGTCCAACGCCACCGTTTCCAGTTTCCCGTCGGCGCCTTCCACCGATTTGGTAGGGACGTCGTCAATCGTGATGTTAAAGTTGTCGGTGTCTTCGTCGTAGAAGGACAAGTCCGTCTTTTTGTTGTTTTTATTGAGGGTGGTCCAAGTGTCGTAGAAATCGAGTTTGTCGTACGCACTCATTTGCGACCAATACTTTTCCGCTTGTTCCTTGGTGGAGACGAGGACGTCGTCAGCCAAAGCCGACTTGGTTAAATTATCCCAAGCCTCTTTGTCCGTATCGACGATACCGCTGGCGGTTTTGGAAGAATAGGTCGTTTCCGTAGACGCCGAGTTGTTGGTTTTCGTCCAACCGTCGACGGAGGTGATAATCAAATTCTTCCCGTCGTTGTCGTTGAAATATTCAAAACTTCCGTTTTTGATGGTGGATTTATCCGTCTGCGTCGTCGTGGAACTTCCGGACGAAGAATCGTCGTCATCCGTCGAAGAATCGCACGCGGCAAGACCTGCAACGGTGGAAAAGACCATCGTCGCGGACAACATCATAGCGAGGAAAGATTTGTTCTTTTTGTTTTTAAGAAATTTAGCCATAAAACACCTTTTGCCGTATATTCGTCCGTGCAAAACACAGGTTGGACGGTTCGGCACACGCGTATGCGCGTTTACAAATAATATTGCACTCTATTATTTTAATACAAAACGCGCCGATAATCAAGCGATTCTTGTGAGAAAAAAATGAAAAATTTCGATAAAAGAAAAAAAGTTGCGCAAAATACAGGAAAAAGGCAGGGATTTATCCCTGAAAAGGAAATTTATGTCAAAAACGCAACAAGTTTTTTCCAAGACGCAAGTACAAAGGATAGTGTGCGGGGCGCTCGTAGGCTTGGCAAACAGTCTATTCGGCGGCGGCGGGGGGATGATAGCCGTCCCCTTACTCAAAGGGACGGGGCTTAGCGAAAAGGAATCGCACGCGACGGCAATTCTTGTGATTCTGCCCGTCTCGTTGCTTTCGTTTTTCGTCTATTTTGTGCAAGGATATTTCGATGCGAGCGTGGCGGTCCCCGCAAGTATCGGGGTGTTTTTCGGCGGGCTTTTAGGGGCGAAAGCCTTGCAAAAATTGCCCGTTAAATGGGTGGGGGTAACTTTTGCGGTTTTACAGGCTTTTGCGGGGGCGTGGTTGCTTTTAACGAGGTAAATATGCAGTTTTATTGGTATCTTTTTTTGGGTTTTTTAGGCGGAATTCCCGCAGGGATGGGGATGGGCGGCGGCACCGTGACAATCCCCCTTTTAACTATCGTCGGCGGGGCGGCGCAAAAGGTGGCGCAGGCGGCGAATTTATTTGCGTTTGCGCCGATGAGTTTGCCAACTTTAAAAATGCACGCCAAAGAAGGCTTGTTAAAGACGGACGGCTTGCTTTGGACGATTGTCCCCGCCCTTCTTTTTTCGGCGGCGGGCGCTTTGATTGCCTCGTATTTGCCGGGTGCGCTACTCAAAAAGGCGTTCGGGGCGTTTTTGCTAGGGCTCTCCTTTTTTACCTTGAAAGGGGCGCTTTCACAGGGCGGAGAAAGAAAGACGGACTAGAGGTCCGTTTTTTTATAATTCGTGGGCTTTGGATATGCTGAAAGGGGGACGAAAAGGTTGTCGCAAAAAGGAAAAATTTTACTCAAAAAGGAAAAAATTTTAAAAAAGGGTATAGACAAATGAAAGTTTATATGATAAACTAGGGGTAATATTTAGGATAGGGGACTAGACGCAAAGCGCGATTTTGACCCAAATCTTAATGAAAGAAGACAACAAACAAAGAAAATTCCGTTTCAGAGAGGTAGGTTAGTGGAAAGAATAGGGATTATCGATTTAGGCTCCAACACGGCAAGACTGGTCATCGTGGATATGTTCACGGAAGGCCATTATATGGTGGTGGACGAATTAAAAGAAAGCGTCCGTCTTGGACAAGATATGGACCGTGACGGTTTTTTAAAGCCGCAACGGGTTACGGAGACGATCAAAACGCTGAAAATGTTCAAGCGTCTTTGCGACGCAAGCGGGGTAGAACGCATTATCGCCGTCGGTACGGCGGCAGTTCGTCGCGCGAAAAATCAACGCTCTTTTTTGGATGAAATCCAAGCGACTTGCAATATTCATATCCGCGTCCTCAGCGAAGAAGAGGAGGCAATGCTCGTCTATCGCGGGGTTATCAATACGATGGACGTGCCCAAGGGCATCATTTTGGAGATTGGCGGCGGCAGTACGAAAATTATCTATTACAACAGAAGAAATATGATTCATTACGCGTCCTTGCCCTTTGGGGCGGTGACGCTTACCGATTTGTTTGCGGGGGAAAGTTCTACCGAGGCGTCGGCAAAACAAATCGAAGAATTTTTCACCGAACAACTTAAAAAACTCGATTGGCTTGCCGAAGTGGACGGCGAGACGCAGATGATTGGCGTCGGCGGGTCGTTTAGAAATCTGTTCAAAATCGGGAAATTGGTCAAGAAATATCCCTTTGACAACGCGCATAATTACCGCTTTGACAAGGAAGATTTTACGGGTATTTACAATATGATTAAGGCGTTGGACGTGGACAAGCGTAAAAAGATTAAAGGCTTGTCTCCTAACCGTGCGGATATTATGCCCGCGGCGATGGCAATTATCAACGCCTTTACGGCGTATATGCAAAAGGAAGAATTTTTACTCAGCAGCAACGGTTTGCGCGAAGGGCTTATGATTAACCAAGCGTTGCCGATGACGCTGGAAAAACCCGTTTCCGACGTGCTCGGGTACAGTTTGGAGACCCTCGTCAAGTACTACGGTTGCAGCGTCAAGCACGTCGAACACGTGATGCGTTTGTCCGTCTTGCTTTTCAAGCAACTGCGCGTCTTGCACAAGTTCCCCAGGCAATATTTGAAAGTACTTAAAATCGCGGCAAGTTTACACGACTGCGGTATGCGCGTCAAATATTACGGACACGCAAAGCACAGTTGCTATATGATTCTCAACTCCTCCATTTGCGGGGCGACGCATCGAGAAATCGTCCTGGCGGGCTTTGTGGCAGGTTGCCATAAGCACGAGGATATCTCGATGGCAGATTGGGCAAAATACAAGGGGATCGTAACGGACGAAGATTTAGACGCCGTGAAGAAGTTGGGCGTACTGTTACGTATCGCGGAGAGTTTGGATAGAAGTATGTCGGGCGTGGTGCAAGAGGTTACCTGCGACGTCCTCGGCGATTCCGTGATTATGAAGACGATTTTGGCTGGCGACGCAACGCTGGAAATTTGCGACGCAGGCGCCGCTTCGGGAGAATTTAAAAAGGCGTTTAGAAAGAATTTGGAGATTTTGTAAACGAAACACAAGCCGTCTGCGCGGCTTAGCGCAAGGCGGCTTTTTTTGCGGTAAGATAGATGAAGTGGATTTTAGCAAGCGCGTCCCCAAGACGCAAACAACTGTTCAAAGAGTTGGTGGAAGACTTTGAAATACGTCCTGCAACGGGGGAAGAACGGGTAGATAAGACCCTTTCTCCTGCCGAGGGGTGCAAGGCGCTTGCCTGTCAAAAGGCAAGGGAAATTGCCGCGCAGTATCCGGGCAGTTGCGTTCTCGGCGCAGACACGGTAGTGGCGATTGACGGGACGGTATTGGGGAAACCCAAGGATGCGGCGGACGCTAAAAGGATGCTTGCGTTGCTTTCAGGACGGACGCACGAAGTGTATACGGGCGTTTGTATGATTGCGGCAGACGGACGGGAAATGGCAGAGGTGGACTGTACCCACGTCCGCTTTTACCCTTTAAGCCAAGCCTTTATCGAAGAGTACGTCAAAGGCGGCTCTCCTATGGATAAAGCGGGTGCGTACGGGATACAGGACGGCGGTTTGGTCGAGGAGATCGACGGGAGTTATTCCAACGTCGTCGGGCTCCCTAAGCAGTTGTGCAAACGGATGCTTGAAGAAATGATTTCAGCGGAGGAAGAGAGATGAAACTGGCTATTGATTTAGGTTCGTCCACGACGAAAATTTATTGTACGAACGCCGGCAACGGTATCGTCCTCGTCGAGCCTTCTTGCGTGGCGACGGTGGACGGAGAGGTTCGCGCCGTCGGGAAAGAGGCAAAAAATTTAATCGGGAAAACTACCAGCCAGACGCAAATTCTTTTCCCTGTGTACGAAGGCCGTATCGTCGACGGACGGTTGGCGGCAGAGATGCTCAAGCGCTTTTTCCAAAAGGTCGGGCTCAGCGGAATATCTTTATTCCGCGCGGATATCGTATTCAGCGTCCCTTGCGGAATTAACCCCTTAGAATTGTCCACTTACGCAACGCTAGCGGAAGAGGTCGGGCTGAGAAAGGTACGCTTTGTAGAGGCGCCCTATTTATCGGCGCTCGGCGCGTACGCGGTGATGGAAGAGGGGAATCCCGTCTTTTGCATCGACGTGGGCGGCGGCGTGACCAACGTCGCGGTCTTATCGCTGGAGGGAATTATCGCAGGTTTTTCGATGAACATCGGCGGCAACAACGTCGACGCGGCTATTATCGACTATATGCAATCGCAAAAAGGGCTGTATATCGGTTCGCTGACGGCGGAACGGTTAAAGAACGAGATAGGCTCCCTTTCTCCCAACGCACGCATTTCGGCGGTGGCGGAAGGGTGCTCGGTTTCTTCCTCGTTGCCTTCCTCTATTGGCGTGCAGTCGCTGGATATCACGCCCTGTATCACGGCGTATATCGATAAAATTTTGGAGTACTCCAAACTCGTCCTCAACAAACTGCCGGCGGAAGTGGCGGCAAACGTCAACCAAAGCGGTGTGTTTTTATCGGGCGGGTTGATGAAATTGCCTTACGTGCGGGAGTATATTGCATCTAAATTAGACATGCGCGCGCAAATTTGCGAAGAGCCGCAATTTGCCGTCGTCCGTGGCGGCGGCGCGCTGGTAAGAGACAAAAAAATGCTGGAAAAGATTGCTAAAAAATTGGAAGAGTAAGGGGTTTTTATGAGCAAAAAAGAAACGAAAGAGAAAAAAGCAAAAAAGGAAAAACGCCGTTTTGGAGATAGACGGGACGGGAAACTTATCCGTGATTTAGACGGGATGCATTTGATTATGCCGATGATGTATCCGGGGCGCTGCGCCAACGAGGCTTTCATCAACGTGATGGTGGATTTGACGGAGGCGAAGAAGTACCTGTACGAGAAAAATTCGCAAAATCCTGCATACAGGTATTCCTTTTTCCATCTGTTATTGACGGCGCTGGCGCGTTGCTTGACTTTGCGCCCGAAGATGAATCGCTTTATCGCCAACAAAAATATGTATCAGCGCAACGAGGTGTCGCTGGCGTTTACGATCAAACAGGCGCTCACCGACGACGGGGAGGAAGGGCTTGCCTTCGTACATACGACGGAGGAGTCTACGCTAGAGACCATCCGCGAAGATATGCGCGCGCAAATAGAAAATTGTAAGCAAGGCGGGGTGGACCCCTCTTCACAGACGCTCAATTTCTTTACCAAAGTGCCCAGATTTTTCACGCGCGTGTTCGTTAGATTTGCTCGCTGGCTGGATAGGCATGGCAAAATGCCGAAATCTATGATTGAAACGGATCCGTATTATTCCTCTTGCGTTATCAGCAACTTAGGGTCGGTGCGAGTAGGCAGTTGCTATCATCACTTGACCGAGTGGGGCACGACTTCCTTTTTCGTGACGATGGGCGAGGTGAAAAAACGCCCCGTGTTCCAAAACGATGGAACGTTCGAGATGCGTGAAAGCATTGATTTAGGGCTGACGATTGACGAACGTATCGCCGACGGTTATTATTACGGCAAAACTATCCGTATGCTGAAAAAACTGCTGGAAAACCCTTGGGTTTTGGAAGAAACGCTTTCGACGCCCGTGACGTTTAGTCCTAAAAAAGCGGTAAAAGCAGAGAAAACAGAAAGCGAGCAAGAGGTCGCCGCAGCCAAGGCGTAAGAGACTAAAAGGAAATGATTTTGACAAAAAATAAAGAATTTTTTATCCCGCAATCCCTTTAAAATAAAGGAGTTGCGGGACTTTTTGTAAAAAATTTCAAAAAAATTTAAAAAATTTTCAAAAAACCTATTGACAAATGAAAATTTGGTGCTATAATTAAGGTACGAAAGGGAAAGAAAACCACAAAAAATGTGAAAACCTTTCAATTCAAGGAGATTAGACCGATGCACTAATTAGTGGATAGCCAATGTCGATAGGGCGAGGGGAGACCGCAGGGATGCGGCCGAAAAAGAAGAAAATTTAGTTAAGGAGGAAAGAAAACCTATGATTTTCAATCTCAAGTCCCGTCCTTACAAAGAAGAAAAAGCGAGGTAACAGTCCAATGTACCAAATTATGAAGGAAATCAAGAAGGTACACTCCCCCTAAAGTGTAAATGGCGTGGAAAGCGTTAATGCCCACGCAAGAGAGTAACTCAAAGTGTAGGGGAATACCAAAAGCAATTTCCTACAACTGAATAAAAACGTAGATACAGCCCTTGCAGATTTGCAAGGGTTTTCTTTTTGTCTCACCCTAGCAATTCTTCTCAACCCCTTGCATTTCTTTTTTTCTTATGGTAAAATTGTGGTGAAAGTTTCCAAAAAGGAGAAAAGGATGAAAAATATTGCCATCGTGACGGGTGCGTCTAGCGGGATAGGGAAAGAGTTTTTCCTGTCTTTACAGGACAGGGCTGAGGGCATTGACGAGATATGGGTGGTGGCGAGAAGCGAAGATAAGTTGCGTGCCCTTGCCTCGTTGACGACGCCCCCTGTGCGGGTGTTTGCGCTCGATTTGTCTAGGGCAGAGTCGGCTTCAGCCCTTAAAAAGGCGTTAGAAGAAGAGGAGACGTCCATCAAATACCTCATTTGCGCCTCGGGCTTTGGGCGTTTTCAATCCGTAGAGGCGGACGAACTTTCCGTCCTTGAAAATATGATAGATTTAAACTGTCGTTCTATCCTTTCGGTGACGAAAATTTGCGCGCCGTATATGCAAAAAGGCGGGGCGATGATTTTGATAGCCTCTATTTCCGCTTTTCAGCCCGTACCCTATATTGCGACGTACGCGGCGACCAAGTCCTTCGTGTTGTCTTACGGACGAGCGTTAAATAGGGAACTGCGAAAAAGCCGTGGCGCCAGGGTACTTTGCGTGTGCCCGTTTTGGACGAAAACCGCCTTTTTTGATCGGGCGACGACGGAAAACGAGGTGGTCAAAAAATACGCGGTGATGTACGAACCCTCCCAAATAGTAAAGCGCGCTTGGAAAGACTTAAAGAAGAAAAACCGCGACGTATCCGTCTGCGGCGCCTACTCCAAAGGGCAAGCGTTGCTCGTCAAATTATTGCCGCATAAATGGGTAATGAGCATCTGGCTGAAACAGCAAAAATTGAAATAACCCTGTTTGTAGGGTGAGAAAAAAGGCGACGGTTTAATCGTTGCCTTTTTTAAGTTGTTCAAAAAATGAACTTTTTGTGAAAATTGAGTTAATTATAAAAAGGAGAGGTTTTTAGGGGTTGCCTTTTTGGCAAAGTGGTGTTATAATGATAGATAGGAGAATAGCAGTTATGTTTGGATACGTGCGTACGGACCTGCCCTATTTATACATCAAAGACGAAAGGCTGTATCAGGCAATGTATTGCGGTCTTTGCAAAGGGATAGGGGAAGTCTGCGGTCAACGGGCGCGGCTGGGGCTGTCTTACGACGTGACCTTTTTATCCGTGTTGTTGCACAATATTGCAGGCGTGGACGTAACGATTGAAAAATCCCATTGTTTGACCCATTGCATCCGCACTAAAGAGATGGCAAACGTGGACGAACTCTCCCGTATGCTCGGTGCTATCAACACCCAACTCGCCTATTACAAATACACGGACGATATCGCCGACGAAGGAAAGGGGCGCGCCAAACGCTTACTCTTTAAAAAGGGACACAAAAAGGCGAAAAAACGCTATCCTGAGATAGAAAAAATTATCCGCGAACATCTTGCCTTGCAAGAAAAAGTAGAAAAAGCCAAGACCGCCAGTATCGATATCGCGGCGGATAGCACGGCACGGATGGTGGCGGCGCTTGCCGATTATTTGTTGGGGGATAAAAAGACGGAGGCTACGCATAATTTATTTTATGCGATAGGCAAGTGGATTTACCTCATCGACGCCTTGGACGACTATGACAAGGACGTTCAAAAAGGGCTGTACAATCCCTTTGCGCTCAGTTATGAAGGTAAGACCCGTTGTGAAATTATGGAAAAGCACGGAGAGGAAATCAAGTACGCTTTCCATGCCGTATTTTTCGACGTCAGGGAAAATTTATCCAAGATAGAGTTTCATTTTAACCGCGACTTAGTGGACAACGTGTTGTTGCGCGGGCTGCCTGCGCAGACGGCGCGGATTATGGACGGGTGCAGTTGCAAAAAATCAAAGCAAAAAAAGGATAACGCGAAAGCGTAGGAGAAGATATGAACGAAGAGTATTATCGCTTATTAGGGCTGGAAGAGGGCGTAACGGACGAAGAATTGACCTTGCGCTATCAGCAACTTGTGGAGAAATACAAAGAAGAGCGTTGGCAAGAAGGGGAGATAGGCAATCAAGCCGCCAAAATGCTGACGAAGATAGAGGTCGCCTACAAGGAGATTATGGAGTCCCGCAGCGAAAAACGCGAGGAAACGCAAGAGGGGGATAACGCATTGGCGGAGGTCGCTAAGTATTTAAAGGCGAACGACGTCGAAAAGGCGCAGGAAAAGTTGGACTTGTTCAACGAACGCGGCGCTGAGTGGCATTATTTACAGGCGGTTGTCTTCTATAAAAAGAACTGGTACAACGAAAGTAAGAAACAGTTGGAGATAGCGATGCGGATAGACCCGTCCAACGGCAAATACCGCGAAGCATACGAAAAACTCAACGAAAAGGACAACTACGAAAAGGCACAAAACGGGGAAAATAATCCTTACGGGAACGGCGGGTCGTACGATTATCCGCAAAGAAACGAGCAAATGGGTGGCGCTATGAGCAACCCTTGCTGTTGCTGTTGTTGCGCGTCGTTGTGTTTGGATTTGATGACCAGTTGTTGCTGCTATGACAGACGGCTGTAAAAAACCGAGTTAGGTGGACTATGATAGAAAAAAACCAAAGTGTCGTCGGGAAAGTGACGGCGCTTGGCACAAACGGCGAAGGCATTATCAGGCACGAAGGGACAACCTTTTTCGTGCCTGCTTGTTTACCTGAGGAAGAAGTCCGTTTTAAGGTGCTGAAAATTAAAAACGGGATAGGCTACGGGAAAATCGAGGAGATTTTATCCCCGTCTTTTTCGCGCGTTTCGCCTCGTTGTCCCCATTTTTTAAAGTGTGGCGGGTGCGACTTGCAACACCTTTCCTACGCAGGGCAACTTGCGTTCAAAAGGGGGTTGGTACAGGACGCCTTGAAAAAAATCGGCGGGATAGAAACGGCGGTGGGAGATACCGTCCCTTGCGAAAAGGAATACGCCTATCGCAACAAGTTGCAACTTCCCGTCAGCGTGGATAAGGACGGGCAAACCGTCGTCGGTTTTTACGCTACGCGCAGCCATAGGATTGTCCCCTTGGAAAGGTGCGATATTCATCCGTCTTGGGCGGAAACGCTGATATCCGTTTTTAAGGAATACGTCAAAAAAAGCGGCGTCAAAGGCTATGACGAAGAAAAGAAAACGGGGGACGTACGCCACCTGATTGCCCGTGAAATCGGCGGGAAATTTATCTTTACCGTCGTGGGCAGAGGGAAAAAATTGCCGTCCGCACAGGTGTTGGTGGACGGTTTGCAAGGGGCGTTTCACGACTTTACCTTGTATTATAACCGCAATGAGAAAGAGACCAACGTAATCTTGGGTAAAGAGTTTACACTCGTACACGGGTCTGGCTTTTTTGAGGCAACCGAGGGAGGAATCACCTACGAAGCGGGCCCTGCTACCTTCTTGCAAGTCAACGAAACGGTGCGGGCAAAGTTGTACGAGGCGGCGGTTTCTTCCGTTGTCGAGGAAGGGGACGAGGTCGTTATCGACGCCTATTCCGGCGGCGGTTTGATGACGGCGATGATTGCTAAAAAAGCAAAGCAGGTGTTCGGGATAGAATTGGAGGCGGAGGCGGTGCGTTGTGCCAACGCGCTCAAAGAAAAAAACGGTTCGCAAAATATGCAAAATATTTGCGGATACGTGGAAGAAGAGATACAGGCGGTACTGCAAAAAGTAAAAGGGGGAAAGACGCGGCTTATCGTCGACCCTCCGCGTGCGGGCGTACATAAAAACGCCTTGCAGGCGATAGCGGCAAGCGGCGTAGAAAAAATCACGTACGTCAGTTGCAACCCTGCGACGCTGGCAAGGGATTTAGGGATATTGACGGGGAGTCTTGCGGAAAGGGACGGAGTATTAGTGAAAGCGGACGAGGCGCAAGGCGCATACGAAATCGTATCCGTCACCCCTTACGATATGTTCCCCCAAACCAAACACGTCGAGACGTTAGTCTGCTTGTCTAGAAAGGAAACCGTGATAGGATGTTTTACGCGGTTGTGAAAAATAACTTAAAGAAGGAGAGAACTTGTGGGGCTTTTTAATTTATTTAAAAGGAAAAAGAAAAAGGAAGAATTGCCCATAGAAGCATTGAAATGGAATAAAATGTGGGATTTGTGGTCGAATGAAAAAGCGGATTCTCCCTACGCCGAACTTATGACGTATTTGAGCGAGGTCAATAACGGTGGGCATATGCAATTTTTCGATAACGTTTCAAGCGTCTCTAATTTGTCGGGTACCGTTTCAGAACTTTATACGATTTTGCCTATCGTGTTGAAAGAAAGCCTTGAAAAAGGCTACGATACGCATTTAAAATACGAAGCAGGTGAGGGCATAACTGAGGAAATTTATGCCGAAATAATGGATGCGTGCGACGATAAATACTATGCCAACGAAACAGAAATCGAGCACATTTTGAAAGAGTACGCTGCAACGATGACGTTATAAATCTAATTAAGGTAAATGCGTTTTTAAGTAAGTTTTGAGAACTTTGAGGACCCATCGTCGGTGCGGGCTCGAAATAAAAACCATTTAATTGACGGAGGCAAACTTAGGCAAAACTGTGAAAATTCAAAGGCAATCCCGTGGAATCCGTAGCACGGCTGTAAAAAAGTCAGCCCGGGCTGTAAAAACTGTTTTGTATACAAGATGGCTCAAAGATACGGCAGAGATACTACCGTTATTACGAAAGGAAAAACCGCTTACGAATTGAAAGACAAAGATTGTCCGCCTGGGTCGCCGATCAAACTTTGCTTTAATATCGGCAAGTGGAATTTGAACGAACAGATTGCGCGCGCGGAAGAAATTCAACACGAACTCGAAGAGATTTACGGCTAAGAAGGGTGGGGTGTTGTTTACAGATATTAAAAAAGAAGAAATTATTAAGATAAAAAGATGGTAGAAGTTGTGCAAAAAAGGGATAAGAAACAAGCGTCCACTTGGGCGCTTATTTTCCTTTGCTGGTTGGTATATACCTGTTCGTATGTGGGGAAACTCAATTATACTGCCAATATTACGCAGGTGGAAACGTACTATTCAGTGAACCACGCCGAGGCGGGCTTAGTCAGTACCTGTTTCTTTTTTGCGTACGGGCTGGGGCAAGTCGTCAACGGTATCTTTTGTAAAAAATACAACGTCAAATGGATGGTATTTTTTGCGTTGTTGGTTTCTTCCGTTGTCAATTTGTCAGTGTCATTTCTCAAAGCCTTCGTTTGGATAAAGTACCTGTGGGTGCTCAACGGGCTCGCCCTGTCCGTCCTTTGGCCGTCGTTGATTAGGTTGCTTTCGGAGACGTTAAGCCGAAAGGATATGGCGAAAGCAAGTATCGTAATGGGCACAACAATAGCCGTGGGGACGTTGCTGATTTACGGTCTTAGCGCGTGGTTTGCTGTTTTTCAAGGTTTCCGCTTAGCATTTGTTGTAGCGGCAGGGGTAAGCGCTTTAGTCGCTCTCGTTTGGATACTTATCGTCGATAAAAGGGTCGCCGACGTTGAAGCGGAGCGTGTCGAGGAAGAGCCGCAACAGGTAGCAAGAGAAAAATTCTGTGCGGAAAAAAGCAGGAGTCCATTATTGCTAACTATCGTCGTACTTGCCTTGTACGGGGTAGCAACCAATCTGGTCAAGGACGGCTTAATGACTTGGGTTCCTTCTATCTTAAAAGAAAGTTTTCGATTGGATGATTCCTTGTCGATTGTTTTTACGCTCGTGATGCCCATGGTGGCGGTTTTTGGCAACGCGTTTGCCGTAGGGATACATAAAAAACTGCCTGATTTTGTCCTTCAATGCGCGCTGACGTTTGTATGCGTTGGTTTGATTTTGTGCGGGGTGCTCGGCGGATTTTCGTGGGGGATTTTGGTGGTATCTTTGATAGGGTTTGCCGTTGCTTTTTTCTTGATTTCTTCCTGCAACAGCCTTATCGTAGGAGTGTTTCCGTTGTTTATGAAAGGGAAAGCCAATTCTGGCTTGCTGGCGGGGGTACTCGACGGATGTTGCTACTTAGGTAGCGCTATCAGTTCCTACGGACTGGGCGTGATTGCCGACGGGTACGGTTGGAAGTTGGTGTTTTGGGTCCTTTTGGGAGTGCTTGCATTTGCGTGCGTCGTAGCCGGTATATACGCTGTTGTTAAAAAATTAATACGGAGAAATCATCAAGGGGAATAATTGTGCAAGAAAAACAAACGTTAGGGACGGTGGTATCCGTTACAAAACAATGGTGGCTGAAAATCAACACCAAGTCTTTTAGAAAAAATGCGCTAGACGGTGCGGTTTTTCCACACGTCGTCAAAGTTAGATACGAAGTGGACGGGAAAGAGTATATCAAGAGCAAATGGATAGGGGCAGGGTTGCCTTGTCCTGTCAAGGGGGAAGAAATCGTCTTATTTTACGACGAGAAGAAGCCGAAAAAGATACGCATAGAAAGATAAAAAGGAATTTAATCAATAAGATATTTGACTAAAGAGTGTTATGGCGCCATGCAGAAAACGTCGTTGCATTTATTTTTGAAAGTGTATTGTATAAAAGGGCGGACGGCCACGAAATTAATTTGTTGCTTGATAATGGCGGTGAGTTGTTTGATTTTGACGTGGCGGTTGCCGACGTGGAATACGTATAATTTTGTAACACAAAAAACCCGAGCGAATTGCTCGGGCTTTTGTTGTTTTCTGTAAAACTCAGTCGATTAAAGTTCTGCGAAGTACTTAATCGTTCTAACCATTTGGCTGGTGTAGGAGTTTTCGTTGTCGTACCAAGAAACGACTTTAACAAGCGTGGTGCCGTCGCCCATGGGCATGCACTTCGTTTGCGTAGCGTCGAACAAGGAACCGTAGGTGATACCGATGATGTCGGAAGAAACGATTTCTTCTTCGGTGTAGCCGAAGGAAGCGGAAGCAGCGTCTTTCATTGCTGCGTTTACAGCAGCCGCGTCAACTTCGCCGTCAACGATAGCAACGAGTTGGGTCAAGGAACCGGTGGGGCAAGGAACGCGTTGTGCGCAGCCGTCCAATACGCCGTTGAGTTCGGGGATAACCAAACCGATTGCTTTAGCAGCGCCCGTGGAGTTGGGAACGATGTTAATAGCAGCCGCACGTGCACGACGGAAGTCGCCTTTACGATGAGGACCGTCCAAAACCATTTGGTCGCCGGTGTAAGCGTGGATGGTGGTCATATAGCCTTTCTTAATCTTGGACAATTTGTTCAAGGTGTTAGCCATAGGAGCCAAGCAGTTGGTGGTGCAGGACGCAGCGGAGATGATGGTGTCAGCCTTCGTGAGCGTCTTTTCGTTTACGCTGTAAACGATGGTAGGAAGGTCGTTGCCTGCGGGAGCGGAGATAACGACTTTCTTAGCGCCTGCTTTGATGTGCGCTTCGCTCTTCGCTTTGGAGCAGTAGAAACCGGTACATTCCAAAACAACGTCAACGTCGTTAGCGGCCCAAGGGCAGTTAACAGCGTCTTTTTCAGCGGAAATCTTGATGGTCTTGCCGTTTACGGTGATGGTGCCTGCTGCGTCGTCAGCGGAGACGGTGTCAGCATAAGCGTATCTACCTTGAGCGGAGTCATACTTCAAAAGGTGAGCAAGCATAGAAGGGCTGGTCAAGTCGTTGATAGCGACTACTTCGTAGCCTTCTGCGCCGAACATCTGTCTGAAAGCAAGACGACCGATACGACCGAAGCCATTGATTGCAACTTTTACATTAGCCATAATAAAAATTCCTCCATAGAATATGAAATAATAGTGACGTAATTTTTTATCAAAAGGGACAAGCCCCTTTCAACCAAGTATCATTTTACCATACTTTTTTTTATTCGTCAATGATTTTTTGCGTATCAGCGGAAAATTATTCCTGCTTTTTTTGTTCGATTGTATTCAGGGCGCGTTTTTGCAAAAATTTATTTAAAAACCGATAAAAATCCTCTGCGATTTTCCCGTTTGTTTCGTCGTGTAACCCGACGATAAGTTCTCTTGTGCACACGGGTGCTTGGATGGGTAAAAAGACAACGTCTTTTTGTGATACCTTTCCCCACGAAAAAGCGGGGTAAAAACCGACTCCTACGCCTGCGCCGATGACGTTTCTTACGGCTAAAGGGGAGTCGCTTTCAAAAGCGGTGGTTGGCGAAAAACCCGCTTTGGCGCAAAATTCGTCGCATTTTGCCCGAAACAATCGGGAGCCTGCAAGCCGAACGAATCCTTCCTCTTTGACCTCTTCCAATTGGATTTTTTCTCGTTTTGCATAGGCGGAGTGTTTCGGTACGGCGAGAAAGACGGGTTCTTGAAAAATTTTCGTCTCTAAAAAGACTTCCGCTTTTTTGCTGTCGGTAGTGACGGTGATGTCGCAGCGCTCCTCTTCTTCGTTTTGGATGAGTTCGAAAATAGCGTCTGCGTGCGATTTTTTATAGGAAACGACGGCGTCGGTGACGACGGTGGAAGCGGCGAGTACGTTGAGTCGTACCGTCCTCTTTTCTCTTTCGTCCATTTCCGCCATCAGTCTTGGCAACTCGTCTATGGCGGGCAATAGCACGTCTAACCGTTCCTTTAAAAAAAGTCCTTGCGCCGTCAAACGCACGTTTCGTCCCTGCTTATAAAACAGGGGCGTGCCCAATTCCTCCTCTAAATCTTTGATGGACTTGGTCAGCGCGGGCTGGGCAAGGTGCAATTCTTCGGCGGCTTTTGTGACGTGTTGTAATTTTGCTACCGCTTGAAAATATTTCAGTTTCGTCAGTTCCATAACTCTCCTTTTAAAAAGATAACGAAAAGTTATCAATTTCATAAAAATTATATATTTTACTTTATCTTTTGTCAAGTGTATAATGTATGGAAAAGAAAATTTTACGAGGAGAAAATTATGCAAGTTGTAGGGATTTTAGAGTGTATTATGCTCGTATGCTTTGGGGTGTCTTGGCCGATATCGGTATATAAGAGTATCAAGACCAAGTCGACGGCGGGCAAAAGCGTGGCTTTTACCGTGGCTATCCTGATAGGGTATACGGCGGGAATAATAGGAAAGATTATTTCGGGTAACGTCACGTATGTACTAGCGCTTTACTTGCTCAATTTCGTGGTTGTCAGCGTGGATTTCGCCCTGTATTTCGTCAATCGTCATCGGGAACGCGCCCTTCAGGTGTCTGCCGTTCAATAGGGAAAGACAAATAAGAGTTTACTACGTAAAAAATCCCTGCCGCGTCTGGCAGGGATTTTTTTAAACAAATTTTATAAGTCAAGTTTTAAATCGCCTGATTTTATCCAGCCGATTTTGCGCATAATTTCGCTAAAGAGCAAACAAAGCGCGGCGGGCAGGACGATGCAGAAGAGAGAGATGAAAAGCAAGGTCAGGGGCACGCCGACGGTGGGATACATCGTCATAAACGTTTCGATAGGGCCGACGAGTCCCGCCGTTCCCATCCCGCTCCCTACGGGAGAGGAGGCGATACCGCAAACGGCGGCGATAGGGCCTAAAATGGCGCTGGTGACGATGGGAGGCAACCAACATACGGGGTGTTTGATTAGGTTTGGCATCTGCAACATACTGGTGCCGACCCCCTGGGCGACGAGTCCGCCCCATTTGTTTTCCC
Source organism: Clostridia bacterium (assembly GCA_017462735.1). Lineage (GTDB taxonomy): Bacteria > Bacillota > Clostridia > Christensenellales > Borkfalkiaceae > Scatosoma. Next base: position 95,434 of record JAFTQO010000009.1, read on the forward strand.
TAAAACTCATCACGGCAAAGCCGACCATATGCGCGCAGCAACCGACGACGGCGGCGCCTGCGGCAATTCCGCTAAGCCCCAGCGACACGCCGATAGCGGCGGAAGAGATAGGTAAGGTTAAACAAGTGCCCATAATAGCGGCGACAAGGATGCCCATCAGGACAGGTTGTTGCTGGGCGCTGACGTTGATAATATTTCCCAGCCAGCCCATAAACGTCGAGATAGGCGGGCCGAGCAGTAAACCGACGATACTGCCGCACGTGATCGCCACGAGCGGAGTAACGATAATATCTACTTTCGTTTTACCCGCAACGAGGCTACCCGTTTCCAAGGCGACGAAAGCGGCGATAAAAGCGCCCAAGGGCTCGCCGACGCTGACAAAGGTAGTCAAAGCCCCTGCAAACATAGTACCTTTGATGATTTGAGAGGCGAAAGCGCCTATCAGCCCTGCCACGCCCGCGCTAATGGCGGCAAGAGGGGGTTTTTTCAGTTTATAGGCGACGCCCAGCCCAATCCCGAATCCCATTGCTAGTTTCGTCAAAGTGCCGACGGCACCGATAAAATAGCCGATTTTGCCGGGGATAAAGGAGCCGATTTGACAGATAATAGTCCCGATAATCAGGGTGGCAAACAGCCCCGTTGCCATCCCTGCAAGACCGTCGATAAAAATATAAGAGAGTATTTTTTTCGTCTTTTGCCAAGCGGCTTTTTTGCGAGATGATTTTTGCGGGGAAGATTCTTCTGGGCAAGAGGAGGTTTCTTCCGTGAAAGCAGGTTGTTCTTCCATAACGTTTCACTTCCTTTGTAAATATTGCTACTATTGTAGCACCGTAAAAAAGGGATGTCAAATAAAAAAGCAAGAAAATGTTGACGGACGAAAAAAATAGGTGTATAATAGAAGGGAATTTTTAGATAAAGAGAGACGAAGGGCTCCCTTTGGGAGGATAGAGATGAAAAAACGGATATTGGCAACGGTATTGGCGACGGGATGCTGCCTCTCGGCGGCTTTTTCGTTTAGCGGATGCGATTTGTTTTCCAATACGGCTGCCGACTACGAAAAGTGGAGCGCGAGTATTGCAGAGACGGCGTTGCTGTCTAACGTCAATATTAAAAAGCACGAGACCCCGTTCCAAGGGAATACGCAAATTTCCCAGGGAAGCGGGATGATTTTTCATACGGAAACGATAGAGGGTGAAGTCTATTATTACGCCTTGACCAACAATCACGTGATACACGAAAAAATAACGTCGCTGGGTAGTTCGTATGCCGTCTATGCGTACGACTGCTTCGACAACGTATATACGTCCAGCGTCGTATACGCGGACGCAGCGTACGACTTGGCGGTTATTTCTTTTTCGCAAGGGACTGACGTGGAAGGGAATCCTATCCTTTTAAACGTGGCGAACATTGCCGAAAGCAACCCGTCAGGGGCGACGCCCGTGGCGGCGGTAGGCAACCCCGAGGGACGTCATAACAGTAGTACTTTTGGTAAAACGATACGTTACGAAACGGTATCGGTGACGGGCGTGACGGCGGCGGAGTCCAACGTGGCATTTCCCGCGCTTGTGCATAGCGCGTTTACCTTATCGGGTAGTAGCGGTTGCGCCGTCATCGACGAAAAGTTAGAGATTGTAGGCGTTCATTATGCGTGCGGTTACGATCAAGACGGAGAATTCGTAGAGGGATATGCCGTTCCCGCCTTAAAGATTAGAGAATTTTTACTGGCGGCAGAAGAAAAGAAGGGTATCGAATTAGGCGTATAAGGAAAGGGTATGAAAGTATTTAGAAAGATAGCGCTATTGTTAGCGCTCGGGTTTTGTTTAGCGGGTTCGGGTTGTAGTCTGCTCGGCGGTACGGATTGCAAGGGACACGTTGATGAAAATAGCGACCATGTCTGCGATGAGTGCGGAAATACCGTCAGCAACTGTACCGATATCGATAGGGATCATCTTTGCGAGGTCTGCGGGATTGCCGTCAGCGATTGCTTGGATACGAACAACGATCACGCTTGCGACGTATGCGGCGGCGTATTGACCGATTGCAAAGATACCAACCTTAACCACTATTGCGACAGATGTAACGAAAAAATCAGTAACTGCGCCGATGGTAACAGCGACGGCGCTTGCGACGTTTGCGGCTTGAGCGAACAGGAAACGGAAGGGACCGATTACGCACAACTGACTAACACGATTACGACCGAATATATGGACGGGATCGTGTCCGTACACGCTAGTTATTTGGCGGACGACGGGTATTGGTACGGCAAGACGAGTAGCGGCGTGGTATACGATTACGACGAGGCAAACGGCGCCTATTATCTTTTGACCAACAATCACGGGGTAAGTTTATTGAGGACGGCGTCTGCGGCGGGATATGAAACGCAATTTACCGTGCGTGATTGCTACGAGACCTCTTATGACGCGACGCTCGTTTGTTACGACGCAAGTTACGATTTAGCCGTCGTGAAAATCGCCAAAAACGAAAAGCACGATTTAACCGTCTTTTCTATGGCGACGGCAAACCCTGTTGCTGGGGAAGAAATCGTCTGTTTAGGCAGTCCTTACGGGCAAAAGAACGCGATTACGTACGGAGAGGTCATAGGATACGATACTTGCAATTTACACAGCGAGGATTCTAATATCACTTTCTTGTGCGTCAACCACAGCGCGTGGATGGCGACGGGTTCTTCGGGCGGGTTATTGATGGATTTAGATTTTAATATCGTCGGCATCAACTTTGCCGTGACCAACCATCCCACGACGGGCGAGCATATGAGTAGTTGGGCGATTCCCGTCTTAAAAGTAAAAGAGTTCCTTGCGGCAAACGCATGACGATAAAGAATAAAAAAGGAGAAGAAGGATGCAAGCAAGGGTAGGTTTATACAGCGTAGGGTTAAAGACGTATTGGTCGCAATTCCCCGATCTTGAAAAGCGGATTAAAGACTACAATGCGTTTATAGAAAAGAAGATGTCTGCCTGCAAAGCAGAGGTGTACAACTTCGGTTTGGTAGACGACGTCGAAAAGGCAAAAGAGTGCGGGGAGTATTTCAACGCGAAAAACGTAGATATCATCTTCGTGCATTGCGCAACGTATGCAACCAGCGCGGCAATCGTGCCCGTACATAGGATATGTAAAGCCAAGACGGTGCTTTTGAACTTGCAACCCTGCCGTCACGTCAATTACGAAAAGACGACGACGGGCGAGTGGCTTGCCCATTGCAACGCTTGCGTTGTCCCCGAGATTTGCAACGCGTTCAACCGTTGCGAGATAGACTACGAGGTGCTCAGCGGGTTGCTCGGCTTAGAGGAGACCCCTGCCGTGTCTTTGACGGAAGAAAAGACGGACGGCGACCCTGAGGCGATAAGAGTCTGGAAAGAAGTAGGAGAGTGGATTGTGGCGGCGGGCGCTATGCGTACCCTGCAAAACACCCGTTTCGGCTTCCTTGGCAATACCTATTCGGGGATGCTGGACTTATACAGCGACTTTACGATGCTGACGGCGCAAAGCGGCATCCATATCGAAGTGCTGGAAATGTGCGACTTGAAGAGCGCTTACGACAAAGTCACGGACGAGGACGTAGCGGAACACCGCAAGAAGATGGACGACCTGTTCTTTATCAGCGGGGATTCTCCCGCTGACCCGCTCGCAAAAAAGCCGACAGAAGAGGAAATGGATTGGTCGGCGCGGATTTCTGCGGCAGAGCATAAACTCGTCGATAAGTTCTCGCTTGGCGGGCTTGCGTACTATTATCACGGTATGGACAATAGCGAATACGAGCAGTTGCAAAAGGGCTTTATCGTCGGTTTCTCGCTATTGACGGCAAATCACGTGCCTTGCGCAGGCGAAGGGGATTTGAAAACGGCGGTAGCGATGAAGATTTGCGACAGTTTAGGCGTCGGCGGCAGTTTCTGCGAAATTGTGACGACGGACTACGACGACGGTACTATCTTGCTTGGCCACGACGGTCCTTTCCACGTCAAGATTGCAGACGGGAAGCCTATTCTTAGACAAATGGGCTTGTATCACGGCAAACGCGGCGCGGGCATTTCGGTAGAGGCAAAGGTGCGTCAAGGGGACGTCACCAATTTAGGGTTGACGCAGACGGCGGACGGAAAACTTAAACTCATCATCAGCGAAGGGGTGGCGACCAGCGGTAAGATTATGCAAATCGGCAACACGCAAACCCCCGTCAAATTCTCCGTAGACCCCGATACGTATATGGAAAAATGGTTCAAAGAAGCGCCCACCCATCACTTTGCTATGTCGGTAGGCAAAAACGCCGCTCTCTTTGAAAAGGTGGCAAAACTCTTAAATATCCCTTACGTAGTATTGTAACTTTTATAAAAGGTTGTGACAGCGCCTATAGCCCCGTTGCTTTTACTTATAGTAAAGCCAGCGGGGTATCTTTTTTCTTTTTTCGTTTACATCGATAGAAAAAATTGATAGCAGAGGCAAAAAAGTCTAAAAAAATCGATTGTTTTTTGAAAAACGGGCGATTTTATGTTGCATTATTTAAAAAAAAACGCTACAATAGTGAGGAATAAAAAATCACGAGTACGGAGAAGTTTTATGAAGAACAGAATTGCAAGCAGAATGAGTACTCTTTCTCCCTCTTTGACTTTGGCGATTTCGGCAAAGGCGAAGGCGATGAAAGCGGCAGGGGAAAGCGTCGTATCCTTCGGGGTTGGCGAACCTGACTTTAACACCCCCGAAAACATTATCGCGTCGGCAAAAGCGGCGCTGGACGCAGGGCACACCAAATACACCCCTTCGTCGGGGCTGTTGCCTTTGCGCAAGAAAATCTGTGAAAAATTTGAAAAGGACAACGGGCTTTCTTACGAGCCTTCCCAAATCATCGTATCCAGCGGTGCAAAGCACTCGATTTTCAACGCTTGTTATGCGCTTATTGAAGAGGGCGACGAAGTTATCATTCCCGCGCCTTATTGGTTGACCTATCCTGAGGTCGTCAAAGTATGCGGCGGTACTCCCGTCTATATTCAATGCGAAAAAGCAAATAAATTTAAGTTTACGCCCGAGCAACTCAAGGCGGCGATTACCCCTAAGACGAAGATGCTTATTTTCAACTCTCCGTCCAACCCTACGGGCGCCGTATACGACGAAGAAGAAGTGCGCGCGATTGCCAAAGTTTGTGAAGAGGCTAATATTTTCGTCCTTGCCGACGAAATTTACGAAAAACTTTGTTACAACGGGGTAAAGCCTTTCTCGATTGCCGCGGTAAGCGAAAAGATGAAGGATTTGACGGTGACTATCAACGGCGTATCCAAGTCGTACGCGATGACGGGCTGGCGTATCGGGTATCTTGCCGCGCCCAAAGACGTGGCAAAGGCAATCGATTCCTTCCAAAGCCACGCGACGAGCAACGCTTGCTCCATCTCCCAATACGCGACCATCGAGGCGCTTTCTTCCCCTGAAGAAGAGTTGCAAAAAATGGTCAAGGTATTTGACGGTAGAAGGGCAAAACTCATCGATTTGCTCAAAGATATCGACGGGATTTCGTGGGTGGAACCGGACGGCGCTTTCTACGTAATGATGGTCGTGGACGGGCTTTACGGTAAGTCCTATGAAGGGAAGACTATTACCAACTCGATAGAGTTTGCCGATTTGTTACTTGATGCTAAGAAGGTGGCGACCGTCCCCGGCGTATCCTTTGGTGCGGACGATTGCGTACGTCTTTCCTACGCGCTCAGCGACGAAGATTTGGCAGAAGGCTTGGCAAGAATCAAGGCTTTCGTCGAAGAATTGCGTTAAGCAAGTGAAAAAACGGAAAATTTTTTGCCGCAAAGGGTAGATTTTTTTAAAAAGGTCTTGAAATTACGCGAAAAATTTGTTACACTATAGAAAAGCGAAAGGAAAACTCTCTTACCTTTCGACAAGTAGGAAAAGATCGGGAGGATTTAGGTATGATTAAAATTATTTACGGCGCAAAAGGTACGGGTAAAACCAAGAAATTGATCGACGCGGCAAACGCTTCGGTGGAAAAGGCGAAAGGCCACTTGATTTTCATCACGGATACCAAGCGCGGTATGTACGATTTAGCAAGAGACGTTCGTTTTATCGACGTAAGCGAATACGACGTTGCAGGCGAAGTGGCGCTCTGCTCCTTTGTGAAAGGGGTTATCGCAGGTAACCACGACAACGAATACGTCTTCCTTGACGGCGTAGTGCGTATTGCAGGTAAGCCCGTAGCAGAGATGGCGCAATTCTTCTATATGCTCGACAAAGTAGCGGACGCAAGCGGCTTGACCATCACGGTTTCCGTATCTGCGGCAGAAGAAGCACTCCCCGATTTCGTCAAGAAATATCTGTAAGGGGACGCCCCTTTCCCTTGGGGAAAGCGTAGGCGCTTCGGCACTATATGCAAAAGCATCCGAGGCGGAGTGTGACACCCCGTCTCGGCGTTTTTTTGAAAAAGACTCGCTCTAATAGAGCGCAAAAGTATAACGGTAGGTGAATTATGAAATTTATCAGCACCAGAGGGGGCGAAAAGGTAACGGGCGCAAAAGCCATCGTGCAAGGTCTTGCAAGCGACGGCGGTTTGTTCGTGCCCGAAACTTTCCCGCAAGTGTCTTTGGAAGAACTTTCCGCCATGGAAAGTATGTCTTATCCCGAGCGTGCGGCGTTTATCCTCGGCAAATATTTGGCGGACGATTTAGGCGCCGATTATCTCAACGAAATTTGCGAAAAGGCGTACTCGACCTTTACGGGCAACGACCCTGCGCCCCTCGTAAAAATCGACGACGGATTCTTTATTTTAGAGTTGTTCCACGGCCCGACTTGCGCCTTTAAGGATATGGCGCTTACGGTATTGCCGTATCTTTTAAAACGCAGCCAAGAAGTCCTCGGTATCGAAGAGGACGTACTCATTTTGGCGGCGACGAGCGGCGACACGGGCAAGGCGGCGCTCGAAGGCTTTAAAAACGTCAAAGGCACGAAAGTAGCGGTTTTCTATCCCGATGAAGGGGTGGCAAAAATGCAACGTCTGCAAATGGCGACGCAATCGGGCGATAACGTCTTCGTAGCGGCGGTCAAAGGCAACTTTGACGACTGTCAACGTGCAGTTAAAAACTTGTTCGCGTCCAAAGAATTCAACGAAAAACTCAAAGAGAAAGGGGCAAGGCTGTCTAGCGCAAACTCCATCAACTTCGGGCGTTTGGCACCGCAAATCGCCTATTATTTCTCTACCTATCTCGACCTTATTACCTCTCGCCAAATTACCCAAGGCACCCCCATCGACTTTGTCGTCCCTACGGGTAACTTCGGGGATATCCTGGCGGGCTGGTATGCAAAGCAAATGGGCTTACCTGTAAGGAAACTCGTCTGCGCGTCCAATAAAAACCGCGTCCTTGCCGATTTCTTTGAGACGGGTAAATACGACGTTCAACGTGATTTCTATCGTACCATGTCCCCGTCTATGGACATCTTGGTATCCTCTAACCTGGAAAGATTGCTCTTTGAAATTAGTGGTAGGAACGCAAAACTCACGGCAAGCCGTATGAAGGACTTGGCGCAAAACGGCGCGTATTCTATCACGACGGAAGAAAAGAAATTGTTGGACGAGCAGTTCTACGGCGGGTACGCTAGCGAAGACGATATGGTCGAAGGGATGTACGACGTCTTTGAAGAATACGGTTACGCGATGGATACTCATACGGGCGTGGCGCTTTGGGTGCGCGCTCAATATAAAGAAACGCTGGACGAAAAGGACAGGACTCCCATCGTCGTACTCTCGACGGCAAGCCCTTATAAGTTCCCGCAAGACGTATTGTATTCGCTCACGGGCAACGACGTCAAAGATAGTTTCAAAGGCATCAAGCGTCTGTATTTATTAACGGCGATGAAACCTCCTAAGTCCTTGATGGATTTGCGTTATCGCGTCCCTCGCTTCAAGACGGTGGTTAACAACAACTTGGACGAAATGGCGGCGGTGGTACTTGACCTTGCGGAAGGCAAGATTGTGCCCGAGCCTCCTCAGCCCAAGAAATAAAAGACGTATATGCTTCGCAGGGTTTTCGTCTTATAGCCGTCGGGATGCTTCGTTGCGCTGTGGCAACCTTCAGTCACGTACGCATAAGTACGCTCCTTTAGGTTATCCTCGCGCGCCTCGTCTGCCTCGGCTCTACGAAGAAAAAGGTGCGTGCGTAAAGTTCGCATCTCCGTTTTTTTAACACAACTAATTTTATGGATAAGTGGCGCAGTACTTTGTTGTACTGCGCCTTTTTAAGGCATAGTGCATAGCGCATAGTGGCGGTAAAAAATTAAAATAATTCCGCAATTATGCATTCTGCATTTTGAATTTTGCACTAAAAAATCTCCCTGTTTTTATAGGGGGATTTTTTTAATAAAACCTCTTGACGGACGTTAAGTTATATGTTATACTGTATTTGTAATGATACTAAATCCTATTAAAGGAGGCGCCTATGCAAGAGAGATGGACGAAACAAAAAAGTGTGATATATGATACGCTTAAATCGCTAGATCATCCCACGGCGACGGAGGTGTACGGGCTTTTGCACGATACGTATCCGTCTGTTTCAAGGGCGACGGTCTTTCGGGTGCTCAGCGGGTTTGCCGCTAGCGGAAAGGCGTTGGAACTGCGCGTAGCGGGTACGGACGTGCGTTACGATTACAACGTGGAAAAGCATTGTCACGTCCATTGTAAAAAGTGCGGCAGAGTAGCCGATATTTTTACGGAAGACACTCCTCTGCCAAAACTTACGGTCAAAGGAATGGGTTTTACGGTGGACAGTTGCACGATGGAGTTTTTCGGCACCTGCGAAAATTGCGTTACCGAAATGCAAATATAATCGACTCAAATAAAAAAGAAAGCACCCCTTTAGGGGTGCTTTTTAAAGGTTTTGCTTTAGGTGCGGAAACGGTTAGGCGTTACGCGCCGCAGCCGCTCCCAGCGCCTTTCTTGGCGGGTTGTTTAGCGGGGGTGCTACCACAACCCGCGTTAGCCGCAGGAACAACCGTCGTTTCGTCTTGCTTTTTCTCTTCTTCCTTGATTTCCGCTTTTCTTCTTTCCAATTCATAGGAACGGGTGAAAGGAACTTCTTCATAGACCATATCGATGTCCGTCTTTTTACCGCCGCAACCAGACTTAACTTCGTTGGCGTGAGGCAAGCCAAGCGTCAAGACAAGTTTCGTTTCTTCCGTATTCATATCCATCGTATAGAACTTGTCGAGTTCGTACACTTGTTGTACCGCTTCTTTTTCGTGATGAGGCTTGTATGCCTTGAAGATAGCCGACTCTTTCTTCTTGAAGTACAAAGTTTTGTTAAGTTTGTCGTAAGTAACTGCTTGTACGTTGAAGGAAAGTTTGCGTACGTTGTGTCCTTCTTTGTCCATCTTGTACAAGGAAAGTGCCTTTTCTTTTTCGCCGACTTGTTCATAACGGACGTAGTAGAGGCAATCCGTCGTAGACCATACGCGGTATACGTCTTTTGCGATACGGATATTCTTCTTGCCGTCGATACGTACGCAACGGAGTGCGTTGAAAATATCTACGTAGTATACGAAATTGCCTTGGATTTCCGCATTGCTCTTATATTGCGTGCAAAGAAGGACGCGTTTTTTGCCATCACCGCTGACTTTGACGATAGCGGAGTTGAGACTACCCTTTCTACCTTTTTTCACATACAACCAATCGCCGATGACGTTGATGATTTCTTCTACGTTTTGCATGATTTCTTCACGCGCGCTACCGTCGAAACTGTTGCGGATCAAAGGGCAATATTCTTCGTTGCCGACGAGATAGTAGATTTTATCTTTTTTAAGAGTAAAGAAGTTATAGATATTTTTTTCAATCAACTTGCTTTCGTCCGTAGCTAGGTCGTAGACGTAGAGGTCTTGGTTAAGGGCGTTAGGTTCGTATTGCGAATAGACGACTTTCCCGTCGTAGACGCCGTGGATCATGCAGTCTTGGTCGAGGACTTGCTTGTTTTCGCCCGTGACGAGGTCGCACACCATAAAGACGATTTTCGGGGTAGTGGTCGTCGTGGCTTTTGCTCCGCAACCGCTTCCTTTGGTCGTCGTGATTTCTTTGTCGAGGAAAGTGTAGAAAAGGCTGTCTTCGAAGATTTCTACCATTTCCGTCAAGCGGGGTACTACCGTCGTGGAAGTGTTATGTACCATATCGACGACGATAATGCTATAAGGGTTCTCCGTGACCGTTTCCGTGGCGGCGGGTTGTTTCTTTGCCCCGCAACCGGACGCCGCGATTTTCTTGGAATAGAATTTTTGTACGTAGAAAGATCTACCTTTGTTAACGACGGCGCATTTCAAATCGCCGTTGATACGGTATTCTGCCATCTTGCCTTCGTCGATTGTGCTTTCCAATTTGTTGAAGACGTCGAAGGAGCAGATCCCTTGATTTTCTTTGAAGTAGTAAAGTTTGCTGCCATAGCAAGCAATCATTTGCGTGATACCTTTGACAATAGGTTCTTTTTCAGGTTCGCCGTTTACGATTTCGTACAAGGAAAGGGCGCTAGCAGATTGTTGTGCTTCCGCGGGGGCTGCACCTTTCTTCTTTTTGAGTGCGCTTACGTCCAAGGTGGAGGTATACGTTTCTTTCTTAAAGATAAAGTGTTTGCCAAAGCAACGATACAATTCGCTGTTGAAAGAGAAATATTGGTTAATCAAATCAATATATTTGACGCTATCCTTATACCCACGTACGTCTTCAAAGAGGGAAAGCGCCGTACGTTTGTTAGGATTTTCGCCGTTGAATTGTTCAAGCGCTTCTTCGTAGACGGATTTCGCGTCGATGCCGTTTTCTGCAAATTCTTTGCTCTTTACTTTGTCGTACGCCGTTTGCGCCGCGATATAGGCGGGCATTTTAGAGATGTCGTCTACCTCTTTAACCTCTTTATCAAACAACGCTTTGAGGGCGGTAAGGTCTGCCTTGATTTCGCTAAGTCTAGTTTTGTCAAGCGCAAATTTTTCCGCATATTTGACAGAATTATCCAAACGCTTGAAGAGGGTTTCTTTTTCAGCCGTCAACGCCTTACAGATGTTTCCGTAAGAGTCGTAGATTTGGAACATATCCATTTCGGCGTCGGGAGCGTACTTTTCGCCGATTTGTTTGGAAAGTTCAGCGAGCCCTTCGATCTTTTTGCGGACGGGCACGGCGACGGATTTATAGTCGAGGTACCATGCGGTGGGCACGGCGCCGTTTTTCATCTTGTTGTTTTCTACAACTTCATCCAATTCGTCGATATAAACATCGGCGTGTTTTTGATAGTCTGCCCAGTCGTAGTTATCAAAGAAGTTTTCGATAAAGACGACGCCCGATTCGGGGTTGTCAAAACCCATAATGGCGGAGGCGATAGCGTTAACTTTCGTGCGTTGCGCGCTTTCGCTAGAAGCAGGGTTAGAAGACATCAATTCTGCCGCAACGACAAGTCTACCGCAAGAGGGGCATTCAATCGTTTCGTCGTTTTTGCCCGAGGTGTAGGCAAGGGGTTGACCACAACCGGGACAGGTCCCAGATAATAATTCGCTCATAAGTTTTCTCCTATAATTTATTTTTAATTTGTTTACAAAGTGGTGGATTAGGGATAATCGACGCCGCCGTTAGGGGGCTTACAACGCTTGATGCGTTTAATCCCTTTGATGAAGCCTCGTATGAGGCCGTATTTGTTGATTGCCATAATCATATAGGTGGAGCAAGTCGGCTCGAATCGACACCTGCCCCGTACGTCCAAGGGCGCCCAAGCCTTATAGGCAAGCACCGTACCGATTGCCGCGCGCTTGACTAAGAAATAGGAGCCTATCGCGGCGACGATGAAAAATATCCAAGCAGGAAAAGGCAATACGAAAATGGCAAGTAGCGTGCCTCCTATCCAAATCGCCAACAGGGCAAAGAGGGGGAGGAAAAGATAGGTAATCAGGTCAACGACTCTGATTTCTCTAATTTGTTTTTTCATTTCAAAATCAAACAGCGACTGTTTCTCATCTCCAAACTCTTTTGTGCTTTTTCGACCAAAACAAGGGCGTCAGCCTCCGCTTCCGTACCGATTTTAGCGGCGATTTCCGCCACGATAGAGGAAAGTTCCGCCTCTATCCCAGCAAGGGAGGGATGACTCATCGGGTCGCTAAAACGCACGTTTTCGGCAAAATCGTTAAGCGCCTTACGGAGTTCTGCGTTGGTGGCGTTTGTCGCGCAGTCGTCTACGTCCGCTTTGAGTAAACGGATGTACATCACTTTTTCTTTGGTGTGTTTTGCCTCTTTGCGCATATATTCGGCACCGCCAAGGGCGAAGATAGCTACGATAATATAGGCAATGGTAAGGACGAGTTCTACCGCCAAAACAACGATATAGGGCAGGAACCAAAGTTTAAAGGTAAAAAGGAATGCAGCGAGGACGTAGAGGGCAAAGAAAATTCCGCTCACGTAATATACGACGACCAAACTGACCATGTCGCCAGCGCCTTTTCTAGTCCCCCAGAAATGCAAGCCGATAGCGGCGCCCAACCCAACGAAGGTCATAAACGCCCAAACCGTCCAAAAGACTGCCGTCTCCATAATAGTGCTAGGCGCGAGTGCAAATAATAAAATGTTAGAGGCTGCGCAAACCAAGACGATGATGATTAAAAGTAAGTATTTTCTCAATTTTTTCATATTCGTTCTCCTTGAGGGGGGGTAGGATTATCCTAATTTGTGACCGCAGTTCATACAGAACTTACTGTTTCCCTCGCAACGGGTGCCACATTCGGGACAGAATTTAGCCGCGGGGGCTTGCGGGACAGGTTGCCCGCACGTCATACAGAATTTTGCGCCGTCTGCAACGGGTGAGCCGCAAGAAGGACAAACCTTATTAGAGGGGGCAGGCGTTTGAGTGGGTTGTTGGGACATCCCTTGGTACATATTGCCGACCTCTCTGCCGATACCTGCGCCCATACCGAGCCCTACGCCCATATTGATAAAACTGCCGCCTGCGCCACCGGCATTGGTAGCCGCGCCTTCGAGGATATCGAAACGGCGTTCGTCGAAGTAGGTGTATCCTTCGATATCGCGGGATTGACGACGACCGTAACTTTCCATAACGGTATCTTTCATCTTCTTCAAGGCGTCCAAATCCCCGTCGCTAGGCATAATGGACGCTAGGCTGAAGTTGACTAATTCTAACCCGAATTTTTCAATTTTTGCGTTGAGTTTGCCGAGGATAGTTTCTTCCAACGCGCTAAGTTTCGTTGTGATTTCTAAGATGCTGATTTTTTGCTCGATAATCGCGGAGGCAATCGTCTCTTTGATGGAAGACATCATCATCCCTTTGATCGCACGGCTAACTTCCGCTACCGTATATTCTTTAAGTTGTCCGACGATCCCGACGAGGAATCTGCGGGAGTCTTTCACGCGAATACCCATTTGCCCTCTTGCGCGTACGCTGACGAGCATGGAGTATTTCGGGTCCTCTAATTGGATAGGGGAGTCCGTCCCCCAAAGCATGTCGAGGACGTTGACTTTATTGATAAAATAGACGTCGCAGGGAAGGGGCGTTCTGCCGCCGAAGAGGTGGCTGAAGAACTTCTTCAGCAAAGGCACGTTTTCCGAAGAAAGGGTGTGTGCCCCTGCGGGGAACAAATCCAACGCTTGCCCGTTTTTAAAGAAAATCGCCTCTTGCGATTCGTAGACGATGAGACGGGATTTTGCATTGAAATCTTCGATATGACTGCGGACAACCAACTGGTCGTTAGTCATTTCCTGTTCGATGAGTTGTAAGACTGACATTTTTTCTCCTTTCGCACGTCTTTGTATAGTTTTCAAACGGCGAGAAAATATAAACTATTATCATATATGATAATCCCTTTAATAATATCATAGGTATTTACAACTGTCAATACATTTTTGAAAATTCCTTAACAAAAAACGACATATTTCGCCAAGGGGGAATATGCCGTTTCTGTGGAATGGATTCTGTGTATTATTTTTGATAAATATTAAAGGCGTTTAATAGGAATTAAATAACCATCAACGATTCCGTCAGGGTATACGAATGTTTTAATTTTTTCGAAATCGTCAAATTGTACCCAAATGTATTTTTTAGAAATATCTACAATTGTTCCGTTGCCGTACTTTTTGTGGGTAAGGCGAAGACCAATAATACGTCTAATTAGTTCTAAGGGGTATTCACGAAGGTTGTTTTTTATCTCAATGTTTGGGTCGTTGGGAGATTTTTCATATTCGTCAACGATCGGTATTCCCCAAAAGCCGTTTTGGGGGAGACTAAGACGAGGCTTGGGTTGTATTAAGGTTGAATTTTCTCGAGGGATTGTTTGAGGGGGCTGGTGAAGAGGGCGGTCGAGATGAGGATTGTTTTGAGGGCGGCTTGAGCCCAAATTTTTGGGTGCCTCGACGGAGGTATTGGGAACGCATTTAAAAGTTGTAGGCGCGGTGCTAGTGTTTTCTTTGTGAGTCAACGACTTTATCCATAAAACAAGGAGAGTAATTGCTGCTACCGCAATTAAAATGATACAAAAAGAAGTGCCGAAATCATTCACTTCAATGGTACCTTTTGGCGAACTACCACAACGAGAACAAACCTTAAGAGAAGAGGCTTTTGCTTGTTCGTAACCCATAGGAATTGCTGAATTCCACAGATAACCGCAACCAGGAGAGTGGTAACGGTTGCCTGTTTCAGTCCTATATACAAGCCCTTCGGTGTGTTTAAAAACTGCGTCGTTAATTATGATTGTGAAAAGAATAGTAAGTCCTATACTTAATAAAGAAATTACAATAATTTTTACAACAGTCCAAGATTTATTGCTCATTTTTATTTTCCGCGCTTTGTTAATTGATTTTTGGATTAAAATAATGAAAAATTATAGAAAAAAATAAGTTGAAACAATGTATATATTCGTCAAAAATCGTCAAAAATCCTTTTTTATAGCAAAACACACTTCCTTGCACCTTGTAGTCCAAGGTAGTGGAAGTGTGCTTGGTTGGAGCAGGTGACGAGAGTCGAACTCGCCGGGAACAGCTTGGGAAGCTGCCGCCATACCGCTAGGCGACACCTGCATATTTAAAAGTGTCCTTATTATAATGCTTTTTCCGTCGCTTGTCAACGATTTTTTATATTTTTAGCGGATTTTTTGCAAAAAAGCCGTGTAAAGACGAAAAAAAAGGGGGAGTTTTCAAAAACGGTCATTGACAGTTTGTCCGTTTTGTGTTACAATTAATCCGCTAACAAACATCATAAAGGAGAGGGTTATGAAGGGGAAGAAAAAACTCCTAATGACGGTAACGGCTTTTGCAATGTCGGCAGTTGCGTTCAGCGGCACTTTTGGCGTAGCGCAAGCGAGTGCGGCGGACGGCTTAGTACATAGTTGCGAGGAAGACCAATATTGTTTGGTCTGTGATTTGGCGCAAAAAATCAACGAAGAGTTGCCGATTGCTAGCGAAATTTCGCTGGATAACGCGGCGGCGGTTATCCAAACCATCCACGACATTGACCGTATCAAATTCGATTTAACGGACGAACAGTTCGACGAATTGTCGTTGCTCGTTGACGTCGGGGCATATGGCTACGTGTATAAGTACTATCAAGCGATAGATGCTGTCAACAACGTAGAGGGCGGGATAAATTTGGCTATTGCAAAGAGTATCGTCCTTAGTGGTGAAACGTTGTCGAGTACAGAAGAGACGGAAATATCTTTCGAAATAGTCAATGTTGACACCAATCAAGCAACTACGCTGACTATGTACGATTTAGGAACGTCGATGAATACGTTGACGGGGGACGAACCGTTATTCCAACAGACCTGTTTTACGACGGGTAACGGACATTACGAGATGACGGCGGACGGTTGGATTTTTCAATACGTATTGTCCGCAGGGACGTATACCATTAGAGAAATCAATTTAGAAAAACCCGTAACCATCAACGGAAAACAGCGTTGTAATCCCAACGTCACGATACAAACGGAAGAAGGAGCCGTCTACGGCGATACGGTGACGGTAACGCTGACGGAAGGGGAGACGAGCAACGTTTCTTTCACCAATAGTTACTCTTCTATTTCTATCTATAAGTTTGTAGACGAGGAGGGCAACTTGCTGACGGAAGGCGTGACGGTGACAGGGACCGATTTTGACGGCGAGACGGAAATTGTCGGCTCGCAAACGTATGAAAGAGACTATTCTTATAGCGGTACGTTGACGTTGACCGAAGTCCCGGAAGGGTACTGTTTACCCAATCCTATCGATTACGAAATCAGCAATGGAAGCGAGAATAGTTTCGGCGATAACGGTCAACTACATATTTCGCAATTAGCCGGAGAGACGACGTTTACGTGGACGCTGTATGAGCACTCGTACGGGGAGTGGACGGAGACGAAAGCCCCGACGGGAACAGAAGAGGGACTGCGGCAAAGAGAGTGCATTTCTTGTGGCCACATAGAAGAAGAATCGATTCCCGTAAAAGAGGAGGAAGGGTCTTATCTAATCTTGTTGATTATAGCAGGTGTCTTCTTGGTGGCGGTAATGATGTTTATTGCGACGAAAAAGGGCTGATAAGGATAGGTTGCAGAAAAAGATTGCGATTTTTTTTGTCGCAATCTTTTTTTAACACTCTTTTTTTCTTAGCAACTTTTTGGGCGTATGCACTCGCCTGTGGCGGCGCTTTGGAAAATGACGAAAAAGCCTTTCTTTTCGTCAAAGACGTTGACGGGCACAAAGACGCAAGCCTCGCCCAATTCCTCAGGTGGGGTAGACTCGTCCTTGGCGGCGACGGCGTAGCAGATGTATTTTGGCGCGAGGTCTTCGTAGACCACCCCGACGAGATATTGCGGATTCTTTTCTTCCCCCTTAATACGCACCCACTCGCTGGCGGCAAACACTTTATTTAAGGTATCGTCGCGTGGATGAGCGGCAAATAGGCCGTCGATTTCGCTTTGGACGGCGTCGTAATATCCGTGCCCGTCCACCGCAAACGGGTGGCGTACGTCTTCATCATGGTCATTTTGCGAAAGGTCAGTCCGCTCTTTCTCTTTTTCGTCTTTACGTCCAGCCTCAGGCGGTGCATTTTCGCTACCTTTTTCAAGCAAATCGGGTTCATCGTTTTCTTCCTTTTCATAATAATTTTCGCTAGCCATGCGTTCGTCGTCGTAGGCGCAGGCGGCGGCGCTTTCGGGCGAGGCGCTAGGCCTTTCTGGGTAGGATTTTTCATTGATTTCGTCCACGGGTGCCTCGTTTTCTTCTTTCGGCGACGCAGATATCGACTTTTTGATTCGTTTTTCTTTGGGGAAAGCGGCGTCTAGCATACTACTGAACGCGTACTGCTTATCCCCGTTTATCCCACAGGCGATAGGGACGATGTCTTCGTGAGCAAAACAAACGACCCCGCAAAACCCTTCTTCTAAGTTGAGTTCGCTAAGTAGGTTAAAGTAGCATTTTCCGCGCAAAGGTAATTTTTCCACCCGCCCGTACCCGTCGCTGATTAGGCAATAATATTCGCCCGCAGCCAGCGGCGCAAAATTGATGACGGAGACCTCAACTGCCAAATTCTGTCCGTATTTTTCTACTTTAATAAGTCCTGATAACGGTTTTCCGTCTCCAGAAAATCCGTTCCGCAACTGCCGTAAAATACAAGTTTTTTTGTAATATTTCATATACGCCCCCAATAAGCCTTGGTTTTTTCAGTATATCTTGTCATAAAGGGAAAAGATTGGCTAACATCGTCGCAAGTCGTCGAAATTGGTCGAAAAAATACCGCGGCGTGTCAAAGGCATAAAAAAATCTGTTTTCCGCTGCGCATTTTCACAAAGAAGGGTTGACCAACGGATGAAAATTTCGTATAATAAGGGTATGAAAGAAAAAAAATGGGTAAAAATCGTATTTCGAGTGCTGTTGACGGGGCTGACGGCGGCGTTAATCGTGTGGATATTTTCCAACTCCTTACAGGTGGCGGAGTCCTCTGCGGAACAAAGCGATTCTTTCACGAAAAAGTTGCAGAATTTTTTTAAAATTATCGCGCCCGACTCCTTTATTGCGACGGCGACGGGGGCAGACTTTGACCGCTTGGAAGCAGTCGTACGGGTGATTGCGCATTTTTCCGAATTTGCCTTACTTGGCGCGCTTGCCTTTTGGACGTATCGCGCGTATACGCCAAAAAAAATATGGATGATAGCCCCTTTCGTCGGGGCGGCGCTAGTGGCGATAATAGACGAAATTTTGCAGTATTTTACCCCGGGAAGAGCCTTTCAAATCACGGACGTGCTCATTGATTGGGCGGGGGTGGGCGCAGGTTGTCTGTTTGCCCTTGCCACGGTGGCAATCGGGACGAGGATAGGCAGAAAGAGACGGGAAAAACAGGCAAAAAAGGCGGAGAGTGAAGTATGAGCGATTTAGAAATAGAATTAGTCAAATACAGCAAAAAAACTTGGACGAAGAGCGCGGTGCTCGGCTTTTTTATCGGGCTTGCGGTCATTGTGCCGGGGATAAGCGGTTCTACGGTGGCAATTATTTTCAAACTGTACCGTCAGTTTTTGTACGCCGTAGGTCATCTTTTTGAAAAGTTTAAAAAGTGTTTCGTCTTTTTGTTGCCTATCGGTATCGGTATGGTCGTCGGCGTCGGGCTCGGTTTTATCGGGGTAAAGCAGTTGCTGGAAATATTACCCTTTGCCGTCATTTGTTTGTTTGCGGGGCTGATGACGGGTGCGTTCCCTGCCGTGAAAGACGAGATAAAAGGGGTTAAATTCACCCCTGTCCGCATCATTTTGCTGTGCGTAGGGGTATTGATTCCCGTCGCTATCGGCGTGGTCTCGGCGTTGCTTTCGACAAAAGGCGGCGCGGACGTCTTTGCCGACGTACAATGGTGGCAAATATTGCTTGCGCTTGCCATAGGGTATTTGATGGCGATTACGCAGGTCGTGCCTGGGCTTAGCGCCAGCGCGATCTTGATGGCAATCGGCTGGTTTGCCGCGGTGATGGACAGCGTAAGTCTCACCTATTGGCGGGCAAACGGCAGCATCTTTTTCATCTACGGCGGGCTGGCTATCGGGTTCTTGCTCGGTTTGTTTACTTTCTCGAGGTTGTTGGATTTTCTCTTCAAAAAGGTCAAAGCGGCGACCTATTGCGCGGTGGTAGGTTTATCCATTGGCTCTATCCTCTCGATGTTCTGCAACGGCGACGTAATCGCGGTGTATCAAAGTTGGGCGGTGGCGTTTGACCCCCTTGATTGTTTCTTGGGCGTTGCGTTGTTTGCCGTAGGGCTTGTCGGCTCTTATTTGCTCGTGAGGATCCAGCGCAAAAAAGACGCGGAACAAAAAATAGAATCCGCCGAATAACACAAAGGAAAAGCCCCCTTAAAGGGGGCTTTTATATACGAAAGATGAGACTGAAAGACCTATTGGAAAAACTGAAAAAGAAATGGCAAGACGTCGGGTATACGTGCGACGTTTGCGACGGAGAGATATTCGATTATCCCGTCTCTCGTCTTTGCGCGGATTGTAAAAAGTCGCTGGTGGAAAACGACGGGTTGGCTTGTCCAAAATGCGGTAGGGCGACGGTGACGGAAGGGGTGTGTTTAAACTGCAAAAAGAAGTTGCCTCTTTTTGACAAAGGGCTTTCCCCGTACGTATACTTTGACGAAGTGGCAGGGGTAATCAACCGCCTCAAAAGCGGACGTCCGTATCTTTCACGTTTTCTGGGCGAGCAGATGGCAGACCGTTTTTTAAAAGAGGAAACGCCTACGGAAAATACGGTGGTCGTCTACGTGCCGTTGCATAGAGAAAAACGGCTTTCGCGCGGGTACGACCAAGCGGAAAAATTGGCAAAAGTGGTGGCGGATAGATTGCGCTTGCCGCTTATCCCCGCGCTCGTTTGCGTAGGGAAAAAAGAGGCGCAGAAGGAACTGTCGTTGACGGAAAGACAAAAGAACGTAGCAGGTACCTATCGGGTCAAGGTAAGAAAGGCAGTTAAAGACAAAAGGGTGCTTTTGATAGACGACGTAATGACGACGGGCGCAACGGGTAGCGAGTGCGCCGACAGACTCAAACGTGCAGGTGCGGCAGAAGTATATTTCTTGACGGCGGCATCCCTGCCCGAAAGGAAATAAAAAGACGGCTATTTAGCCGTCTTTTTTGCTTTGGTAGAAGTTAAAAATGCCTACGGGCGAGGACGAAATACCGCCACCAATACCCTGTGTCCGAAAGGTTGATGATTTCGGCGTTGTTTTTGGTGTTTGCCGTATGCAGCATGTAGTTGTCCCCCAGGTATATCCCGACGTGACGGATTTTTGTCGGCAGGGCGTGATTGACGTAATTTTCGCTAGTAAAGAACATCAAATCCCCCCGTTGCAAGTCGCCTGTGACAAGGGCCCCTTGTGATTGCTGGGTGGCGGTGTTCATCCCGATACAAATCCCTGCGCCCGTGTACATGGCGTATTGGGCAAGGGAAGAACAGTCCATTTTATGCTTATCAAAGCCGCTGATGAGTACCCCCTTTCCACCGTGTAGACGGGTTGCGCCGTAGACGTAAGGGGTGCCCACCGTCTCGTACGCTGCCGCCAGCACCTTTTCGATTTTTTCATTGCTACTTTTTTTCATTTGCGTCGTTTTTGCATACGATTTCGAGATATATCCGTACCCGTAGCGATAGCGGATTTTATAAAAATTCCCCGATTGTCCTACGAGGGCGTAGTATTTCCCTTTCTTTGCGGCGCCGAGCACCGTACTGCTAGTGGACGCCGAGGCGCGGATATTTACGCTGTCTCCCGTGCACAGGACGAATGGGTCGTACGTCGCCGTGGGTTGAGAAGAGACGGGGGTGGAAGAGCAGTAGGCGGCGGACACGTACGCAACCTTGCCGTTGTGCAGGACGGAGTGCCATTTATCCCCCTTTTGGAGTAGGGAGAGTTTATCTCCTTTATAGGCAGAACCTACGATTGTGCCGCTGGTGGAAGCGGAAGCACGGATGTTGACCCCGTTTCCCGTACAATAGACGTAGCCTGTGACGACGGGCGTTTGCACATCGTTATCGGGCGTATTTCCGTCCATGCCCCCGTTATTTTCCCCGTTTTCAGGCAGAGGGGATTCTTGTACGGGTGGTGCCGATGCGTCCGTTTTTGCTTGGCAAGCGCTAGTAACGCCAATCCCTATGCAAAGGGATAGGCTGACGAGCAATGCCGTTAGTTTTTTCATAAGTAACCTCCTTTGCGCCTCGTTTAAGGCGCGGTTGATTTTATGGCGTTTTTTGCCTCGTATATTGTAAAGGGCGAGAAAGGCAAAGGCAATAGTGACGGTTTGGTAAGTCAGGAGGTGTTTTTCTCGTTTGGTAGCGGTTGGTAAAAAAAAGGTGGCAAACCCCTAAAAAAAGGCAAAACCCCCAAAAGTTACTTGGCGGTTGCTTGCGTTTTCTGGTCCTATTGTGGTATAATAATCGTAAAGAAGCATCGTGAGGCAGTTATGGCTACATTTTTAACGGACGTGCATACCCACTCTACCTATTCCCCCGACGGCGTAAGCCCCTTGGAAGAGATGGTAAAGACCGCGCAAGCAAAAGGCATCGCCTTTTACGGGGTTAGCGAGCACGTCAACTACGATATGTTGGTGGCGGAGCAGGACGGCAGGATATACGCGACCGAACGGCACACCGACGTGGACGGGTATTTTCACGCCGCAAGGCATTTACAAGAAGATTACGCGGGCGTGATGAACGTACTTGTCGGCGCGGAACTCGGCTATACCGACGACGTCCGCGCGCAAAATATGTATAAGGAACTTATCCAAAAGCACTCGCCCGACTTTATCGTGAACAGTATCCATACCCTCGGCGGGATTGATTATTGGAGCGGCGATCCTTATTATACGGAGGGCAGAGAAAGCGTGCGGGATAAGCGCGAGGTATACGAGGAATATTTGCGCTTAGTTCTTCGCAGCGTGAAAGCGGATTACGACTACGATATCATCGGGCATATCGGGTATCCCACCCGTTACGCCCCCTATGCGGATAGAAGTATGCCGTATGCGGAATACGCCAAAGAAATCGACGAAGTTTTGGTGGAAATTATTGCGCGTGGTAAAATTTTAGAGGTCAATTCCTCCAACGATAAAGGGGTGTCGATGACCCTGCCTGATAGAGAAATTATGCAAAGGTATTTTGATTTAGGTGGCAGAAAAGTCTCCTATTCTTCCGACGCGCACGACACGGCACGCATTATGGACAAGCGGGAAAAGGTGGTGGCAATGCTCAAAGAAATCGGCTTTACCTATTTGACGGTGCCTTGCAAGGGTGAACATATCCAAGTGGAGATATAAGATGTCAAAACTCGACTTATTGAAATTTTTACAAACGTACGGCGAAGAAGTGTCGCTTGCCGATTTCACACCCGAACAGTTGCAGGAATATATCGACGAGTTGGCGCAAAAAGAGGACTTGCCGATGACGCCTGAGGCGTTTAAAGAAGCGTATTTTGCCTACTACGACGACGTGAAAGATAAAACGCTGAAAAAACAAGATTGGTAATAAAAAAAGGTTAAGATGAAAAACATCTTAACCTTTTTTAGTTGAGAGAAGGGTTATTCAATCGATTTCAACGAAGCGTTCATATCCGTCTTCACAATTTTTTTCTTTAAAAGCAGGGTCGCTAAGAAACAGAAGAACATCGTGATAACGGGGGTGATTACGTAAGACCACCAATTGATGTCGGCGACGGAGCCGAAATCGATTAAGTTGAACACAAAGTCTACGAAAAAGTAACCGAATATAAGACCGAACAAAGCGCCGATAACGCCCATGATATAAATTTCGCGGAAGATATATCCCGAGACTTCTTTGTCGTTGTATCCCAAGACCATCAGCGTGGCAATTTCCCGTTTTCGCTCTCCTACGTTAATGTTCGTCAAGTTGTAGACGACCAGCGCGCACAAAGCGGCGGAAAAAACCAGCAGGGCAATCGAGATGGAAATCAAAGAACTGCCTCCTTCCGTTGTCGAGGCGCAATCCAAAAGCCCTAATCCTGCAAAGACCAATACGGTAGAGCCGATTACCGACAGTACGGTCATAAAGAATCTGCCTTTGAAAAGTAGCACGTTCCTAAGCGTGGACTTATACCGAAAACTCAATTTGTTCCAGACGGCAGGGATTTTTTCGAGGAAAACTTTTTTGCCTGATTTTGCCATTTTCGGCGCCAACAAAGCCGTCGGTTTGCCCGAGGAAAGTTTGAGTCCCGCAAAGAGGGTTAGCAGGGTATTGCTGACGAGGATGATGATAAAGGAGACGAGGAAGAAAGGATGATAGGAAGTCTTCGGGAAGGCGGGCATTCTGTATTGCAGGTTGAACGCGTTGTAAATAATACTCGTCAGCGCTTGCCCGACGCCAAAGGCGAGGAGCCCGCCGAGGAGACTGGCTAGAAACACGAACAAAACGTACCTGCCGACAATCTTCCCTTGGGAGTGTCCCAGCGTTTTCATACAGGCGATTTGGTTTCTTTCTTCGTCGAACAGTCTCGACATGGTCGAGTAGACGACAAGCAGGGTGATAAGCAAGAAAAAGACGACGAAGATAATCGCGATATCTCCCACCTTTTCGCCGTAGGCGGAAAGAACGTATAAGCCTAAGTTTTCATACAAACTCAAGACGGTGACGTCCGCGGATACGTTTTGCGAGATTTCTTCTTTTAGCGAATGGATTTCTTGCTTGTAATCGTCGCTGAAAGAGTCGAATAACGCCCTGTCGGCAAGGCTGACGTAGACGTCGTTGATAAGCGGCGCGGGCGAGGGGAGATAAAAGACTTTACAAAGGTGCTTGTCTTCGTATTGAAAACTCATATCCTCGTTTTGATAGACGAGCAGGGGATTGGCTACAATTCCGCAGACGGTGTAGTCTGCGCCTGAGATGGAGACGACGTCGCCTATCTTATGCGCCTTTATGCCTTCCGTTTCCCGTTCGGCGAGAATTTCTTGAGAGTTTTGAGGGAGCCTCCCGTCTATCAATTCCAGTTTGTTGACGGGCGAGGAGAGGTCGTGACTATAAACCCTTACCACTTGCCCCTCTTCTAAATATTCGTACGAAAAACTCGTCAAGACGTTTTCTTCGCCGAATTTGTCTTTCAGCCATTGCACGTCTTGGGCAAGAAAACCGCTAGGGCTACCGCTTTTTAAATAAAGATCAGCCACGTTTTGCGATTGATAATAGTCGTTGACGGCAACGCTGATGACGGGGTCGACTTCGCCTATGCCCGCCATAAAGCCTATGCTGACAATCACGATAATGAGCAGACTGAAAAACCGAGACAGTTGATTTTTAAATAGTCTAATAGTACATCTTGAAAGCGCTTTCATTACCATTCAATCTCCGATATAGGCGTTGGATTGTCGTTGATTTCGATGCTTTCAATTTGCCCGTTTTTGATATGGATTACTTTATCCGCCATATATTTGATAGCGGAATTGTGCGTGACGACGATGACGAGTTTATGGTTGTTTTTGGACACGCTATGCAAAAGTTCTAAGATGTTTTTCCCGATTTGATAGTCCAAAGCCCCCGTAGGTTCGTCGCATAAAAGCAATTTTGGATTTTTAGCGACCGCCCTTGCGATGCTTACCCGTTGTTGTTCGCCGCCCGAAAGTTGCGCGGGGAAATGGTGGAGTCTTTCTTCTAAGCCTACCTCTTTTAAAACCTCTAAGGGGGACAGGGCGTCTTTGCAAATTTCCGTCGCGAGTTCTACGTTTTCCAGCGCTGTCAAATTGGGCATTAGATTATAAAACTGAAAGATAAAGCCGATATCCGTCCTGCGGTAGAGGGTCAATTCCTTTTTCGTGAGGGAGGAAAGGGCTTTTCCGTCCACTTCAATCTCGCCTTGCGACAAAGTATCCATACCCCCTAACAAGTTCAAAAGGGTGGTTTTTCCAGCGCCGCTTTGCCCCAACACGACGACGAATTCTCCGTCGTTTAACTCAAAGGAGACGTTTTTCAGCGCAAAAAAACTGCCCGCTTCGCTTTTGTATTCTTTACAAACGTTTTTTAAGGTAAGATAACTCATAGTGTTCCTCAAAGTTTATTGTTTTTTAGCGGCGGCTATTTCTTCGTCTGCCGCAGGGGGCGCCTTTTGCTTTTTAGCGGCGCGCTTTGCCAATTTTTTCGCTCGTTTCGTTTCCTTTTCCTCTTCTTTTTGACGGATTTTTTCTTGTTTTTTCAGTTCCTCTTGTTCTCGGCGGGATTGAAAGTCTTTTTCTACAAGCGGCTCTAAAATGCTTAAATTTTTCTCGTCTAATTCCGTGACAATGGGTTCCGGCTCCGTCTCTTTGCCCGTCAACCGCTTAAAGAAATTGCCGACGTTTCGCTTGGTTTCCGTGATGGGGCGGATGTCGTGCATGATGGCGCTGACAAACAAGGACAAACGTTGTTCGACGATATATACCAAGACGTCGAAGATAATTTGTAAGATGAAAAAGACGACCATCAGTACGGCGAGCACAACGGAAAATGGCGTGATAGATTTAACCGTTTGAAACACCCCGAAAATCATAACGCCAAGGGTGTAAAGTTTTGCAAGCCGTTTGCAACAGGTGAGAAGTTTTTTTGCCGTTCTCCCCTTTTTTTGCGCGTCCATATCCTTCCCGCACTTCGTTATCAGGGCGAAGAAGAGGAAATAGGCGGCGGAGAGCAGGCAAAGGGCGCCGTTGATAATATGCGTAATTCCCGTAGAGGTAATCGTTGCGTACACCAAGAAAAGGAGGTATACGATTTGCAGTAAAAAGGTAGTGCCGTACTGGATACGTTTGCAGTCCTTTACCGTTTTGTGGTAGGCTGCCATAGTATAATCAAACACGTGGATTCCTCCTTATTTTTTTTGTATTATACTACGAAAATACAAAAAAGTAAATAGTAAAAAATAGAAAAACGGGCAGTTTTGCCCGTTTTTGTAAGGGATTGGTTATTTTACGCTGAAAATAAGGTCGTAGTAGGTGGGGAGAGGCCAGTACTCTTTGGCGCACAGCCGCTCCATTTCGTCGGCGAGGCTGCGGACGGTTTCCATATCGGGTACGATGACGTGCGCCGTACGCATAGCCGCCGTGGTCTCGTCCTTGGGCATATCCGCAAGGTCGCTTTTCAGTTTCTCTACCGCCAGCATCATATGTTCGTTGTTGGTGGCGAGTTTCTTGATAAGTTCTTCTTCTTTTGCGGTGGGCAGGGAAGAGAATAAGCCTTTTTTTGCGGAAAGGGCTGTGCACAACACGGTCACGTATTTTTCTACGGCAGGGAAGATTTGTTTGGTGGCGATATCAATGGTGGTCAGCGCTTCCACCGTCACCGTCTTGACGTAGTTTTCCAGTTGAATATTCGCCCTGGCAATCGCTTCGTTCCTCGTATACACCCCTTGGCGTACGAAGACGTCCACGTTTTCCTTTTTGAAAAGTTCGGCAACGGCGTCGGCGGTATTTTTGTGGTTGAGAAGTCCTCTTCTTTCCGCTTCCGCTTCCCACTCGGGGCCGTAGCCGTTGTAGTTAAAGATAATGCGGTGGTGTTTTTTGAGCAGTTTTTCGGTATAAGCGGTCACCGTACTTTCAAACTCCGCGCCCTCCGCTTTCAGCATTTTTTCCAGTTTTTCCACCGCGTCCTCAAACGCCTCTGCGACGATGGTGTTGAGCACGACGTTAGGGTCGGCGACGGACGCAGAAGAACCGAGCATACGGAACTCAAATTTATTCCCGGTAAACGCAAAAGGCGAGGTGCGGTTTCTGTCCGTGGAGTCGATGGGGAAGATAGGGCTTTCGGGTACGCCGATAGACCCTTTTACCGCCTTGTGAGGCGTATAATTTTTACCGAGGACGATACTGTCGACAAGTTCGCCGAGTTCGTCGCCTAAATAGACGGAAATAATCGCGGGCGGCGCCTCAAACCCACCCAAACGGTGGTCGTTGCCTGCGGTAGCAACGCTTGCGCGAAGTACCCCTTGGTATTTGTCTACCGCCTTGATGACGCAAGCAAGGATAAGCATAAACAGTTTGTTGCTTTCAGGGTGCTCGCCGGGGTCAAGCAAATTCATACCCGTAGTAGAGAGCGACCAGTTGTTGTGTTTACCGCTACCGTTGATACCGCGGAAGGGCTTTTCGTGCAACAGGCAAGCAAGTCCGTGATTTGCCGCCACCTTTTTCATAATCTCCATCGTCAGTTGGTTGTTGTCGACGGCGACGTTGGTGGTAGTGAAGATGGGCGCAAGTTCGTGCTGAGCGGGCGCAGCCTCGTTATGCTTGGTCTTGGAGAGTACGCCGTATTTCCAAAGGGTTTCGTCCAAATCCTTCATAAATTCCGCTACGCGCGGCTTTAAGGTGGCAAAATAATGGTCGTCCATTTCCTGCCCTTTGGGTGGACGAGTACCGAATAAGGTGCGCCCCGTTAAAATCAGGTCCTCACGCTTTTCATACATATCCTTGTCCACGAGGAAATATTCCTGTTCGGGCCCTACCGTGGTATTGACTTTTGCCGTTTCAATGCCAAATAAATGCAACAGTTTTTTGGCGGCGCGGTCAATGGCGGTCATCGATTTCAAAAGTGGCGCCTTTTTGTCCAGCGTCTCGCCCGTGTAGGAAATGAAAATAGTCGGGATATACAGAGTCCCTTCCTTGACGAAGGCAGGGGAGGTCGGGTCCCAAGCGGTATAACCGCGTGCGCGCTCGGTGGCTCTCGTCCCGCCCGAAGGGAAGGAGGAGGCGTCAGGCTCGCCAACCGTCAACGATTTCCCCGTGAGTTGCATAATGACGGCGTCGCCGCCGACAGGCTCGATAAAACTGTCGTGCTTTTCGGCGGTGAGGTTGGTCAAGGGCTGAAACCAATGCGCATAGTGGGTAGCCCCTTTGGACAACGCCCAGTCTTTCATCGCGTTGGCAACGGAGTCGGCAATCGACATATCAATCGTTTCACCTGCGTCAATCGTCTTTCTCAAAGATTTGTATACGTCGCGGGGCAGGGTGCTGCGCATCACGACGTCGTTGAATACGTTGGAGCCGAAATATTCGGGTACGTTCATAGGTAAGTCTCCTTTTTCTCGCTTTGTTACGAGATTGGTAGGTCAATTATACGCAAAAACTGCCTAAAAAGCAACTCATTTTCAGCCGTTTTTGCCAAAAATCGGCTTTTCGTTAAAAAAACCGCAAAAAATTATATTTTACTTGAAAAAACAAATCAAAAATAATCAAAAACAAAAATAAAAGCGCTTGAAAACTTTAAAAAATAATGTTTGTCAAAAATGAAAGGTCGAAAAACAGGCGAAATATTGACAAAAAAGCAAGGGGTAAGGTATAATAAAACGGCTATGAAAATAAATTTTGACGAAAAAATGCAAGAAATCATCAAAAATGAGAAAAACAAGCCAAAACTCTTATTGCACAGTTGCTGTGCGCCCTGTTCTTCGGCTTGTTTGGAGAGGATTGCAAAGCATTTTCAAGTGACCGTCCTCTATTACAACCCCAATATCGACGACGAGGCGGAGTACGAAAAGAGAAAGTCGGAGCAAATTCGGTTTTTGCAAGAAACGGGGTATGCGGACGTTTTGGACTGCGGACACGAAAAAGAAAAGTTTGAAGAGATGGCAAAGGGGTTAGAGGAGGAGCCTGAAAGGGGCAAGCGTTGCTATCTGTGTTACGAACTGCGTCTAAAAAAGACGGCAGAGGTTGCCAAGGCGCGCGCCTTCGATTATTTTTGCACGACGCTGACACTTAGCCCGCACAAAAATGCAGACTGGCTCAACGAAATCGGGTATCGCTTGGAAAAGGAGTTGGGCGTAAATTATCTGCCTAGCGACTTTAAAAAGCAGGGCGGTTATCTTCGCTCGATAGAACTTTCCAACGAGTACGGCTTGTATAGACAGTCCTTCTGCGGTTGCAAGTACTCTAAAAGGTAAAAAACGTATATGATTATCCGCGAGATTCTTCGCTACGCTCAAGAATGACGGCGCGGATAACGCAAGGAAGAAGCCCATAGGCAATGCGTCATTCTCGAATGGAGCGAAGCGTAAGGAAGAAGTTCATATAAACGCCGAAATTTTTTTAAAGATTAGAGGTTCTAGATGTATTACGTTTACGTATTAGTAAATAAGACGAATAAAGTTATGTACGTCGGGGTTACTAACGACTTACAACGCCGGTTGTACGAGCATAAGAAAGAACTCGTAGAAGGCTTTACAAAAAGGTATCACATTCATAAATTGGTATATTACGAAGAGTATAGTGACGTAAAAGAGGCTATTGCAAGAGAAAAGCAGATAAAAGGCTTTTTGCGTGTCCGAAAGAATCAATTAGTAGAAACAATAAATCCTAATTGGGTGGATTTATCCAGCGAATTATTTTCAGGAGCCTTTGACTAAGTCGTTTGCTCCTTTTATTGCCACCATACTGTCATTCTTGAATGGAGCGAAGCGCAATGAAGAATCTAACGTGCATTATTTTGCTCAAAATAAAACTAAAAACAAAAAACGCGGCTTAAAAAACCGCGTTTTTTCTATGGTTTGTTAATATTCTTTTTTCCCTACTAAAAAGTCAAGCGAGACGTCATAAAGATTGGCAAGTTTGATAAAGTTTTGCAAAGTGGGCACAGCCAAGCCCCGTTCGTATGCTTGATAAGACTGATAGGAAATCCCAAGTTTTATAGCCACGTCCGATTGCGTCCAACCGTTTTGTATGCGCAATTCGTATAAATTGTCTTGTAATGCCTTATATTCAGGTAAGAATTCTTTCTTCATACTTGACATTATACAGTTTGTAGTTGTATAATGGTGGATATACAGTTTAAAACTGTGCAATGGATAAAAGGAGCAAGTATATGAAAAAGAAATGGCTTTTAGGGTTACTTAGTAGACTTTGTGTGGCGACTTGCGCGCTGGGTTTTGCGGCGTGTAGCGGTAGTGATAGCGGTGACGCAGGCAAAGACGGAAAATCTGCGTACGAAATTTGGCTAGAGACAGGACATACGGGCGATGAAGAAGACTTCCTTGATTGCCTGAAAGATAGCGACGATACGGAGGAAGAAGGCACACCTGGTCTTCACTATCAACGCATTTCGGGTAAAGACGAGTATCGTGTCATTGACGTAGGCTTGGCGGCGGAATACGATATCGTCATCTCTTCGACCTACAATGGTTTACCCGTCACGGAAATTGCAGATAGTGCTTTTAAAGGCAATCACTATATAGAAAGTGTCATTATTCCCAACAGTGTGAAAACTATTGCTATGATGCGTTCGCTTATTGCGATAGTTTGACGGAGATTGTCATCCCTGACAGCGTGACTAGTATCAACAAATATGCGTTCGGTGAGTGCGATAATTTGACGATTTATTGCGAGGCGACAAGCAAGCCGATTGGTTGGGATAGTGATTGGAATTATAACTGTCCCACCTATTGGTACAGCGAAACTCAGCCGACGACGGAAGGCAATTATTGGCACTACGTAGATGGCGTCCCTACTATATGGTAAAAAGAAAAAGCCACCGCAAATAAAAGCGGTGGCTTTTTAATTGATAGGATTTACAAGGTTTCCTCTTTGAAAGTTTCGCCTGTGGAAAGGTCTTTCCAAATCAGTTTGTCGCCGTCGAGGACAAGATAACTATTGGGCGTCCCATCTTTGGGCAGGGAAACGGAGCCACAGTTGGCGTAGTACGCGCCGCCCGCCAAAGGCGTAAACTCAGGGGTGTGGAAATGCCCGTTGAGGAGTAAGTCCCCCGCTTGTAAGGGCGGCAAAATTTCTTTATTAAAAAGATGCCCGTGCGTTAAAAAGAGGTTGCGTTTTTCGCAAGGGAGCAGGGCGTAGTCCGCCATCATCGGGAAGTCTAAGACCATTTGATCCACTTCGCTGTCGCAATTCCCCCGTACGCAGACGAGTTTTTCTTTTGTAGCGTTGAGCATCGCAAAAACATCCTTAGGACAGTAATCTTTGGGGAAGTCGTTTCTAGGGCCGTGGTATAATAAGTCGCCAAGTAGGCAAAGTTTGTCCGCGCCCTCTTCTTGGAAAGCGGAGAGCAGTTTTTTGCACCAGTATGCCGAGCCGTGTATATCGGCGGCAAAGATAAGTTTTGACATAATTTCTCCTTAAAAAAGCCCCGTTTGCACGGGGCAGGGATTAGAATACGAATTTAAAGACGGTAATACCTACGGGCAGGAAAGCGCCGCTTTCAATGAGCGAGGCTTGCTGGTCCATGACGGTAGGGAGGTCGTTTTCGCTGAACGTCTTGACGGGGAATTGAGAAAATTCTACCGCTTTATTGGCAAGTACGTTGATAGCGGTGGAGATAAACTCGCTACTTTCGCAGATGCACTTGACGGTGACGCCGTTCTTCATCGCATTTTGAAGATTGACGGGCAACGTCTTGTCGGTGTTGGCGCAGAAAGCGATATAGGCGTTTCTAGACACCAACGAGAAAAGGGAAGAGGCGTCGACGCGGTTGTTCATCGCAAGATACACCGCAGCGTCGGCAAGTTTCCCGCCCGTCGCTTTGAGGACGTTGTTTTTCAGCGATTCGTCGTTTTTAAAAGTGTAGTAAATACCGCTCTTTTTGGCGATGGCAAGTCTTTCTTCGTTGCTGTCGACAAGCAGGGGGACGGCGCGGTGATAGATGAGGATTTGGCAAAGTACGTTGCCGTACAGCCCACCGCCGAGCACGACGACGTGTTGACCGACGGAGACGTGCAGTTCGTCAATCACGCGTTCCGCAAAGGCGACGGCGTCGATAAGGAAAGCGGCTTCGTCGCTGACGGAGGCGGGTAAGACGTAGCAATCGTTTACGCCAGCCAAGGCAAAATCTTTATAAAAGCCGTCGCGGGTTTCCCCTGCGACTTCCAGCCCTCCCGTTTCCTCTTCGGTGACGTCGGCAAGATAAACCCTGTCCCCTTTTTGCATAAAGGAATCCGTCCCCGCTTCGGTGACTTGCCCGATGGCAAATCTCCCGGGGATAATAGGCGCTTTGACTTTGGTAATACCCGTGTAAACGGAGAGGTCCGCTTCCGTCAAAATTGCTTTGGTGATTTTAATTTTTGCCGACCCGTCCGTCAGTTTCAAGTCGGGCGCGGTTGCCCGTTCGATATGGTGCGGAGAGGTCAATTGCCAAACTTTCATCGAAACAATCCTTTTTTTGAGAATAACGTGCAGGGAAACCCTTGCGCGTAAGATAAAATAAGTATAACGCATTTTTGGGAAATTTGCAACTATTTTTTACAAATTCCCGCAAAAACAGTTGACGAGCCTAAAAAAAAGCGTTATAATTGGAAAGCATTTGAAAAAATACTGGCGAGGTGAGAACATGAAAGCTGATATCCATCCCAAATATCATGAAGTAACTGTGGTCTGCGCCTGCGGTTCTACGTTCAAAACGGGCACGACGAAAGAAGGCGACGTGATGAAAGTAGATATTTGCAGCAACTGCCATCCTTTCTTTACTGGCAAGCAGAAGTTAGTTGATACCGGTGGACGTATCGATAAGTTCAAGAAGAGATACGGTATCTAAGTGGTGAAATGGTAGGGTTTAAGGGGCACCTTAAACCCTTTTTTCTGCTTTTCTTTTTATAGGAGGCGCATCTCTGCGTTGCGGTTTGCTTACATACTATCGGTATGTGCGCTCACCGCGCCTTGACCTGCTTTCCTCTAAAAAGAAAAAGTTGGGTATATAGCCTTCGGGATACTGCGTTGTACTGCGCGCCTTTTAGGTCGTGTACGCATAAGTACACTCCCGTCAAAGGTGCTCGTACGCCTTGTCTTCCTTGGCTCTAAAAAGAAAATTTCTTCTTATAGGCGCATCTCTGCGTTGCGGCTTGCTTACATACTATCGGTATGTGCGCTCGCCGCGCCTTGACCTGCTTGCCTCTAAAAAGAAAAGGTTTTCTTTAATGCATAGCGCATAGTGTAAAGTGAAGGGAAAATAAAATAATTCCACAACTATGCACTTTGCATTTTGCATTATGCACTAACAAAACAATGCATAACGGCGATAAAAAATAATATAATTCCTTAAGGGTAATTATGAAAGAAAAGAAGCAAAAGCAAAAAAGGCACTTGACCTACGTTGGCGGTCAAGCGGTAATGGAAGGGGTCATGATGCGCGGAAAAACCGCCATGGCAACCGCCGTCCGCGACCCTGAGGGGAAGGTGCAAATAGAATCGGAAAGACTTACTCCGCATAAAAAGCGCAGTAAGTTTTCTCGCTTGCCTTTTATCCGCGGGATAGTCAGTTTTGTCAACTCGTTGTACGTGGGTAACAAGGTGCTTTTGCGTAGCGCAGACGTCGCGATGGACGAAGAGGAAGAGACCCCGACGAAAGCGGAAAAATGGTTGGCTGAAAAGCATAAAATCAACCTTTCCGCCATTTTTGACGTCGTAGCAATCGTCTTTGGTGTGTTGCTGGCGATAGCGATTTTTATCGTATTCCCGCAATTTTTAACCCGCCTCACCGGCTTTAACGGTTCGGGCGCCGATTGGGAGGCGTTCTGGTTTAACTTAATCGAAGGCGGGATTCGCTTAGGGGTATTTATCCTGTACGTCGTGATTATGGGGCTTATCCCTTCTCTCAAGCGGGTATATATGTGTCACGGCGCCGAGCATAAGACGATTAATTGCTATGAAAACGGAGAGGAATTGACGGTGGAAAACGTCAAAAAATGCTCCCGATTGCACGACAGGTGTGGTACGACCTTCCTTTTCCTCGTGATGGCGATAGGGATATTGGTCTTTTCGCTTGCCAATTTAGTTGTCGGGCAGTTTGTCTACGGCGACAACGATTTTGTCAATGCGGCGGTGCGGATACTCTTTAAAGTATTGATGTTGCCCATCGTGGCGGCGGTCTCCTACGAGGTGTTGCGCCTGCTTGCCAAGACGAAAAATAAAATCTTCTTGCTCTTTAAATTCCCCGGCTTATTATTACAGCGTCTTACGACGAGAGAGCCCGAGGATCAAATGATAGAGTGCGCCATCGCCGCTTTCAATAAAGTGCAGGAAATGGACGCCGATCCCACCGTCCCCGAAAGTCGGTTTATTACGTCGGCAAAACTCAGCGAACTGTTGGAAAACACCAAAAAACGCTTTGCAAACTGCGGTATTGACGAAGAGGAAGCGGAGTGGATTTTTGCTTTAGAATTGGATATTCCCAAGAGCGCGGTATCTAGCGAAGAACGTATCTTAAAGCGTACGCAGGTCAAAAAACTATTGGCAATAGCCGACGAACGCTTGACGGGTAGACCCCTTTGGTATATCATCGGCGACGCGGATTTCTACGGCTATAAAATCAAAGTAGACGAACGGGTTCTCATCCCTCGTCCCGAAACGGAAGAACTTGCCCTGCAAGTAGTAGGCGCTGCGGAAGAAGGGTTTGAGATTCTTGATTTGTGCACGGGCAGCGGCGCGATTTCCATTGCCGTGTATAAAGAATTGCAAAAGAAGGGCGTTGCCGTCAAGATGACGGCGGCGGACATCAGTCAAGACGCTTTGGAATTGGCAAAAGAAAACGCCGAGGCGAACGAAGCGGACATCAAATTTGTCAAGTCGGATATGTTTGGGCGGATTAGAAACCGCTTTAACATCATTGTCAGCAACCCTCCGTATATCCCGACGGCAGAGATTGAGGGATTACAAAAGGAAGTCAAAGATTACGAGCCTCGCGGTGCGCTGGACGGCGGCAAAGACGGCTTGGATTTCTACCGCATTATCGCAAAGGAAGCGCCCAAATATTTGACGCGTGGCGGTATGATTATGTTAGAGGTCGGGCAAGGTCAGGCGGAGGACGTCGTAAAACTGTTTAAATACTGTGATTATTCGATTATCGTCAAGGATATGGCGGGCGTTGACAGATTTGTCAAAATCGTCATTTAAGGGAGGCAGGTATGTTTTCAAAACTTGACGAAATGCTGTCACGCTACCGCGCTTTGACGGAAAAACTCGCCGACGCAGACGTGCTTGCTGATACTTCTTTGTATCAAAAATGCTGTAAGGAACACGCCGATTTAGAAGAGACGGCGGTGGCTTACGAAAAGTATTTAGCGACGCAAAAAGAGATGCAAGACGCCTTTGAAATGGCGGAGATAGAGAGCGATGGCGAGATGAAAAAGATGCTCCTCGACGAGGGGTATGCTTGCAAAGAAAGACTCGCCGAAATGACGGGCGAACTCAAAATCTTACTCCTGCCTAAGGACGAGAACGACGAAAAAAACTGTATTTTAGAGGTACGTGCGGGCACGGGCGGCGAAGAAGCGGCGCTGTTTGCGGCGGAACTTTGCCGTATGTACGTCAACTTTTGCGCGGCAAATCGCCTGAAGGTCGAAGAGATGGAGATTGCGGCAACCGAACTCGGCGGCATAAAAGAGGCAATCTATTCTATCAGTGGCAAAGGGGCGTATAAACTTTTGAAATACGAAAGCGGCGTGCACCGCGTACAGCGTGTACCCGCGACGGAGACGCAGGGTCGTATCCACACCTCGGCGGCGACGGTAGCAGTCCTGCCCGAGGCAGAAGAGGTAGAGGTGGAGATACTCGACAAAGATATCCGTATCGATATCTTCCACTCTGGCGGGGCTGGCGGTCAAAACGTCAACAAGGTCGCTTCCGCCGTGCGTATCACCCATTTCCCGACGGGGATTGTCGTCACTTGCCAAGACGAGCGTTCGCAACTCAAAAACAAGGAGCGTGCTTTCAAAGTGCTCCGTTCCCGTATCTACGATTTTTACAATAGTCAAAAATCCAAAGAGCGCGAGGATAACCGACGTAGCATGGTCGGTAGCGGGGACAGAAGCGAACGTATCCGCACCTACAATTTCCCGCAAAGCAGGGTGACAGATCACCGTATAGGCTTGAGTCAATATAACTTAGACGCCTTTATGACGGGGGATATTTCCTCGATGGTGGAGGCGCTGACGATAGCGGATAGAGAGGCGCTTTTGTCTTCTCAAGAGGACTAATAAAAAAGAAAACGGACGCAATCGCGCCCGTTTTTATTGATTGAAGTCGTCTAAAAAAGCACCCCAGAAGGGGTGCTTTTAGTTTGCTTAAATTAAGCGATTAGAATTCGCATTTTTCCTTGACGTAAGCAATCGCTTCGTCGATAGGCAAGCGGATTTGTTCCATGCTATCTCTGTCGCGGACAGTCACCGTGCCGTCTTCTACCGTTTGGAAATCGACGGTCATACAGAAAGGCGTACCGATTTCGTCTTGACGGCGGTATCTCTTGCCGATAGAACCCGTCAAGTCGTAAGTAGCAGGGAATTGTTTCAACGCTTTTGTATAGATTTCGTCCGCTTTGTCTGCAAGCCCCTTTTGCAAAGGCAACACCGCGCATTTAAAAGGCGCGAGAGCGGGGTGCAAGCGAAGGACGGTACGGATATCGTTCTTTTCCGCGTCTACCACTTCTTCGTCGTAAGCGTCGGTCAAGAAAGCAAGCACGACGCGTTCTACCCCCAGAGAGGGCTCTACGACGTAAGGGACGTATCTTTCGTTCGTCACAGGGTCGACGTAGTCGATAGGCTTACCGCATTCTTTTGCGTGTTGGGATAAGTCGTAGTCGGTACGGTCGGCAATCCCCCAAAGTTCGCCCCAGCCGAAAGCGAAGTTGTATTCAAAGTCGGTGGTCGCCTTAGAGTAGAAGCAAAGTTCTTCGGGACTGTGGTCGCGAAGGTGCAAGTTTTCTGCCTTCATACCGAGGGACAACAGCCAGTCGCGGCAGAAGTCTTTCCAGTAAGCAAACCACTCAAGGTCGGTACCGGGTTTGCAGAAGAATTCGAGTTCCATTTGCTCAAATTCACGCACGCGGAAGATAAAGTTGCCGGGGGTGATTTCGTTGCGGAAAGATTTCCCGATTTGCCCGATCCCGAAAGGTACGCGCATACGGGTAGAGCGTTGCACGTTGGCAAAGTTGACGAAGATACCTTGTGCCGTTTCGGGGCGAAGGTATACCGTATTCACGCTGTCTTCCGTAACCCCTTGGAAGGTCTTGAACATCAGGTTGAATTTTCTAATAGGGGTGAAATCGCTGTTGCCGCAGATAGGGCAGGCGATTTTCTTTTCGGTAATGAACGCTTCCATTGCGTCGTTGTCCATGCTTTCTACCTTGACGTTGAGCCCGTGTTTTTCCACGTATTTTTCGATGAGGCTATCCGCGCGGTGACGGGACTTACAGGATTTGCAGTCCATCAAAGGGTCGGAGAAGCCGCCGATATGCCCGGACGCTTTCCAAGTGCGAGGGTTCATAAGTATCGCGCAATCAAGCCCTGTGTTGTAAGGATTCTCTTGTACGAATTTTTTCCACCACGCCTTTTTGACGTTGTTTTTCAGTTCTACACCCAAGGGGCCGAAGTCCCAGGTGTTGGCAAGGCCGCCGTAAATTTCGCTACCAGGGAAAATAAACCCTCTATTTTTGCAAAGGGATACCAATTTTTCCATCGTAACTGCTCTTTTTTGTGCCATAATTTTCTCCTTAACGGTATTCATACCGTTTCATTATACCCTTTTTTGAAGGGTAAGTCAAACGTTTGTGAGAGCCAAAACTAAAATATTTCCTCAATTATGCATTATCAATTATGCGTTTTACAGTAAAACAGGTGGGGCAGGTACGAGTTTGGGCGAAAACAAGCCACCCGTGTACGGAAATTTGGGGCAAAAGCCGTTGGCGGGTTGGACGGATTACCTGAGTAGAAAAACAAAAAAGGACAAAATTTTTAAAAAAATTTTAAAAAAACGTCGCGGAATTATTCCCATTTTCGAAAATATATGCTATAATAAAGCGTATTATAAACTATACGCGCGAGGGAAAATATGCTTTCGGACATTGAGATAGCGGAAAAAGCAAAATTACAAGATATACGCGACGTAGCAAGGCGTCTCCGTTTGACGGAGGACGATTTGCACCTTTACGGCAAATATAAGGCAAAAATTTCTTTGCCTAAGGATGCTAAGCGCACGGCAAAACTCGTCTTAGTGACGGCAATCAACCCGACGGCTTCCGGGGAAGGGAAGACGACGGTATCCATCGGTCTTGCCGACGGGATTGCCCGCCTTGGGAAGAGCGCGTGTTTGGCGCTGAGAGAGCCTTCGCTTGGCCCCGTATTTGGGATGAAGGGGGGTGCTGCTGGCGGCGGTTATGCGCAGGTCGTGCCGATGACAGACATTAACCTTCATTTTACGGGGGATATGCACGCTATCACCGCGGCAAACAACCTGCTTTGCGCCCTTGTCGACAATCATATTTTCCGTGGCAACGCATTGGAGATTGATACGGATAACGTTTATTTCCACCGTTGTATGGATATGAACGAACGTGCCCTTATCAACGTGACGGTAGGTCAAGATGGGAAAGGAGTGGAGAGAAAAGACCACTTCGACATCACGGCGGCAAGCGAAATTATGGCGGTGCTGTGTCTTGCGACGGATATTGCCGACTTAAAACGCCGCTTGGGTAACATCATCGTAGGGTTGAACAAATCGGGAGATTTTGTACTTGCCAAAGACATCCCCGGCGCAGTAGGTTCCATGGCGGTGCTTTTGAAAGAAGCGATGATGCCCAACCTTGTCCAAACGCTGGAAGGAACGCCTGCCATTATCCACGGCGGTCCGTTTGCCAATATCGCGCACGGCTGTAACAGCGTGCAGGCGACGTACGCGGCGATGAGCCTTGCCGATTACGCCATTACGGAAGCGGGTTTTGGCGCAGATCTCGGGGCGGAGAAATTTTTGGACACCAAATGCCGCGTGGCGGGTATTGAGCCCGACTGCGTCGTGATCGTAGCGACGGTCAAAGCGCTCAAATTGCACGGTGGGGCAAAGAAAGAGACGCTCTCGCAAGAGGATTTATCGGCGCTTGAAAAGGGAATTCCTCATTTGCTCAAGCACATTGAAAACATCAAAAACGTCTATAAAAAACCCGTGCTCGTAGCCATGAATCGATTTGTCACGGATACGAAAGCGGAAACCAGTCTCGTCATCGAAAAGGTAAAAGAGGCGGGTTCTACGGCAGTCTTTACCGACGTGTTCTTGCGCGGCGGCGAAGGAGGCGAGGATCTTGCGAAAGCAGTCATGGCGGCGTGTGAAATCCCCTCTAAGATGGAATACGCTTACGATTTAAACGACGGGATAGTCAAGAAAATAGAGGACGTCGTCCAAAAAATATACGGTGGCGACGGGGTGGATTTCTCCCCTGAGGCGCAAGAGAAGATCAAGCAG
Organism: Clostridia bacterium; assembly: GCA_017462735.1. GTDB lineage: Bacteria > Bacillota > Clostridia > Christensenellales > Borkfalkiaceae > Scatosoma. The sequence continues at coordinate 134,578 of JAFTQO010000009.1, forward strand.
TTCGAGACGAAGGGGTATGGCAATTTACCTGTGATTATCGCCAAGACGCAATACTCGCTCAGCGACAACGCCGACCTCATCGGCAGACCGACGGGATTTAGGGTGTTCGTGCGAGACGTCATGGTAAAAGGCGGCGCAGGTTTTATCGTGGCGATTGCAGGTAAAATTATGCTGATGCCGGGGCTGGGCGCCCATCCTGCGGCGGAAAAAATCGATTTGACGGACGACGGTCAAATCGTAGGGCTCTTTTAACGAACGGATTTTTAAGGAAGCAGTATGGAAAATATCGAAGCAAGCAACTTTATTGAGCAAATCGTGATAGACGACCTCGCGGCGGGCAAAGTAACGGAGATTCAAACCCGTTTCCCTCCCGAACCCAACGGCTATCTGCATATCGGGCACGTAAAAAGCATGCTCGTCAACTTTGGCACGGCGAAAAAATTCGACGGTAAATGCAACCTCTTTTTCGACGACACCAACCCCTCTAAGGAGAAGACGGAATTCGTCGACGCTATCCGCAAGGACATCTCTTGGATGGGTTTTGAGTGGGCGAAAGAAGTGTATGCCAGCGACTTTTTTCCCGTCATCTACGAGTATGCGGAAAAACTCATTTTGGACGGCAAAGCCTTCGTGTGCGATTTATCGCCTGAAGAAATTTCGGCTACCCGCGGCACCTTAAAAGAGGGGGGCAAGGAAAGCCCTTACCGCAACCGCAGCGTGGAAGAGAACTTGACGCTGTTTAGAGAGATGAAGGCGGGTAAGTATCCCGACGGTAGCAAGTGTCTGCGCGCAAAGATCGATATGGCGTCGCCCAATATGAATATGCGCGACCCTGTTATCTATCGTATTTTGCGTAGCACGCATCACCGTACGGGAGATACTTGGTGCATTTATCCTATGTACGATTATGCGCACCCGATTTGCGACTATTTGCAAGGGGTAACGCACTCCCTTTGTACGCTGGAGTTTGAAGACCACCGTCCCTTGTACGATTGGGTGGGTATCAACCTCGGGTTTGCCCCTAAGCCCAGACAAATTGAATTTGCCCGTCTTGCTATCACCAACACGGTAATGAGCAAGCGTTATCTTAAAAAACTCGTCGAAGAAAACCACGTCCACGGCTGGGACGATCCCCGTATGCCGACGGTGACGGGGCTTAGGAACCGCGGCGTACCTCCGCAAGCGCTGATTGATTTTTGTACGAAAATCGGCGTCGTAAAAGCCAATTCGGAGTGTCAACTTTCTTATCTTGAAGCGTGTATCCGCGACGATTTGAACGCCAATGCAGAGCGTGCTATGGCGGTGGTAGAGCCGTTGAAAGTAACTATTACCAACTATGTTGGTACGGAAAAATTGACCACGGCGTTGCATCCTTTAAAGCCTGAACTCGGCGAAAGAGAACTGGATTTTTCGGGTACGGTATATATCGACAAAGCGGACTTCTCTCTCGACCCTCCGCCCAAGTATCAACGCTTGAAGTTGGGTGGGTACGTGCGCTTGAAAAACGCCTATATTATTCGTTGCGACGAGGTCGTACGGGACGAGAAAGGGGAAGTGACGGAACTCAAATGTACCTACGTTCCCGAAAGTCGTTCTTCTGCGGATACGAGCGGTATCAAGGTTAAAGGCACTATCCAATGGGTAGACGCTTTTACGGGCGTGCCTGCGGAGATTAGAAAGTACGCTTATCTTTTGAAGGATGCAGAATATGCGGGACAGGACTTTGGCGAGCGGATGAACTTGGACAGCGAGACCATCTATCACGGCTATGCAGAGCCCTATCTTGCGGCAAGCGAAGACGAAAGCCGTTTTCAACTGATGCGCGTCGGCTATTACAAAAAATGCGTCGACGAAAAGGGCGGTTTAGTGCTTAGCGAAATCGTATCTCTCAAAGATAATTTTAACAAATAAGTAACATTTTTCTATTTACGTTCTATAATTTAGTATAGCAAAAACAAGGAGAAAGAATTATGGGTAGTGAAATGATAGCCTGGGTTCTGATTGGAGTATTGGCGATTGTAGGGATTGTTGCCATCGTCGTCGGCGCCATAAAAAGTTATACGGGGATAAAGTCGCACGGGTTGCCTTGGGTGCTTGCCTGTGGGGTCTATTTGATTTTGGTCAAGGCGTTGATAGAGAACAAAGTCTTGTCCTCTTTGTCCCTGTTTGATTACCTTACGGACAACGCGACGAACTTTATCGTAGCGGTATTTGTTTTGTGCGTCGTGACCTTCCTGTTGGCAGGTATCTTTGCCGCGATTGCAAAAGGGTTAAAGAGATCTTTCAACAAGCAGTTAAAGCAGGCGGAAAAGCAAAAATACGCCGAGGCGCACGGGGAAGAATTTGAAATCGACGAAAATAAGGAATATAAACCTTTGCCCGTCGACGGGAAGAAACCCGTCCGTATCATCAACCGCGTATGGGGGGCTATTTCCAGCGCGGTCTGCGCAACCGCTTTCACGGCGTCTATTATCGCGCTTTTGATGTTGGTTCTTTACGCAACGCCTTTGAGAGACACGGCGTTCCTTGCCGAGGTCTACACGCAAGGCCCTATGGCGGAGATATGGAGTTTCGTCCATAAATACGCGTTCGATTTCCTGATGATTTCCTTCGTGATGTATATGATCCGCAAGGGCTGGGAAGTGGGCTTTATGGAAGGGCTTAGGAAACTTCTCGTTTTCTTTGGTTTTACGGCTGCGGTGATAGGTCCTTTCGTCTTGATGTTTACGGCGCCTACGGCAACGGGTGGGAAACTTGCTTTTCTCGGCAGATTTGCGACGTTGATTAGCGACGCAATCGGTTCAAACGGCGCGATTCCTGCAGTTGCTTGCACGGTGATTGGGAAAGTGTGCGTCGGGGTTATCCTCGTGATTATCGCTTGCCTGTTGATGGCGCTGATTAACTGGCTGCTCAAAAAACTCGTCGATTTGTTCGACGACGTGAAGATTTTGTCGGCAATCGAAAAGTCGCTTGCTACGATCGTCTTCTTCATCTTTGCGATATCCGTGCTTATCGTAATCGTTGCAATTTTCTATGCGCTTGGGTATTACGGCGTATTTGATTGCCGCGTCCTCTTCAAACCCTATTCGCCTATTTCTTCCGCGTTCTACGGCGCATGTGAAGAGTGGCTGAAACCTTTGCTTGTGCATATTGCGGAGTTACTTGCCGCTTAACGAAAAGAAAAAACGGACTGCAACGGTCCGTTTTTTTACGGAGAAAATATGAAAAGAATTATGTTTGTATGTCACGGCAATATCTGCCGTTCGCCTATGGCGGAATACGTCCTGAAAGATTTGTTAAAAAAGGCGGGTAGAGAAGAAGAGTTTGTCGTTGCCTCTTCTGCCGTTTCCGCCGAAGAAATTTGGGGGGAGGTGGGCAACCCCGTCTATCCGCCCGTGAAAAGACTTTTAGCAGGCTTAGGAATAACTTGTGAAGAAAAGCGGGTTACGCAACTTCGTTTCGAGGATGGGGACAGGTACGACTTATTCCTTTGTATGGACGATAGCAACCTGATAAAAGCCCGCAGGATTTTGGGGGCAAAAAACGCCGCGAAATGCCAAAAAGCGTTAGAACTTGTAGGCGAGAGCCGCGACGTCGCGGACCCTTGGTATACGCGTGATTTCGAGGCGTCCTACCGTGACGTTTTGCGCGTTTGTGAAAAATTATTAGAAAGATAGGCGGATTGACTAAAACTTTCCTTTTTGGCATATAATGATAGGGTGTCAATAAATAAAGGAGGGGACTATGAATCCGTTTTTAGAAAAACCCGTATCGATTGAAAAATCGTTGCAAAACTGGAAGGAAATGTATCCGCAACCCTATCACAAAATGGAGGTTGACCCGTACACCAAAACGAGAATTATCCTGATGAACGGCACGGAGTTCGAGTCGAATTGGTTTTCACATCAACTTGCCCGTCATACCTGTGACAACGACCTGCGTAGAGAAATTTCTCTCTCCCGTATGGTGGAAAAGCAACAGCAATTAAAGATTTCTTTGCTTAAACCCGCCAACGAAAGCGCGCTGGAACACACCATTGGATATGAGCAACTCGCCGTAGACTTAACGGCGGAACTGGCAAAAAGGGAAAAGGACTGCGACGTCAAAAAAGCGCTTGATTTTGCGCTTTTGGAAGACTTCGACCATTTGTACCGTTACGCCAATCAATTGGAGATGGAGCAGGGTATCATTGCCGAGCGGCTAGTGGGTGGCTATACGGAGATTATGCCGGGGCGTCCCACGATAGCCCATCACCGATTCCCCAAAGACAACGTTAAGCGGTGTATCAATTCTAAGACCGCCGACAAGCAAACGGTACTTGCGACCTTGATTATCACGGCGGCGGAACAGCAAACGATGAACTATTATATGAACATCACCAACTTTGCCCGTAACGATATGTCGAGAAAACTCTATCAAGAGATTGCGCTTGTCGAAGAGGAACACGTTACGCAGTACGAAAGTTTGCAGGACGCAGGTGCAACGTGGCTGGAAATGCTGCTTTGGCACGAGTACACCGAGTGCTATTTGTATTGGTCTTGTTACAAGACGGAGACGAATCCGTATATTCGTGCGCTGTGGGAACAAAATCTCGAGATGGAAATTGCCCACTTGCACAAGGCGGCGGATCTTCTTAAAAAATACGAAGGGAAGGAGTGGCAAGAGGTTATCCCTGACGGAGAATTCCCCGCGCCTTTGTCCTTGCACGAGAATATCGAATACGTGCGGGATATTTTGGAAAACACGGTACAATATACGGGCGTGTTAGAAGACTACGAAAATATCGACGATTTGCCTGACGACGCTACTTTTTTCAAGTATCAACAGCAAATCAATCCTACGGCGTGTATCGTCCCTTCCCATCAAGTCATTGATACGCACATCCGCCATTGCGGGAAGGACTATCGCTATCAAGTAGCGGAAAATCCTATCAAGGCGCTTCGACCTCGCCAATGCGACAATACTACCGTCGGCAGAGAGAAAGGGGCGGCGAAGAGCACGGGGTTTGTTTGCAATAAATAAAAGACGTATACACTTCGGTTAATGTATAGCGCATAGTGCATAGTGGTGGTAAGAATTAAAATAATTCCGCAATTATGCATTATGCATTTTGCATTCTGCGCTAAATACGCTCGAAATAATTCGTCAAAAAACGCCGTGGAATTTTCCGCGGCGTTATTTACAAAGGGAAAAAAGTTTGCTATACTATATAAAAAAGGAAACGCACGCGTGCGTGAAAGGAGAAAACTATGAACGAAACGTTGCAAACGATTATCGGCAGGCGTAGTATCAAAAAATACAAGCCCGACGCCGTCCCCAAGGAACTCATTGAAAAAATCGTCGAGGCGGGCACGTATGCCGCCACGGGTAGAAATTTGCAGTCCCCAATTATTATCGCGGTCACAAACAAAGAACTTCGTGACAAACTTTCCCGTATCAACGCGGAAGTGATGGGCGCCAGCGGCGATCCTTTCTACGGCGCGCCTTGCGTCCTCGTCGTCCTTGCCGATAGGGCGGTCTCGCATAATTATATCTACGACGGCTCGCTCGTTATGGGCAACCTTATGCTGGCGGCAACTTCGCTCGGGCTCGGCAGTTGCTGGATTCACCGTGCAAGAGAAACGTTTGAACTCCCCGAAGGCAAAGAGATTTTGAAAAACCTCGGTATTGAGGGGGATTTCGTCGGTATCGGCAATTGCGTGGTAGGCTATGCCGATTGTGATACGCCTGCGGTAAAACCTCGTAAGGACAACTGGGTCTACTATGTAGAGTAAATTTTTCTTCTTATAGGCTACGCATCTCCGCGTTGCGGCTTGCTTACATACTATCGGTATGCGCGCTTGCCGCGCCTTGACCTGCTTACCTCTAAAAAGAAAAAGGGTGATGAAAGTTCACATCTCCGCCTTTTTAATGCACAGCGCATAGTGAATAGTGGTGGTAAAAATTAAAATAATTCCGCAATTATGCACTTTGCACTTTGCATTATGCACTAAATTTGCTCGCATCTTCGCTTTTTACCTTTTTTGCCTTGAAAAAACCAAAATTTCCCAAAATATTCCAAACTTTTTTGCACAATCTATTGACAAGCCTAAGCAGTTATGTTATTATTTAATTAGGATTCAATATCAATAAAGGAGTAAAATCAAATGAAAGTTTATATTTATCAATGTGAAAAATGTGGCAAAACACTCGTTTCCCCGCACGAAGTTTGCGTAGAGGGGTACAAATTGCTGGAAGCGGGCACGACAGATGCGGCGGTAGAAAAGCACGTTCCCGTGATAGAAAAGCGTTGTGGCGAAATTAAAGTGAGCGTGGGCTCCGTGATGCACCCTGCTACGCAAGAGCATTATATCGAATGGGTGTTGCTGGTCAGCGATAACGGCTATCAACTCAAATATATCCCCGTAGGGCAAGAAGCGGTGGTAAGTTTCCGTCTTGGCAAGGGGGAAAAGTTGGAGGCGATTTACGCATACTGCAATCTTCACGGGCTCTGGCAAGCGGAAAACTAATAACCAAGTAGAGGTGTGACTATGGATAAAAAGGCAATGTATAAGATTTCGTACGGCTTGTATGTATTGACGGTCAACGACGGACAAAAGGACAGCGGTTGTATCGTCAACACGGTGTCTATGATGACGGACAATCCTACCCGTATCGTCGTGTTTGTGAATAATGCAAATTATACGGCGGAGGTCTTAAAAAAGACGGGTGTCTTCAACGTCTCCGTGCTTGCGGAAAGCGCGCCGTTTGATCTTTTTAAGCGGTTTGGTTTCCAAAGCGGGCGGGAGGTAGACAAATTCGCGGATACAAAGTATCCGCGCGCAAGCAACGGATTGCGTTATGTCGACGAACACGCAAACGCGCTGATCAGCGCGAAAGTGGTGGATAAATACGATTACGGCACGCATACCTTATTCGTTGCCGAGGTAACGGACGCAATGACGTTGTCGGACGAAAACAGCGTCACGTACAACTATTATCAAGCAAATATCAAACCCAAACCCGACGCCCCTAAAGAAGAGGGCAAGGAAAAGTGGGTTTGTTCCGTTTGCGGCTATACGCACGAAGGAGAGTTGCCTGAGGATTTTATTTGTCCTTGGTGTAAGCATCCTGCTAGTGATTTTGTTAAGGCGTAAAGACGCTTTTACAATGTATAGTGGATAGTGCATAGCGCATAGTGGTGGAAAGAAATAATTCCGCAATTATGCACTTTGCATTTTGCATTATGCATTAACGAAAGTCTATTTTTGTCGAAAGGTAAAAAAAGGGAAAAATCCCCGCAAAAAAACTTGACAATCTGTTTTTTACTTGTTATAATCAGTAGCGTATTCAAAATAATGCGGTTAGGCAAAGGAAGGTGAAAAGGATGTCCACGGTAAAAGTAGGCGAAAACGAAAACGTTGAAAGCGCCCTTCGTCGTTTTAAGAGAAAATGCTCTCGTGACGGTATCATCGGCGACTTGAGAAAGAAAGAATTCTACGAAAAACCTTCCGTTAAGAGAAAGAAAAAATCGGAAGCCGCAAGAAAAAGAAGTAGAAACTAAGCAAAAGACTCACGCAAGTAGCGTGAGTTTTTTCTTTGCAAAAAATCTCTTAATAGGGGTGTTTTTGCCGAAAAAAGCAGTAAAAAAGGGAAAGAGGTGGCAAGATGTCCGAGACAAAAAGAAGCAGTTTGAAAGAGTTTTCACGGCAGGCAAAAAATCGCATCAAAAACGGCTTTTGGGAGGCGTGCAAAGAGGGGTACGATAAGAGTATGCGTTCCGCCAAAGAACAGGGCGTAAGCGAGAGTAAAGCGGGGCAGTATTTCAAAAGCAAAGTCGCGGGCAAGATAGCGGGAGAAAAGGAAGATGACTTTTATGTAAAAGTCAAAGAAATGCTCCTTGCCGAGGGCGAGGTCAGCGACGCCATTGGCAGACTGACGGACAAGGCGTATTACGACACCCTTTCCTACGAAGAAAAACAGCGTTATACGTTATCGTTGAGCGAGCGGTATTTGCGCGCACTCGAACGCTTCCGTAAAGAGTGTGAATTCGACGTGTTGGACGGGTAAAGCATAACAAAAAAGACGACTTTATTTGTCGTCTTTTTCATATTCAACTAATTCGTCTAACGTAATATCGAAAAAATTTGCCAAGATGCAAAGGGTGTAAATATCAGGCGTGCTATACCCGTTTTCATAATTGGAAATAAGGCTCTTTTTTCCGCGTAATATTTCGGCAAGTTGTCCTTGCGTTAAGCCTAGTTGCTTTCTATAAAATTTAATATTTTCGGCAATTTTTGTTTTCATAGTTCTTGACAAATGTACAACTTTCTTGTATAATTATGGGAAAAGTACAAGATAATTGTACACTAAAAAGGGAGAAACGTTGTCGTGGAGATAAGTAGCAAAAAGAGTAAAGAAGAATTACTGGCAGACTTTTATGCGCTTCGGGCGGGGCTATCGGTGGTTTCTATCTATGCGGACGAATTGAGGCAGATAGAGGAAACGGATAAACAGAATATGGAGAAAAAAAGAGAGCAAGAAAAAGAGGTGAGGGAAAAGAGAAGTAGTTTGCAAGCTAAAGAATTTAAAATTACTTGGGTGCAAAAGCAGCAGGAAGCAATACAAAAGCAGATTGCTGAAAAACAGGCGTACCTCTGCAATAAAAAGCAAGTAAGAAAAGACGTAAGAAAAGAATATAAAGAATTATATCCTCTTGGTGCTCTATTCGAGGAGGAGTATATTGTGGCAATGTTGCTGTTTTTTTGGGCGATATTGCCGTTTAGGGGCCTTATATTTGCACCGATTGCAAAAGCAGCGATCAAACACAATATAATAAAAAAAGAAAAGAAAAAAATAAGTGATTTGCAAACAGAGAATGAAACTCTTAAAATAGAGCAAATCGAATTAAGCAAGACAGCCGATTTATTGAGAAAAGAAGCCGAGGACACTGAAAAATGTTGTGAAGAGGCAAAGCAGAGATATGACTTACAAAAGGTCGATTTGACGAAGCAAAATGGACTTTGGGTTGAAAAGATAAAAGGCGTAAAAGACTCGTTGAATCGTACGTATGACAACCAACTTTCAGAATCGGATTGGAAAAATTTAGATTTGGTGATATATTATCTTGAAACAGGTCGTGCGGATACCTTGAAAGAAGCATTACAACTTTTAGATAAACAGTTACAAACGAATCAAATAACCAATGAAATAAGAAGAGCAAGTGAAACAATTTCGGCTAATATTTACATGGCGGCTCAAAAGATGGGTGAGGCATTAGCGAGAAGTTTTTCTGTTATCAGCAATCAACTTGCGCAGGTGAATAGTAATTTAAAAACGATTGGAGGAAGTATAGAGCAATCCAATGAAAAGGTGAAGGGCTTGTCTGAAAGAATGGAACTGATACGTACCAATATGGGGCAACAACTCTCCGCAATAGATTTGAATAATGCTTTGTTGGAGAAATCGAATATGAGCAGTACGGCGTTATTGGAAGATTTACGATACGGGCAAAGATATTGGGTAAAATAAGTAGGAACCGCCGCATAGGAAATGCGGCGGTTTTATAATATACTAAAATTCGACGAATAATCTGCTTGAAAAAAAGCGCGGGATATGCTATAATAAAAGTATGAGCGCAACGAAAGAAATTTTGGACAAATTAAACGAGGAACAATTAGCCCCCGTCTTACAGACGGAAGGGGCTGTTTTGGTTTTGGCGGGCGCGGGTAGCGGCAAGACGCGCGTGCTCGTCTCCCGTATCGCCTATCTCGTGGACGAAAAGGGGGTCAACCCTGCGGGGATTTTGGCGATTACTTTCACCAACAAAGCGGCTAACGAGATGAAGGAAAGGCTGTACGGCGTCGTGCCGACGAAGGATATGTGGGTATGCACCATACACAGTATGTGCGTGCGGATTTTGCGCGACTTTGCCGAAGAGGCGGGCTTAAACAAAAATTTCTCGATATACAGCGAAACAGAGCGCAACAACGTCATCAAAAAGTCCTTTCAGGAGTGCGGCTACGAGGACGACAAACTACTGAAAAGTGTAAAATATCATATCAGCAACGCCAAAATGCTGGGCTTTTCTCCCGCCCGTTACGCGGAGGAATACGCGGGCGAGAGGGATATCGACGACGTTGCAAAAGTATACGAAAGATATCAGCGCCATTTGCGCGAGAACAACGCCCTTGACTTTGACGACCTACTCAACGAAACGCGCAATCTTTTGGCAACCAATAAAGAGGCGCTGGAATACTTATCTGGTAGATTTAGATACATTTTAGTGGACGAGTTTCAGGACACCAACGGGGTGCAATACGAGATAGTTAAACTGCTTGCCACCGTCCACGGCAACCTGTTTGCGGTAGGGGACGACGACCAGTCCATCTACGGCTGGCGAGGGGCGAAAATTGAAAACATCCTGCACTTTGAAAAGGATTTTAAGGGCGCAAAGGTGTTTAAGTTGCAGCGCAACTACCGCTCCACCAAGCAAATTTTAAGCCTTGCCAACACCGTCATCAAAAACAACGGCAGACGTAAGGAAAAGACTCTTTGGACTGAAAACGACGAGGGCGCAAAACCTAAGTTACACGAGGCGGACGAGGAGAGTAGCGAGGCGCGCTACGTCGCGCAGACCATCGTGGCTTTGCGTAGACAGGGCTATCAATATAAAGATTTTGCCGTGCTAATGCGCCTCAACGCCCTGACCCGTTCTTTCGAACAAGAGTTCTCGGCGGACGGGATACCCTTTAAGGTGTTCGGCGGCTTTAAGTTCTACGAAAGAAAGGAAATCAAAGACCTGCTTGCCTATTTGCGCTTGATTGCCAACCCGTTCGATAGCGAGGCGGCGGTGCGTATTATCAACTTCCCCAAGCGGGGGATTGGCGCCAAGACGGTGGACGCCTTGCAAAACTACGCCTTTGAAAACGGCGTGTCCGTCTACGACGCGTTGTTTGAATTAGACGAAATCGGCTTTACGGGCGGGACGAGGCAGAAGTTGGAAGGGTTTGCTACCCTCGTCAACAAATGGATAAAAGACAGCATTTCTTTGTCCGTGGACGAACTAGTAAAAAACATCGTCGCGGATACGAATATGCGGCTGGCGTACAGCGACGACAGCGACGATAGCCTCAACAAACTTGCCAACATTGACGAATTTATCAACGCCGTCGACGAGTTTTGCAGGCTGAATCCGCAGGCGACGTTGACCGACTATTTAGCGCAAGTGACCTTATCCACCGACACGGACGAGATGGACGACAGCGACTACGTGACGCTCGCTACCATCCACGCCGTTAAGGGGCTAGAATTCTCTTGCGTATTTATCAGCGGCTTGGAAGAAAATATCCTGCCCGTCTCCCGTGCGTCTAGCGACAGCGACGATATGGAAGAAGAAAGGCGACTCATGTACGTCGCTATCACAAGGGCGAAAGAACATTTGTATTTGACCCGCAGTAAAAGCAGATTTTTATACGGCAAGAGAGAGCCGACTATGCGCTCTTGCTTTATCAAAGAACTTTCTTCTTGCTTGGATTTGCCCAAAGAAAAACCCCGTTACGGCGGGTACGATAGATATCGTAGTTACGACGACGATGACGAGGCAAATTACGGCAATTCGTCCTACGGCGCAGGCAGATTTTCGGGTGGCAGGTACGGGGATAACTCTTCGTACGGGTACGGAAAATCGGGCTACGGGTACGGAAATTCGGGGGTAAAGCGCAGCGTGTACAGAGAGGAGAGTTATTCCTCGTATTCGCCGGCAAACCCCAGCGTGTACGGCGGACAAAAGGACAGCGGCTTCGCCTATGGCTCGGCTACGGCAAAACCCAAGGTCGAAAAGCCGAAGGACGTATCCGTCTTCCAGGTCGGGGTAAAAGTCAATCACGCTAAGTTCGGCGACGGCACGGTAGTAGGGGTGCACGGCGCGGGCAATAACACGATAGTGGACGTGGCGTTTGCAGGCTACGGTATCAAGCAACTTTCGGCGTCGATTGCGCCGTTAACAATCAAAAACTAAGGAAAGGTTATGGACGAACAAAGACGCATTACCGATATACTCAACGAGTGGGCGCACCAGTATTACGTACTGGACAATCCCACCGTTTCGGATAAGGAATACGACGAATTATACGATAAATTAAAGGCGCTGGAAGAAAAGAGCGGCGTAGTCTTTGACGACAGCCCGACGAGACGGGTGGGCGGCGAGGTGCTCAAAGGCTTTGAGAAGCACACGCATATCGCCCGTTTGTACAGTCTCGATAAGGCGACTTCTACGGAGGGACTGTCGGCGTTTTTGACTCGTGCCGAGAAAGCGGCGGGGAAGAGTCCCGTTTATACGGTGGAGTATAAATTCGACGGCTTGACGGTCTGCTTGACGTACGACAAGGGCAAGTTCGTCCGCGCAACGACGCGTGGTAACGGCACGGTGGGCGAGGACGTCACCGCACAGGTGCTGACTATCAAATCCTTTCCGTTGAAAATATCCTATCAAGGCACTTTGGAGGTGCGCGGGGAGACGGTTATCCGTCTTTCCGTATTGGAGCAGTACAACAAGACGGCGGCAGAGCCTTTGAAAAACGCCCGCAACGCGGCGGCAGGCGCTATCCGCAACCTCGACCCCAAAGTGACGCAGGCAAGAAAGCCGGAGATTTATTTTTACGATATCAACTACCTGTCGGGCGGCGAGCGTATGTCGCAGACGGCTGCGCACGAATTTTTACAAAAAGAGGGCTTTAAAGTCTTTCCCTATTTTAAGGTTTGTAAGACGGGCGAAGAGGTCAAGGCGGCGATTGACGAGATAGAAATTGCCCGCAAAGAAATCGACGTTTTGACGGACGGCGCGGTAATTAAAATCGACGACGATTCCGTCCGTGAAGAGATGGGACATACGGATAAATTCCCCCGTTGGGCAATCGCCTATAAGTTTGAAGCGGAAGAGGTAACCACCCTTTTGAAAGAGGTGATTTGGCAGGTCGGGCGCACGGGAAAACTGACGCCGCTTGCTTTGTTGGAGCCTGTGGAACTTGGCGGCGCGACCGTTTCGAGGGCGACGCTCAACAACTACGGCGATATTTTGCGAAAGGACGTCAAAATAGGCTCTCGCGTGCTGGTTAGACGCTCTAACGAAGTTATCCCCGAGATTTTGGGTGCGACGGAGCACTATCCTCACAGCGCGCCCGTAGAAAAACCCGAGACCTGTCCTTATTGCGGCGAGAAGTTGCAAGAGATCGGGGCGCATTTATTCTGTCCCAATCGTGCGTGCCTTCCTAGGGTAACGGCAAAACTTGACCATTATGCGAGCAAGAACGCGATGGATATCGAGGGTTTTTCGGGCAGTACGGCAACCTTGCTCATTGAGAAAAAAGGGGTGCAGAACTTTGCCGACTTGTACGCGCTTAAAGAGGACGACTTACGAGATTTAGACGGCTTTAAAGAAAAGAAAATAGCCAATCTTTTATCGGGGATAGAAAAAAGCAAATCCACGCCGTTGGACGCCTATCTTTTTGCAATAGGTATCGACGGTGTCGGGCGCGTAGCCGCCAAAGATTTAGCGAAGAAATTTAAAAGTTTGGACGGGCTTGCTAAGGCTACGGAAGAGGAACTTATCGCCATGGAAAACGTCGGCGAAATTACGGCAAAAGGGATTGTTTCTTACTTTGCGGACGAGGACAACGCTCTGCAACTTGCTCGGCTCAAAGAGATAGGGATAGACCCCGTTTGGGCAGAGGAAGAAAAGTCTGGTACGTTTAGCGGCGAGGCGGTAGTGCTGACGGGCACGTTGCAAAAGTTCAAGCGCAGCGAAGCGCAAAAACTCATTGAGACAAGAGGGGGAGAAGTCCTCTCTTCGGTGACGGCAAAGACGACGCTAGTCGTCGCAGGCGAAAGCGCTGGAAGCAAACTTGATAAAGCCAAAAAACTCGGCGTCCGTATCATCGGCGAAGAGGAGTTTGAAAAACTCTTGGAAAAATAGTCCTAAAAGAGCCAAAAAATAGGAAGAAAAAGAGACAAGGGACTTGAAATTTATAAAAATCTTTGCTATAATAGCAAAGTAATTAGCAAGGCGCGGTAAAATCGCGTCATAAACGAACGGGAGAAAACACTATGCTGAGTATGACGGGCTACGGAAAAGGGGAATACGACTTCGGCGGTATCAGTTTGACTTGCGAGATGCGTTCGGTCAACAACCGTTATTTGGACGTCGTAATCAAGTGCCCCCGTATCTTTACCGCCTACGAAGAGGTCATCCGTGCGACCATCAAAGAAAAGATGACGAGAGGGCACGTCGACGTCTTTATTTCCTACAAGGACAAGAGGGAAAAGGGCACGTCGTTGACTGCTGATTTGCCCCTTGCGACGGCGTACGTAATGGCGGCGCAAAAATTAAAAGAAACCTTTCCCTATCTTACGGACGACGTGACGCTGACCAGCGTTTTGCGCTATCCCGAGGTGTTAAAGCAAGAAGAGGAGCAAATGGGCGCGGACGAAGAGATGATAACGGCGCTCAAAAGCGCGCTTTCCTTGGCGCTTGACAACCTCAACGGCATGCGCAAGACGGAAGGGGAAAAACTCAAAGAGGATATGCTCTCCCGCGTAGACGAAGTAGAGAGATTGGTGGATAAACTTTCGCAAAGGGCGCCTATGGTCGCTAAAAACCACCGCGAGAAATTGGCGGCGAAGATAGCGGAATATTTAGGCGAGGCGCAGGTAGACGAAAGTCGTATTTTGACGGAGGCGGCAATCTTTGCGGACAAGAGCAACGTCGACGAAGAACTGACGAGATTGTACAGCCATATCGCGCAGTTTAGAGACATTTGTAAAGAGCATATCGTGGGCAGAAAATTGGACTTTTTGGTGCAGGAATTTAACCGCGAGGCGAATACGACCTGCTCTAAGAGCAACGACGTAGAAGTGACGCGGCTTGGGCTTGCGCTCAAAAACGAAATCGAAAAAATCCGCGAACAAGTGCAAAACGTGGAGTAAGAAGGATGAGAAATATATTGATGATAGTGTCCGGCCCGTCGGGGGTAGGCAAAGGTACGCTTGTCAAACGTTTGGTAAGAGAACGGGCAGACGTCACCGAGTGCATCACCTGTACGACGCGGGCGCCGAGGACGGGCGAAGTCCACGGACGGGAATATTTCTTCCTCAGCAAAGAAGAGTTTTTGCAAAGGATTGAAGAAAAGGGTTTTTTGGAGTACGACGAGCATTTCGGTAACTACTACGGTACGCCGAAAGCGTTTGTGGAAGAGACGCTGAAAGAAAAATCGGTGGTGCTGGAGATAGACGTCGTAGGCGCGCTTAACTCGAAGAAAGTGTATCCCGATTGCGTGCTGGTGATGATTGCCCCTCCTTCCAAAGAGGTGCTGGCGGCGCGGCTGAAAGGCAGAGGCACGGAGACGGACGAAGAGGTCGAAAGACGGCTGGAAAGATTGGAATACGAGTTGTCGCAAGGAGACAAATACGATTACGTGCTCATCAACGACGACTTAGAAGAGGCGTACAAAAATTTGTGCGACTTATTGGATAAAGAAAAAACAAAAACGGAAAGGAGATAAAGAGATGGTAAACGAACCCGCAGTAGACGTATTGATTAGAAAATTGGGCAGCGAAGAAGAGCCGATTAGCAGATACGCGCTTTGCACGATTGCGGCAAAACGCGCAAGACAAATTCTGGAAACGCAAAGAAATGCCGGCGTGCCTTCCGAGACGAAAGAGAAGGAACTTTTGACCGCTTGCAAGGATATCGCGGACGGAAAAGTCGTCATTGCAAAAGACTAAAAGTGTCGCTTGCCCCGAGTTATCGGGGCAATTCGTTTTTATTTCAATGAGGAAGAGATGATAGCGGAAGTAATCGTAGATATCGCCACGGGCGAGACGGATAGAATATTCGATTATATATGCGCTGACGATACGAAGATCGGCAGCCGCGTCCGCGCGCCCTTTGGTGGGCGCACCCTTTGCGGTTTTGTCATCGGCGTCAAAGAAACTTCCTCTTTTCCTGCTGAACGGTTGAAAAAAATAACGCCGTGCGAGGACGGATTGCCTGCGTTGACAGAGGAGTGCCTCTCACTTGCCAAGAAGATAGCAAGAAGATACCGCGTTCCGTTGGCTGCCTCGTTGCGACTGTTTCTGCCTGCCGAGATGCGGACGGGGAAGGTGAGGGAACTGACGAAAAATTATGCGACTCTCGCCCTGCCTTTGGAGGAAATCAAACTTCCAAAATCGGCAAAAAATCAACTTGCCGTCGCCACGTATCTTGCCGAGCACGGCGAGACGGAGTGCGCCTATTTAAACAATTTGTATGCAGGCGGCGTGGCGGCGCTTACCAAAAAAGGCTACGTGACGGTGACACAAAAACAAGTCCTTCGCAACCCCTACGAGGGGGTGGACGGAGAAGACTTCAACCGTACGTTGTCCAAAGAACAGGCGTCGGCGATTGCACGGATAGAAAAAGACGAAAGGACGGTGCAACTGTTGCACGGCGTCACGGGCAGCGGCAAGACGGAGGTGTATTTGCGCCTCATTGCCGACAGTTTAAAGAGGGGCAAGACGGCAATTTTTCTCGTCCCGGAAATTTCTTTGACCCCGCAGATGCTCTCCCAACTTCGCGCAAGGTTTGGTAAAAACGCGGCGATTTTACACAGCGGACTTTCCGCAGGCGAACGCTTTGACGAGTGGTGGAGGCTTAGAAGCGGCGAGGCGAAGATAGCGATAGGCGCGCGTAGCGCGATATTTGCGCCGCTAGAAAATCTGGGCGTGGTCGTGATGGACGAAGAACACGATTCTTCCTATCACAGCGAGACGACGCCGAGGTATTCTACTTTTGAGATAGCAAGACTGCGTGCAGAGCATAGCGGTTGTAAGTTGGTGCTCGGCAGCGCTACTCCTTCGGTGGAGACCTTTTTAAAAGCGCAGGAAGGAGCCTACAATCTCCTGCCGATGACTACCCGAATCAACGGCAAGTCCTTGCCGGAGATTACGATTGTAGATATGCGCAGAGAGGTGCGAAGAGGGAATCAAAGCAACTTTTCCTCCGTCCTCAAAGAAGAATTGTCTAAGTGTTTGGAAAGCGGCAATCAAGCGATTTTGTTTTTAAATCGCAGGGGCTATTCGCAGACGGTAGTTTGTAAGGAATGCGGGTATGTCGCAAAGTGTCTTTCCTGCGACGTGTCGCTTACCTATCACCGTGCAGAAGACTGCTTAAAATGCCACTATTGCGGGGCGCGTTACAACGCGTTGTCCGCTTGTCCCGAGTGCGGCGGAGTCAAACTCACCTATACGGGCACGGGCACGCAAAAGGTGGCGGCGGAACTTTCTAAAATTTTCCCGCAGGCAAAAATTTTGCGTATGGACAACGACACGACGTCGGGTAAAGAAGGGCATTTAAAAATCCTCAAAGAGTTCGGCGAGAAGAAAGCGGATATCTTGGTCGGTACGCAGATGATTGCCAAGGGGCACGATTTCCCTGCCGTTACGTTGGTGGGCATTTTGGATGCGGATATGAGTTTGCATTTTGCCGATTACAGAAGCGGAGAAAGGACGTTTCAACTCATCACGCAAGTTTCGGGTAGAAGCGGGCGCGCGGAAGAAAAGGGCAAAGTCGTCCTGCAAACGTACGACCCTGAAAACGAGGTGTTGCGGTATGCGACGGCGTACGATTACGAGGGATTTTATCGCAACGAAGTTTCCTTGCGACGCGGGGCAATGTATCCGCCCTTTTCCAAAATCGTGCGGGTGCTTGTCAGTAGCGAAGACAACGAAAAGGGCTTGGAAACGCTTAAAGAAATTTACTTTGCATTGGAAGAGATTTACCGCAACAACGAGGGGAAATTCTTATTCTTCAACAAGATGAGCGCTCCCATTAAGAAGATACAAGATAAATACCGTTATCAGGTGCTGATGCGTCTTTGCGAAACGGATATTATCGGGCAAATATACGACGTTTGCGCGGCGGCAAAACGGCGCGACGTCAGCGTGACGGTAGAAGAAAATCCCGTCAATTTGAGTTAAGGAGAAGTGGTATGGCAATCCGCAACGTAGTGCAAAACGGAGACGAAGTGCTCCGCAAGAAATGTTTTCCCGTCGAGGAATTCGACGAAAAATTATGGCAACTTTTAGACGATATGAAAGATACCGTCCTCAAAGAGGACGGAGCGGGGCTTGCCGCGCCGCAAGTGGGCGTTTTAAGACGGGTTGCCGTCGTCAACGTCGAGGAAGGGTATTTTGAACTCATCAATCCCGTCATCCTCTCCCAAAAAGGGGAACAGGTCGGCGTGGAGGGATGCCTTTCTTTGCGCGGTATGCAAGGGGTAGTTTCCCGCCCGCAAAAGGTAAAGTTTACCTATTACGACAGGAACGGCAACAAGTGTTTAGGGCTTGCAAAGGGCTTTTTTGCCCGTGCGGTGTGTCACGAACTCGACCACTTGGACGGCGTGTTGTATATCGATAAAGCGACGAACGTCGAAAGGTATCAATGATGAAGATTTTATACGCAGGCACTCCCGACTTTGCCGTGCGCCCGTTGCAGGCGTTAATAGAGGCAGGGTTTGACGTGGTGGGGGTAATCACCCAAACGGACAAGCCGCAAGGCAGAAAAAACATCTTAACACCGCCTCCTGTAAAAGTGGCGGCGCTTGCGCTTAGTTTGCCTGTCGTTCAGTTTGAAAAAATCAAGACGGAAATTTCCGCGTTGCAGACCTTTCAAGCGGACGTGCTGGTGACTTGCGCTTACGGACAAATTTTATCCCAAGAAGTTTTGGACGTCTTCCCCAAAGGGGTGTGGAATATCCACGCGGGGTTGCTCCCTAAATACCGCGGCGCCTCTCCCATCCAAAGCAGTATTTTGGCGGGCGAAAGGGAGACGGGCGTATGTATTATGAAGACGGAATTGGGGCTTGACTGTGGGGATATTTTGCAAATTGCTAGGACTGAAATCGGGTTGGAAGAAACGTACGGGGAACTGTCGGATAGGCTTTCCGCGATTGCGGCGGAGGCTATCGTCCAAGCCGTCGGGACTATAAAAGAGGGAAATTTCACCCTTCAAAAACAAGCGACGTTCGGCGTCGGCGTCGTCAAAAAAATCGACAAAGAACAAGCAAAAATGGATTTTTCCCAATCGGCGAAAGAACTCGTTGATTTGGTGCGCGCGTTCAATCCTGCGCCCGTAGCGTATGCGACGCTGGAAGGGGTAAAAATCAACGTTTATAGGGCAAAAATCGGGGAAATGCAGGAAGAATACGCCACGGCAAAATTGGGCGAAATCGTCTGCGATAGCCCGAAAAAAGGGTTGTTGGTCCGTTGCGGCGACGGGGTAGTAAAATTGACCGAATTACAGCCCGCAGGCGGCAAAAAAATGGACGCCGCTGCTTTTCTTAACGGTAGAAAGGCGCAAAAGGGGCAGGTATTCGTATGGTAAGCAATCCCGTTTACGATCCCTATCAAATTTTGTACAAAGTGTATGGCGAAAAGGCGCATTTGAAGCAGGCGATAGCGGATACCTACATAGAAGAGCAGTACCGTGGCAGAACGGTAAAAATTTGCTACGGGGTGCTGGAAAATAACGATTATTTAGATTTTTGTCTGCGCCATTACGCGCAAAAATCTCCCAAACTTGCGGTCAGGATTCTTATCAAAATTGCGCTGTATATGCTCCTGTTTATGGATAAAAAGAAGTATATGGTGACCGATTGTACGGTGGAAATTTGCAAAAAATTGGGTAAGAGCGGCGTCAGCGGTTTCGTCAACGCCTTCCTTCGCCGTTTTGACAAGGCGGAAGTGGACAAGGCTTTGCCCAAAGGGGAGGCAGGCGAGGCGATATCGCTCTCCTATCCTTTGCCTTTTTACAAGCGATTAAAAAGGGAATACGGGGACAGGGCAAGGCAGATTGCCGCGGCAAAATCGGCGGGCGTTTCCGTGCGGTTTGTTTCCAAAGAGGCGGCGGAAAAATACGCCGACAGACAGGGGCTGAAAACTCCGTTTGAAAACAATTACGTTTACGAAAATTTCGTCCGTGACGAGGGTTACGACGAGGGGGAATACACTTTCCAATCGGTGGGCAGTATCGCCATTTGCGACTGCGTTTCTCCTTGCCAAAATTTGTTGGACGCGTGCGCTGCGCCGGGCGGGAAATCGGTGTTGTTATCTAAAAAATGCGAGAGGGTTACCTCGTGTGAGTTGCACGACCATCGGGTAGGACTTATCGAGCAGTATTTTGCCCGTATGGGGGTAAAAAACGCGACGGCAATGCAAAGAGATAGCAGCGTGTTTTGTCCCGATTTCGAGGGCAAATTCGACGCCGTATTGTGCGACGTGCCTTGCAGCG
Source organism: Clostridia bacterium (assembly GCA_017462735.1). Lineage (GTDB taxonomy): Bacteria > Bacillota > Clostridia > Christensenellales > Borkfalkiaceae > Scatosoma. The sequence goes on from JAFTQO010000009.1 coordinate 154,880, forward strand.
GTTACGGCACGGTGACGGAGAATCCCGACGTCAAACTTTTCCGCGCGGAAGAGGATATGAAAGGGCTGCAAACGGCGCAAGAAAGTATCCTAAATACTTGCGCGAAATACGTCCAAAAAGGAGGCGCGTTATACTATTCTACCTGTGCGATTTTCGAGGAGGAGAACGACGGACGGATTGCGGCGTTTTTAGAGACAAACAGCGGATTTGAAGTGGAGAAAATAGATAGCCCGCTTGCCCATGATAAAAAGAAATTTGGCTTGCAGTTTTTGCCCGATACGGCGTACGGCGCAGGCTTTTACGTATGTAAACTGAGAAGGATAAAATGAAAGAGATTTTGCAAGATTTTTCCAGGGCGGAAATGGACAACTTAATAGCCGAAATGGGCGAAAAGAAATTCCGCGCGCAGCAACTCTACGAGGGCTTGACGCAAGGGAAAAAGATTGGCGAAATTTCCTCCTTGTCAAAGTCTTTCAAAGAAAGACTTTTAGAAAGGTTCGAGGACGCGCCTGTGCAAATCGAAAAGGAGTTTGTTTCTAGCGACGGCACGAAAAAGTATCTTTTCCGTCTTTCCGACGGGCATCTTATCGAAGGGGTGTTGATGAAATACAAGTACGGCTATACTCAATGCGTCTCCACGCAGGTCGGGTGCCGTATGGGTTGTCAGTTTTGCGCCTCTACCTTAGGCGGACTTATCCGCAACCTTTCAGCGGGGGAGATTTTATCCCAAATTACCCTTGTTAACGCCTTGCATAAGGCGGAAAAATCGGGGGATAGTAAAGGCGCGAGGGCGGTCACGAACGTCGTCCTTATGGGCAGCGGCGAGCCGCTGGACAATTACGACAACGTCGTCAAATTTTTGCGCCTAATCAGCAGCGAAGAGGGTTTAGGGATGAGCGCGAGAAATATCTCCCTTTCCACTTGCGGGATTGTGCCGAAAATGTACGCCTTAGCGGAAGAAAACCTGCCTGTTAATTTGACCGTTTCGTTACACGCGACGACGGACGAAGAAAGGATGAGGACGATGCCGATAGCCAAGGCTTACAAAATTGCCGATATTTTAAAAGCGTGCGAAAACTACTTTGAAAAGACGGGCAGAAGATACTACTTCGAGTACACCCTAATCGACGGGGAAAATTGCGACGAGGAACACGCAAAACGGCTTATCGACCTTCTCAAAGGCAAGCCTTGCCACGTCAACCTTATTCGCCTTAACGAGGTCAAAGAAAGGTCTCTGTCAGCGGCTACGGACAAAAAGGCGTATCGCTTTTTGGGGATGTTAGAAAAGGGAGGATTATCCGCTACGCTGCGTCGTCAAATCGGTGTGGATATCGGGGGTGCGTGCGGGCAACTTCGGGCTGATTATTTAGAGGATAAAGAGGATTAAAAAGGAGAAAATTATGAAAGAAATCAAAATCGCGCCGTCCATTTTGTCGGCAGACTTTTCCAAGATGGGCGAAGAGGTGATTTCGCTTGAAAAAGCGGGTGCGGATATCATCCATTGCGACGTGATGGACGGGGTGTTCGTCAACAATATTACCTTTGGGATCAAGATGGTAGAAGATCTGCGAAAAATCACGACTTTGCCTCTTGACTGTCATTTGATGATAGTCAATCCTGAAAAGTACGTCGAGAGATTTGCCAAGGCGGGCGCGGACATCATCACCGTCCACTACGAGGCGTGCAAAGAGGGGTTGAAAGACACGTTGGCGTTGATTAAAAATTGCGGCGTCAAGTGCGGTGCGGTCATCAATCCCGATACCCCTGTAGAGAAGATTAAAGACGTGATTCCTATGTGTGATATGGTGCTGGTGATGAGCGTCTTCCCTGGTTTTGGCGGGCAAAAATTCATCCCCGAGGCGCTCGATAAATTACGGGAAGTCAAGGCAATTATTGAGGCTTGCGGTAAGGATATAGACTTGCAAATCGACGGCGGCGTCGGCGAAGGCAACGTCGCGGCGGTTAAAGAGGCGGGCGCCAACGTTATCGTGGCAGGCAGCGCGGTCTTTAAGTCTGTCGACCGCGCGGCGACGATTTCTGCCTTGAAGGCATAAAAGGCGTATATACCACAATACGGCGTTGAGATGGGTCACGTGTTTTGTGCGATCCTTTCTCATATTGTATCGCTCATATCTTTGCCTTTACGTAGGCTAAAACATCAAGGAGAAAAAGATGAAAAAAGAAAATAATCGTTTTGTTGTCGTGCACAAAGAAGGGACGACGTGGAATAATGAAGGGATAAGACAACTGCTTGTGGATAAAGAGACGGGTGTGACGTATCTTTGCTGGCTGTCGGGGTACGGGGCAAGTTTGACGCCGCTGTTAGACGCCGAAGGGAAAGTCGTCATCACAAAACTGTAAAATAAAAACGGGCTAAAAGCCCGTTTTTTGATGCAAAGTACGTAAAATTATGAAAGATAAAAACCCGTATACGCGAAAAAAGGCTGCCCCGAAAGGGACAGCCGTCTTTTTCTTTAAGAAATAGCCGTCATTAAACGCGTTCTGCCGACTTGAGGCATCTTGCGCAAACGTATCCGTTGACTTCTTTGCCGTTTTCCACGTAAGAAACCTTTTGAACGTTTACTTTGAACGTTCTTCTCGTTTTACGGTTGGAGTGGCTTACGTTGTTGCCGGACGCTTGACCTTTCCCACAAATGCTGCATACTCTGGACATATTAACACCTCCGCTTTTTTGCGATAAATTTGCTTACTTTTGACCGTTTTTCCCGCGAGGGGGCAAAACAGCAATACTAATATAACAAATTATCGGGGAAAAATCAATTAAAAATAGGGCAAAAAAGTCAAAAAATAAAAAAATATTTGCTAATTTTGGTAAAACACTTGCTTTCGCAGTTGAAATAGTGTAAAATAGAAAGGAAATTGGAGAAGTGTTATGTCGGTAAATACTAGTAACGCATACGGAAAAATTTCAATATCCGATTTGGCGATCACGAAGGTGGCGTCCCACACCGCGATGGAAAGTTATGGCATCGTGGAGATGGTGTCGCGCCGTTTTACGGATAGTCTAGCGGAACTTTTGAGAAAAGATACGGGCGGGAAAGGCGTGAAGATTACCACGTCGGGAAATAGGATTTATATTGACGTATACGTCGTGATGAAGTACGGCGTCTCCATTGTTGCGGTGGCGGAATCGTTAAAAGAGGCAGTCAAATATAAGGTAGAAAGGTTTACCGGGATGATTGTCGAGACGGTTAACGTCAACGTCATCGGGGTTAAGTTATAAGCAGGCGACACCGCCTTTCGCGCGTCAGGGTTTCGCGCGTTTTCACACGCTTTGCAGTCGGCAAATTTGCCCCTTATTACTATTGATTAAAGGAGCATTTAAAATGCAAAAAACGATAAACAGCACCGAATTTCGTAAGATGATTTTGGTCGGTGCAAAGGCCTTAGAAAACAATCGCGCAAAAGTAGACGCGCTCAACGTATTCCCCGTGCCTGACGGCGATACGGGTACGAATATGTCCTTGACGATGCAATCGGCTGTCCGTGAGATTACCGCTTGTGCATCCAACGCTTTTATGGAAGTTTGCGACGCTGTATCCAAAGGCGCCCTCAAAGGCGCAAGAGGTAACTCGGGCGTTATCCTTTCCCAAATTTTGCGTGGTATCTGCGCCGTTTTGAGAGAATGCGCGGCAGAATTTGACGTGAAAACCTTCGCAAAAGCGATGGAAAACGGTACGAAAGTTGCTTACGGCGCGGTTGCGGTCCCCAAAGAAGGTACCATTTTGACCGTGGTGCGTATGATGAGCGAACACGCTGTAAAAATCGCAGGTAAGAAAAAGACTTTTGAAGAATTTTTTGCCGAGGTTATCGACGCGGGTGAAAAAGCGCTGGCTTTGACGCCGGAACTTCTCCCCGTCCTCAAAAAAGCGGGCGTTGTCGATAGTGGCGGCGTCGGTCTTATGACGATTATCAAGGGTTTTGCCTCCGTTTTGACGGGTGAAGAGATTGCCGACGTGGATACGGACGCTGTGGCGCAAGCCCCTACGGACGATTTCGGCGACAATAGCGACATCATCAACCTCGATTTAGGGGAAATCCAATTCGCGTATTGTACGGAATTTTTCATTATCAACCTCAAAAAGAGCACGACTTTGTCGGATATTGACAGATTGCGTGAAAAACTTCTCAATTTGGGCGATTCCGTCATCTGTATCGGTGACTTGGACTTGGTCAAAGTGCACGTGCACACCAACCAACCGGGCAAAGCGCTCTCCTATGCGTTGGAACTTGGTGAACTTGACCGTCCCAAAATCGAAAATATGCTCGAACAAAACCGTCAACTCCGTGCAAAGAGGGAAGCGGAAAAGAAGGAAATGGGCATGCTTGCCATCTGTGCAGGGCAAGGTCTTGCCGATATTTTCAAGGATTTGGGCGTAGACCGCATTATTGAAGGTGGTCAAACGATGAACCCGAGCGCGGACGATATCGCGACGGCGGCGCAAAAAATCAATGCGGAACATATTTTCATCTTCCCCAACAACAAAAACATCATTTTGGCGGCAGAACAAGCGAAAAACTTGGTAGAAAACCGTACGATTCAAGTAATTCCTACCAAAAACGTCCCTCAAGGCTTTGCGGCGGCACTCGAATTTAATCCCGACGCAAGCGCGGCGGAAAATAAAATCAATATGTTGCACGCTCTCGACAACGTAAAAGCAGGTCAAGTCACCCACGCGGTGCGCAACACGACGCTCAACGGCTTCTCCATAAAAGAAGGGGATATCATCGGCTTGGACGATAAGAAGATTCTTGCTAAGTCTAGGGCGATTGACGACACGGTACTTAAACTCATTGAAAAAATGAAAGAAGAATTCCACCAAGTCATCACCCTCTACTACGGGGCTGACGTCAAGGAGGAAGAAGCGGAAGAACTTTGCTCGAAGATTGCCGAGCAATATCCCGACTGCGACGTTGATTTCCATTGCGGCAATCAACCTGTATACTATTATATCCTCTCGTTGGAGTAATGTATATTTATAGAAGAAAAAGTTAATAATTATTCATAAGTAAAAAATCGGGCGGAGAGAGGAAATTTCCGCCCGATTTGTATAAAAACGGCAAAAAGAAGGCATAAAAAATAAAAAGGAGGAGAGTTAATGCGGCTGTCGGCAATAAAAAGTATCGGCGAAAAGCGAGAGAAAGATTTTGCTCGCCTCGGCGTACGCTCGGTGGAAGATTTGCTCTCCCTCTATCCGCGCGCATACCTTGACCTCACTCAGCGCTCTTCCTTAAAAGAGGCGTATCATAACGACGTGGTGCTCGTTGCCTGCGAGGTGCTCCGCCTTGCGCCCGTGCATTACGGTAGCGCTAAAAAAACGGTCAAAGCGTATTGCAGTCAAGACGGTTACGCTTTTAGCGCGATTTGGTTTAATCAGCCGTACGTAGCCCAAAAATTAAAGCCGGGCAGTTATCTTTTTTACGGGCGCGTGCAAAATAAATTCGGGCAGATTTCTCTTGTCAATCCCACCTTCGAGCCGCTGGATAAGACGAAAAATTTACAAGGCATCGTGCCCGTCTATCCTTTGTCTGGCGGATTGACCCAAAAGGTAGTCCGTAGCGCGGTGCAAACGGCGTTGAGGTTGCAAGAAAGGACTTCCGTGATGCCTGCGCCCCTTGTAAAAAAATACAATTTTTCCTCCCTTTCTTCGGCGCTTTACAAAATCCACGCGCCTAAATCTTTGCAAGAGATAGACGAAGCGGCAGAGCGGATCGCCTTAGAAGAATATTTCGTCCTTTTGTCTGCATTCCAGATTATCAAGGGCGGGAAGGAAAACGTAAGATTGCATAAATATACATTTTCCGCGGCGGATGTCAAAGAGTTTGCGACCCGTTTTCCCTTTGAACTGACGGACGGGCAAAAGGGGGCGGTCAACGAAATTTTTGAAAACTTACGCGCGCCTGTGACGATGAATAGACTTTTGCAAGGGGACGTCGGCAGCGGTAAGACGGCGGTGGCGCTCTGCGGGATTTTTATGGCGGTCAAAAGCGGGTACCGCGCGGCGTATCTTTCCCCGACGGAAGTTTTGGCGGAGCAAAACTACGAGGTATTGAAAAAATATTTCCCCGATTATACGGTGGGGTATTTAGCGGGTGGTATGACGGCAAAAGAAAAGCGGGAGATGAAGCAAAAGATTGCCTTAGGCGAGGTGGATATCGTCTGCGGCACGCACGCGATTTTACAAGAGGACGTTGTGATTCCCGATCTTTCTTTTATCGTCTGCGACGAGCAACACCGATTTGGGGTCGCACAACGCAACGCTTTGGCAGAAAAGGGTATTTGTGTCGATACGCTGGTAATGAGCGCAACGCCTATTCCCCGCACCCTTTCGCTTATCGTCTACGGAGACTTGGACGTGACGACGATTACGGACAAGCCCAAGGCGCGGCAGGAGATTGCGACGTCGATTATCCCGCAAATCAAATACGACGATATGTTAGACTATATCGCCAAGGAGACGAAAGCGGGCAAACAAGCCTATTTCGTCTGTCCGAAAATTGAGGACGACGACGGCGAGGGGAGCCTGATTAGTGTCAAAGAACTGTACGAAGAATTGTCAGGTCGGTTGCCCTATACCCGATTTGCCCTGTTGCACGGCAAATTAAAGGAGAAAGAAAAGACGCAGATTATGGCGGATTTCAAGGCGAAAAAATACGATTGTCTTGTCTCCACGACGGTAATAGAGGTAGGCGTCGACGTACCAAACGCGACGATTATGGCAATTTACAACGCCGAAAGGTTCGGGTTATCGCAGTTGCACCAACTCCGTGGACGAGTGGGCAGAGGGGCGGAAAAGAGTTATTGTTTCTTGCTAGTAGGCAGCGAAACGCCTGAGGCGAAAGAACGCCTCACCGCTTTTAAAAACACGACGGACGGCTTTAAAATTGCCGAAAAAGACCTTGAAATGCGCGGTGGCGGCGACTTTTTGGGGACCCGTCAATCGGGCAAAATGCTAGGCGAAATCAAGAATTTGCGCTACGGTATGCAGACGGTATTGGCGGCAAAGCGTCTTTGCGACGAAGCGTTTGGCGGCGGGTACGATTTGAGCGATTTACGCGTCGCGGCAATGAAAAAATACGAAGCCTTAAAAGACGTCATCTTAAATTGACGTTGAAAAAAGCCAAAAAAACAAAAAATTTTGGCGATTGTGCTTTGACAAAAGGATAAATTTTTGCTAAAATAATAAGGTCGAACAGCCCAAAGAGCGTAGAATCACGACAAGGTTTTACGTTCTTTTTTGTTTGTCGCAGTTTTCAGGTAGCTTTTTCTCCGATAAAGACTCCAAAGAAATAGAGTAGGAGGTCTTTATGGAACGGAACGAAAGTTCGCAATTTTTAGGCAAGGAGAAAATCACGAAACTCATCATCAAGTTTTCTATCCCTTGCGTACTTTCATTGTTGGTTAGCGCGCTCTACAATATCGTTGACCAGATTTTTATTGGCAACAGTGAGTTGTCCGCGCTCGGCAACGCGGCAACAGGGGTTGTTTTCCCGATTTTTATCATTTCGCAGGCGTTTGCTTGGTGCTTTGGGGACGGTTGTGCGGCGTATCTCAACATATGCCAAGGTAAGAGGGATTCTCAAAACGCGCATAAAGCGATTGGCACGGGCATTACGATTACGCTATTGTCTAGTTTGGTGCTAATGGCGATATTTTTTCCTTTAAAGACGCAGATACTTACTTTGTTCGGGGCGTCGAAAAACAGTATTGGGTATGCCGTCGAATATTTCAACTGGATTCTTGCCTTTTTCCCGATTTATATGCTGTCGAATATGTTCAACGCCGTCATCCGTGCGGACGGAAGCCCGACCTGGTCAATGATTTCCATGCTGGCGGGTGCGGTGGTAAACATTATCCTAGACCCCGTCTTTATCTTCGGTTGCAAATGGGGGATGACGGGCGCGGCAGTGGCAACCGTTATCGGGCAAGTGGTTTCCTTTGTAATCAGTTTTGCATATATTTTCCGTACGAAAACTTTCAAACTTAATTGGAAGAGCCTTGTTCCTAATTTCAAGGAATTTAAAGGCGCATTGCAACTGGGCGCGTCTTCGTTTATTACGCAGATGACGATAGTCATCATTTCGCTCGTATGCAATATTATGCTGGCAAAGTACGGCGTAATGTCCAAGTATGGGGCGGATATCCCGATTGCGATTATCGGGATTGAGAGTAAAGTCTTCACCGTCGTAATCAATTTAGTTGTCGGGATAGTGCTCGGTTGTCAACCGATTATCAGTTACAATATGGGCGCGAAGAAATACGATAGGGTCAAGGAATTGTACCGAAAGATACTCTTTTGTACCCTAGTAATCGGCGTTGTCTCGACGTTACTTTTTGAATTGGCGCCGCAGGCCGTCGTCGGGATGTTCGGTACGCCTACCAACGTTGCTAACCCTGCCGATTATTGGGAGTTTGGTGAAAAAACTTTCCGTATTTTCTTGATGCTCGTGACGTTTACTTGCGTAATTAAGATGACGTCAATCTTTTTTCAAGCCGTAGGCAAACCTGTGCGCGCGGTAATCGCGTCTATGATAAGAGATATTGTTTGTTTTATCCCGCTCATTATCGTTTTACCTATTTTCTTTGGTATAGAAGGTATTTTGTTTGCCGCGCCTGCCGCAGACTTGTTGGCAATGATGGTGGCGCTTGCGCTGACAATCACTTTTATGAAAACGCTGAAAAAGGTCGATACGGAAGGGGTAGAGGACGCGGAGAATACGGTTATAAAACCCTCTAAGAAAGGTGCGATTATCACGATAGCCCGCCAGCACGGCTCGTTGGGGAAACAAATCGGCAAAGTGGTGGCGGAAAAATTAGGTATTCCTTTCTATTACAAAGAAATGACGGCGATTGCCGCACAAGAGAGTGGGTTGGCGAAGGAGTTTATTTCTGGTCTCAATCAAAATTCTCCCGAAATCTTGCGCAGTTTGTATTTAAGTACCGACGTCGTGCAACAGGCAATCGTCGCGCAGGATAAGATTATCCGTAAAATTGCCGACAACGGTAGTTGCGTTATCGTAGGTAGAGCGGCGGATTATGTCCTTAGAGAGTATCCAGATCTAGTAAAAGTATTTATTTTTGCCCCTAACGAATACCGCCTTGCACGAGTAATGGAGGTGTACGGGGATAGCGAAGAGGAGGCAAAAAGAAACGTCGAGCGGGCGGATAAAGCCAGAAGTGCGTACTATGAAAATATCTCTGGACAAAAATGGGGAAGTGGGGAAAACTATCATCTTTGCATAGACGCTTCTATCGGGATAGAAGAAAGCGCGCAGATGATCGTTGATTACGTCCAAGCTAAAAACAAATAAATAATAAAAACGCTTGTCTTATAAAGGACGGGCGTTTTTTATACCTTAAAAGACATCGCCTAAACCAAAAATAAAAAGAAAACACCTACTGTGTAGGTGTTTTTATATGTCTTTTCTTCCTAATAAAAAGTCAACGGAAACCTCAAAAAAATCGGCGATTTTCCATAAAGACTGTAGGTCGGGCTCGATTTTACCCGACTCCCAATAAGAAATCTTGCGCTGTGTAGTTTGTAAATATTCGGCAAGTTGGTTTTGCGTTACGTCTATTTCCTGCCGCAATAGTTTTAACCTTTCCGCGAATTCTATCTTCATTTTTTTCTTCCTCATTTCCTTACCATTAAACAAACGGTTATACTATAAAATATAGACAAAAACAGTCTAAAATAGTTGACTTAGACAAAAAGTGTCTGTATAATAATGGTAGAAATTCGTATAAAACAAAAGGAGAAAGGGATGGAAAGCAACGAAATGTATGAAGTTTCGCAGAAACTCTTAAAAGAAATTTATCAGTATCCAGAGGTCAAGAAATTGACGAGGAAAGGACATATTGTCAACGTGATAAGTTATATTTTGTGCATTATAGGATTGGGGGTGATTTTTCTTTGGCTCGGGATAGGGGATTTAATTTTAAGAAAAAGGGACGCATTGGTCGACGATTTATTGGCGGCAGAACTTGAAAAGAGAAAGGCGCAAGGCTCTTTCGAGGGCGCGGCGGAATCCACCGTTTCTTCGCAAGTCGATAAAGCCGAAAGCAAAGTGGAAGACAAGGAACAAAAAATTGCCCGTTATATCGAACTTTCCAAGAAAAGCGATAGAGACAGCTTAATAAGTGTAGCAGTAGCGGCGGTTTTATGGATATGTATGTTTTTTGTCCCGTCCAGTTCGATTTTGGGGTTTGACGAGTGGGGTTTCAGTTTCTTCGATTTGACCAAAGGGCTTTTTGAAAATTGGCAAGAAAGTACTTTGTCGGTATTTTTTGTCGACAATATCTTTTATTCGAGTGTAGTATTGGTGTTTGGAGTTAGCGGTTTTGCCGTGATATTTACCGCGGTTGTGTCAGCGGTATCCTATTTATTTATGAGAAGATCGCGAGACGAAAAAATTCGTCGATACATAACCAATCCCGACGCTTTTACGCTGAACTTACAAGGTGTAAAAGCTGCAAAATACTACACGAAAAAAGCAGGCGCCACTATGATTATGGGGGGGATTTTTGCGCTGATTTTAGCGGTGTGTTATTGGCTTCTTCCTATCGTTTGGTGGGGATATATGGAAATGCTTGTCACCGCCAACACTCTTTTCCTCATTGTAAACTTGGCGTTAACGGTACTTCTGGTTGTGGCTACGATAGGGCAAATGTTGAATTATAAAAATGACGCGAAGGATTATGCGGAAATCGGTCGTATCCTTTCCATGAAAGAAATAAAAAAATAACAGTTTTCAGTAAACTCTTCTAATGAAAAACGCTTGTCCAAAGGGACGGGCGTTTTTTCTGTTAAGGTTTTGACAAAAATTCATATTTTTCTCACAAAACCGACGAAAAACGTTCATAAACGATTGTTATAATATCCGTTGCAACGATTACGAGGTGAGGTATGGCGAGAAAGATTGTATTTACAGGCGGTAAAGGCGGAGTAGGCAAAACCACCGTTTGCGCCAACGTAGCGGCAAGTCTTGCCAAAAAAGGGGCGCGGGTGCTCGTCTGCGACGCCGATTTCGGGTTGAATAACGTAGACGTCGTCTGCGGGGTAGAATCGAAAGCCGCCTACGACGTCGTTGACGTCATCGAGGGCAGGTGTCGGGCAAAACAAGCGCTGGTCCGTCACCCCGATTTTCCCACATTGTACATATTGCCAAGCAATCGTTCTTCGCCTGAAAGATACGTCTCGCCACAGGCGTTGAAAGTGGTGTTGGACGGGTTGGAAAGCGGCTTTGATTTTGTATTTATCGACAGTCCCGACGGGCTGGAAGAGGGGTTTCACAGAGCGTGCGTCTGCGCAGACGAAGCCATCGTCGTGACGACGCCGCATATCACCGCTTTGCGGGATGCGGATAAGGCGGTAGCGCTACTGAAAAGTTACGCGTTAAAAAGCATTGTGTTAGCCGTCAATCGGGTGCGTGGCGACTGGGTGCTTTCGGGCGAGTGTCTTACTCCTGAGGAGATAGGAAAACTATTGTCTTTACCCCTTATAGGGGTAATCCCCGACGAAGATAGGTTGGCAATCGGCGAGTTTTACGGCGGCGGGAAGCCCTTTGGACTATTGGCAAGCAACTTGTATAGCAACAAAAAACGCCTCTATGACCCGACGAAAAAATATCAAGGATTTTTCGGCGCGGTTAGGCGATTAATCAGGAAAAGTATATGAAAAGCAGGGAAGAATTCAACCGTGTTTACGGGGTATTGCAGGCGGACAAAGCGCCGATTGGCGAGGGCTGTAAAGCGCTGGTTGCGCAAGATTTAGCGGAAAAATTTTCGCAATATTTCGATTTAATCGATTTGCCCGAAATGACCGTGCGAGAGGAGCGGGGCAAAATTTTTGTGACGGTGACCTTTGAGGCGGAACGGGTAAAAAAATTCAACGTACTTAAATAAAGGAGAAAGGATGAAAGAGAGAAAATTCAAGATAGTGACGGACAGCGGTTGCGATATGTCCGCTGAGTATTTATTGGCGAAAGGGATAGTAAAAGTTTCCCTTTCCTTTACGCTAGACGGGCGCACCTACGAGGGCGAAGAAATGGCGACGGACGAGTTTTACAAAGCGCTCAAAAACGGCGGAATGCCCGTCACGCACCAAGCCACGCCCGAAAAAATCAAAGAGGCGTTGCAACCTATTTTGGAGGGTGGAGAGGACGTTCTTGCCCTTGCCTTTTCGTCTGGGCTTTCGGGTACGGCGGGCAGTTATCATATTGCCGCTAAAGACTTACGCGTGCAGTTTCCCGAGCGGGAAATTATTGTGGTCGATTCCTTATGCGCGTCGATGGGGCAGGGGCTTTTAGTCGATTATGCCGTCCGTTTTGCGGACGAAGGGAAAAGTATAGAAGAGACGGCGGACTATCTCGAAGGGCTGAAAGGGCAGATCGCCCACTTGTTTACGGTGGATAATTTGTACCACTTAAAGCGCGGCGGCAGGGTATCGGGCGTGACGGCGCTCATCGGTACGATACTCAAAATCAAGCCCGTGATGCACGTCGACGACAACGGAAAACTCGTCGCGGTGGAAAAATGTATGGGCAGAAAGAAAGCCCTGCAACGGCTGATAGAGAGGCTGGAAGAAACGCAGGCGCTTGCAAAGGGAGACCCTATCTTTTTAAGCCACGGCGCGTGCCAAGAAGACGCCGCGAAAATAGCGGAAATTTTGAGGGAAAAATACCCCGATAATCCCGTTACGGTAGGGGAGATAGGTCCCGTCATCGGCTCCCACTCCGGGATAGGCACTTTGGCTATTTTCTATCGGGCGAAAAAACGGTAAAAAACAAAAAACGGCAGACTGTAAAAGTGCTGCCGTTTTTTATTTTAATCCCAAGATGTCGTCTGCCGAGACGTCCAAGACGTCGCAAAGGTTTGCAAAAGTATCGAGAGAGGGATATTTATCCAGTCTCATATATTTGCTGACGGTGGAGGGGTTAACCCCCAACTTTTTAGCAATTTCCTTTTGCGAAAGTTGGCTGTATTCAATGGCTTCTCTCAGCCGTTTTTGTATTTCTTGTATGGTAATCATAATAAAATAGTAGCACAATGGGCAATTTTTTGCTTGACAAAAGGCACATTGTGCAATTATAATAAATTATATACGGCTAAATTCGTATAAAATTTGTATTTAGGAGAGATAAATTATGGAAAATGCTACGACGGGCAGAAAATGCCCTAATTGTGGCGAAGTTGTCGCGCAAAACGCCAAGTTTTGCGAAAACTGCGGCAAAGCGTTGCCTGCGCTGTGTCCTCAATGCGGGCAAGCGCACAACATAGGCGCCAAGTTTTGCCCTAATTGCGGTTATGCTTTTGCACCCCAAGCGGCGACAAAAGCAACGCCTCAAGCGACGGCACAAGCGGCACCTGCGCCTCAGCCTGTGCCTGCTGTCAAAAAGGAGGAAACGCCTAAGGCAGGACCTACCTTTGTAGAAAAAGTAGGCAAGGTGTTTTATAAATTCCCTGCGATACTCTTTTTTGCGTTTACAGCGTTGATGTTTTTGTTTATGTTGGCGCCTTTGGCGCTTGACCCTTTCTTTGGGTTGAGCCTCGGTAACGTCTACGAGTGTTTAGGAGATGAGTTGCTCGGTTTGCAAGGATATGCAATCGTGGCGTTTATCTTGGCGTTTCTCTTCCTCATTTTTAGTTTCGTATACCTTTTTTCCGTCAGCAAAAAAGGACAATTTTGGCGGGTGAGAAAGGATAAATTCGTCTCTGATATCTTACTTTGGGTGTCGGTAGGGGTGTATGCTTTCTATTTCTTTCTCTCTATCATCTACTTGATAGCGCTTGGTAGCGAGGGCTACGGTGGGTCTACGTTCAGCGTACTTATCCTCATCTTCTCCTTGCTGTTTGCAGGCGGCGCGGTGGCTTGCTTTATTCTTTCTAAAAAGCCTTTTGCAAAGCGCGTGATTGTACATAAATATGAGATGAAAGCGCCTCAGGCACCTAAGACGCCCGTCCTTGCCAACATCAACTTGGATGCCGAAGGGGGTAGACAGGTAAGAAAATACTTAAAAAAGACCCGTGTTTCTGCTAAGTGGGTAGGCTGGGCGCAATCCATATTAGCCATTTTTTCTTTGACTTGTATGGGCGTGTTAGGAGGGACGCTGTTTGCACCGATAGGTCATGATGGAGATAGTTATTCGTATAGTTCTGGAGGGGATATGGAAAACATTATCGCGATGTATTGCTATATGGTTTGTATCTTTGTGTTGACGGTAATTGGATTGATAGTGACCAAGATGCGCTTTTCGGAGTCGAAATCGTATCCTTTGTATCGTGCGGTACGTTACAGAGGGAACATCGCGCAAATTGCTTCTTTGACTATGTTGATGATGTGTCTCACGTATGCCATTTTGCACATAGTTGATTTCTCAGCAGGGTATAATGAGTTGAAAGGGATATTGGATGGGACAATTATTCCCGAGTATACGCATCTGCATTATGACGATTTAGACTTTTATGTGTCTACGCATATGGCGGGTCCTCTTTCTACGGGCATTATCGCTGGGTTGTCGTTGATCGTCACGATTATCGTCTTTGCTTTAAGGATTTCTCGTGGCAAGCACTTAAAGCATCCTTCTTTGAAAGCACAAATGGATTTGTTTACGATAGAAAATATGGCAGAGATGGAAGCATATCCAAAGAAATTAAAAGAATATAAACGTGCGGTAAAAGAATACGAATATTACTTGTATGACAAAGAAAATGAGGAAAAGCACGTATCGCAAGCCGCTTAACGGACAATCTATAAAAGGGGCCCTAGAAGGGTTCCTTTTTTGTACGGTAAAATCTCTCCGTCAAAGTCTAGCAGACTTTGCCTCTTCTTTGCAAGAGAGGCAAAACAATGTCTTCCCTAATAGAGGGGATGTCTTTTCGCTACCTCTCTCTTTATGTCTCCCCTATTAGGGGAGATGTCGCGAAGCCTTCTTTCTCTATGTCTCCCCTAATAGGGGAGATGTCGCTGAAAGCGACAGAGAGGTTAAAAGATAAGACAAGCAACTATTTTTACTAGTTTATTGGCAGATACTTTACATTTTTTTGTGACGGCGTTTTTGCGGGCAGAAAACTTTATTAAAAGTTTTGTGATAGCGTTGACTTTTTTCTTTCGGTTTGGTACAATAGTAAGGATAGAAAGAGGACGGAATTTTTACCTATGAGAAAAAACGGGTTTGACAATAAGCAGTATTTGAAGTTGCAAAGCGAAAATATCCAGCAACGGATAGATTCCTTTGGCGGCAAACTGTACTTAGAGTTTGGCGGGAAATTATTTGACGATTACCACGCCTCTAGGGTCTTGCCCGGGTTTGAGCCTGACAGCAAAATCAAAATGCTGTTAAAACTCAAAAATATCGCAGAGATTTTGGTGGTTATCAGCGCCAACGATATCGAGAAAAACAAGTATAGGAGCGATCTCGGTATCACCTACGACGTGGACGTTTTGCGTCTTTTAGACGTCTTTAAAAAGCAGGGTTTGTACGTCGGCGGCGTCGTGATGACGATGTACCGTCCGCAACCGCAGGTCGATTCCTTTATCAAGCGTTTGACCTTGCTCGGGATGCCCGTATACAAGCATTACGCCATTGAAGGGTATCCTTCCAACGTGCAAAAAATCGTCAGCGAAGAGGGGTATGGTAAAAACGAATACGTCCCGACGACGAGAAGGCTGGTAGTCGTCACAGCCCCTGGCCCTGGTAGCGGTAAAATGGCGACTTGCCTTTCCCAACTGTATCACGAAAACAAGCGCGGGGTAAAAGCGGGCTATGCTAAATTCGAGACGTT
Organism: Clostridia bacterium; assembly: GCA_017462735.1. Taxonomy (GTDB): domain Bacteria; phylum Bacillota; class Clostridia; order Christensenellales; family Borkfalkiaceae; genus Scatosoma. The sequence continues at coordinate 170,685 of JAFTQO010000009.1, forward strand.
CCCTATCTGGAACTTGCCTTTGTCCCACCCCGTTAACGTGGCGTACGAGGCGGCAACTGCCGATCTTAATGACGTCAATATGATAGACCCGTACCATTTAGACGCGTACGGCAAGATGTCCGTCAATTACAACCGCGACGTCGAGATATTCCCCGTCGTCAACGCGACGTTTGAAAAAATTTGGGGCTCCTCTCCCTACAAGTCGCCCACCGATATGGGCGTCAATATGGCGGGCTTTTGTATCGTCGACGACGAGAAATGCAAAGAGGCGTCCAAGGCGGAAATTATCCGTAGATACTATGCCGCCATGTGTGAGGCGCGCACGGGCAGGGTAGGCAAAGAGGTCGTCTCTAAAATCGACGTATTGATGCAAAAAATGGGCGTTTCGGTAGCGGATAGAAAACCCGTCGCTGCAGCCCTTGAGAAAGAGGAAGAAACGGGCGCACCCGCCACCGCATTGCAACTCCACGACGGCAGGCTCGTCGTAGGCAGAACGGGCGATTTGCTGGGCTCTAGCGCGGCGTGTCTGCTCAATGCCCTGAAAATGTTGGGCGGTATCGACGATAGAATTCAGCTCATTTCCCCGACGGTTATCGAGCCTATCCAACGGCTGAAAGTGGGGCATATGGGGTCGGTGAACCCTCGTTTGCACACGGATGAAGTACTCATTTCCTTGGCGATTTGCGCAGTAACCAATCCCACGGCGGCGCTCGCTATGGAGCAACTTGAAAAACTGCGCGGTTGCGAGGTGCACTCTACCGTCATTTTGTCGGAGACGGACGAGCGGACGTTAAAGAGGCTGGGACTTCGCATCACGTGCGAACCTAAAAAGGAATAAAAAGGGAGTAATTTTGCTCTCTATATGCAGGTGTATCGAAGCGGTCACAACGAGGCGGTCTTGAAAACCGTTTGGGTGAAAGCCCACGGGGGTTCGAATCCCTCCACCTGCGCCACAAAGACAGCGATAGAGTTTTTCTATCGCTGTCTTTGTATGTAAGCCGAATACGTGGAGGGATTCGAGGGTGGAGCCGTTTTGCGGGAGCAAAACGCTTTGCCGTTGAAAAGAGAATAAAACAAGGAAGAAGTCGGCAAAGGCGACAATTGATAATTGTCGAGCGGGGCGCGCCGCCAAAGGCGCGAATCCCTCCACCTGCGCCAAAGTGAAGTCGTGTTTGAACACTCGGTCAAATGCGACTTTTTATATTGAAATTATTGATTATGTTTTTGCAAAAGGAAATGCTGGCATAATTGTTTACTATGAAACACCAGAGCCAAAGTTATCATTAAACTACTTAACTCTGAGCAGAGATGAACACGGAAACCTGATTAAGGGTTCGCAATAAAATGCGGGCTTTTTTTGCGTGAAAAAGCAAGTATTAAGAATCTCCTTATATATTTGCTTTTGTTGTGTCTATCGTAGCATATTTCTTGAATTATTTATAAAATTTGTAGATTTACATGGCAAAAGAATGGATAAAGCATTAGAAGATAAATATATTCAAGGATTTAAAACCGGTCTTTTGATAGGTATTGAAACAAAGAAACTAAATTTAGATATATAAAAAAAGCCAGGAGTTAAAACTCTTGGCTTTTTTTATGCTAGTTAATCAAAAAACCTACTAGGATTTATTTCCTGGTAGGTTTCTTTATTATCAAAACTTTTACTATTACTATTTAACTTTATATGTTAAAGTGCCAGTAACTAAATAATTCAATTTTACAGAACTTAATGAAACATCAATATAATCACTTGAACCATCGATTGCTGGGAACTTAATTGTTACATTTTCCGCCCCAGAAACTTCACTAAGTTTTTTTACTCCACTGTGGGTAAACACAGAACCTGAACACCATATATCGTCTTTACTATTAACAAGCAACTGCGATACTTGTTCTTGTCCATCAAAAATCTTATAGTCATTTTCGCCATCTTTTTGAACTGAATAAGTTTTTAGCGGAGTTTTAAATTCATAGTCAGTATCATCATAAGCTGTCATTTCTGTTCCATCAGCAGAGAATACAAGCGCTGGATTTTTATTTCCCAAATCATAAAGGATAAAATTTTCCAAACCAATCTTTGCTTCTTCAATGCTGTTTATTTCTTGATTTGAATAATAACATAACTCTTCTAAAAAGTCTATTCCATTATCTGCTTCAAAAACAGCTTCTACAAAATCTTCTAAGTTTAATTCAGTTGTTCCAACGTCATTTTGAAAATAAGAAACAACTCCAGCAGACCAATCAACTGTTCCTTTTTTTACATATGTCAATGTTTTGCCCGCTAAATCAGGTTGGCTTCCACCTCCACCACAAGCAGTTAGTGCAAATGCACAAGGAATAATCAAACAAATTGCTAGTATAAAACTTAAAAATTTCTTTTTCATAAAACCTCCTATCTACATATTTTTATTATATGTCAAACTCATTATAGCATACTTTTTTAAATTTGTATCAATTTTTATATAAAAAACATACTTTTTTTGAAAAATTACTTGCAAAAAGTTTTTTTGTTAAATTATACAACATTTGAACTTGTAAACTTCGTGCTGGACTTTATTAGGCAAATATTTGTTAAGCAATAAGTTCTGAAAACAAAAAACTTACTAGGATTTTTCCTAATAGATTTTTATTTATTTTATTCAAAAGCTAGAGGAACGACAAACCATACAAATACTAATGCAATTGATGCAATAGTGAACACTATACCTAAAATACCTAGAATAAAATCCCAAGCAGGATTAGAAGTTGCTTTTTCCCATTTAACAATTCTTTTTTTCTTTTTAGGATTGGTGTCTTCTAAATTTCCTTCTTTCGTTGCTTTTTCTTTTTTTCTTTCGGCTAAAATCCAAATTCCATGATTGATGGCAACTAACGACAATAAAAACAAATCTTTTGGAGTTTTTATTAAAAGTAAAATAGCTAATACTAACACTAATAAAAATCCAAGAATTGCTCCAAAACTATTTTTTTCAATTGCAGAAGCACCCCAAAAAAGTAAAATGGGAGCTACAGCTGTTCCTGTTAACAATATAAATCTAAAAAATGGATTACGGCTTTTTTCATAGTTTTCTTCAAATTCGTGATACTTACCTAAAAAACTAAATATCCAAGATAATATTTTCATATAATTTTCCTCATATAATATACAACTTTAAGCATAGCATATTCTTTTTATGTTGTATCAAATTTTCAAAAATTTTTTATATTTATGGTTCAATTATTATAGTTTCTAATCCTTTTTGTTTTGCGTTTTTTACTGTATAACCAGTTCCACCACCTTTACCATTGTATAGAGCAATGACAAGGGAAGAATTATTAAGCATATAGTCATTGCGTTCTAACATACATTTATCTTAATATGTATCATATAAACAGCGCACATTATCACATTTTGCCAATACCTTTTATATCTATCAATTTGATATTGTATAAAAAAGAGCGCCGACCGAAATCAGCGCACAAAAACGCAAATCCCAGTCGTCGCCAAACAAACTATATACAGAATGGGGTATATACATACTCTCTCTATACGGAATTTGCATTTTATCAAATTCACTAGAAAGAGTATGCTCTAAAAAATGTATAATTATCTCGTAAAAGAAAAAAATACACCCAGCATCTGTATATATTTAGTTTGTTTGGCTCTTATAGTATAACATATTTAAAAGAAAATTACAATCCTTTTTAGTGTTTTGGAATAAATTTATTTGTAGAAAAGAAAGCGGGTGTCCCGCTTGTGTTAAGACGTGTGTTTAGTGTTAACCGAATCACGCTTTATCCTGCTTGGAATATTCGGGCTATTTTCGCCGTTTTTGAGTCAATCTTATGTTTGATAATCAAATACTCGTGTCGAATAGATTTGTAGAAATACGCCCTAAAATCGCATTTGGAGAACTCTACAAAAAATGGTTAAAATTCCGTTGCAAATGCAAAACAACGCAAGATAAAGGAAAATACTTGATAACAACAAAAACCATAAAAAAGCAAGCAAATGACCGCTTATTTGCTTGCTTTTGAAATTCCATACCACTACAAATTATTGCAGAACAAGGGATAACAATCAAGCGTTAAAACTTGAAAACCGTTTGGGTGAAAGCCCATGGGGATCCGAGAGTAACTTGATACTGAACGGTATAACTATTATAAGATACCGTTTGGTATCTGTCAAGACTTTTGATACCGTTTGGTATATAATATTAAAAAGTCAAGGAGAAAAAGATGAATAAGTTTGCGGAGCGTTTAAGGGAGTTGCGTATCGAAAAGAATTTGAGCCAAAGAGGGCTTGCAAAAGAGACGGGTGTTAGTCAAGCGGCAATTGCTAGATGGGAATCAAACTTACAAGTGCCGAATATTGACGTCGCGATTATGTTTGCGCAATATTTTCAGGTGACGACAGATTACCTTCTCGGTTTGGAAAATTGATAAAAGGCGGCTTGTCTAATAATTGAACATCAATCGTTTTACGATTAGAAAGGATAGGAAGTCCTATCCTTTTTTTGTTGTTACTTCTTTTACTGATGGATTGGATAGGTATCAACGTAAGTTTTCTTGATAAATAGGAAAAACGCGGGGTTAAAAGATAGATTTTTCATCCGCTTGGTGCTATAATAGCCTACGAGGACACGAAAGAGGAGCAAAAAATGAAAGAAGTCGGCAACGAAAAACTACATAGAGTGCGTTCCCTTTTGCATAAGACGACGCACGCGGCGTGGGTGTTTATTTTAAAAAACCTCGTGCTTTGTATTGCGGCGCTTGCCGCCGTAGTGACGGCGTTTTTCGTGCCGCCCGACAGTGAGTATGTATCCTATTTCGATTTTAAGACGTTGACCTGTCTGTTTTGCACGTTAGCGGTGGTCTGCGCGCTTAGAAACATCCGTTTTTTTACCGTGCTTGCCCAAAAGATAGTAGCGGTGTTTAAAAATACCCGCGCCTCTATCCTTGCCCTCGTGTATATCACTTTTTTAGGGTCTATGCTGATTGCCAACGATATGGCGTTACTTACCTTTTTGCCGCTTGGCTACTTCGTCCTCTCGTCCACGGGTAAACAAAAATATATGGCGTTTACCTTTATTATGCAAAATATCGCCGCCAATTTAGGCGGGATGTTGACCCCTTTTGGCAATCCGCAAAACTTATATTTGTATTCAAAATTTTCTATCCCGACGGGGGAATTTATGTGGACGATGTTCCCGCCGTTTGCTCTCTCGATAGTCCTCATAACCCTGTGTTGCTTTTTGTTCGTCCGTAAGGAGCCTCTTGCCGTCGACGGCGGTCAAATCCGTCTGCCTAAGGCAAGGACGGCAATCTATGGTGTGTTGTTCGCGCTGTCAATCGTCATCGTCTTTCGGGTGATGCCTTTTTGGGTGGGGCTAATCGTCGTGCCCGTAGCCCTGCTGATTATGGATAGAAAAGCATTGGCGCAGGTCGACTACGGCTTGCTGTTGACCTTCGTCGCCTTCTTTATCTTTGCGGGCAATATGGCGCGGATAGAAGGGGTGCAAAATTTCTTCGGTTCCTTGATGTCGAAGAATCCTTTGCTCGTATCTGCGCTTTCTTGCCAAGTGATAAGCAACGTCCCTTCGGCGATTTTGTTGTCGCAGTTTACCACCAACTACCGCGCATTACTTGTCGGGGTAAATATCGGCGGGGTAGGGACGTTGATATCTTCGCTGGCTAGCCTGATTACCTTCCGTCAATACGCCGCTTACGACAAGAAAGGCGTGGGGAAATATTTCGGGCTGTTTACCGCCTTCAATTTCGCCTTCCTTGGCATTTTACTCGTGGTAGAGTTGTTTTTAATTTAAAATAGACCCTCCGTTCAAGGAGGGTTTTTTCTCGTCAAAAACGCGTTTTTACAAAACTTTAACATTTCTTTAATAATTTGCAAATTGCATAAAGGTATGCTATAATAGAAAGAGTCGAAGGAGGCAAACTATGGTTAAGATATTGGTAGTAGAAGACGATAAGGCGCTCAACGCATTCGTGTCGACCTGTTTACGAGATAGAGGCTATGACGTAAAATCCTGTTACGACGGGGAAGAAGGGCTTGCCGCGTACGCAGAGAATGCCTTTGCGTTAGTCATTAGCGATATTATGATGCCAAAGGTGGACGGGTTTGCTTTAGCGGCGCATATCCGCGCCTTTGACAAGACGACGCCGATTATTTTTATGAGCGCGAAAGACGACAAGCCTTCACAGTTGTACGGCTATCAGTTGGGGGTGGACGATTACGTCACGAAACCCTTTGACGCCGACGTTTTGATGATGAAGATAGGGGCTCTCCTTCGCCGCGCGAAAATCGCACAAGAAGGGCAAATTTCCGTCGGGAATTTTACGATGAACGCCGAAGAGCACAGCGCGACGGTGGACGGGGAAGAGATTTCCTTGACGGTAAGGGAATTTGATATTTTATTCAAACTTTTATCCTATCCCAAAAAGACGTTTACGCGCGCCGCGCTAATGGAAGAATTTTGGGATTACGACTCTTCCGCGACTTCTCGTACGGTAGACGTCTATATGGCAAAGATACGAGAAAAGACGTCTGCTTGCGACGGGTTTGAGATTTTGACCGTGCACGGGCTCGGTTATAAGGCGGTGTTTAGATGAGAAGATCGCCCATTAAAAAAAGGTCCTCTTTTTTAGGGTATCTCATCTTTTTTGCCACTATCTGTTCCACGGTAACGGTGACGCTGACTTTATTCGTCCTCATCAACCGTAGCACGGGCGGAGATACGCTGACGGTAGCAATCTCGATGCTGATTATCATCGTGGCGATTTCGGCGATATTTACAGGCTTTGACGTGCTGAGGCGGAAGGTGATGATAGACAAACCCGTGGAACAAATTTTGCGGGCGACGGACAAAATTTCGCAAGGGGATTTTTCCGTACGTCTTACCCCGTTGCACGTGTATGAAAAGTACGACGACTACGACGTGATTAAAGAAAACTTGAACGCGCTTGCCGCAGAACTTTCCAAAAGCGAACTGTTAAAGACGGATTTTATCGCGGGGGTATCGCACGAGATAAAAACTCCGCTTGCTATCATACAAAACTACGTGTCCTTATTGGAAAAGGAAGCGGACGAAGAAAAACGAAAAACGTATATGCGCGCGGTGACTAGCGCGACGAAGCGGCTGAGCGATTTGGTAGGGAATATCTTAAAACTCAACAAACTGGAAAATCAACGGCTGAATTTGCAATACGAAAAAATTGCTTTGCACGATATGCTGGCGGAATCGGTCGTTGCGCTAGAAGAAATCATCGAGCAAAAAGGGCTGGACGTTGACTGTGATTTACAGGACGCGACAGTATATTCGGTAAGAAGTTATTTAGAAATCGTCTGGAACAATTTGCTTTCCAACGCCGTCAAGTTTACGGAAAAAGGTGGGAAAGTGACCGTACGCCTCAAAAAAGAGGGGGGCAGGGTAAAAGTGAGCGTTGAGGACACGGGTTGTGGCATTGACGCAGAGACGGGCAAACATATCTTTGATAAGTTCTACCAAGGCGAAACGTCCCACAGCGGCGAAGGGAATGGGTTAGGGCTCGCCCTTGTCAAAAAAGTCATCGACGTCATCGGCGGGGAAATTTCGGTAGCAAGCGTGCCGGGGCAAGGCAGTACGTTTACCGTTGCTTTGCAAGCGGAGGATAAATGAAAGATTGGTTTCAAAAACTTTGGCAAAAAATCGTCCGTCCGTCTAAGGGGGTAACCGCTGTTATTTGGTCGGTGGCAGTACTCTCTTGCACGGGGGCAATTTTGCTGGCGATTTTATCCCCGAAAGGGTTAGGTTGGGAGATTTTGTCCTACGTATCCTACGGGCTTGCAGGACTGTCGTTGGCTCACGCCGTCTATACGCTCTTTTTCTATGCGGGTAACATCAAAGAAAAACTGCTCTCTTTAATCGGGAAGAACGCCTTTTTGAAAAAACTGACGGGGCAATACGGTTTTCGAACTTTCTTTTTTGCCCTCTTTTCTTTGGCGTTAAACGTAGCGTATGTCGTATTTCATATCGTACTCGCTTTGACGACGGATTCCTTTTGGTGGTATTTGTCCCTTGCTTCCTATTATGGACTTTTAGTGGCGCTTCGTAGTGGTATCGTGTTATATCAACGAAAGAAGAGAAAGACGGAAGAGGAAGACGAGCAGGAGCAGAAAAAGACGGAACTTGCCAAATATCGTACTTGCGGGATTTTGCTCACGATATTGCCTGTGTGTTTGACCATTCCGCTGCTACAAATTTTTTATTTGGATAAGTCGTTTGAGAAAGACAGTATCGCGGTTATTGCTTTTGCCGCGTATGCCTTTTATAAGATAACGATGGCAATTTTGGGGGCGTTGAAAGCGCGTAAACACCAAGATTTGACTTTGCGCGCCGTCCGCAATATTTCACTTGCGGACGGGATGGTTTCCATTTTCTCGTTGCAGACGGCGCTCTTGTTTTCCTATGGGACGGGCGGCGGCTATGCCGCGGCAAACGCGGCGACAGGCAGCGTGGTTTGTCTATTGACAATGTCGCTGGGCGTGTATATGATCATCAATTCGATAAAAATCAAAAGAGAAATGAAAGAGGCAGAAAATGGAGAAATTTGAGTATACCTATTCCGCGCCGACGGAAGAAGAAAAGAAAAAGATAGAAAGTATCCGCAGACAGTACGTAGAAGAAAGTCCTAGCGGAGAAAGCAAAGTGGAGCGCATTAAAGCGCTGGACGGCAAAGTGAAAAATACGGCGACGATAGTCTCTTTGGTGCTGGGCGTTGCGGGCTGTTTGTTGTTCGGGCTTGGGCTTACGATGATTTTGGAGTGGAGTATTTGGCTGTGGGGGATTGTTTGTATGGCGGTAGGTTGCCTGCCGATGATTGCGGCGTATCCCGTCCATCACGCCTTGATAAAGAGTGGGAAGAAAAAATACGGAGAGGAAATCGTCCGCCTCGCCGAAGAACTGTTACACGATTAAAAAAGCCGCTGAGGTCTTTTCTTGTAAAGTTAGTATTCAATATACAAAGTATAATTTTAGTACAAAAATAAAGTCACAGGCAAACCCGTGACTTTTATTTTTTATTGCTTATTCTTCAAAATCATTAAAATAGTCTTTATTAAAAAATTCAGATAAAGTGATTCCTGCGCCTTGGCAAAAGGCTTTTATTGTAGACACTTTAGAGCATTTTGTTCTACCTTTAATCAAATCGTATATAGCGGAGGGTGATTTTCCACCGTTTAACGCCGTTTCACATACGTTTATATTTTTTTCTTTACAAATTTCTTCAATCCTTTTAACGATTGCGTCGTTTATATGCATATAATCACCTTCGTGGAGTTTCTTATCGTTGTTCCACGAAAATATTATAGGCGTTGCTAAAAATATTATCTCGTGGAGTTCCACGAGATTGACACAATATTGTTGCCCTTTTTCTTTAGGAGTTGTTATAGGGAAAGGCGATTGCGGTGGTTGGGGGTGCTATCAAAAAAACGCTGTTTTTACAAAACCTTTACCTTTCTTTACAAAACGTTAACTTTTTCTTTGCTATTTTGAAACTTCCTCTCCGTATAATAAGGGCGTACGACAAAACGGAGGAGATAAAATTATGTCTGATAATGAAAAAGAGGCAGTTAGAAGAATTCAAGAGGAGTATATGCCCAAAGAGCAAAGCAAGATGGAGACGTTGTTGACGCTTAATGCAAAGGTGAAAACACCTGCGGAAATTTTCGCTTATACGTTTGGGACGATAGGGGCGCTCGTATTGGGTACGGGGATGTGTTTTGCAATGAAAGTCATTGGTGCGGCGTTGTCTTTTGCGATGCCTATGGGGATTGCGATAGGAGCGGTTGGGATAGCCATGGTTACGGCAAACTGGTTCCTTTACAAAAAGATACTCAAATCCCGCAAGAAAAAATACGCCGACGAAGTGTTGGCGTTGACGGACGAATTGCTTGCCGAATAAAACAAAAAAGCCTTCCGCTGAGGAAGGCTTTTAAAATGCAATAAATTACGCTTTCACTTCGTCGCTGTCGGTGAGGACGGGCGCATTGAGGGCAAAACGTTTGACCGACTCAACCGCGCTTTCGCAACGTGCTTTGGATTTGTAGTGTTCGCCAAGGCAAAGGAGTTGCCCGTTGCCGTTGAGCAATTTAAAGATATAGTCGCCGCGCTTGGTGAGGGTAATACGGAAATTCCCTTTCTCGATATTCGTCTTGTGCGTTTGGATACCGTTTACGGCGCCTACGTAAGAAGAATATTCTTCGCTGGAAAGGAGTTTTTCGCCGTTGTTGGCAAACAACTCAAAGTAGTACGCTTTTTCGTCGCTGTCTTCCGCTTTGTTGACGGAGATAATCCATTTTCCAACGTAACTTTCGTCAACCTTTTCTACGTGTTCGGTGAAATCGTCTTCTTCGCTGGCTTTGAGGACAAGTTCTTGTACCTTTTCGTCAACGACTGCGGTAGCGGCGAAACGTTTTACCGATTCAACCGCGCTCTCACAACGGAGTTTGGTGGGGTAGTTAGCGCCCGTGCAAAGAAGGGTGTTTTTACCGTTCAAAAGTTTGAAGATGTAGTCCCCTTTCTTAGAAAGACCTACGCGGAAATTGCCTTTTTCGATATTGGCTTTGTGCGTTTCAATCCCACGTAAAGCCCCTTGTTGAGAGGTGTACTCTTCGCTGGAAAGCAATTTTTCGCCGTTGGATGCGTGCAATTCAAAGAAATACATCTCTTCTTCGTCCATTCCTTCGGTGACGACTTTGTAGATAATCCATTTCCCGCTATAACGGCTACCTTTGGTAGCGGGTTTTTCCGCTTTTTTAGCAGGTTCTTTCTTTGCCTTTTCTTCGACGGGTTTTTCTTCCGGTTGTTTTTTTGCTTCTTCTTCGGCTTGCTGTTTCACCTCTTCCTCGGCGGCTACTCTCGCCGCCTCTTCTTCGGCTTGTTTCTTTGCTTCTTCTTCCGCGGCGATTCTTGCGGCTTCCGCTTCGGCTGCTGCCTTTGCTTTCTTTTCTTCTAAAGTTTTCTTTCTCTTTTCGGCAGCGGCTTGCTTTTTCGCCTCGGCTTCCGCTTCGGCTTGTTTTTTTGCTTCTTCCTCAGCGGCTACTCTTGCTGCTTCTGCTTCCGCTTCGGCTTTTGCTTTTGCCTTTCTTTCTTCTGCGGCTTTCTTTCTTTTTGCGGCGGCTTCTTGTTCTTTTTCAATTCTTTGCGCTTCCGCTTCAGCGGCGGCTCTTTCCGCAGCGCGTTTTTTCGCTTGTTCCGCTTCTTCTTTGGCTTGTTGTTCTGCTTTCAATCTCTTTTCTGCCTCATAAGTGGCGATTTTCGCGGCTTTTTTCTTTTTGCTGGCATTAACGGCGGCGATAATGATAATCGTCAAGATAATGCCCGCCAAAACGGCGCCTGCGATAATCAACCAAATGAGGTCGATTTCAAACCCAAAAAGGTTTACACATAAGTTGCTAAGTCCCATAAAAATCTCCTTTTATCGAATAATGAATTAATTTATCTTTTCGTACCCATATTTTAATATAAAAAAACTAAAAAGTCAAACAGGGATGCTCTCTTTTTAAACCTTTTTTCTAAAAAATTTGACAAAATTATCTAAATGAGATACAATAAAAAGGCTATGGAAAAAATCAAGACAGCCATTATCGGCGGCGGCGCGTCAGGGCTCATCTGCGCGGCGCATTTACAAACGAAAAATAAGAGAATTGTCCTCTTTGAAAAACTCGACCGCGTCGGAAAAAAATTGTCCGCTACGGGCAACGGTCAAGGGAACGTCAGCAACCGCGGGGTAACGGATACCCCGTACTTTTCCTTTGACGAAAGAGGGGCGGAATTTGCAAGGCGAATTTTGCAAAAATACGACAGTCAAAGTCTTGTAGACTTTTTACGTTCGCTCGGCGGGCTTTGTTTGACGGACGAACGGGGGAGGGTGTACCCTGCGTCTAGGCAGGCGTCCTCTCTCACCGACTTACTTCGTCGCGAGGTTTCTGCCCGCGGCGTAGACGTGCGTCTTTCCAGCGTCGTACAAGGGATAGAAAAGAGGGAGCAAGGCTTTTTGTTGACTGTCCTCTCGGCGGGAGAAGAGAAGAAATATTGGGCAGAAAACGTCCTGCTTTGTGCGGGCGGCAAGGCGGCGAAAAACTTCGGTACGGACGGAGGCGGTTATCGCTTGGCTGGCGGGTTAGGGCACACTTTGACGCCGCTGTATCCATCCCTCGTGCAACTCAAGACGGATACCCGTTGGACGAAATCGTTGAAGGGGATTCGTGCGCAGGATTGCGTAGTGCGCGTCTACGTCAAGCAAGAGGAAATCCTCTCTTTGCAAGGTGACGTCATCTTTACCGAATACGGCGTTTCGGGCGACGCGATTTTCCGCCTTTCCGCGTATATCGCCGATAAAATAGAAAGGGGGGAAGTTTGCCTTGTGCTCGATTTAGCCCCGACGGTCACCGAGCCTGATTTGCGCGCCTTTTTAGAGGAGAAAAAAGATAAATACGGCAAAGAGGAGTTGCTTTGCGGGGTCGTCAACAACCAAATCGGTAGGGCTATTTTACGCCGCGCCGAGGAAGAAAAACAAGCCGTTTCGCTGGTGGTAAAAAGATTTGCGTTGCCTGTGACGGGCAGTTTGGGTTTTGATTATGCGCAAGTAACCAAAGGGGGGATTCCCCTTGCGGAGATAGAACCGACTTTGCAAAGCAAAAAAGCAAAAGGGCTGTATTTTGCGGGCGAAATCTTGGACGTGGACGGTCCTTGCGGAGGGTTCAATTTGCAATGGGCGTATGCTTCCGCTCGTATCGTAGCGGACGAACTCAATCAAAAGTAGGGGGCAGGTATGGCGTTACGGGTGCTTTCGGACGTAAAACTTGGGATAGATAAAAAAGAGGCGGAACTTGTCAAAATAGCGGAAAAATCGCTCAAAAAGAAGCCCGCCTATTTTGCCATCCGTAAAAAATCGTTGGACGCCCGCGACAAGGGAAACTTACGCTATATCTACACGATAGAGTTTGACGACAAGCCGCACGCGGAAGCAGAGGAAATATTGGAAAAATTGCCAAAGGCAAAATTGCCGCAAAACCCGGTAGTTGTCGTGGGTAGCGGACCTGCGGGGCTTTTTTGCGCCTTGCGGCTGTTGGACAGAGGGATTTTACCTATCGTGATAGAACGGGGTCCCTGCGTGGAAGAACGCGCCAAAAAAATAGAGGCGTTTATTGGGACGAAGGCGTTAGACGTCAACGGCAACGTACAGTTTGGCGAAGGCGGCGCGGGGACTTTTTCGGACGGGAAACTCAATACCCAAACGCATAGCGCGTTTAACCGCGCCGTCTTAAAGACTTTTGTCAAGTACGGCGCGCCCAAAGAGATTTTATGGCTGAATAAACCCCACCTGGGTAGCGATAATTTACGCGGTATCGTCAAAAGGATGCGAGAGGATATTTTGGCAAGAGGCGGAAAGGTTTTTTTCGACACCTTACTGACCGATTTTGTTATCAAAGACGGAAAAGTAGAGGAGATAAGCACGAAGTGCTTAAAAACGGGTAAAGAGGAGACTTTCGCCGTGTCTTCCTTGGTGCTTGCCGTCGGTCATAGCGCGCGGGATACTTTTGAAAAATTGTACGAAAAAGGGGTGGCGCTCAGTCAAAAAGAATTTTCCGTCGGGCTTCGTATCGAGCATTTGCAGGCGGATATTTCCAGGGCACAATACGGGGAGAATTATGCTAAATTGCCCCCTGCCGATTACAAACTCGTTGCTCACGGAAGCGAGCGCGCGTCCTTCACCTTTTGCATGTGTCCGGGCGGGGTCGTGATGCCGGCGACCAGCGAAGAAGGCGGGGTGGTCGTCAACGGGATGAGTAATTATGCGCGGGATGAAAAAAACGCCAATGCCGCTTTGATAGCGCAGGTCAAAAAGGAAGATTTTGCTTCCGCACATCCCTTGGCGGGGATTGAGTATCAACGGACGTTAGAAAGGGCGGCTTTTCAAGCAGGCGGAAAAACTTACGCCGCGCCCGTGCAACTCGTAGGCGACTTTTTATTGGACAAAGAAAGCAGTCGGTTTGGCGCAATCTTGCCGTCCTATGCAGCGGGCACAGCCTTTGCGGATATGCGGGAGGTTTTGCCGCCCGTCATCGTCAAGGCGCTCAAAGAAGGATTGACGGATATGGACAAAAGACTCAAAGGTTTTGCCCGCCCAGACGCTCTTCTAACGGGGGTGGAAAGCAGGACGAGTTCTCCCGTGCGGATTGAGCGAGGCGAGGATATGCAATCGATATCTTTGAAAAATATGTACCCGTGCGGTGAGGGCGCAGGGTATGCCGGTGGGATAACCTCTGCCGCGGCAGACGGGCTGAAAGTTGCCGACGCCGTATACGCTTACTATATGCAAAACCAATAAAAAACGTGAAAAAATCACCCGACGAAAATCCGGGTGATTTTTATTATTCGCAAAGCCGTTTGATTGCCTCGTAATAAATTCGGTTTAAGAGTCTCAGCCTTTCAAAGGTGATGTATTCGTTGGGCTGATGGATAGTGACTTCGTCTCCTTCTATTTCAGGCCCGAAAGCGCAACCCTTTTCGATAGCCCTCGCGTACGTGCCGCCGCCGATAGCAATAGGCAGGGCGTTTTTGCCCGTAATTTGGTTGTATACCCCCAGCAGGGTCGTGATGAGACCATCCGTTTTGCTATTGTACAAGGGGGCTTGATAACTAAGTTCTTTTGCCTCCACGCCGCCTTGTTTAAAAAGGGTTAAGACGTCTTCTTTTTTATAAGTGGCAGGGAATCTCACGTCCAAGGTCACGTTCAAGACGTTTTGCACCAAGATCGCTTTTCCTGCGGACAGGGTACATTTGCCCGTTTCGTCTTGCAAGTTTGTCAACCCCAGCGCGTCTAAGACAAGCGCGTCGTACGCTTGTTTTGCCCCGTCGTCAAACTCCTTCCAAAAAGCCAATAGGGCGTACAGAGCGTTGGCGCCTTTTTCGGGCGTGGAGCCGTGTGCCGATTTTCCTATCGCGCGCAGGTAACCTGTGGTGTTGTCGTAGGAGAGGGTGGTGTTTTGGATGGGATTTTGAAAGAGCGCAAGGGCGTTTCCTGCCCGTTTAGACAGGCGTGCAAGGACTTCGTCGCAGACCATATTCGCGGCTTTTCCTCCCTCTAAGAAAAGACAGTCTTTTCCCGATAACGGGAAGGATACGAGGAGATGCAAAATCCCTTTTTCTGCGTAGATAGCGGGAAAATCGGCGTCGGGGGTAAATCCTTCTTTCGGCATCACGGCGTGCGCCTTGTAGTGGTCGATACATTTCCAGCCGCTTTCTTCGTTGCAGCCCAAGATGAATTTAATTTTTCTCTTCGGGCAAAAGCCTTGGTCTTTGAGCGCTTTTAAGGCGTACAGGCAAGACACGGCGGGACCTTTGTCGTCCATCGTTCCCCGTCCCCAAATTTTTTTGCCTTTGACCCCGCCTGCGCTTACGTCGTCGTTGACGACGGCGCCAAAGGGCGGATATTTCCAGCCTCCGCCTGCAGGTACGACGTCGAGGTGCGCAAGGATAGCCAGTTCTTCCCCTTCTCCAAAGGTGATTTCTCCTGCGTAATCGTCGTAGTTGCGCGTTTGAAAGCCGAAAGAAGAGGCAAGCGCCAAAAAGGCGCGCAAGCACTCTGCGGTTTGTTTGCCGAAAGGATAACCTTCCTCCTGTTTGTAAGAGGAGTCGAATTTGACCATTTCCCTCACGCTTTCCACCGTTTGTTCAAAGTAAAGATCCATTGAGTGCGCCATAACTTATCCCCCTTTGTTTGTATTATACAACATTTTTTTCATTAGGTAAAGAAAATACGAAAAAAAAGGAGAAAAAGAGGATTTTTTCCTTGTTGTTTTTGACAATAGTCAAAAAGTGTGTTACAATATCGGTATGGGGACGTTAGGCGAAAAGGACCATAGCGGTCATAGACAAAGATTGATCAAGAAATTAGAGAGGGAAAACCTGTTTGAGCACGAGTTGTTAGAATTGCTGTTATTTTACGTGTTCAAGCGGCGCAATACCAACGATTTAGCCCATCGATTGCTTGCCGAATTCGGTAGTATTAGAAAAATTTTATTGACAGACCCGCAAAGATTGCAAGAGGTAGAAGGGATAGGCGAACAAGCGGCGCTCTTTTTGCACGTGCTGGGGCTTTGTGTGATTGGCACACCGCAAAGCCACGAGGAGCGTTCGGCTTCCATATGGGAATCTTACGATGCGGAGGCGTTTATAGGGCACGTTCGCGACCATTATGAAAACTTAGAGAGGGAAGTATTAGATTTTTACTTGTTGGACGGCAAAGGCGAAGTGTGCTCTCGCCGTCGCTTTTTGGGGGATGAGCAGGGCGTATCGTTAGAACCTACGGTGTTTACCGAAATGATTTTGCAAAATTTACCTAGCGGTATTATCGCCGTACATAATCATCCTAGCGGCAACTTGACCCCGTCTATAAAAGACAATGAAATGACGCGTATTTGTCAGTTGGTTTGCTCTTTTCATAACGTATTGTTGTGCGACCACGTAATTGTGACGAAGAGTGGGATGTACAGTTACTACAGTGCGGGAGAGATGAAACGTATTTTCGAACAGTATTCGATTAACAAGGTCAAGAAAATCGGTTTACCCGATGCGTCGAAGAGATATTTAGACGACGTCCCGAGGGATTTTCCCAACGTGTTTAAAAAGGACTTGGACAAGGCGACGATTGAGAAACGGGACGGCGGATACGTCGGCGTCATAAAGGATTGAGATGAACGGGGAAGAAAAAGGACAAAAAGAGGAACGAATGAAGCCGAGTTGGAAGGCTAGGACGACTAAGTTCTTCGAGCGATTCGGCTTAAAAAAAGAAAAGCGCATGCTTTCGGTGGGCAAAGCGCTGATTTTTGCGTTGCTGGTTTTTGAAGCAGGTCTAATCGTTGTTCAACTTTTAGAAGATTCGGCGGCGAATTGGCGTATCATCGCTACCAGCGGTGCGTTGCTCGGTTTGCTCGTCAGCGAAGGATTGACCCTGTTCGTATTTAAAAAAGCGGCTTTTAAAGTTGCGCTGTATATTGCCTCCTTGTTATGTATTTTTGGCTTGGTTGCCACTACGGGTAGTTCGTACGTGCCTGTTTTATACATTTTGGCGTTGACGGAGTTTTATTTGAGCGCTAAGAAAAAACGGGTTTCCGTTTTGGTGTTTACGATCGGTGTGCCTCTGTATTTGGCGGCGTATGCCGTGACCAATGTATTGTTACATGAGTCCGTACCTTTGATGACGCTACTGACGCAGTCGTTTGAGGCGCTCGTATACCTGACGGTACACTTTATTGTGGTTAACTTTTTGCTTGGCTTTTATCGCCAATTTTTGCGTTTGCGGAAGGCGATGAAAGATTTGGACGAAAGCAATGCCCGTTTGAAAGAAGCGTATGACGAACTCGCAGAGGTGACGGCTCTTCAAGAAAGACAACGTATCGCTAAAGATATTCACGATACGGCGGGTCACTCTATCACTACCGTTATTATGCAGACGGAGGCGGCAAAACTGATTATCGAAAAGGACCCGTCGTCGGCAAAACAAAAAATTGTCGCGGCAAACTTGCAGGCAAAACACGCGTTGGAAGAACTGCGTGAAAGCGTGCATTTGTTGTCGGGTAGTTTAGGGAAACCAACCCTGAAGACGGCGCTCCTGGAAATTATCGCGCAGTCTACGGACGGGACTAACGTGACCATACGCCACTCGGTAGACGACGTGACGGTGGACGACGAGAAATATCGATTTTTATGCAATACCCTCAAAGAGGGCGTTTCTAACGGCTTGCGGCACGGCGGTGCGACGGCGTTCTATTTTGAGTTGAAAGAAGAAGAGGACAAGATAGAGTTTTTGCTTTCCGACAACGGTGTGGGGTTAGAGACGGAAAAATTAGAAAAAGGATTTGGTTTATCGGGGATGAGCAAAGGGGCGGAAGCACTCGGTGGTGCCATTGTCTTTTATAGCGAACCTGACGAAGGGTTTGAGATACGGTTGACGTTGCCTGTGATAGCGCAGGACAAAGTGATGGACGGAGGGAAAAAAGATGAAAATTAAAGTATTGCTGGCAGACGACCAAACGGACTTGACGGAAGGACTTAAGAGCGTATTGGAAACGGACGGCGGTATTGAAGTCGTAGGGATAGCCGCCGACGGATTCGAGGCGTTGCAAATTATGGAAAAGCAGGCGGTGGACGTCGTGCTGATGGATATCCGTATGCCCAATATGAACGGCGTCGTTGCTACCCAGCGGATCAAAGCAACGTATCCTAAGGTTAAAGTCGTGGCGCTTACAACTTTTGACGACAGCGATTATATTTTAAACGCAATCAATCACGGCGCCAGCGGGTATTTGCTCAAGGACATCAGTTCCGCGGCGATTATCGACGCGGTGAAAAACGCCTATGCAGGGGATACCATTTTGCCTGCGAAAATCGCCAAAAGGATCGCCGACGCCGCCATCAACGTCTCCAACGACAGGGAGATTAAAGTCAAGCGTGCATTTGGATTTTCAGAGCGTGAGGTAGAGATTGCGTTGATGCTTTTCGAAGGGTTTACCAATCGTCAAATTTCCGCCGCGCTGAAACTCGGCGAAGGGACGACGAGAAATTATATTTCTGCGATTTACGAAAAGACGGGTAGCGAAAACCGTGCTGAAGCAGTACAGGCAATTAAGGCGGTATTATGAGATATAAATTAGTGGCGTTTGACCTGGACGGCACTCTGCTCGATACGTTGGACGACTTGACGTTCGCGGCAAACGCTTCGTTGCAAAAACACGGTATGCCCGCGCGTACACGAGAGGAAGTCCGTGCCTTTGTCGGCGACGGGATACAGATGTTGATGAAGCGTTGCGCTTCGCCCAATCCCTATTTCGACGGATTGTTGCAGGCTTTTAAAGAAACGTACGCCGAGCATTGTCAGGACAAGACCGCCCCTTACGAAGGGATTATGTCCCTGCTTGCCACTTTAAAGGAAACGGGGATGAAGACGGCGGTGCTGTCCAACAAAGCGGACTTTGCGACCAAGCGGCTCGTCAAGGCGTATTTTGGGGAGTATATCCCTCTTGCCGTCGGTGAAAACGAGGCGGCGGGGGTGAGAAAAAAACCTGCGCCAGACGCGCTTTTTGCCGTGATGAAAGAGATGGGTGTAGAAAGAGAAGAAACGCTGTACGTTGGCGATAGCGAAGTGGATATTTTGACAGCGCAAGCGGCAGGGGTGGACTGCGTTTCCGTCACTTGGGGGTTTAAAGATAGAGACTTTTTGGTAAAAAACGGCGCGACGACGTTGATCGATATGCCTTCGCAGTTGCTGGAGTGTTTGGATGAAAAAGTCTAAGAACGCTTTTGCTTGCTTATTTAATTTATTTTCTTTGTTCTCGGGACTAGCGTTTGTGGCGGCGGTTATTTTTCACGCCCATATGCCGCAGGGTTGGACGCTGACTTTTTTGTTGACGAGCGGTACGGTATTTTACCATTTTGCGATGCGTCTTTTTGTCGGCTATGTTATCGAAACGTTGTTTTTTCGTAGATTACAGGCGGACGGACGTTGGTTTCGGGAAAGGGCTTGCGAGCAAAAATTATACGCTTTTTTGCGGCTGAAAAGTTGGAAGGGGTGTCTGCCTACTTACAACCCGAAAAAGTTTGATATCAAGCAGTTGACTATTGAGCAACTTATCCAAAATACCTTACAGGCGGAGGCGGTGCACGAAACGATTGCCTTGCTCTCTTTTTTGCCTATAGGTTTTTATTTTTTGACGTACGACCCAATCGATTTACTCGTTTATATACTCACTTCTTTGTTTGCGGCGGCATTCGATACGTTGTTTGTACTGCTGCAACGGTTTAATCGTTTTCGCTTACTGCGTCTGCAAAAAATCGAGCGCAAAAAAGCCGAGTAAAAGGCATATACTTTTTTTGAGGGAATTATGGACGGAGAAGAGTTATACAAAGACACCTACCGCTTTTGCGACTACGGACCTATGGGGCAGGTATACGTATACTTGCTGGTGGGCAAAGAAAGAGCGGCGCTCATCGACAGCGGATACGGCGGGAAACGCTGGGATAAATTGATAAAAAAATATACGGACAAGCCCGTCACCGTGCTGATTACGCACGCGCATATCGACCACGCGTTGGGCGCTCGTTTTTTCGACGAAGCCTACGTCCACGAAGCGGACGAAGGGATTTGGTACGAAAGCAACGACAAAGCCTTTTTAGCGACCAATTTCGCCCGTTTTACACCTCCTGTTTTGGATGAGGAAGAAAGAGAGTTTTTATTGCCGCCGCAATCGGTGGTAGAGGCGGATAGACCCTTGCCCAAATTTTTTGCGGGTCGCACGGAATTTGATTTGGGCGGGAGAAAGTTGCTTATCGTGCATACGCCGGGGCACTCCCAAGGCTGCTGCTGCTTTATCGACGAGGGGAGTGGCGCTTGTTTTACGGGGGATACGCTTTCCAAGTACGTCTGGTTGCAACTTAGAGAATCCACGACGCTTTCTACCTTTGAAGAAAGTTTGCGGTCGCTGAAAAATCAGTTTGAAAGGGAGGGGGTAGAAGTGATTTACCCTGCCCACGGCGAAAAAATGCCTGCAATCGAAACGGTGTATAAGTACTTTTCTTTGATAGAAAAAATCAAAAGAGGAGAAACGCTGCAAAAGCCCTTGCATCATCCTATCGTACCGGGAATGCGGCACGTAGGCGACGGCGTGTCCTTAATTTTAAACGAAATACCGCGTTGGTAACAAAAAAAGACCTTTGCAAAATTGCAAAGGTCTTTTCAATTTTTTTATCAAGAAACGATATCCAGTTCCGCCTCGTCGTCCTTTTCAGGGGCAGGGACTGCCTCTGCCTCGGGCGCGTTTTCTTTTTGACGGACGTGCAGACGCACGCGCATACGCTGAGGGGCTTTTTCTTGGATAGGTTCCTCAGCGGGTGCTTCTTCTACGGTTTCTTCTTCGACGACTTCTACCGCCTCTTCGACAGGTGCTTCGATGGTCTCTTCTACCGTTTCTTCGACGGGTTCTTCCACAACCGTTTCTTCGACGTCCTCTGCGGTTTCTTCCTCGATGATTTCTACCGTGGGGAATTCGACGTCCGTTGCAGGCTCTTCTGCGGGCGCTACGTTTTCTTCCAACTCTTCAGGCGTTTCTTCCAAGAAAGGGAGTTCGTCGATTTTAGCGTCTTCCACGGGCGCTTCGTCTTTCTTTTCCGGTTGTTCTACGCGCAAATGGATGCGGAAGTTAGTGGGTTTAGCGGGCGCTTTTTCACCCGATTTCGTCTTTGCCTCACCCGTTTTTACGTCGGGGAGCAGTTTCAACCACAAATACATCTTAGAGCCGTACCCAAAGATATGATAGGTGCTTTCGCAAAGGGCGCAAGTGTAGTCGTTGCCGTCGGGTGCCACCAAGTTGCTGCCGCAGACGGGACAGATACGAGAGTGGATATAGAAGGACCCTTCCGCCAGCATCGTACAACTTTTCACCAAGTCTTGCAAGCGTTTGACGGCGTCGGCGTAAGAAGGCTCTACGAAGAAAGCGTTGGTCTCTTTGACGGGAGAATAGTCGCTGACTAAAAATGCCCGCGTGACCGATTCGTCCCTGTTTTCATTGAGTTCTCTTGCGTAGGCGTTGATACCGCTGAATTCTCTATTTTCCGTAACCGTGCCCTTGTCTACGACGTACACCGTGAAGGTGCTTTCGCTGAAGTCGGGGTTGGCTTTTACTTTGAGGGTCAAGTTCCCTTCTTCGGTGGGGCTGACGGTAATCGTAAACAGGTCGTTGGCAAACGCCACCTCGTTGTATCTAAGTTTAATCGAGTTAGAGACGGATATGGTGGCGTCTTTTTCGACCAATTCGTACCCGCAAAGGGTGAGGGCACGGAAGAGGTTGACGTTGACAAAGTTGAAATACATTTGCTTGGGCGTAGCCAAGACGGGTTCTCTGTAAAGATAATTGAGGTAGAAATTATAGCAGAAATTGTAGTCGGCGTCGAAAGTCAAGATGTTGGTGTTTCGCACGCTCTTCAAACTGAATTTTTCCGCCTTCTTGCATTGGACGTACAATTCTCTGCCGCGCAGGGATTGCAAGCGTTTTTTCGACTTAATCAAGGAGCCTACGACGTTCACTTCGGGAGAGTCGTTGGCGACGAGCAAAGGGATGCCCTCTTGCGCGTCTGCGAATTGCAAAAATTCTACGCTATTAAAGGGGATTTCCTTATGAGACTTGATTTTACCGCTGAGGGTATCGAAGTTCCAGCAAAGTTGGTTGACCTTTTTGCTGACGATATCGTATACGGCGTCGATGAGGGCGCAAACGAATCTGTTTTCGTAGATGGCGTAGTTGTCCTCATAGGCAAACGTGTGTACGAGTTCAGGGTGCGGTTCTCCGCCGTCCACCTTCCAGTTTTTGTCGTCCCGATAAGTCGCCTGCATGGATTGAACGTCCATTTTGGTAGCGACGGAGACGTTTTGGATAATGTTTTCCTTTTTAAGGAAAAGTCTAGGGGATTTAAAGATCGCGCGGATATGCGTGACGAGATTGGCGATATCGTCGGCAAACGCAAAGTCGTTGGTGACGACGGTAGGGATACCGTCGTCAATGCTGTACCCGTATTTGCCGCCCTCGAAATATTCTACGAGGTTTTTGACAGATACGGTGTTACGGCAATTGGCCAACTTCCGCGTGAACGAACTTAATACTTTTTTCGATTCCTGTGACATAGATTAGACCAACCTCTTCAAGATTTTAGCAATGGCTTTTTCCGTTGCTTTAAAGGTGCCTTTGCCGTACGTTACAGCCAAAAGTTTCAAGAGCGCAATCAATTTATCTTTGACGTCGTCTTCAAACGCACCGTTGAGTTTACGCAAAACTTTTCTGGCGAACATAAAGTCGAGCGCCTCTTCCTTCGTGCCGCCGAGCGCTACGTATACGGGTACGAAATTGCTGATTTGTACCATAATACGGTTGCCGAAACGAAGGTCGAAAGATTCTGCAACGAAGTCGCAAATCTTAGCGAACTTCTCTTCGTCCGTGTTGCTCAAGCGTTTCGTAGAGTCGTTTTGCGCCGCAACGAACATGCTCTTTAAGGTTGCGTAATCAATTTTGATAGGGGTGTTGGTGTAGTTGCTGGTAATAGGCGAGAATTTCTCTGCGAAATCCAGCACGATAGCACGGTCGTAAACCTTATCCGTGATAGTGAAGGTGGAGTCGTCCGTGTTTGCCGTACCGATAAACCAGGTGTTTTCGGGGATGGAGACGTAACCGTCGGGCAACTTATTGGGCAATTCTTGACCGAGAACGGGCTCGAATACGCGTACCTTCCAATCTTCAGGGGGATATTCCAAAATGGAGAGGAAGTCGGCGAAATAATACTCGATACGGGAGATGTTCATTTCGTCGAGAACCATGAGGTTGACTCTATCCGTGTAAGACGCTTCGTACAGGTTTTTCAAGAAGTCGGTAGATTTGAAAGACTTGGTAAATTCACTGAAATACCCGAGCATATCGCTCTTGTCTCTCCACGTAGCCTGTACGGGAGCAAAGAAAGACTTAGAATTGGTAAATTCACAGAACATACGGGGCAACATAGATTTACCCGTACCGGATAGACCTTCCAAGATGATAAGTCTTGCCGCGGACAACCCTGCAAGGAAGGAGCGGAGCATAGGCAATTCGTAATAGATTTTACGGCTGATGGCATACGCTTGGAATTGGAGACAGAATTCTTCCAACGATATTTCGGCGTTGTTTTCCACCTTTTCCACTTCGGGATAGGCGTCGTCGATACGGACGAGGGAAGGGAAGATTTCTTTACCGAGTACTTGAGGAGGAGCGGGCTCTTCCTGGATTTTGATGGGTTCGTCAACTTCAATGCTGACGGGTTCTTCGATGTCTACGGAACCGGTGACGTCGCCGCCGCCCGCGCCGCCGCTACCGCCTACGCCTTCATAGCCTTCGGCGAGTTCCACAGGGACTTCTACGTCCATATTTCTTCTAAATTGGTTCACCATCGCCGCAAACCATCCAAAGAGGGAGAAGACGAGGTGCAAGATAAGCGAAAGGATAAACAGCACGATAGGAATAAGTAGGATGAAAATCGCGCAAAGCAGGATAAGATAGAGCAGGTTAAGGGCAACTTCTCCCATATCGGGCGGAAGGACGCCGTCAACGTTGGCTTTCCACAAAGGATCGTATACGCCCAACATATAGAGAACGAAGATTACTGCTGCGATTGCAACGACTACGACAAAGAAGAACCAGAAATTGTAGAATGCTTTAGCGCTACTTTTCGATTTAAAATCTTTCGCGTGTTTTTCAACCGCTTTATCCACAAGTTTCTTTCTAAACGAGCCGACGATGATAAAGACGAGAATGACGGCAAACAGCGAAAGGAAAATCAGCCAACCACCTTCTACAAGGTCGCGTTTTACGTTCATCTTTTGCAATAGGTTGCCAAAGAAATTGTCTTCCAGCCAAGAAAAATATTCCAGACGGACGTGGTTATAATCGTCCATCAAGAACATAGAGAAAGCGGCGAGAAGCATGACGGCAACGACGAATACGATTTGTGCCGTTTTGCTACTAAACAAGCGGAATAACTTTTCGTACAAAGGAGAGACTTTTTTTCTTCTCTTCTTTTCCTCTTCTCGCTTGGCTTTGGCTGCCGCGAGGGCGGCAAGTCTTTGTCTTTCTTGCTCTTCTCTTTCTTGCTTTCTGGCAAGTCTGCGCGCTTCTTTCGGGCTCAATGCGGGTTCGGTTGTTTCGGGCTCTTTAACCTCTTCTTCCGCCGCCTCTTCCGCGGGCGCTTCCGCCGTCTCTTCCGTCGTCTCTTCTACGGGCGCTTCCGCCGTTTCAGCAGGTGCGGATTCCGCAACGGACGTTTCCTCTACCGTTTCAACAGGCGTATCCTCTACGTCGGGTTCTACGGTCTGCAATTCTTGTTCGCTCATAAAAACAACCCCTTAAAAAAATTTTTCCACTACAACACAAAAAACTACTACGTGCTAAAATTTATTATAACACGCGTACGCGACTGCTGTCAATAGCAAAATGTAAAAAAACGCACGCAAAAAAGAAAAAACGGCATAAAAAAACGGCGAAATCCGCCGTTTTTTGAAAGACTCTGTTAAAGCCCTTGGTTGGTTTCTGCCTATAAATACTTCGCAATACGGTGCCGCGCTGTGGCAAGCCTCAGTTGTGTACGGTTTAGTACACGTCTTCCGCTTTTTCTCGCGCTCCTTGCCTTGTTCGTATTTTCCTACGGCAGATTGCTTGTCATAGGTTGATTTATAAAAGTTTACGCAATAGTACGCAAAAGACTCGGTTGCATACCGCAGAGGGTATACCCTTGCCGTTTTGCTTCTCTTGCTTGCCTTTTATGACGGTAGGTCGCAACTTGCTAATCAACCGCTTGTTTTGATATCGCCTTTACAAAAGTGAAATTATACTTGTTTTTCGATGGGGGTGGAAGAGAACGTGTGTTCTTTCTTGTAAGAAAGTTTTAAAAGAATGGGTGCGAGAATGGAAGTGATGATAATAATCATAAATACGAAAGGATATACGGCGGGAGAAACCAATCCGGCGGAAATGCCTTTTTCCGTACAAATCAACACGACTTCCGCCCGTACCATCATTCCGCAACCGATGCGGAAACTGTCTTGTTTATTGAATTTGCAAAGCAATCCAGCCGTGCTACAACCGCCAAGTTTGCCTATTACGGCGGCTAAAACGTAGCAAAGACCGAAAGCGACGAAACTTCCCGTTAAGCCTGAAAAATCCAAATTCATGCCGATATTAGCAAAGAAGATAGGAGAGAAAAACATATATCCCAAAATGTCTGCTTTGAGTTCCACGTACGGGGTTTCCTGTAACGTGCCGCCTAAAACTAAACCTGCGATGTATGCACCCGTAATATCGGCGACGCCGAAAATCTTTTCTGCTACGTAAGCATAGACGAACGCCGCGCAAATAGCCAAGATGGGGACGCGGCGATTGTGCGGATATTTATGTTCCATTTTGTTAAAAAGTTTTCTAAGCGGCAAGCCCAAACCGATAGAGATGACGAAAAAGGCGAGAATTTTCAAGCAAACGAGCCACCACTCGGCGTTTGTCCACCAAACGGGCAGGAAGGAGGTACCTGAAACGCTGCTTACGCCCCCTGCGAAGCCAGTCAAGATAGATAAAATGACGATGCCGATAATGTCGTCGATGACGGCGGCGGCGACTATTGCCGTGCCCACGGTGGTGTTGAGTTTGCCAAGTTCCTTCAACGTCGCGACGGTAACGGATACCGACGTGGCGGTGAGTATTGCGCCGTAGAAGAGGTGTTGCAACAAACTTTCCGCAGGGAAGAACAACCAGGAAACCAACGTACCCAACGCCATGGGCGCGACTACGCCGAACGCGGTGATAACGACGGAGGCTTTCCCTGCCGATTTTAATTGTTTGAGGTCTGTACCCAAGCCCGTGGAGAACATAATCAAGACAACGCCGATTTTTGCAAAGACGGACAGGACGCTCTTTATCTCATCGGAGAAAAACATTTCGTAGAACGGAGAGGGCAAGACGTAGTGGAAAAGCCCGATTAGAACGCCGGCAATCAACATCCCGATGACGGCGGGCATACCTATCTTATGAGCCCCTAAACCGAGCAGTTTCGTCAGACAAAGGATAAGCGCTAACGGCAGTAAAATTTCAAAAGCTTCCATTGTAAAAATGTCTCCCTTAATGAAAAAATTCATTTATCTATCACATTATACGCCTTTGCTTTGAAAAAAGCAAACGAAAAGGGTACGGGGAAAGACACAAAAAAAGAATTTTTTCTTGCATAGGTTTATCAAAGAATTGACAATTGCAAAAAAAGTGATATAATATAAACTGGTTGCGTGTGGGCGCAACCGCATTTACGATAGTACAAGGAGAAAAATACTATGTATCAAATCGTCAGCAAACAAGCGCTGAATCCTACGGTTACGAAGATGGAAATTTTAGCCCCCTTCGTTGCAAAAAAAGCGTTGCCCGGGCAGTTTATTATCCTGCGCGTGGACGACGACGGGGAACGTATCCCTTTGACCGTTGCGGACTACGACAGAGAGAAAGGTACCGTTACCATTATCTTCCAGATCGTAGGCGGATCGACGGAGGCGCTCAATCATAAAAACGTCGGGGACTATATCCCCGATTTCGTAGGTCCTTTGGGTCGTCCTACCCATTTGGACGGCTTGAAAAAGGTTTGCGTAGTGGGCGGTGGCGTCGGTTGCGCGATTGCGTTACCCGTAGCCAAAGCGCTTGCGGCGCAAGGCTGTGAAGTGACCTCCATCATCGGTTTTAGAAATCAAGATTTGATTATTTTGGAAGAGGAATTCAAGGCTTGCTCTAAGAACTTTGTCTTGATGACGGACGACGGCAGTCAAGGCAGACAAGGCAACGTCTGCGTTCCGCTTGTCGAGATGCTCTCCAAAGGAGAGAAGTTTGACGAAGTAATCACCATCGGGCCGCTGATTATGATGAAATTCGTCTGCGCGGCGACGAAAGAATACGGCGTCAAGACGATTGCGAGTATGAACCCGATTATGATTGACGGCACGGGCATGTGCGGCGGTTGCCGTTTGACGGTCGGCGGCGAGATGAAATTCGCCTGTGTGGACGGTCCTGAATTCGACGGCCACTTAATCGATTTTGACGAGGCGATGAGCCGTTCTCGCACGTATGCCGATTTTGAGGCACACGAAAGGGAAGAGACGTGCAACCTTTTCAAAAAGGAGGTGCAATAATATGGCGGCAAAATTCAATATGAGCCCTTTGAAAAACCCTATGCCTACCCAAGACCCTATGGTCAGAAACGGCAACTTTGAAGAGGTCGCCCTCGGCTACACGGCAGAGATGGCTATCGACGAAGCCAAGCGTTGTATCGGCTGTAAAAATAAGCCCTGCGTACAAGGCTGTCCCGTTAATATCGACATCCCCGGTTTTATTGCTAAAGTAGCGGAAGGGGATTTTGAAGGCGCGTATCAAGTGATTGCAAAAGACAGTTCTTTGCCCGCGGTTTGCGGCAGAGTTTGCCCTCAAGAAAGCCAATGCGAAGGCAGATGTACCCGCGGTATCAAAGCGGGTTGCGAGTCGGTGTCCATCGGCAGATTGGAAAGATTCGTTGCCGACTATCACAATGCAAATTGCACGGAAAAACCCGTACCTGCCCCCGCAAACGGGCATAAAGTCGCTATTATCGGTAGCGGTCCCGCAGGTCTTACCTGTGCAGGGGATTTGGCGAAAATGGGTTACGACGTCACCGTCTTTGAGGCGTTGCACGTAGCGGGCGGCGTACTTGTGTACGGCATCCCCGAATTCCGTTTGCCTAAGGCAATCGTAAGACAAGAGGTGGAGAACTTAAAAGCCCTCGGCGTTAAAATCGAAACGAATATGGTCATCGGCAGGGTATTGACGATTGAAGAATTAAAGACGGAATACGGCTTCGAGGCAGTATTCATCGGCTCGGGCGCAGGTCTTCCTAAGTTTATGAATATCCCTGGCGAAAGTTTGAAAGGGGTGTATTCGGCAAACGAATTCTTGACCCGTTCCAACCTTATGAAAGCGTATCTTATCGGTAGCCATACGCCTATCCAACACGGCAAATGTGTAGCCGTTGTCGGCGGCGGTAACGTGGCGATGGACGCGGCGCGTACGGCAAAGCGTTTGGGCGCGGAAGTGCATATTATCTACCGCCGTGGCGAAGAAGAATTGCCCGCGCGTAAGGAAGAAATCGAACACGCTAAAGAAGAGGGCATCATCTTCGACTTGCTCACCAACCCGACCAAAATTTTGGCGACCCCTACGGACAACCCCCGCGACCCTTCCTACGGCTGGGTAAACGGTATCGAGTGCGTGCGTATGGAACTTGGCGAGCCCGACGCTAGCGGTAGACGTTCCCCTAAGGTGATTGAGGGTAGTGAGTTTACCATTCCCGTCGATTGCGTCATTATGTCCTTGGGCACCTCTCCCAACCCGCTTATCAAAGCGACGACGGAAGGGCTTGTGACCTTGCGTCGCGGCGAAATTGCGGTAGACGAAGTAGGTAAAACGTCGTTGGACGGCGTATATTGCGGCGGCGACGCGGCAACGGGCGCAGCGACGGTTATCAAAGCCATGGGCGCAGGCAAGGTTGCGGCAAAGGCTATTGACGAGTATATCAAGACGAAATAATAAGTGTTCTTCTTATAGCCGTCGCATCTCTGCGTCGTGGCGCAGTCACGTACTTCTTTGTACGCTCCTTTGCCACTCCTTGACCTGCTCGGCTCTAAAAAGAAGTGGGGTAGGAGTGTCGTTCTATCGGTACGCTTCTTCGGGGCGCCTTGTCTGGCTTGCCTCTAAAAAGAAAAGGTGTATGAAAGACACTTAATAGTTTAATCTCGTTATAAAAAAAGACAAGGCTCTGCCTTGTCTTTTTTGTTTTTTAGATGAAATGGAAACTCTAAAAAATATTACTTTTTTATAAATTCAATAATGTTTTTCTTTTTATCTAATGGTAATGATTCGATTAATAATTTTAATTCATTGTCAATATTATAGTCGGCAATGTTAGCACTAAAAAACCTTTCGATAGGAAACTCGCAAATCTCTAAAATCTGCAATAATTTTTCAACGGTTAAAACAATTCTTCCGCTTTCTAATTGCGCAACGTATTGTGGGCTCATCCCCATTCTTAAACTAACTTCTCTTGCCGATAAGTTTGCCTTGTTTCTTACGTAACCTATTCTTGATAAAATCTCTTTTATTTCCATAAAAACTCCTCGAATAGTTCTAATACAATAATTATAGGGTAATCTTTACTTTATAAAAGAAAGCCGTGCACATAAATTTTTCTCAAAATTTCAATTTTGAATACGCTCAAACATAAATATGTGCTATAATGATTAGCGAGAGTATTCAAAACGAATACTTTGGGAGTTTTTTATTATGGAAAAACATAAAACTTGTTCGTTTTTTGGTCATAGAAAGATTGATACAAACAACAACTTAAAGCAAAGTGTAAAAGATTGTATAGAGGATTTGATTATTAATCGTAACGTACAAACGTTTTTGTTTGGTAGTAGAAGCGACTTTAACGACCTTTGTCATTTGGTGGTGAGCGAACTAAAAGAAAAATATTCAAATATAAAAAGGATGTGTTATACTTGCAAAAGCGAAGGCTGCACGTTAGAGATTGACAGACAAGAACGTGAAAAAATTTATTCACGTTTTCTAAATAAAGAAGTGCATTTACTTGGTTTTGAAGAAGAATTTGAACACGAAACAAAGTATGTGGCAGGCAGAGCAAGTTATATTGAGCGAAATCAAGCCATGATAAACGATAGTGATTTTTGCGTATTTTATTATGATGAGAATTACGTTCCCTTAACAAAAACTAATAGTGGGACCAAAATTGCTTACGAATATGCCGTAAGGGAGAAGAAAAACGTCATTAATTTATTTAAATAGAATAGATTTTAATGATAAAATGGATAGCGAACTATTCGCTATCCATTTACTTACCATCTCCTAAGAGATACGTGTTCTTAATTACTGCCTTTTTTTTGCGCCTTTCGCAAAAATTTTGCCCGCAGAATATAGTAAAGGGGAGGGAATTATGACGCTGTTTCAACTTTTTTCCACTTGCCTGACTATCCCGTACGAAAAAGTAGGCGTATCCGCCAACTATGCCACCCGTAGAGAGGGAGATACGCTGTATA
The DNA here is from genome assembly GCA_017462735.1 of Clostridia bacterium. Taxonomy (GTDB): domain Bacteria; phylum Bacillota; class Clostridia; order Christensenellales; family Borkfalkiaceae; genus Scatosoma. The sequence goes on from JAFTQO010000009.1 coordinate 201,402, forward strand.
TTTTTTTCGAGGGCTCGGATGGAAAGAGAGATTGGAAAGACAACCTCGATTTTCCCGTTAAACCGTATAAGCGGATGGAAAAAACGGTATGGTTTGCCCATCGCGGTTTCTTGCGCGTGTGGAAAGAAATAGAGCCCTTTTTAGCGGATAAAATTGCGGATAAAAGTTTACGAAAAATAGTCGTTGCAGGGTATTCGCACGGCGGGGCTTTGGCGTCGCTGTGTCACGAATACGTCTGGTATCACCGTCCCCATTTGCGCGACGTCATAGAGGGGTACGGCTTTGGCGCGCCTCGCGTCTTTTGGGGGATAAGGACGAAGAAGGTCAAAGAGCGGTGGAAAAATTTTGTCGTCGTGCGCAACATAGACGATTTAGTCACGCACCTGCCCCCTGCTTTTTTGGGCTTCTCGCACGTGGGTAGCCTATTAAAGATAGGCAAAAAAGGACAATATACCGCCGTCTCCGCGCACGTTGCGCAAAATATCCTAAAAGAACTTTGGCGCTATGAAAACCGCCCGAAAGGTTAAAAGAAAAAGACCTACCGCAGATTTTGTCTGTAACGGTAGGTCTTTTAAGAGTTTGAAGAAAGCAAAAGAGGTTGGTTTGGCTTTGCCAATTCTTTTTGATAATACATCAAAAAACAATGTACGTACTTTTGCCGATACCTGTATAAGGTACGTTCGCTTAAAGCGTGTTTTAAGGCGACGCGAAGCATAGATTCCTTTTTGGTGGCAGGACGACAGTAGAGATAATAGATAAGGCGCGTATGGCTCGCCATTTCCAGTTCGTCAATGGTGGAGAAGAATTCCGTCAATCTTGTCCACGCCCGCTTTGCCGGTGATAAATCGTCGCTTTCTTGCAACAACTGCCGTATAAGATCCTCTTTTTTCTTGATAGTTCGATGTTCGTTCATAGCAGTATTATAACCCATTTTTTGCTGCAAATACTGCCAAATATTGACATAAATCTCCTTTTTTCGCGTGCTATACTAATGACGGGGTGCAAAATGGAAAAGAAAAACGCGGCGGAGATATTAGCCTACTTGGAAAAACTGCTAACGGAATATTTAGAGGACCTGAAAGATAGCGCGGCGACGGACAAAAACCTGTTTGCATACGGCGAAAAGACGGCGTACGTAGAGTGTCTGGAGATTATCCAGCGTTGGGATGAGTCGTCGCTCGGCTCGGCAGATGACGCAATCGAAGAACGTTTTCCGTTATGAATCCTTTTAGGAATCAACCCGTAAAAGTAGCCGGCGAAAGTATAAGTATTTACTTTATATACCGCGCGTATATATGCTTTTGTCCACTCTTTTTGCAAAAAAATAAAAATTTTTACGTATTTGTTTTTGGCTCTGTCCCAACCTTTGGTTGATTTCTGCCTATAAAATACTTCGCAATACGTCGTCGCGCTGTGGCAAGCCTCAGTTGTGTACGGCTTAGTACACGCCTTCCGCTTTTCCTCGCGCTCCTTGTTTTGTTCGTATTTTCCTACGGCAGATTGCTAATCAACCACTTGTTTTGACATCGCCTTATTTTTTGATGCGCGTTATCTTAAGCATATTACGTCTCCCCTTTTAGGGGAGATGTCGCGCTTTCTCTATGTCTCCCCTTTGAGGAAAGATGTCGCGCTTCCGCTCTTTCCCTATGTCTCCCCTAATAGGGGAGATGTCGCGCTTCCGCTCTTTCCCTATGTCTCCCCTAATAGGGGAGATGTCTTCGCAGAAGACAGAGAGGTTAAATAAGGTAAGAAGTAAAAGTGAATAGTGAATAGTGAAAAGGTATATAAACCTCTCCGACGGCTAACGCCGCCACCTCTCCTTAGCAGGCGAGGCATACCTCTCCGTCAAAGCCTGTCAGGCTTTGCCACCTCTCCTATTAAGAGAGGCGTAAGGGGGGCGCCCACAGGAGGCGAGGCTTCTTTGTTAGTGTGCATTAAAAAACCACCCGATTGTCGGGTGGTTTTTATGTTGGGTTATTCGCTGTCGGGAAGCAAGATTTCCGCCAACTCCAATACGTAATTCTCCGTAGACGATTCCGCTTGTAAATAATAGCGGTATTTCCCATACACAAAAGAAGCGTAGGATGTTCTATTTTGTGTAGCGTAAGATATGGAATATCCGTCGACGGTAGTAGAATTTTGCAAATTTTCAAAATTGGACAAATCTTCTATCGTCGTATTGCTTTTTGTGACGGAAAAGGTAACGGGGTCTCCGTCAAAGGTAATTCTACTTTCCGTAAAACAGACGACTTCGCCGCTGGATAACGCATATTTGTAGTGTGCGTCGTAGTCGGAAGTGGTGTACCAATCGAAGGTCAAGATGTCTTGATTCGTTTCCGCCGCGTATTCTTGCAAGGTCTGCGCCGTAAGGCTAGCAACGTAGTCTCCGCTAGCGCAGTAGCGAGGGGGCTCTTCTATCGGCGCGGTAGGGAAGAGGTTGACTAGCAAAATTGCCCCGACGCCGAGCGCCGTCAAAGAGGGCGCCGTGATGGCGACCAATTTTTTCCAAGGGAAAGGGCGCTTGGGGATAGGGGTGCGCTCCATCGTGGCGCGCGCCGCCATGACCTTCTCTATCCCCCGTTGCTTTGCCTCGGGTTCCTGCGCTTCGATGAAGTTGTGGAAATCTTGTTCTAGCGACATAGTTTATTTCCTTTTTGTTTTTAAGTAATTTCGACGACGTAGCCGTTGTTCAGCCAACTGCCGTCGTTGGCGTTGAGATAGCCGTATCTGTTCATCGTCCAGCCCGTCGCCACCTCGACGTGGTGGTCGGTACGGAAGAGGACGTCGTTTTCGTCGTAGTAGTTGATGGTAAGATACCCAAAGGCGACGGCGATATGCGCCCCCGAAGTCTGTAATTGAGACCAATATTCCTGCGTTTCGGTTTCGCCGATATTATACAAAGTAACGTTATCGCAGAAGAGAAGGAGGGGTTTGCCGCTGGCGATCGCGTTGTCGCAAAGGGTATGGTTGAAGCCGCCCCCGCTCTTGACGGACGTATAAGAGATACTTCTGCCTGTAGATTGTACGTAGGCGGTCAAGCCGCTGATACAATCGGCTTCGCTGACCCCCACGTCGTCTACGTTGGTACGCATACGGGTATACAGGTCTTGGATAAGGGCAGGTACGTATACGGTGTCGTTGCTACGGTATCTGCCCGAGGCGTAGTAAGCGACGTAGTTGGGGATAAGTTCTTCAAAAAATCTGTCGTAGTAGCCGACGACGATAGCCCCGGCAACGGGCCCGCAGGCGTTTTCTAACGTTGTGTTGTAGTAATAGGGTACTAAGTTTTCAAACAACGTGTACGTTTCTTCCTTGCGGGTAAAATTGATGGTTTCTAAGATGCCGCGCGGAGAAGAAGAGGCTTCGTCGTAATATCTTCTTTCCGTGCTCGTCGTCGAGGCTGACGCGGCGACGGTGGTGGTTGCTTGAGGGGCGGTTTTCGGCGCGACGTAGGCGCAGGCGCTTGCCGCAAGCAGGGCGATGGAAAGACAGGTACATTTTTTCACTAATGGTTTCATAAAAACCCTCCTTTTGTATTTAGTGATAAATATACCTAATTTTTCTTTTAATTGTCCACTTTGGGCTTTGATTTTTTAAGAATTTCCTTCATAATCGCGTTTGCGCGTTTGTGTACGTTAGATTTTTTCATCTCCAGTTTGGCTGCGATTTCTCGAAAAGAAAAGTTTTCAAAAAAGTGCAGGTAGATGATTTGCCTATCGCGCTTTTCGTAAGGTTGTAAGTATTGCGCGATCACGGTTCTGTTGATGACGTGTTCGGTAAAGTCTTCTTGTTGGCTATGTATATACGACGTGTCCAAAGAGAGAGTTGGCGGGGTGTTTTTATTAAAGTCGTAGGCTTCCCGCTGGACGATTTTGCACAGCCAGTTGAACCCGTCTTGGTCGTCTTGAAAAGAGTTTATGTATTGTAATGCGCGTAAAAAAGAGTTTTGGACGACGTCTTCCGCGTCGTTTTTGTCGTATAAGTATTGCTTTGCAGTATTCAGCAAGTGGTTCCACGCAAGTTTCATCAATCGCGTTTCGTCCTCTGCCTTTCTTTCGTATTTTATCTTCGTCAATAGTAAACTGCATTGCGTGCCTAATCGTGACATCGTTTTCTCTCTTTAATCTTTAGTAAAATGAGGGGTAAATTATTTTGCTAAAATTTCCAATAAGGCTTGTTGTTTTCGTATCGGTAAACGACGAAAAAGCATCAGCAATTCCTTTTCGGTTTCGTTGACTAATTCGACTTGTTCGTCTACCATAAAAAATTGCGCTAAGGTAATCTTGAAAGCGTTGCAAATCGACTGCAACGTCTCGATTTTTGGAGGAGTATTTCTAGAAAGAATAGAGTTCAATGTGGACTGCGTCATCCCCGATTCCATTGCTAGATTATTGACCGACCAACCTCGCGCTAATCTTAATTGATGAATCCGTTCGTTTACGTTCATAATACCACCTCATAGTAGTATTATATAACTTATTTGCGTTATATACCTAACTCAAACAAGTTTATATTTTAACGCAAATTCGTTATAATAAAAACGCAAAAGTCGAGATTTTTGACAAAAAAAATATGAAAAGATTTGTCGAGATTTGCGTTTATTTTTTTTCGCAGCGGTACGAGCAGTCTTTCATATAGGTCTTATTATAGACAATTTATTATAACACGATTTTTTACAAAAAGCAATATTTTTTAAAAAACAGCATTCAGTTAACTGTTTTTGATGCCTTAGATGAAAAAAGTTCGTCAAAAGTTAAAAAACTCTGGGATTTGCGCCTCCCAGAGTTTTTCATATGATTGAGCGTAGTAAAACTTAATGGAAATATACCTTATTTTTAGCAAAAAACCTTATTTATGCATTAGATGAGAAATTTTTCTTTTCAATGCCAGAGAGTGAGAATATATTTTATAAGACGAAGCGTGTTTTTTGTAGTTTTTGTATAACTCGTCACGGCGCTCTTTGGTTGTGGACGTGACAATTTCTCCCGAAATGGGGGTAAAGAAGGGATTTTTTTGGTTGATATGTTCGACGATTCCATGTTGTCGTAAAAAGGATTCGAAGGCATCGAATCGTTTTGCAAAGGTTTCGTTGAAAGCTCGATAACTTGTTTTTTGATACAAACTATATAAATCGCTTTCATCTATTACGCTGGGTGATGCGCAAGGGATGTTGAAAAATTCAGCCATTTCGCGCGTTCTTGCGTCTTGAGCGTCTAAAACGGCAGGGATTCCCGCTAGGATTGGCATAATGTTGCCGTGGATTCTTGATCCGTAAGACATAGAGAATTTTTCGCGAATTATATATTCGCGCCAATCGTTCATGTTGGGGATTAATTTGATTTTATCTTGAAGAAGGGATAATGTAGTAGGCAACCCATATTTTTTAATTAGGTTTTTAATATGGTTTTTATCGCTGATATCATAGCCGAATTTATTAGAATCCCATAAATCATGAAGGAAAGAGTCTTGATGGAAGAATTCTGCTTTTGGATATTTTCTTAAAATGTTGGTGTAGCTTTGGAGATTGCCGTTTAATAAAGGACGGAATTCTTCTTCCGGTACCTTTTCATCGGATATATGTAAGTTTCTACCCAATTGATACATAGAAGGGCACCCAGTAGCAACCGCTGAGGGGAAACCTAAACGTTCAAAAAATTCTTTTGTGAAATAACCGCGTAAGGCGAATTCGCCGCCAGTATCGTACACGGAAGAGATAAAGGCTGTAGCGGAGTCTTTAAGGACGTTGCATAAGTCGTCCAAATGATCGTAACTTTTTGCTTGGATTCCACAGGCAATTATGTACACGGGTATACGGATTCCGCGGAATCGTTCAGCCATTACTTGGAGTTGTTCATTATAGTATTTTGCAAATGCGTTAGCCAAAGGGTGAATGACGATATCGAAATTATCGTTTATGTAGTCTTTGGTCATAGAAGGGTTCCAATACGTAAGTTGATTTTCAGGCGTACTAATAGCGGAGATTACACCTTGAAACCAAAGTCGATTGCCTACGTTGGGACAACCACCTTGAAACAATTCAGTAGAAACTCTTAAAAAATCGTTGGCGCTATACTCGCTGAAAATATCGTATTCGTCATGTTTATTCATGCGAATATAAATGAGGATTCGTTTCATATAATTACCCGTGTAAAAATAGTATTGACAGTATAGCACAAAAAGAAGTGTTTGTCAATGCTCTTATAGATTGGATTTTCAGTCGGTTGCAATATCTTTTTTCAGTCATTCCCTTATCAGGAATCCATGTTGTACATTTAAAAATTTGTTTGCCATTTACATCTCTGCCAAGACATGCTTTGAATTTGAAAGAAATAATTTTGTTTTCTTTGCGATTGGGATAAATAGTTGCCATAATTTGCTCCTTTTCGCAAAAAGATGTAAAAAAGATGTTGTTTTGTTGACCTATTTGTTGACCTAGATGAAAAAAGTTCATCAAAAATTGCAACAAAAAATCTCTGAAACCCTTTAGATTTCAGAGATTTTTTTGGTTGAGGCGACGGGACTTGAACCCACGACCTTTTGGTCCCTAACCAAACGCGCTACCAAGCTGCGCTACGCCTCAATATGCGATTTCGCTTGTCAAAAGCATACTTATTATACTAACCATTTTTCGTTTAGTCAAGCGTTTTTTGTGCCTTTTGCAAGAAAATTTTTATTTTTTAGTGCAGGACGAAACAGGGGGAGCGTGTGAACGAAAAAAGCACGGCAGCCACGCCTGCGCCGTGCTAATTAGCCGATTTCCGCAAAAAAATCGTCGAAAGTGACGCCGAAAAAGTTTACCAAAGCGATGATGTAACTTGCCTTTGGTTCGTTAACGCTTCTTTCCCAATAGTCAATCGCCTTTTGACTGACGCCTATCGCTTTGCCAAGTTGCGCTTGCGAAAGCCCCCGTTCGGTTCTCAATTCTTTGATTCTTTCCCCAATTTTCATATGTTAATTATAGAAGAAATCTTCTCAAAAGACTTGACAAAGAAGAAATCTTCTTATATAATATTGTTGAAAACATAAGTTGGAGAACAAAAATATGAAAAAATTGTGCAAAGTTTTGCTGAGTTGTTTATTGTTCGTGTTGCTATTGGTAGGATGTGCCGACAATGGGATAAGGTATGATTTGACGGAGGTGGATTTTTCTTCTGTTACCGTAGACCATTACGAGTATAACTATATAGAATTCGATTTTGAAAGCAATACGTATGAGTTGGAAAATAAAGCGAAGGGGAACGGAATTATCACTAGGCAAAAGGGCAGTTTTTTTGTTGACGACGAAGATTATGTGACGATAACCAACGACGATATTCCTTCCCAGGATTATTTGTTGTACGAAGGTGAAACGCTGTATTTTAAAGGAGATAACTTTCATGCCGAAGCGTATATCCCTGGGTATGGAAACGTATATATGATTTTTTCAAAGTCATAGTAATATAATGAAGAGTGTGATAAAAAGCGTGCCGAGTGAAGGGCGCGCTTTTTTATCAAAAAGTAAAAAATGCGTCTAGATAATCAAATATTTTTAAAAAATCTTGCAATTTATATAAAAATGTAGTATCATAAAGAGGAAAGCAAAACTAAAGGAGAACTTTATGAAAACAGTACAAGACATTTTAGCAATGATTAAAGAAAACGATATTAAAATGGTGGACTTTAAGATGGTGGACATTAACGGTCAGTACCGTCACGTGACCATCCCTGCACAAAACTTTTCGGAAGACACGATGAAGAGCGGGATTGGATTTGACGCGTCCAACTACGGCTATGCCGTTGTAGAAAAGAGTGATATGGTCTTTATTCCCGACCCTGACACGGCGCTCATTGATCCTTTTTGCGAAATTCCTACTCTTTCTATGACGGGTAACGCAATGATTATCGACACCCCCGAAAACCGTCCTCTGCCTCAATACCCGAGGAACGTTATTCGCGCGGCGGTGCAGGCGATGAAAGATAGCGGGCTTGCGGACGAAATGATTATTTTGCCTGAATTTGAGTTTTATCTTTTCGACCAAGCGGGCTGGGAAGTCAGCGGCAGAGAAATCAGCGCGACGGTAGACGCACAGCAATCTTATTGGAACAGCGCGACGGAAGGGCTCGGCGTCGTTGTGCCCAAACAAAAGAACTATCACATTGCTAAACCCTTTGATATCTCCTATGAATGCCGTAGTGAAATGTGTATGCATATGGCGGAAGCGGGCATTGAAATCAATTATCATCACCCCGAAGTAGCGGCAAGCGGGCAATTTGAAATCGAGCCGCAACTTGGCGAAGTCGTCCATATGGCAGACGCAACGATGATGATTAAATACATCATCCACAACACGGCGCTCAAATACGGCAAGACGGCAACCTTTATGCCCAAGCCTATCTACGGCGAGGCAGGTAGCGGTATGCACGTGCATATGCTACTCAAAAAAGACGGAAAACCCGTTTTCTCGGACGACAACGGTTACGCGCACCTCAGCAAAGAAGCGCATTACTTTATGGGCGGTCTGCTCAAGCACATTTCCTCTCTCTGCGCCATCACCAACCCCTCGACCAACTCTTTCAAGCGTTTGGTGCCCGGGTTTGAAGCGCCCGTAACCGTAGGGTACGCAACCTCTAACCGTAGCGCGGTTATCCGCATCCCTGCCTACGCGAAATCGCCCGACAAACGCCGTTTTGAACTTCGCAATCCCGACGCTACCTGCAACCCGTACTATTGCTACGCGGCAATCTTGATGGCAGGGCTTGACGGGGTGAAAAATAAGATTGACCCGCACGAAAACGGCTGGGGGCCGTACGACTTCAATCTTTTCCACTTGCCCGAAGAAGAAAAGGCAAAATTGCAAGGCTTGCCTACCCGTCTTGAGGACGCGCTTGACGCCCTTGAAAAGGACCACGACTATTTGACGGCAGGCGGCGTATTTCCCGAAGAACTTATCAAGAACTTTATCAAGACCAAACGGGAAGAATGCAGCAGTCTTTCGAAAATCCCTAACCCTGCGGAATTCGAAAAATATTTCAATTTATAATTCTTATAAAAAGGGAAGCGTACCTGAACGGTGCGCTTTCTTTTATTTTGTCATTTTTTTGTCGAAAAAAGTTTCAAAAATCCCGTTCAAACGCTTGCTATACGCGCGTATACTTGCTATAATAGAAAAAAATTGTTCAATTCGCTTCGTTTTTTCTTTTATTTTGAACGATAAAAGGGAAAACGACCTTTTTGCTGTCCTGCATAAGGATATCCGTTCAAAAAGGAAAAAGACTGAAAAAAATTGAACAAAAATCAAACGGAGAAGAAGAGATGAAAAAAATATTGGCAGTATTGATTGCCATTACCCTCCTGTTTACGGGGCTGGCGGTATCGCGAGGGAAGGACAGTATCGTCATATGTTCTAGCGCGGAGCAATTCAGGAACGACGATATGGCGGCGCAACTGAAAAAGGAGTTTCCCGATAAGGACATTATCGTGATGTATATGCCTACGGGCAAGGCGGCGGCAAAGATATTCTCGGAAGGGGAGGATACGGAGATAGACATCGTCGTCGGCTTGGAGACGGGGTATATGAATAAAATCGCTGACTACTTGGACGATATCTCTGGAATTACCGAGTTGGAGTACCTTGACGATTTAAAGCCCGAGACGGTAGACAACAAGTGGTTGGTTTGGGAAAAACAAGCGGGCGCCATCGTGTACAACCAAAGCGTGCTTTCCAAAAATAAATTGTCTAAGCCCGAATCCTATGAGGATTTGTTGAAGCCGGAATATCAAGGCTTGGTGGCAATGCCTGACCCCAAGTCAAGCGGTACGGGATATTTCTTCTATAAAAACTGGGTCAACGAGTGGGGCGAGGACGGCGCGCTGGAATACGTCGATAAATTGCACGGCAATTTGAAGCAGTTTACCGAGTCGGGCTCTGGCCCTATCAAGTTGCTCCGCCAAGGAGAAATTGCCGTTGGGCTTGCGCTGACTTTTCAAGCGGTGAACGAATCCAACAGTGGTCAACCGCTAAAATGGGTTTTCCCCGAAGAAGGGTCTCCGTACTCTTTGACGGGTACTTCCATTATCAAAGGACGTAGGAAAAATAAGGACGTAGAGGAAGTTTTTTCCTATATTGCCAACCAAGCGTTGGTGCACGACAAAGAGGAATATTCCCCCGAAGAAATCTACAAAGGACAAAAGAACAACATCCCCAATTATCCCAAAGGGATAAAGTATGCCAATATGTCGGGGATACAAGACGATAAAATTAAAGAGAGGTTGTTAAAGATATGGAAGTATTAAAGACGGAAGGGACGGAAAGAAAAGCGAAATTGTCCATCAAAAATATCGTCAAAGAATTTGATAAAAAAATGGTACTGAACGGGATTTCCTTCGACCTTATGGAGGGGGAATTTTTATCCGTGCTCGGTCCTTCCGGTTGCGGTAAGACGACCTTGCTTCGCATTCTCATCGGCTTGGAAAAGGCTGATAGCGGTGAAATTATCAAAGGCGGGAAGGATATTTCCTCTCTATCCAGTTTTGACCGCGGTATGGGTATCGTCTTCCAAAACTACGCCCTTTTCCCCAATATGACGGTATTGCAAAACGTAGAATACGCTTTGACCTTGAAAAAGGATATCAAGGAAGAAGCGAAAAAGACGGTCGCAGAGAAAAAGGCGGCGGGCGAAAAAAAGGTGCCCAGCGTGAGGAAGTTGGTAAAAGAGCGCGCCCGCGCCCTTGCGATGCACGCCATCGAAAGCGTAGGGTTGGAAGACCAAATCAACAAGCGTCCTTCGCAACTTTCGGGCGGTCAACAGCAACGTGTGGCGATTGCCCGTACCCTTGCGACCAACCCTGACATCATCTTGTTGGACGAGCCTATTTCCGCGCTCGACTTGACCAACCGTGAAATTATGAAAGCGGAACTGAAAACGTTGCAAAAGAAATTCAACGTAACGATGCTGTTCATCACGCACGACCAAGAAGAAGCGTTCTTCCTTAGCGATAGAATTATGGTTATGCACGAGGGGAATATCGAGCAGTTGGATACGCCGGCGGGTATTTATAGCAACCCTGCCAGCGACTACGTCAAAGAGTTCGTCGTGGCGCAGTTGGACAAAAAATACGAAGACCTTTTGGGGTATACGGGGCGTGCAAAATAATGAAAACGAAGGCTTTTGAAAAAATCAAAAACGTCCGGAATAAACCTTTTTCGGCGTTAAAATACGCATTGCTTGCGTATTTGCTATTGACGGTTATCTATCCTATCGTCAGGCTGTTTTTCACAATCACGGGAGAGGATATCAAAGGCGTCTTTACGGCGGCGCAGTTTTGGCCTATGCTCCAAAACTCCTTGATTACGACCCTGATTGCCACCGTGTTGTCGGTGGGCGGCGCGTTTGCGGTAGCGTACTGCCTCAATCGTTCCCGTGTGCGTTTCAAAGCGGTTTGGGTGATTTTGTTTACGGTGCCTATGCTCATCCCGAGTATTTCTCACGGTATGGGGCTCGTATTGTTGTTTGGCGACAACGGTATCTTCAACAACCTGTTCGGGGTGGATATCAACTTATACGGATATACGGGGATTATTATGGGTTCTATTCTCTATTCTTTCCCCGTGGCGTTCTTGATGTTCTACGACTCCTTCCAATACGAAGATTTCACGATATACGAGTCGGCTAGCGTGTTGGGCGTCAACAAACCCCGTCAATTTTTAAAGATTACGTTGCCGTCTATGAGCCGTACGATTGTTTCGGCGGTGTTGTCCGTATTCACGATGGTCTTTACCGATTACGGCGTGCCCTTGATGACGGGCGGTACTGTGATGACCTTACCCGTGTATATGTACCGTGAGGTTATCGGGATGCTCAACTTTTCGGGCGGTGCGGTAGTAGGCGCCATCTTGATTTTACCCGCGCTCATTGCCTTCTTGGCGGATTTGAAAAGCAACTCCACGGGCGCGTCCAGTACGGTAACCAAACCCTACAAAATCGAAAAAAATACCAAGCGCGACGTGCTTGCGTACGTGGCGTTGGCGTTGACGCTTATCGTCCTTTGTATGCCCGTTATCGCCTTTGCGTGTCTGGGGTTTGTCAAGCAATATCCCATCGATTGGTCGTTTAGTTTTGCCAACGTCGATAAACTGTTGCAAAACGGCTTAGGGATGGGGCTTGTCAACTCTCTTGCCGTGGCGCTTTTGACAGCCCTGATTGGCACCGTTCTTTCCTATTTTTCCGCGTACGCTATCGTACGCTCGAAAAAGCAAATCCCCAATAAAGTATTGCATCTTTGCAGTTTGCTGTCTATGGCAATCCCCGGCGTCGTGCTCGGTTTGTCGTATGCAATGGCGTTTAAAGGGATCCCTATCTATACGACGATTTTTATTTTGGTTATCGTCAATATCGCACATTTCTTCTCCTCTCCCTATTTGATGGCGTACAACTCTCTGTCCAAGTTCAATCCCAATTTGGAGGACGTGGCGCAGACGCTCGGGGTAGGGAAGATGCGGCTTTTGACGGCGGTGTATATGCCTTCTACCGTTTCGACGATTATCGAGATGTACAGTTACTATTTCGTCAACAGTATGATTACCATTTCCGCGGTCTCCTTCCTTATCAATTTCCGGACGACGCCTTTGTCGCTGATGATTCCGCAGTTGGAGTCTCAGTCCTTTATTGAGGGCACGGCGCTCGTTTCCTTGCTGATATTGGCGCTTAACTTGATAGAGAAAGGGATAGCCTTCCTCGTCAAAGCCTATGCGGATAGAAAAGAAAGAAAATTGCTTGCCGTCAGCGAAATAGAGTCGGCAGACAAAGAGGTGAAAGATGTTAAATAAAAAAGAATTCGACGTATTGACGGCGCTCGTGTCGCAGCCCAATCTTTCGCAAAGAGGAATCTCTGCAAGAACAGGCTATTCGCTTGGTACGGTCAACAAAACGCTGAAAATCGTAGTGGAAAAGGGCTGGACGGACGGTAAAACGGTGACGGAAAAAGGTCTGCAAGAATTGGAGCCCTATAAGGTCAAAAGAGCCGTTTTCCTGGCGGCAGGGTTCGGTTCACGTATGGTTCCTATCACGTTAAATACGCCAAAACCTTTGGTACGGGTCAACGGGAAACGGATGATAGAGACCCTTTTGGACGCCGTACAAAAGGCGGGGATAGAAGAGGTAATTATCGTACGCGGGTATTTGGGCGAGCAGTTCGACCAACTCAAATACAAGTACCCCAATATCCGTTTTGTCGAAAACCCCATTTACAACGAAAGCAACAATATCTCTTCGGCATATGCGGTACGCGATTTGTTTAAAAACGCGTACGTGTTAGAGTCCGACTTGATTTTGCGCAATGAAGCACTCGTTAGAAAATACGAATACGGCAGTAACTTTTTAGGTGCGCCCGTCAAGCGTACGGACGATTGGTGTTTCTTCGTCCAAAACGGCGTGATTTGCGAGCAAGGGGTAGGCGGTACCGACTGCCACCAAATGATAGGCATTTCCTATTGGGATGAAGAAGACGGCGCAAAACTGGAACAGGACTTGGAAGAGGTATTTAATTCTCCCGGCGGCAGAGAACGGTATTGGGAACAGACGGTATTCGTCCACAAGAAGGAAAATTACAGTATTGCGATTAGAGAGTGCAGTTTGGACGACGTCACGGAAGTGGATACTTTTAACGAGTTGAAGCAATTGGATAAAACGTACGATTTGTAAGATATTTTTGCCCGAAAGGACCGTTTCTATATAAGAAGCGGTCTTTTTTTAGGGAAGTTTAATTATTTATTTGACAAAATAAATAAAGATGCTATAATGAGAAAGGATAAAATTTCCATCCACGGGCTATAATGGAGGGAAACGGAGCGTGTTTATGGACGAAAAAGAAAAGGAAAAGGCGCAAGCGGGGCAAGAAGAACTGTCGGTAGAAGAAAGGAAACCTGTGGAGACGGAAATGTCCCAGCCTGCAGAAACTGCGCAAAAAGCGACGGAAGAAAAGGCGCCTAAAAAGGAAAAAGCAAAGAAGAAAAAGAAATTTTTCAATAAAGAGAGAAAGTCTCGGCTTATCCCGGCTATTTTGATAGCGCTGGGCGTTTCTTTATTGATGTATATTGCAGTACCTTTGGAAATGTGGTGTAATAACATGCAGGAGTTGCAGTATTTCTTCTCCGATATTATCGGGATGTTACTGCTTTGCTGTTTGCTGTCTTGCTGTATCGTTTTCTCAATGCTCTTTTTCGTGCCGAAAAAGGCGTACAAGGTAATGCGCGGGCTGGTTATCGGCGGTAGTTTAATGCTGATGTTGCAAGCCAATTACTTGAATTTTGGTATCACTTCGTTGGCGGCGGACGGCGGTCAAACGGTTGCGGAGATGGTGGACGTCGGAATGATGATTTTCAACACCGCGCTTTGGGTGGTAGTCGTGGCAGGCTGCGTTGTAGCGTCCATCCTCATCAAGAAGAAAAAAATTATGCGTCCCGCAACCCTCGTTCTTGCGATTTTGCTGTTTGCTCCTCAAGTGATGAGTATTACCGTTTCCTTGGTGAGTACCGATTTTTCTCAGGCGGATATCGTCCAACAAATGGCAACGGACGACCCTGACGGGAAAGCCACCTTTTTGACCAATAAAAATATCACTACGATGGGGGACGATAGGAACGTCGTCGTGTTCGTTATCGACAGATTCGACGCCGAAAGGTATTGCGAGCCCAACCTTGATTATATTAAAGGGAAGGTGGATAACTACGGCGGCTTTACCTACTTTAAAGACAATATCTCTATGTACGGCCATACTTACCCCTCTTTAGCGTATATGGCGACGGGGGTAGAGCACGAGTTGGACGAGACGAGAAAGGATTATTTTGAGCGCGCGTATACGCAAAACGAAACGCTGACGAAATTAAAGACGGAAGGCTACAGTATCAACTTGCACACGGACGTTTACTACGGCTACTACGACGGCTATCAAATGTTGGACGTAGTAGACAATGCGGAGCGTGTCTCCGAAGACAGCGTATATAGAAACGTCAAAGACGTTTGGGGACTTTTGTGGGGCAACTTAAAATTGTCCTTGTACCGTACGTTGCCGATGGCAATGAAAGAATTGGTTAGCAACGTTTCTAGCGCCGAGTTTAAGTTGTACGTCTCCTACGACAGCGACGAACTGGTTGGCTCGGTATCGAGTACGGATATGAAACAGACGTACCTGGATATCGCAAACGGGGATTTCAATAAGGGTACCAACAAAAATTTCTCGATGATTCACGTGTCCGGTTGTCACGAAACGATGTACGACGAAGACTGGGACAACGCCTCTATTTTTGATAGATTTAATATTGATATTTCGCTGAAAAACAGTTTCAAAATCATCGACGAGTATATCGAGGGGATGAAGCAAGCGGGCGTGTACGATAATTCGACGATTATCATCACGGGCGACCACTCCCATCCCGTCAACGACTTGGCGGCGTTGCACGAGTCGCGCATGACGGCGCTCTTTGTTAAGCCTTCTACGGAAAGTAGTGGGGAGATGAAGACCTCCACGGCACAAGTCTCTCACGCCGATTTGTGGCCGACCATTTTCCAATCGGAAGGGATTGCTTATAATACAGACGACTTTAAGGGAATCTACGATGGTGAATTTGGGGTAGACGAACCCAAATCCGTCTTTGACGTTGACGAGACGGAGAACCGTACTAGAAAATATTATTGGGAAGTAACCAACCGTTTTTACACCAAGCAATTCTATACGATTCATGGCAACGGCTACGATTTCGATAATTGGCATCAAGTAAAAAATGAAGAATCCAAGAGAAATCTTTACGATTGATAGGATAAAAACGCCTAGGCTGTAAGGAAAAAATATGACGGAACAAGAGAAGACCCAAGTAAAAAAGAAGAAAAAATTTATGAACAAAGAAAGGAAACGCCGCATTTTACCGTCGGTGTTGTTGGCGGTAGGGATTCCTTTGCTTATTTTTATCGTCATCCCGCTAGAACTTTGGTGTAACAATCTGGCGGAACTCAATTATCACATTACGGACGTATTGTTGCCGTTGATACTTTTGTTTTTTGCTGCCGCAATCCTCATTTTCTCGGCATTGTTTTTTGTGCCGAAGACGGCGTATAGGGTACTGCGAGGCTTGGTTGTCGGCGGCGGATTGATGATTTTCTTGCAATCCAACTTTTTAAACGGTGAAGTGACGGGTCTGCTCGGTGACGATATCTACAAGGCGGTAGATTTGGTGGGTATGCCAATGGCAATTTTCAACGCGGTGATTTGGGTAGTAGTGATTGCGGGCTGTGTGGTCGCTTCCTTGCTTATCAAAAAGCAAAAAATCGTGCGTACCGTCTCTACCGTGATAGCGGCAATCCTGTGTTTTACGCAGGCGGTCGGGGTGGTTACCCCGCTGGTTTCCGCCGATTTTGCCGTCTTGGACAATAAGACGTACGAAGCCAAACTCAAAGAGGATCCTAATTATCAATACCATATTTTGAGCAATAAAAATATGACGACGTTGGCGACGGATAGGAACGTAGTCGTCTTTGTTATCGACAGATTTGACGAAATTTTGTATTGTCAACCCAACCTTGAGTATCTAAAAGAGAAGATGGACGGCTACGGAGGTTTTACCCATTTCAGCGATAATATTTCCCGCTACGGGCATACCTATCCCGCGCTTGCGCATATGTTGACGGACGCGGACTTACAGTTGAACGAAAAGCGGTTAGACTTTTTCAAGCGCGCTTATACGCAAAATCAAACGTTGAGCAGATTAAAGGCGGAAGGATATTCCGTCAACGTCTATACGGACGATTATTACGCCTACGACGACGCCTACTATTTTGCCGATTGGGTGGACAATGCTGAGTGGGTTTCGCCGGAGAGCGTATACCGCGAAATTGTCAGAGAAGAGACGCTGATAGGGAAGAATTTGGCGGTTGCGTTAACTCGTGTACTGCCGCACGCGTTAAAGGATATGGTGCCTGTCGTTTCTTCCGTTTCCCTCAATTCCAACGGAAAGATGACTAGTACGGAATTATCCGCACCTCGTACGTCTACCGATATGAAACAGGCATATGAAACGGTTGCGACAAAAGATTTTGTAAAAGCGGGGGAGAAGAAGTTTTCCTTAATACACCTCTCCGGCTGTCACGACGTGCCCTACGACGATAACTGGGAGACGGCGTCTGGTAGCGAAAGATCGAATATCCTCATTTCTTTAAAGAACAGTTTCAAGATTATCGACGAATATATCGCCGAGATGAAAAAAGCGGGCGTATACGATAATTCGACGATTATTATCACGGGGGATCACGCGCACTCTATCGATAGCACGATTCCTATTAAGACGGCGAGGTTAACGGCGTTATTTGTCAAGCCTTCTACGGTGAGCAGCGGGGAAATGGCGACGAACGTGGCGCAGGTCTCGCACGAAAACTTGTGGGCGACCATTTTTAAGTCGGAAGAGATCGATTATGATACGGCGACGTTTGGAGAATCGGTGTTCGATATAAGCGAGACGGAAATGCGCACTAGGACGTATTATTGGGAAATTGTACGCAAACCGTTTGTGCAAGAGACGTATACGATTGTGGGCAAGGGTAGCGATTTTGCCAATTGGACGAAAATATCTGCTCGAACAGCAAACAAAAGTTTGTACGAATAATCGCCAAAAAACAGAAAAATGCTAAAAATTGCAAAAATTACAAGAAAAAACCGTTTCTTTTGGGAAGCGGTTTTTTTTAAGCCCCTTTATTTATTTGACAAAATAAATAGTTTTGCTATAATGGTATAAGGGATATGTTAGAATATCTCGAAAAGGGAACGTGAAAAGCGCACGTGCAAAACGTGCGGCTACGGATTACCAGAGGAAAAAATTATGGATCAAGTTTTGTATTATATTTGTTTGCCGTTTGGGTATTTACTCAAATGGTGTCATATGTTGGTCGGCAACTACGGGGTCGCAATATTGCTGTTTACGTTGGCGACGAAACTGTTGTTGTTCCCGTTGTCCATATGGATACAGAAAAACTCTATTCAAATGGTCAAGATTCAGCCTGAAGTCAACTTTTTAAAAGCCAAACTGATGGGCAACAACGAGGCGATTGCAGAAGAGACCGCAAAACTCTACAAACGGGAAAAATATCATCCTATGTTATCGTTGATTCCTCTGCTTTTGCAAATTTTGTTATTGCTGATCGTAGTGGACATCATCTACAACCCGATGACCTATTTGTTCGGTACTTCCGATGCCGTCGCGGCGGAGTTTGGGAAGTTCCTTAACGTGAATATGGAAGAATCGGGGTGGCAAATTGCCGTCGTCGACGCGATTAAGAGCGGTAAAATCACGGCAGGAATGCAAGTCGGTACGTTAGACGCCGCCGTTGTTAGCGAGGTCATTGCTCAAGCACAAGGGCTGAATATGGGTTTCCTCGGCATCAACTTGTCCGTTGTGCCCGCAGTCGCGTGGGGGATTTATATCTTAGTGCCGTTGCTTGCAGGGTTTTCCTCTTGGGTGCTTTGCTTTACGCAAAACAAAGCCAACGTTATCCAACACGAACAGAGCAAAATTAATCAGTACGGCTTGATGATTTTCAGCGTCGGGTTGTCCTTATATTTAGGGTTGTTCGTACCTGCGGGTATTGCTTATTATTGGATCCTCGGCAACCTCTTCTCCGTCGGGCAGATGTATCTTCTCAACCTGATGATTAACCCGAAGAAATACGTCGATTACGAGGCGTTGGAAGAAAGCCGTAAGGCGCTTGCCGACGCAAAGGCTTTCGGGGCGGAAGAGAAGACGGAGAGATACCGCGAAAACAAAAAACGGGAAAAAGCGGACTACAAACGCTTTAAAAACGTCGCGAACAAACACATCGTGTTCTATTCGGAAAAGAGCGGGTTTTATAAGTACTACCAAGCAATTATCGAAAACTTACTCAAAAAGTCCAATCTCGTTATCCACTACGTGACCAACGACCCGGACGACGCTATCTTTAAAAAGGCGGAAGAAGAACCGAGAATCAAAGCGTACTATATCAGTTTGAAAAAGACGGCGATGCTGATGATGATGTTGTCTACGGATATTTACGTGATGAGTACGCCTGACCTTGATAAGTTCTACTTGAAGAGGTCGTTTATCAAAAAGGATATCGAATATATCTACGTACCGCACGATATGATGAGCGTGCATATGGGCTTTAGAGAGGGGGCGTTCGACGCCTTCGACACCATCTTCTGCACGGGACCTCATACGGTTGCAGAGTTGCGCGAGGTGGAAAGGGTATACCAATTGAAAGCCAAAAACTTGGTGGAATTCGGCTATCCTCTCGCCGACTTCTTGGATGAGGCAGGTAGAAAAGCGAACGAAACGAAGGTGCCTAGCGAAAAGAAAGAAATCTTGATAGCACCCTCATGGCAAGAGGACAACTTGCTTGACTCCTGCGTAGACAAACTCATCGAAAAACTGCTTTCGGATAAGCGCCACATCACGGTGCGTCCTCATCCGGAATACGCAAAGCGTTATGCAATGAAACTCAACCAATTGGTGGAAAAATACAAAGATTACGACGAAAGCCAGTTGTCCTTTGAGTTGGACTTTTCGACCAACAAATCTTTGTATACAGCCGACGTGCTCATTACCGACTGGTCGGGCGTTGCGCCGGAATTCTGTTTTGCCACCAAGCGTCCTGCCGTGTTTGTCAATACGCAAATCAAGTGCTGCAATCCCAACTGGCAAAAAATCGATATGACACCCGTAGAAATTTCCCTGCGTGACGAAATTGGGATTTCGGTGGATAAAGAGGACTTGGATAATATCTCCGAGAAACTGGAAGAACTCTTCCAAAACTCTGAAAAATACGCCGAAACGATACAGACAAAATTCGACGCTTTCCTCTTCAACCACAACCGTGCGGGAGAAGTGGGTGCGAAGTATATTTTGAAACAATTAGTACAAAAAGCAAAAGAAAGAAAAGAAAAAGGAGAATAAACTATGTTGACCAATTTACTGTATATCGACCCTGCTGCAACTTCCGTTTTGATTACCTCTATTTCAGCGATAGTCGTTGCCCTCGGCGCAACCTTCGTTATCCTTTGGCATAAGGCAAAGAAAAAGGTTTGCAAGACGTTGCATATCGACGAAAACGCGCATAAAGAAGTAGAGGAAGAAATCGCTTTGACGGAAGAAGACGACGAAGACGACGAATAATTAATTCAAGAAAGTTACGTTTTACAAAGAAGGAGAAAGATTATGATTGATATGTCTTTGATCAAAAAGACCGACCCCGAAGTTTACGCAGCGATGAACGACGAACTTTGCCGTCAACGCGACAATATCGAACTCATCGCTAGTGAAAATATGGTTTCCCCTGCCGTGATGGCGGCGATGGGTTCCCACCTCACCAACAAATACGCAGAAGGTTTGCCCGGTAAACGTTACTATGGCGGTTGCCAATACGTCGACGTAGTCGAAAACTTGGCGAGAGATAGGATTAAAGAGTTGTTCGGTTGCGACCATTGCAACGTACAACCTCACAGCGGCGCGCAAGCCAACCTCGCGGTGTACTTTGCTATGCTCAAGCCCGGCGATACGGTCATGGGTATGAACCTTTCCCACGGCGGTCACTTGACGCACGGCTCTCCCGTCAATATGTCGGGTATGTATTTCAATTTCGTAGCGTACGGCGTTTCTCCCGAAACGGAAACGATTGACTACGACGAAATGGAAAGAATCGCGGTAGAGTGCCAACCTAAGATGATCGTATCGGGCGCTAGCGCATATCCTCGCGTCATCGACTTTAAGCGTATCCGCGAGATTTGCGACAAGGTCGGTGCCTATATGATGGTGGACATTGCTCACATCGCAGGGCTTGTTGTCGCGGGCGAACATCCTTCCCCCGTCCCTTACGCAGACTTTGTGACGACGACCACGCACAAGACGCTTAGAGGCCCTCGTGGCGGCGTTATTATGTGCAAGGCAGAGTATCAAAAACAAATCGACAAAGCGGTATTCCCCGGCAACCAAGGCGGTCCTTTGATGCACGTCATCGCGGCGAAAGCGGTGGCTTTCAAAGAAGCGCTTTCCGACGAGTTTAAGGCATATCAGCGCCAAATCGTCCTCAACGCGGCGGCTATGGCAGACGAGTTTAAAAAGTGCGGCGTTCGTCTCGTTTCGGACGGCACGGACAACCACTTGATGCTCGTGGACCTTCGCGGCACGGATATTACGGGTAAGGATCTTGAACGGATGCTCGACGAAGTGCATATCACCGCTAACAAGAACACGATTCCCTTTGAGACGACCTCTCCCTTCATTACGAGCGGTGTGCGTATCGGTACGCCTGCCGTGACGTCGCGTGGCTTTAAGGAAGAAGACTGCCGTTTGGTGGCACGTCTCGTTGCCCGCGTTATCAAGGAAAAAGAGGCTTGTTTCGACGAAGTAAAAGCGGAAGTCAAGGCCCTTTGCAAAAAATTCCCCGTCTACGCTAACGACATTTTATAATTGTTGACAAAGACAAATAAAAACGGACTGCTTATGGCGGTCCGTTTTGCGTTATAAAGAAAATTTTTGTAAAAGTATTGACAATATACGTGTATTAATTTATAATGAAAGAAAAAGGAGGCGCCTGTGAGAGATACAATTAAACACGACGTGTATGGCTATATTACGTACGACGAGAGTTTTTGGTCGGGTAAATGTACGGTACAGTTTGACGGGCAATATTTGGAAAAAACGGGCAAAAAGACCTTTGTAAAACAGACGGAGGACGGGGTAATCAACGTCGCCGTAAAAGGCAACTTTATCACAGGGGTAAAACTTGTTATCAACGGTGAAGAATTGCAAGTCGTACCTGCTATTAAGTGGTACGAGGTGGTGCTTTCTGCCGCTATCTTTGTATTGATTTTAGTATGGGGTAATAACGTAGCATTGTGTAGCGTCGTGCCTGTCGTAGGTGGCGCTATTGGCGGCTTTATCAGCGCTTTGTTTGCGGTGCTTAATGTAATTATCGTTAAGAGGATAAAGAATGTTTGGTTGAAAATCCTCGTCTCGCTGGGGATGATGGGGCTGACGTTCTTGTTGTGTTATTTGGGCGCGCTGGTATTTCTTAGTTCGGTTGCATAAAATTATAAAAAAAGACTGCTAACGGAGCAGTCTTTTTTTATGGGTTTTACAGCAAAGTTTCGTATTCTTCGTACAGGGCGTCGAGCGAATTTTTAATTTCTTCCAGGCGGTTGCACCTTTGCGAAAGTAGGGTAAAATCGCTAGAGACTTCGGGCTTTGCGAGATCCTCGTTGATTGCGTTTTCTTCCTCTTCCAAAGCGGTAATTTGCTTTTCGATTTGTTTTATTCTCGTTTGTCTTCGAGCCTCTTGCGCCCTTTCATCTTTGCCCCTGTACCCCGTGTTTTTTTGGACGGTGGGGGCAGGTACGGGTTTAATTTCCTCTTTTTTTGCTTGTTTTTGGGTTAAGAACTCGTCGTATCCGCAAGGGAATACCGTCAACTTGCCTTTTTCTAATTCCAGTATTTTTCCCGCCAAAGCGTTGATAAAATATCTGTCGTGGGAGACGAAAATCAGCGTCCCATCAAAGGCTTTTAACGCCTCTTCGAGGCTTTCTCTTGCCGCAAGGTCAAGGTGGTTGGTGGGCTCGTCTAAGATAAGCACGTTGCCTTCTTCTCCTTCCAAAAGGGCAAGGGAAAGTTTCACCTTTTCGCCGCCCGAAAGGGAGGCGTTTTTCTTGAAGATGTCCTCTTCCTTTAAGCCGACCCTAGCAAGCAAAGCGCGCGCTTCGGTCTGTCCCCATAAGACGTGTTTTTCCCAAAGTTCTTCCAAGGGCGTTTTGTCGGGGGAAAGGTTTGCCATTTCTTGATCAAAGTTGGCAAGACGGACGTAGCGCCCCCATTTGACGGCAGGGTTTTTGCCTGCAATCAGCGTCTTTAAAAGAGAACTTTTTCCCGTGCCGTTTTCCCCGACGACGGCGCATTTTTCTCCTCGCCGTATCTCTAAGGAAACGTTTTCTAGCAAAGTCTTTTCTCCCGCCGTTAGCCGTAAGTTGTCCACCTGTAAGGTAAGTTCAGCAGGGCGATTTTCAAAAGAAAAGGTGAATTTTGGCGGGGTAGGAGGCAAGGGCGGCTTTTCTATCAACGTCATTTTTTCCAACTTTTTGATTCTGTCCTGCGCCGATTTTGCTTTGCTTGCTTTGTACAAGTTCCTGTCGACAAAGTCTTGCAGGTGCGCCCGTTCCTCTTGTTGCTTTTCGTATTCCTTTAAAAGGTGGGCGGTCTTTTCCGCTTTTAATACCTTGTATTTCGTGTAGTTGCCTTTGAAGACGGAGAGTCGTTTGTTTTCAATTTCAAAAATCGTGCGTACCGTCTTATCCAAAAAATATCTGTCGTGAGAAACGAGCAAAATCGCGCCTTTGTAGGAGGTCAAATATTCTTCCAGCCAAAACAAAGTTTTGACGTCGAGGTGATTGGTCGGCTCGTCTAAGATGAGCAGATCGGGGGCTTTGAGGAGCAGTTTGCAAAGATTCAGCCTCGTCTTTTCTCCGCCTGAAAGGGTGGCGACGTTTTGATGGTAGGCATTTTCAAAGCCCATCCCGTTGAGGACGGTGCGGACGCGTATTTCGTAGGTGTAACTATCTCGCGCGGCAATTTTTTTGTTGAGATATTCGTAGCGGGCGGAGAGTGCGGTAAAGGCTTGCGTGCCCTCATTTGCAAGGGCGATTTCCAATTCGACTTTTCGCAACTCTTCTATGGCTTTTTTGTCCTCGTCAAAGACGGCGAGCATCTCTTCCAAAACGGTGTTTTTGCCATCGTATCCGCCGCTTTGTGCAAGGTAGCCTACGGAGATGCCGTTTTTGACAAACAGGCTACCCGTGTTCGGGACAAGCGCGCCTAAAATCAACTTTAAAAGGGTGGTTTTTCCCTCGCCGTTGCCGCCGATAAGCCCGACCCTGTCCCCCTCGTTTATACTAAAACAAACGCTTTCCAAAAGCGTTTCGTCGAGATATCCGAAGGATAAGTTTTTTGCGTCAATCAACATATGTCCCACCCCGCAATTTGGTGTAAAAAGCAGATTTTTCGCGCAACTTGCGGCAAAGGGCATATGCGGATAAAGGCATATGCGTATACGCGGCTAACATTACGCGCAAACTGCCGATATATGGCGAAAAGAGAAGTTTATTTACAAAGAATCCGCCGCTGGGAAGAGGAACTTTCCTACGCTTCCCCAAAACGCGCGGCAACGTTGACGGGCAAAATCGCCCGTTTGAAAACAAGAATTTAAAAATCCCATTGCGGGATATATTTTTCCCCTTTAGAGGTGCGTTCTTGTGCGAACAGATTTTTTATCCCCAACTCCTCGGCGTAAGAAAGGACGGCGTCGTACTCCCTTGCCGTAATTCCGCGGGTAAGTTCGGGGAATTTAGAGAGGTCGCCGAAAGGGGTGTATTGGCTCATAAGGCTAAGATACCCCTTTTCGCCGACGTTTTTTGCAAACCAGCGCAAGATCGCCTTGCTGTCGCTTGTGCAAAGGGGCATCACGAGATGCCTGAGGATAAACCCCGAGGTCATCTTCCCGTCCGTGGTCATTCGCAAAGGCTTTTTCGACATAAACAGCA
Organism: Clostridia bacterium; assembly: GCA_017462735.1. Classification (GTDB taxonomy): domain Bacteria; phylum Bacillota; class Clostridia; order Christensenellales; family Borkfalkiaceae; genus Scatosoma. The sequence goes on from JAFTQO010000009.1 coordinate 225,985, forward strand.
GCGCTTCTTCCGCGATGTCGAAATAATCTTCTTTACCTAAATAACGCTTGGATAGCAGGGAGGAATAAAACTTGCAGTCGGGCAGATAAATATCGACGTATTTATCAATTTCTTCTAAGGAAGATACTTTGTCGTAGCCGCCGCTGTTATAGACGATAGGAAGCGAGGGACGGTAAATTTCCAGCGCTTCGCAAAGATAAGGGATCACGTGAGAGGGGGTGACGAAAGAGATATTGTCCGCATCCTTTTCCTCTAACTCTTTAAAAATATCCGTCAGTTCCTTTGGCGTGATTCTTTTGCCGCGTTTAGCGCGTGAAACCTCGTAGTTTTGGCAGTAGGGGCAGCGCAGATTGCACCCGCCGAAAAAGATAGTGCCGCTACCTTTTTGAAAGGAAATGCACGGCTCTTCAAAAGGATGCAGATAGTATTTTGCGATAGTCAGGCCGTCGACGCCGCACGCGCCTATACCCGTCCGCCTGTCTGCGCCGCACTCGACGGGACAAAACTTGCAGTTTTGCAATAAAGTTTCCCTGTTTTTCGACAAAATACTCATAGCGGTATTATAGCACGCGCAAAAAAAAATTGCAAGCGGCGAAGCGCGCCTTGATAATACTTGACAAAGTCAAAAATAGTCGTTATAATACTCGTGAAAGAAATAACCAAAGAAAGAGGAAACATCGTGAAGAAGTTTTTTACTAGCGAAAGTGTAACGGAAGGGCATCCCGACAAGGTGTGCGACAATATTTCGGACGGGATTTTGGACGAAATTTTACGTCAGGACCCTACGGCGCGTGCGGCGATAGAATGTGCGGCGGCGTTTGACAAACTTTTGATTATGGGCGAAGTCACGACAAGCGCCACCGTCGATTACGAAAAGACGGCGCGGGAGATTATCCGCAAAATCGGTTACGACTTCGGCACCTTCGCTTACGACAAATGCGAGATTATTACGGCGATCCATCAACAGTCCGCTGATATCGCCATGGGCGTCAACGCCTCGCTTGAAAATAAGGGCGGCGAAGCGGACGAAGAAAGTTTGCTCGGTGCAGGCGACCAAGGGATGATGTTCGGGTATGCTTGTAAGGAAACGGAGGAACTGATGCCTCTGTCCATTTCCCTTGCCCACCATATGGCGGAAAGGCTGACGCAAGTACGCAAAGACGGCACCTTAACCTACCTTCGCCCCGACGGCAAAACGCAGGTGACGGTGGAGTATGAAAATCACGTCGCAAAAAGAGTGGATACGGTAGTCGTTTCCACCCAGCACGACGCCGTGGTCAGCCAAGAACAGTTGAAAGCGGATATCAAAAAGTACGTCATTGACCCGATTGTGGGCGGCAAATGGATGGACGAAAAGACGAAAATTTACATTAACCCCACAGGCAGGTTCGAGATTGGCGGTCCCGAAGGGGATAGCGGCTTGACGGGCAGAAAAATTATCGTCGACACCTACGGCGGCAGATGCGCGCACGGCGGCGGCGCGTTCTCGGGCAAAGACCCTACGAAAGTGGATAGAAGCGCGGCGTATTTTTGCAGATATATCGCCAAGAATTTGGTGGCGGCAGGGCTTGCGGACGAGGTGGAAATTCAGGTCGCATACGCCATCGGCGTAGCCACCCCCGTATCCGTCTTCGTAGACAGTTTCGGTACTGGCAAAGTGAACGACGAGGCTTTGGCGGAAATCGTGAAGAAAGAGTTCGACCTTCGTCCTTATGCGATTATTAAGACGTTGGGGCTTCGCGCTCCCGTGTATGCGAAAACTGCGGCGTACGGGCACTTTGGCAGAGACGGCTTCGCTTGGGAAAAAACGGACAGAGTAGAAGACTTAAAAAAGTATTTATAATTGAAATAATTGTAGATATTTAAATGGTTTAAACAGTTACCAAAACACAGGTGCCGATTGTTTCGGTTGAGTGTTAAAGGAGGTGCTGTTTATGAAAGCATTATTAAGAAGAATCTTAAAGGCTATAATTGATATCATTTTAGGATGATATTGGACATAAATAAGATAGGCTCCCAAATGGCACCGTGGGGCATCTCCTTAATCAAAATTTAAAAAAGAGAGTGGTGTTTTTGCTGCTCTCTTTTCTTTTTTGCATAAAAGGACAAGGTTCGCGGGTTTTTTTTATAAAAACCCGTCAAAACGCTTTTGTTTTTTGGCAAAATATTGTAAAATAGAAAATGAAATAGTATGGGCGTGTATACCCTGCCTTAAAAAAGCCGAAAAAAGAAAGGGTTTTGCAAAGGCGCGAGGGCAAACGCCGAAAGAAAGTGGGAGTTATTATGGGACTTGTTAAATTTTTAATGGGTAGCGACGGAAGAAAGAGTTTGAAAAAACTCCAAAAGATGGCGGATAAAGTCGAGGCGTTAGAAGAAAAATACGCCGCGATGGACGACGCGACGCTGAAAGCGCAGACGGGGATTTTGAAAGAACGTTTGGCGGCGGGCGAGACGCTTGACGATATTTTATACGACGCGTTTGCGGCGCTTAGAGAGGCGGCTTGGAGAGTTCTTGAAATGAAGCACTTCCGCGTACAAATCATCGGCGGTATTTGTTTGCACCAAGGCCGTATTGCCGAGATGCGTACGGGCGAAGGGAAAACGCTCGTTTCCACCTTGCCTGCATACCTCAACGCCCTTTCGGGCAAGAGCGTGCACATCGTCACCGTCAACGACTACCTTGCTAAGCGTGACGCGGAGTGGATGGGGAAGGTCCATAAATTTATGGGTCTGACCGTCGGTTGCGTCGTGCCCGGTATGACGGACGACGAAAAACGCGCGGCGTATCTTTGCGATATCGTATACGGTACCAACAACGAGTTTGGTTTCGACTACCTTCGCGATAACTTAAAGACGGATCTTAAAAAGATGGTTCAGCGCGATTTGTCCTTTGCCATCGTCGACGAAGTGGACTCTATCTTAATCGACGAAGCGAGGACGCCGCTCATTATCTCCGGTCAAGGGGAAAAGTCCTCTGATTTGTACGTGCAAGTGGATAAATTTGTCCGCACCCTTTCGGGCGGGTTCGACGATGAACTCAAAGACGAAGAGGATGCGGCGTTGCGCGCGCAAAAAGGCAAGAAAAAACGCAAGAAAAAGGTAGAGGAAGACGAAGAAGAAGAGGACTACGTCGACTATACCAAGATGACCCTTGAAGAACAAGCCAATTACGAAGCGGAACAAGCGGAAAAGAAAGCCGCGGCGGCGCTTGCTGCCCCCGAGGGGAAATTGGCGATGGCGGCAAGCCGTGATTGGGACTATATCGTCAACCGTAAGGATAAGACGGTAGAACTTACCGATAGCGGCGCAAGAAAGGCAGAAAGATTTTTCCGTATCGACAACATTGCGGAAGTACAACACGCCGACCTCAACCACCACATCCAACAGGCACTCAAGGCGCACAAACTTTTCCACTTAGACGAAGACTATATCGTAGACAATGACGAAGTCATTATCGTAGACGAGTTTACTGGTCGTTTGATGATAGGGCGTCGGTATTCCGACGGATTGCACCAAGCGATAGAAGCGAAAGAAGGGGTGCAAGTTCGCAGCGAAAACAAAACGTACGCGACGGTCACCTTCCAAAACTATTTCCGTTTGTACAAAAAACTGTCGGGTATGACGGGTACGGCAAAGACGGAAGAGGCGGAGTTCAGGACGATATATTCCCTCGACGTAGTCGAGATTCCCACCAACCGTCCCATCCAACGTATCGATTTGCCCGATATGCTGTATTCTACGGCAGAGGGTAAAAAACGCGCGATTATCAACGAAATTATCGAGCGTAGCGAGAGCGGCCAGCCCGTCCTCGTCGGTACCTCGTCCGTTGACAAATCGGAAGAAATCGCCAGACTGTTAAAGAAGAACGGCGTAAAACACAATATTTTGAACGCGAAAAACCACGAACGCGAAGCGGAAATCGTAGCCCAAGCAGGTCGCCTTGGCGCGGTCACCATTTCTACCAATATGGCAGGTCGTGGTACGGATATTTTGCTGGGCGGCAACCCCGAGTATTTGGCAAAGAAACGCCTTCGCGAGGAAGGGGCAAAGCACGAGGATATCGAACTTGCTACCAGTATGTATATCACCGACGTGCCCGAAGAGATTGTAACGCTTAGAGAACGATACAAAAAGGTCTACGCGTATTACAAAGAACAAACGGATAAAGAAAAGGAAGAGGTTATCGCGGCAGGCGGTCTTTGCATCATCGGTACCGAGCGTCACGAGTCCCGCCGTATCGACAACCAGTTGCGTGGTCGTGCCGGTCGTCAAGGGGATATCGGTATGTCCGTATTCTATCTTTCCTTGGAAGACGACTTGTTGCTCCGCTTTGGCGATAACAGAATTAAATTTATGCGCTATGCGTATGCAAAAGCAGGGGTTGAGGAAATTCAGTCCAAACTCCTTTCTAGAGCCATTGAAAACGCGCAAAGAGCGATTGAAGGGCGCAACTTCGGTATCCGTAAAAACGTCCTGCAATACGACGACGTCATGAATACCCAACGTATCGTCATTTACGAGCAACGTATGAACGTATTGAAAGGCGGGGATATCCACAGCCAAATTTTGAGTTACGTAGAAGACTACGTCGTCGATACGCTGAAAGCGACGGTCAATACCGACGCTATGCCCGAACTTTGGAGCGAAACGGAACTCAACGCCGCGTTGGAAGGCAAATTGTTGCCCGAGGGGACGGGTTACGTCACCCGTGAAAAACTCGTCAAATGGGATTACGATTTGGCAGTCAAACGCATCACGGCAAAGACGATTAAAGAATACGAGAAAAAGATTGCGGAACTCAAAGAAATCGGCGTCAATTTCGAGGATATGGAAAGAAGAGTGTTGCTCATGACGGTAGATAGAAACTGGATTGACCACATTGACGCGATGGACCAACTCCGCAAAGGGATTTCTTTGCGTGCTTACGGGCAAGTCGACCCCGTCATCTCTTACAAGAAAGAGGGGTACGATATGTTCGACGAAATGATTAGACGTATTCAACGTACGACCATTTCCACCCTTTTAAAAATCAAAGTAGAGGTTCGTCCTGCCCCCGCGCAAGCGCCCGTGAATATGCAACGCCCTCAGCAAGCGCCTACGCAAGCGCCCGCGCAACCTCAGCGTCCGCCTATCCGCAGACAGATGCCCTCTCCCCTTAGCAGTATGTCCTCTTATCAGGCAATGCAAAAGATAAAAGAATCGCAAGAGAAAAAAGAGGATTAAACCAAATTATGTTTAAAGCAGACGATTACAGACTGAAAATACAAGGTATGGAAGGGGTACTCAAAGAGGCAGGTTACGCCTTGGACATCGAGCATCTCCGTCCCCGCCTTGAAGAATTGGAGAAAGAGCAGGAAAATCCCGACGTTTGGCAGGACTTGGAAAAGTCCACGAAAATAGGTCGGGAGATTGCCGCAATTCGTGGCAAAATCACCGCTTACGAACAGGGCGAAACGGCGCTCAACGACGCCCGCGACGTCGTCGATTTGATTGAAGAGACGGGCGAAGAAGAGTTGATTACGGAACTGGACGAAATGCTTACGGTGGCGGAAAAGGATATCGAAGAAATGCGTATCCGCGCCATCTTGAAAGGTCAGTACGACAACCACAACGCGATGCTTGCGTTGCACGCAGGCGCAGGCGGTACGGAAGCGTGCGATTGGTGTCAGATGCTCTATCGTATGTACAACCGCTATTGCGAAAAAATGGGTTTTAAAGTGTACGAATTAGACCGTGAAGCAGGGGACGGCGCGGGCTTAAAAAGCGTCGATTTCCGCGTCGAAGGGGAAAATGCGTACGGGTATTTAAAAGCGGAGATGGGGGTGCACCGTTTGGTGCGTATTTCTCCTTTTGACGCTAACAAACGCCGTCAAACCTCCTTTTGCTCGCTGGAAGTTATGCCCGAGGTTGAGGATGACGACGAGGTAGAGATCAACGACGACGATATCCGTATCGACATTTACCACTCTGGCGGCGCAGGCGGACAAAACGTCAACAAAGTCGCTTCTGCGGTGCGTATCACCCACTTCCCGACGGGGATTGTAGTACAATGCCAAAACGAGCGTTCGCAACTGCAAAACAAGGCGATGTGCTTTAATATGCTCCGTTCTAAATTATTGGAGAAGAAAATCGAGCAACGGCAAGCGGAAGCGCAAGCGATGAAAGGTGACGTGAAGAAAATCGAGTGGGGCGCACAAATCCGCTCCTACGTTTTCTGCCCGTACACGTTGGTCAAAGACCATCGTACGGGCTTTGAGAAAGGGGACGTGCAATCGGTCATGGACGGCGATTTACACGGATTTATTATCGACTATTTGAAAAAATCGTAACGCGGTGGCTAATGCCGCCGCTTCGGCGTTTAAGAAGGGAAAGGGTATGCAGGTAGATATCCATAAAGAAAATCCCATCATTTTGGGCATAGAGACGTCTTGTGACGAAACGGCGGCGGCAGTTATCTGCGGACGCAAACTTTTGGCGGACGAAATCGCTTCTTCGGCAACTACGCAAGCCCTGTTTGGCGGTGTTGTGCCCGAGATAGCCTCCCGTATGCACACGGACGAAATTTCTGCGGTTGTGGCACGCGCCGTAGAAAAGGCGGGGATTAGGTACGACGATATAGACGCCGTGGCGGTCACGTACGGCGCGGGGCTTTTGGGCGCCCTCCTCGTAGGGCTTTCCTTTGCGAAGTCTTTTGCGTACGCGCTGGGAAAACCTTTGATTGCCGTCAACCATATCCGTGGGCATTTGGCGGCGGCGTACCTTGATTGTCCTACGCTGAAACCTCCTTTTGTGACCTTGCTCGCTAGCGGCGGGCATACGGCGATTTTATATACGCCTGACGAGACGAAAGAAGAGGTGCTTGGCGGGACGTTAGACGACGCGGTGGGCGAAGCGTACGACAAAGTTGCAAGGGTGTTAGGACTCTCTTATCCGGGCGGCCCGAATATCGAAAAATGTATCCGCGAGGGGGATGGGAAACCCGTCGTCCCTATGCCGAAAATGCTCAAGGGCGGCGGCGGGTATGATTTCTCGTACAGCGGTTTAAAGACGGCGGTTATCAATTACTGTCATACGAAAGAACAAAAGGGTGAGGAATATTCTAAAGCGGACGTAGCGGCTTCCTTTGAGCACGCGGCAATCGACGTGCTTGTCCAAAAGACGATGTCTGCGGCAAAGGAAAAAGGCGTCAAGACGGTGACGGCTGGCGGCGGCGTAGTCGCTAACGGTTATTTGAGAAAACGTCTGCAAGAAGAGTGTGACAAGAGGGGGTATGCCCTCGTGTTGCCTGAAAAACGCTATTGTACGGACAATGCGGCGATGATTGCCTCCGAAGGGCTTATCCAATTTAGACAAGGCAATTTTGCCTCTCTGGAATTAAACGCCAAGGCCTCTATTCCTTTGTCGGCGTCTTTGCGAAAAGAAACAAAGGGGGAATCGTGAGATGTTTTGGGAAGTCGTAGGCCACTCGGCGTTGCACGCCTTGGAAGAAACGGCGAAAATCGCCCCCTTTTTACTGCTTTTTTATATCGTGATAGAACTTTTAGAGCAGAAGTTAGATCTGTCGGGAAAACACCGTTTAAGCGGCGCGCTGGGGCCTTTGGTCGGTTCCGCGACGGGGTTAGTGCCTCAATGCGGGTTTTCCGTGATGGCGGCAAAATTATATGAAAAACGATACATTACGCTGGGTACGTTGATGGCGATATTTATGTCGACTAGCGACGAGGCGTTTTTGGTGCTAGCGGCAGATGGCGTGACGGACGTCAAGGGCTTGGCGACGTTAATTCCTTTGTTTGCCGTAAAAATTATCGTCGGCGTTGCCGTGGGCTACGCCGCAGACGGTCTAATCCGTCTTATTGGAAAAAAACAAGAACGGATAATCCCTGTGGACCCTCCCCGTTCTCTTTCGACCACCCACGATATTTTTATTAGTCGATATTTAGAGGACGTAGAGGATACGGAAAGTACTTGTTCTTGCGGCAAACCGCACGAGACGGACAGACCGTTCAAGACGTACGTGCTCAATCCGTTGTGGCATGCCCTCAAGGTTGTGTTTGTCGTCTATCTCGTCAATTTTCTTTTGACGGCATTGATTGAAGGCACGGGCGGGAAAGGCGCATTTGCGACCTTTATGCAAAGCAATTTGTATTTGCAACCCGTCTTGACTTCGCTGATTGGGTTAATCCCTAACTGCGCCTCTTCCGTCGTGATTACGCAGACGTATCTAGAGGGCGGGATTGCCTTCGGTTCTTGTGTGGCGGGGCTTTGCGCCAACGCGGGGCTTGGGTTTGTCGTACTGATTAAGAACGTGAAAAAATGGAAAAGGAACTTGGCTCTGCTTGTCGCATGCTATGCGATAGCCGTTGGGGTGGGGATGCTTTGCAACCTCTTGTTGCCCCTTTCTTTTCCCGTTTAAAAGATAAAAAATTGCTTTATATATTAAGTAGGTATATGCCTATGCTTGGTAGTAAGGAGGAAATTATGACGCAAGTAGAAATTGTCAGTTGTGACGAAAAGCAACTTCTTATCGCGCTTAAAGGCGAGATAGATTCGGGCAACGCAGACGAATTTTACAAGACGGTTTGCGCTGCATACGATAACTCTCCCGCCAGTCTCGTATTTTCTTGCGAAGAGTTGGAGTTTATCGACAGTACGACGCTCGGCACTTTCGTAAAATTATTAAAAAAAGTCAAGACGGACGGATTCGGGTTAAAACTTCGTGCTTTGCAAGCAAAGATTAAAAAACTCTTTTTGATTTGTTCGTTGGATACTGTTATGGAGATAGAGTGATATGAAGAACTTTTCTATCGCGTTGCCGCTGGATACCGAATATTTTACCACCGTTCGTTTGACGACGGGGGGTATTTGCGCGTTGGCGGATTTCGACGTGGAGAGCACGGAAGACGTTAAGGTGTGCGTGACGGAAAGTTTGCTCATCTTAAAACGTAGCGGTTTTACCTCTGCGCGCGTCCTTTTTTCGCATGGCTCGCCGATGCTTTGCGAGATTGTCGGGGAAGACAGAGAAAAAGCCCCGCAGGAAGGGATAGACGATGAAATTTCTTTTGCGCTACTGTCGGCGCTTTTAGGCGAAGTGGATTTTGAAAAGGACGGACAGGGCAAAGTCGTTGCCGTCAAGTTCAACGCCTGATAGGAGAAATAGGGTAAATGGCAGAAGAGTTGGACGCATTATTTGCGCGCTACAAAGAGACGGGCGATACGGCTATCCGTAACCAAATCGCCGAAAAATATCTCTACATAGCCGAAATTCTGGCGAAGAAATTTGTCGGCAGAGGGGTGCCGTACGACGATTTATATCAAGAGGCGTCGTACGCGCTTTTGCGTGCCATTGACCGTTTCGATATCAGCCAAGGCGTTCAGTTTTCTACCTTCGTGACCCCTACCGTTACGGGCGAATTAAAAAACTATTTCCGCGACAAGACGCGTATGGTCAAATTGCCGAGACGACTTAGCGAACTTAGCGTAGCGGTAAAAAAATACTGCGACTCGTACCTTGCAAAAAACGGCGCGCAGCCTACGGTGACGGAGATTGCCACAGCCTTACAGGCAGAGGAAGAAGAGGTGATTAAAGTGCTGGAAACGGGCGGGACACTCTCTCTCGACAAAGTGGAAGAGAATAGTGAAAAGGGAGGCTCTCGCAGCCTGTTAGACGCCTTTCCCGTGGGCGAGGAAGACTTTGAGCGAATCGAGACGAGAGAGACCTTGAAAGAGGCGATGAAGGATTTGTCCTTGCCTGAAAAGAAATTGATACTGTATAGATACCGAGACAACTTATCGCAGACGGAGACGGCAAAGCGACTGGGCGTGTCCCAGATGTTCGTGTCCCGTACGGAAAGAAAGTTGATGAAACTTTTAAAAGAACGGTTGCAGGAGGAAAACGTATGAGAAGATATTCGATTACGGACGGCGTTAGTTTGCGTGACGCCCTGTCCCAACTGCATCAAGACTTGTTATTGGTGGGCTTAGACGAAAGTTGTTTTTTTCGATGCAAGTTGGTGTTTAGCGAACTTGCTTCCAACGCGGCGAAACATATGCCGCGCGGTGGAGAAATCAAGGTGGAGCTTTTTGAAGAACGGGTAGAGATCGTCCTGTCGGGCGAAAAGCCTTTTCGGTTGCCCGAGATAAGCAACTGTTCGCCCGTATACGCGGAGAGTGGTAGAGGATTGTATCTTATCGACAGCGTGTGCCAAAGCCGTGAGAATACGGCAAACGGCGTAAAAGTAGTACTCATACGAAATAGATAAAGGACGGTGTTGCAACCGTCCTTTACGATATAAAAGAAAAACAAAAAAGACCGACGAACAGTCGGTCTTTTTTAGGTCATTATTTATCGGTGTAGTAGTCGTACATCTTGCCGAGCAAATCGTCGGGGATTCTCGAACGGTATTTGCCGAGGTGTACGAAGATCTTACGGAAGAATATCGTATTGTCTTCACCCGTAACGTAATCGGGTACACCGGGGAAATCGCCTTTTGCTTTCAAGAAGAAGATGTCGGCAAATTGTTGTCTTTCTTCGTCGGAAAGGGTAGCGATAAATTCGTCGGTAAGTTTGGTCGTGCCGGCAGGTGCCGCCGCAGCAGGCGCTACAGGCGCGTAAGTAACGTAGGAAGGCGCTGCTTCTTCCGTCACTTCTTCCGCCGCCTCTTCGGCAGGTTCTTCTTCCACTTCTTCTACCGTTTCTACTACGGGCGCTTCGTAAGGTACTGCTTCGATATAGTCCTTTTCTTCTGCGGGCGCTTCCGTAGCGGTGGGTTCTGCCACCGTTTCAGCCTTAGCGGGTTCTGCTTTCGCTTCTGCTTTAGGTGCTTTTTGTTTTGCGGGCGCAACCGTCTCCACGTCTTTGTTGAAATAGATTAAACGGATAATGGAGAAAACCAAAGCGTATACGGTAAATACACCGAGGATCACTAAGCAAGCAACCAAGCCAAGAATGATGGGGTTGTTGTAACTGAGGATGAAATCGGAGGGGATGATATCCGTATTGAGAACGTACAACAACAAGACGCCGACGGTACAAATGAGTTGCAAGATAGCCGCTACCAGGTTGTCGGCGAATTTTTCACGTCTAGGCAACATGGCAGAGGTGCCAAACATGCAAAGCGCGCTGAAGATAAGTACGGCGTAAGCACCGTATTTGTATGCGTCGCCAAACACGTAAGGTGGATAATATTTGTAAACGTGTACGATGACCATGTTGAAAAGGAAGGATACGACAAAGGTTACCGTAGACATCCATACGCGCTTAGGAGAGTTAAGGATAGAGAGGACAAAACCAATCACCGCATAACCAGCGCAAATGGCAAGGGGCAGGACGAAGAAACCGCCTTCAAAACTGATAGGCAAGTCGTTCCAATACATAAAGGTAAGGGTTGTGAGTAAATATCCGCCGATGCCCCAGAAGTTAGCGCCGATGACGCGGAAGGTGGATTTTACCGCGTTCTTTGCCGAGAAAAGCCCGATGAGTGCAAACACTACGCCGCAAAGCATAGCGATGGGCATAGCCAACAAACTAATGAAAGAAATCCACAAGTCAAACGTTGCGGCTGCCGAGAATAAAATTTGGAAATATTCTTTGAAATTTTCAAAGACAGGGGTCAAAAGGTCGATAAGGGTGGTATCCGTACCTTTTCCGCCAAAGGGGAGGAGACAGGTCAAAACGATAGGACATACCGCAAGGACAAGCCCGAGGATACGATAAAGCCAGTTACTGCTTTGTTGTTTTTGGACGGCGCCGTTAGAAGCAGGATAACTTGCCAATTCTTCATCGGTAACGTTCAAATTGCTGTAGTTACTCATAAAACACTCCTTAAAATGTTTATTTTTCTCTATATACTCACCGCTGTCACGGTGGAGAAAGCCTATGTACGTGTGCGCGGGTTGCGCACGGGACAATAATTATATCCTGTATTATATCATCTTTTTATGGGGTTGTCAATATTAGGGTAGAAGAAAAAATTTAAAAAAGAAGATTTTTTTTCACAGGAGTCGTTATATTGTCCGTTTATTTTTAAAAAAGCCTTGAATTTTGGCAATAAATGGTCTATAATGATAAGGCGTTATCGGCTCGATTTTATAAAAATCGAGAGGAAGGAGAGATATGGAAGCACTCAAGAAAGCCACCGTAGAACTGGAAAAAATCATCGGCAGAAAAATAGCCGTACAAAGGGAAAAAGAGGCCGTAAAAGACGATGCGCACACCTATTTTCACTTTACCTTTAAAGGGGAGAAATACGTAGGCGCGCTAGAGGGTACGGACGGGCAGACGGCGGCGTTTGCGGCGTTGTTGCCCGCCCATTTCGACGGTTTGGCAGAAGAGACTCGTAGCCTTTCCAAGACGCAGTTTTTCAGCAAAGTGCTCTCAGGAGAGGGCACGCCCGCCTTTCTCTATCAATACGCGAAAAAGTTTTTCGTAGAGGACGCCTTTTGTTTTGTGTTAGCGTTAGAGACCCCGCGCTTAACGAGCGAAGTGAAAACTTTGTCTGCCCAATACGGCGACGGCATGGACGTCGTATTGGATACGGAGGACGGCAGATTGGCGTTGCTACATTTTTTTGGCAAACAAGAAGAGGTGACGGCAGTTGCCTATGCGACGGGCTTGGCGCAGTTTATTAAAGAGGAGTTAGGGGTAGACGTCCAAATCGGCGTAGGCCCCGTGGCGCGGTCCTTAGAAGAGGCGCCGTTATCCTACCAGCAGGCGCTTGGCGCCCTTCGCTACGGAGGCACGCACGACAAGCGGGAGAAGGTACATTCCTACAAAGATTTCGTGCTTGTAAAGATGCTGGAAGATATCCCGCAAAGCAGGTTGGAGGAGTATTATTCCTTGTTGTCCCGAGAGGGCGCGAGGGAAATCTTCGAGGATGAGGAGATGCTCCTGACCGCAAAGGAATTTTTGCGCGGAAATCTCAACGTTAGCGAAACGGCGCGCAGTATGTATTTACACCGCAACACGCTTACCTACCGATTGGATAAAATCGAAAGGGAGACGGGGCTCAATATCAGGGTGTTTGCCGACGCCGTGTCTTTTCACGTGTTGGCGCTACTGTATCCTCTGGTCAAAGGCTAGCACGCAGTAGTATCTTATGCGCAAAAAGAAAGAGAAGTACCCAAAAGGAGAAAATATGGGAAGTGAAGAGCAATTAAAAGAGGAAGCGCAGGTTTCCCTGTCGTTGCCCGCAGAAAGGGAGGAAAAGACGGAAAATCCGTCCCTGCCCCCCGCAAAAAAGGATAAAAAAGCAAAATCTAACCCGAAAAGTAAAAAGAAAAAGGTACTGACGGGGATAATTGCAGTCGCGCTTGCTGCCGTAGGTTTTGTCGTAGGGCTGGGGGTGCAACCGTTGTTTATGGACGCAGAAATGCGCTCTCTTATGCAAATCAAAAACGCGATTCAGGACGACTATTTATACGAAGTTTCGGACGAAATGTTTTATTCGACGTTGTTTGACGCTATCAACGACGATTTGCTAGACCCGTACTCTAAGTATATGACCAAAGAGGAGTACGCTGAAAACCTTACCGCCGCGGAAGGACAGCGTAGCGGGATCGGCGTCGTCTACACCACGACAGAGGAAGGGAAAAAGGTATACGTTGATTTTGTGCGCGGCAATTCTCCGGCGGAAGATGCGGGGTTGCAACGAGGGGATAGGTTAGTCGCCGTAGGTAGCAGCCAGACGCAATTGACGGAAGTGCAAAGTTATCAACATTTTAAAGAATTGGTGCTTGCGCAAGGGTATGGCGTTCCCTTTTATTTGCAATATGAAAGAGGAAGCGCGCTTTCGACAGTCTCCGTAGCCAACCGAACTTTTGCAGAAAATTACGTCTATTACCGCACGGGAGAGACGTCCTTTGCGTTCACGGGCGCGGAAGCGACGACGATGCAAGAGAAAAACAACCCGATTGTCGGTCTGCCTGAAGACGTCGCGTATATCCGTTTAACGCAGTTTAACGGCAACGCCGCGCAGCAGTTTTCTTCGGCAATGAATCTCTTTAAAGAGGAGGGGAAGAAACGATTAGTTTTGGACTTGCGCGGAAACGGCGGCGGGTATATGGATGTTTTGTCTTCGATTTCCTCCTATTTTTGCAAATCGGCAACCTCTTTTGCGCCCACGGTGGCGACGGCGGTGTATGCGGACGGGGATAAGGAATATTTCCACGCGAACGGCAACGTGTACAGCCGTTATTTTGCGGAGGATAGCGAGATATATCTCTTGGCGGACGACGGCACGGCGTCTGCTAGCGAATGCTTGATCGGTTGTATGGTAGACTACGGCGCTTTGAATTTGCAAAACGTTTGTCTGTTTGAAAAGGACGGCGTCGCTAAGACGTACGGAAAAGGAATCATGCAGACGACGTACACTTTCGGGGCGGGCGACACGGACGCTATCCGCTTGACGACGGCTCGTATCCAGTGGCCAATCAGCGGTAGATGTATCCACGGGGTCGGCGTAACGACGGCGGACGGTTGCAAGAGCGCGCTTTATTCCTTTACGCAGGACGGAGAAGTGTACGCAGGCTTAACGGCACTTGGTATCTTGTAAAAAGTGTTCGGTCAAAATTAAAAAGATAAAAAATAACGGGTCGCATGACCCGTTATTTTAGTTTGCAAGGATTAGTTCTTTGCGTTTTCGATAGATTTAAGCGCCTTTTCGACGACGTTTTCCGCCGTGAAACCGAAGTGAGGGAAGAGTACGCCCGCAGGTGCGGATGCCCCGAAAGAGGTCATGCAGACCATTTCCCCTTTGTCGCCGGCGTATTTGTACCAACTGTAAGGGCAAGCGGCCTCTACGCATACGCGCGCTTTGACGGCGGAAGGCAATACGCTTTCTTTATATTCTGCCGATTGTTTTTCAAACTCTTCAAAGCAAGGCATAGAGACGACTCTAGCGCTTACGCCGCGTTCTGCAAGTTGTGCTTTTGCCTTGATACAGATATCGATTTCACTACCCGTACCCATAATAATGACGTCGGGGGTGTCTTCGCAATCGTCTAAGACGTAGCCGCCTTTCAATGCCTCTTTGCTGCTGCCGGCATATTGAGGCAAGCCTTGACGGGAAAGGACGAGTACGGTAGGTTCGTTGCCGCTCATAGCGGAGATCCACGCCGCCGCCGTTTCGTTGCCGTCAGCGGGACGGAATACTTTCAAGCCGGGGATAGAGCGGAGCATAATCAGTTGTTCTACGGGTTGATGGGTAGGACCGTCTTCGCCGACGCCGATGGAGTCGTGCGTCATAATGTACGTGACGGGCAATTTCATCAATGCCGAAAGTCTCATAGCGGGCTTGCAGTAATCGGAGAACACGAAGAAGGTAGCGCAGTAGGCTTGGATACCGCCGTGCAGTTGCATACCGTTGGCGATTGCCGCCATAGCGTGTTCACGGATGCCGTAGTGCAAGTTTCTGCCTGCATAGTTTTCCGCGGAGAATTCTCCGTATTTAATTTCGTCCGTATCCTTCATTTGCGAAAGGTTAGAAGGGCCGAGGTCGGCGGAGCCGCCCATAAGACCGGGGATTTTTGCCGCCAACAAATTGAGGATTTTAGAAGAGGTTTGACGGGTAGCCATAGGCTTTTCAAAATTGAAAAGTTCTGCTTCCATTTCTTCAAAGTTAGGTTTTTCGCCCGCCATTTGCTTTTTGTATTCTTCCGCAAGTTCGGGGTACGCTTCTTCGTATTCAGCAAACATTTGTTGCCAAGCGTCGTAGTCCGCTCTACCTGCGTCAGCCGCTTTTTGGCAATGGGTAAACACCTCTTCGGGACACTCGAAAGGAGGATATTCCCAACCGAGTTTTTCCTTGGATTTTTGCAAGTTATCCGCACCCAGAGGCGCGCCGTGGCATTTTTCGCTGCCTTCTAAGGGGGAGCCGTACCCGATGCGAGTGTGGCAGATGACGATAGAGGGTTTGTCCGTGCGCGCTTTCGCTTTTTCGATAGCGGCGGACAAAGCGTTTACGTCGTCGGGACGGGTCGCAAGGTCTACGTGCAATACTTGCCAGTTTTGCGCGGCAAATCTTGCGCCGATATTTTCTTTAAAGGTTACGTCGGTGTCCCCTTCAATCGTAATGTCGTTGTCGTCGTAAAGGAGGATAAGTTTGCCTAACTTATTCGTCCCAGCAAAGGAGGCTGCCTCGTAAGCAATCCCTTCTTCCAAGCACCCGTCGCCGCAGATAGCATAGGTGTAGTGGTCCACTACGGGGAAGCCGGGTTTGTTGAACTTCGCGGCAAGATGCGCTTCCGCAAGCGCCATACCGACGGCGTTGGCAATCCCTTGTCCCAAAGGCCCCGTCGTCGTTTCGACGCCAGCCGTTTGACCGTATTCGGGGTGACCGGGCGTTTTAGAACCGAGTTGACGGAAGTTTTGCAAATCTTCTTTACTGATACCTAAGCCGTATAAGTGGAACAACGAGTAGTTGAGCATAGACCCGTGTCCTGCGGACAGAATGTATCTATCACGGTTTTGCCAAGCCAAATCGTCGGGGTTGAATTTCAAGAAATTTTGAAATAGGGTGTATCCAATCGGCGCACAGCCCATCGGCAATCCGGGGTGACCGGATTTAGCCTTTTCAATGGCTTCTGCGGATAAGATACGGATAGCGTTGATGGTGGTTTTTTGAACGTTCATTGATGTCTCCTTGCTGTAATGTCCGTTATTTTCACGCTTTTAAAAAGTTTTCAAAAGCGGTTAAATCCAAAAAGTCGTATAGAGATAAAAATTGATAGAGGAAAGTGCAAATGGCTTTGACCCCGCCTGCGCTGTCGCTTTCGATATTGACGGGCATATTCGGGTCGTGCAGACTCATACGGAGCAGCGCCCAACCGTCACCGTGCGCTTTATCAAAATTGACGCGGAATCCTTCAAAGTTATCGTCTGCGGGACGAAGATACTCTTGCGTGCTTGCAAACGCCGCAAAATCGTCGATAACTCCTTTGCCCAGCGTTTTAAAATCGACGCCTTGGACGAATTTTACGCGCAACTCTTTCCCTTCTTTGGCTTCGGGAAGGGTGGCGATCAAATCAGTCAATCGTTTTCCTTCTTTTCCTGCCTTAGCAAGGGCGATTAAAAGCCGTACGATTAGATACGCGCCGTCGTCGAGGAAATAGTTTTCCATAAGAGCCGCGTGACCGCTCGTCTCAATGGCAAGAGGGGTATATTCGCCTAAGGCGTTGAGCCTAATCGCCTCGTTGATGACGTTTTTATAGCCCCGTTTAAAGCGGTGGTGTTTGCCGCCTGCGTCTTTCAAGAACACCGCCAGTCCGTCGGAGGTAACCGAGTCGGTGACGATAGTCCCTTTTTTTTCTTGCAACAAAATGGCAGAGATGAGGGCGATAAGCCGATTGCGGTTAATTTCTTCTCCGCGTTCGTCTACGGCGCCCGCCCTGTCTACGTCGGTATCAAAGATGATACCGAAATCGGCGTTTGCCTTTTTGACCGCTTCGCAAACGGAACGCATTGCCTCGCCGTCTTCAGGGTTGGGGATATGGTTGGGGAATCTTCCGTCGGGCTCTAAAAATTGCGAGCCTGTGGTGTCTGCGCCCAAAGGCGCTAGTACTTTATCGGCGAAGAACCCGCCCGCTCCGTTACCTGCGTCCACGACGATACGCTTGCCTTTCAAAGGGGTTTGGTCGCCCGTGGCTTTTCGTACTTTCTCCACTAGTGATTTTGCATAATTGTCGACGTAGGGCGCATAGACAATCTCGCCGTTCGTTTTCGTTTTCGTGCCTTCCGCCGCAAGGGTTAAAATTTGCGTGATGTCCGCGCTTTCCAACCCGCCTTGCGCCGTGAAAAATTTCAAGCCGTTTCTATTAAAGGGAAGGTGGCTTGCGGTAATCATAATCGAGCCGTCGCAAGGGAGGGAAGTAAGCCTTGTCTCGTCCTTGAGCAACATAAACATAGAAGGGGTGGTAGAAAGCCCCGTGTCGACGGCTTTTCCACCCGTTTTCGTGATCCCTGCAAGTACCGCTTTGGAAAGGGCGGGCGCCGAGATACGGGAGTCGTACCCTACGGCGACGGAAACGTGATCTTTGCTAAGTTTTTGCCCGAGCCAGAGGCAAAAAGCAGCGGCGATATCGCTTGCGATATCTTCCGTTAAGGTGACGGGCTGGTTTTCCACTCCTGCCACCGCTACGCCGCGTACGTCCGTACCGTTTTTCAATTGTAAATATTTTTGCAGCGTCATAATTCTTCCTTTTGCAATTCTTTTTCTATTATACCTTTTTCCCGTCCTTTTTTCAAGTCTTTTACCATAAAAATTAATATTTTTTCCGCCTTTTTTTCACCCGAGTACGGTGTTTAAAAAATTTAACAAAAAATAAAAAGGAATTTGTAAAACTTTATTTTGATTTGTTGACAGAAAGGCAGGCGATATGCTATAATAATTTCATCATATTTTTATATGACAACACAAGAAAAGAGGACATGATTGATGAAACTTTTTGATGTTTCCACCGATTCTACTTGCGATTTAAAAAAAGATTTCGTAGAAGAGAACGGGATATGGTTCGTGCCGTTGACGTTTACGGTGGAAAAAAACGGGATTTTGGAAGAAGGATTGGACAATTTTTCTTGCGAGGAAGAATACGTTGCGTTTTATAAGAGATTGGAGGAAGGCGCTCTGTCCCGTACCTCTATGCTCAATTTTGAAAGTCATTACGCGCATTTTTTAAAAATGGCGGAAGCAGGGGTCAAAGACGCCGTGCATTTTACCATTTCTTCCGGGCTTTCCCCTACGGTGACGGTAGCGCAAAAAGCGGCGGCGGCTATCAAAGAGAAATATCCCGATTTCAACCTCTATGCAGTCGACCCTTTGACGGCGACGGTAGGGCAAGGGATTCTTGTAGAAATCGCCTGCGAGTGCAGGGATAAAGGGATGACGGCGCAGGCAACGTACGACTACGTAATGGGTCTTAGACTGAATATTCAACATTGCGTTATCCCTAACGATTTGATGTATTTGAAGCGTGGCGGCAGGGTCTCTTCCGTATCCGCGGCGTTCGGCACTATGTTGGGCATCAAACCGATGCTGGCGTTCGATTCTAACGGAAAATTGCAGACGATGGCAAAACCCAAGGGGATGAAAAAGGCGTTCGCGATGGTTATCGAGTCCTTGGAAAAAGCGCCAATTAGCGACTTGAATAAAATCGTTGTCGTACACACCAACAATTATTCGGGTGCGGAAGAATTGGCGACGCTGATAGAAGCCCATTTCGGGATAAAACCCGCCGTGACCATTATGGGTCCCGTCATTGGTTCCCACGTAGGTCCCGGGTCGGTATCCTGCGGTTGGATTTCCACGTTGACGAGAAACCAATTGAACGGTAACTGATAAAAAAGTGGCGATTTTCGTGTCGCTTTTTCTGCCATTTTTTCTATCAGTTACGATATAATAAAACAAAATTGCAAATCACGTTCGGTACGCTTTTTAGTCAAAGCGTTTAAAAGGGAAGAGAGAAAGGGTTGACTCCGTTGCTCCGCTGCCTCCGCAACCGTAAGGACGATTTGCCTCTTTTCATTGCCTCAAAAGGCGAGAAGGAAGGGGGCAGGTACGGATTTATCCCGTACAAATTGTCGTAAGTCGGGAGACCTGCCGCCGTGAAAGGTACTTTTTTTGCGGATGGGCGAAAAAGGGAGTTATAGTCGCTAGGGAAGCGGCTTCCTTTTGTCGTCCTCATTTTAGGACGATTTTTTTATGGCTCTGTCACAACCTTTGGTTGATTTCTACCTATAAAAGTCTACGCAATAGTGCGCAAAAGACTCGGTTACATACCGCAGCGGGTATGCGCCCTTGTCGTTTTGCTTCTCTTGCTTGCCTTTTATGCCGGTAGGTCGCAACTTGCTAATCAACCACTTGTTTTGACATCGCCTTATTTATAAAGGAGAAACTTATTTATAAAGGAGAAACATATGAAAAAACTGTTACGAAAACTGACGCTGATTGGGCTTGTTGTATGCACTTTGGTCGTATGTCTTTGCGCTGCCGCTTGTTCTGGGAAAGCCGCGGACGGGAACGTCGTGTACGTAGCCGAAGATGCGCTTGCTATCACCGTGACGGAAGCGGAAGAAGGCGCGACTCTCAAAGACGTGATGAAAAAGATGCAAGAGGACGGAAAAATCACTTATGTCGAAGACGGCTCCGGGATGGTGACGACTATCAACGGACGAAAAGCCGTTAGCGGTGCGAGCGGCGGAGAATATTGGGCGTTGTTTACGAGCGATGAAAATTACGGCGACACCGATTCGGCGCTTACGATAGAAGGGCTTCCTACCTGTTATTATGCAATGGTTGGCTACGCCTCAATGCCGGCGGTAGAAGGAGAAACGTATCTTTGGGCAATCGAATCGTGGTAAGATAGGAGAAAGGTATGCGTTCTGCTAAAGAAATTGCCTACGTAGCGGTCTTTTGCGCCCTGTTAATCGGCGGACAATTTTTGCTGGCGGCAGTTCCGGGAGTGGAGATTGTCACGCTGTTGTTCGTATGCTATGCCTACGCCTTTGGCGTAGTGCGCGGCTGCCTTTGCGCTACCGCTTTTTCTTTGCTGAGACAATTCGTGTTCGGCTTTTTTCCGACGGTACTTATCCTGTATCTCGTCTATTATAATCTACTTTGTCTTTGTTTTGGGCTTTTGGGCAGGGTTTGGCAAGGGAAAGAAAAAAGTCGGCTCATCTTTCTCGTCCTGATTGCCTGTGCGGGGACGTTGCTTTTTAATTTTATCGATATCGGCATCAATGCAATTTGGATAGGGTACAGCGCGGCGGCATTAAAAGTATACTTTACCGCGTCTTGGTCGTTCACGTTGCCGCAAATTGCTTGTACGGCGGTGACGGTGGGATTGTGCTTTTTGCCCGTCCACGCTGCCTTTCGGTACGCAAAAGGAAAATTAAAATAAAAAAGGACTTTTCTAAGTCCTTTTTTTAGTCCTCTTCATTCATAAAAGTGCGGGTATCGTATACGACGATATTGCAACCGTGGATTTTCTTTCCCGTCACCTGTAAAATTTCGCCGTCTACGCAAAATCCTTTCCCGAACACGTAGACGAGTTTTTCCGCAAGAGTGTCGCTGAGGGTGCCGAGCAGACAGTTGAGTTCTATGTTGTACGCGTAGACGAGCAGGGGATTGCTTTCGTTAGGCGTATGTACCAGTTGTAGTCTGTCTCCGTCGCGGCTCTGTATCAGCCAATGCTGTCTGTCTTTTTGTCGCACGCCGACCAGTTTCGTCGTCAAAGGAAACTTGACGCCGCAGATTCTCGCCCGCTTAGGCTCCGTGACCCGTAAAAATTTTGTGAATAAGTTCATACCTATATTATACTGTAAAAAAGCAAATTTGTAAAGGTTTGCCGAAAAATCTTTTTGTAAAACCTTGCCACCGTCCGTTTTTTTTGGTATAATGATAAAAATATGCAAAAAAACGAGGTGTTTTATGACCTACGAACAAGCCTTGCAACTGTTGAAAGAACACAACCAAACGCAACTTTTGCGCTTTTACGATGGATTGGACGAAAGTGGCAAAGGCCGCCTTTTATCGGGGATAGAAAGCATCGATTGGTCGTTTGAAGAGGCGCTTTGCGATGGCGGCGCGGCGGCGCAAAAGAAGGATATTCGTCCCATTGACGGGTTGAAAATTGCCGATATCGACAAAAAACGCGCCGAGTTTGAAGAAATCGGCGTAAAGGCTATCCAGGAGGGTAAGGTGGCGGCGGTGCTCCTTGCTGGTGGTATGGGTACGCGTCTCGGGGTAGACGGTCCCAAGGGCTGCTACAACATCGGCGAAACGCGCGATTTGTACATCTTTGAGCAGCAAATGGACAACTTGAAAGAAGTGGTAAAAAAATGTGGAAAAACCGTACCCGTGTACGTGATGACCAGCGACAAAAACCACGAAGAAACGACTTCTTTCTGGGCAAAACACGATTATTTTGGCTATCCCGAAAGCGAAATCAAATTCTTTAAGCAAGACATGGCGCCCGCCGTGGACTTTGACGGTAAGATTTATTTGGAAAGAATGGATACGCCCGCCCTTTCTCCCAACGGCAACGGCGGATGGTTCTCGTCTATGGTCCGCGCAGGGCTGACGGCGGATTTGCACGCCCGTGGCATCGAGTGGCTGAATATCTACGCGGTGGACAACGTGTTACAACGCATTGCCGACCCCGTTTTCGTAGGCGCTACGATTGAAGCACAGGTCAATTGCGGGGCAAAAGTCGTTTGCAAAAACGACCCTTACGAAAAGGTAGGGGTGCTTTGTAAAGACGGGGAGATGCCCGACATCGTCGAGTATTATGAATTGACGGACGAAATGGCAAACCAAAAGGATGCTAGCGGCGACCTTGCCTATTGTTACGGCGTAATTTTGAACTACCTGTTCAAATTAGAGAAATTGGAAGAAATCGTCGATAAAAAAATCCCTATCCATATCGTTAAGAAAAAGATAGAACGGGTAGACGAAAACGGGATTCCTTCTAAGCCTGATACGGAAAACGGCAAAAAGTTCGAGACGCTTGCCGTAGACCTTATTAAACTGATGGAGAGCGTATTGCCCTTCGAGGTGGAAAGAGAGAAAGAATTTGCGCCTATCAAAAATAAAACGGGCGTAGACAGCGTGGAATCGGCAAAAGCGCTTTTGAAAAAGAACGGGGTGAAACTCTAATGGCAACCGAGTTAGAAGGGAACGTAAAACTGCAACGGTTTATCCAATTGCTTAGCGATTTAAACCACGAGACGGTGGCGGCGCTCCGCACGGGTGACACGCAAATTCTCCGTCAAATGAACGACACGGTGGACGAAATGTACGCGATCCAAAGCGTGGGTACGGAAGACGCGTATACGGCGATTGAAGAGGAGATGCAGATTATCTATCAAAATTTCAACGCAATTGCGACGATGATGAATACTAACGAAAGTATCTTTGTAGATAATGCGACTTCCGTAGCGGTTAAAAAGTTTTTACACAATATTTTCGAGGCGACGGTATCTATCGTCCACAAATACGGCTTAGCATAACGCGATAAAACCTCCCTTCCTAGGGAGGTTTTTTGTCGAAAATTAGGGAAAAGTTTGTCGAAGACTTGACAGTGTGCATAGTTTATACTATAATGATGCTACCAATTAATAGTTAGGAGGACTTTTATGGAGTCGATTAAAAAGTATGCCCCTGTTTTAGCAAGTGTTTGCGGCGTATTTACCTTATTGATGTTGTTTATGCCTTCGGTTGTAATGGAAGTATACGGCATACAAGTTTCTTTTAGTGGCTTTGATACGGCGTTCGGCTGTAAGATGTATGTAGATGGACAAACGACTGAAATGTTTAGTTTTTCATTCTTTAACATTATGCCTTGGCTGTTGACGGCGATGGGTATGGTGTTTTGTGTAATGGTTACGCTGGAAAAAGCGGAAAAGAAATGCGTGTACGTGGCAACCGTTCTCTTTTTGCTGGCGGCGATCTTCTTCTTTTTGTCGGTCGTTTGTGTTTCTATCCCCAACGCATCTTCGCCAGATGAAGTTAAAAGCATGATGGATTTAGGGGCTGGTGCTGTTTTTAGCGGTATCTTTAGTTTGCTTTCGGCTGGGTTGACGTTGACGCCCTTGGTATTGGAAAAAATGGGTAAATAAAAAATCAAAAGCCTCCTAAAAGGGGGCTTTTTTACTGCTTATTTGTCTAGTGTATAAGAAAGAACGGATTTACGAAACTTTTACAATTTTTCATAAAACTAAAACAAAATCTTGGCATTTTCAAAACAACTCTCCTCTATAATACAATCACAAACAGAGCGGGACACCGCCAAAAGTAAAAAGAAAAGGAGAGTCAATTATGGGTATTAAAAAATTTTTCAAGGAAGCGTTTTCGGATATGAAGGAGAGTGCAAAAGCGCAACACGAGGTAGACAAAGCGAATTTGGAAGCGACGAAAGCAGAGTCTAAGGCACAATGGGAAGAGGCAAAAATGAGTCCCAAAGCCCGCCAAGAAAAAATGCAAAAGGAACGCGAAGCGCAAATCGCCGAGGCAAACGCCCGCAAAGAGGCGGCGGAAGAACGTATCCGTGCCGCAAAAGGGGAATAAGAAAAGAACCGCTTGTGAAAAAGACAGGCGGTTTTTGTTTACGGTTTTTAAAACACGTTTCCCCAGCCGAGGGTATAGTTTTGACGGACGACTTCCGTCAGTTGCAACAGTACTTCCATTTTCGGTAAGGCGTCTTGGAAGTTTCCTTGATAGAGATACCCCAGGGCTTCGTTGAGTTCAAAATCAATTTGCTGTACGGCGACGTGCGGCAAAAGCAAGTGCATTTTTTGCTTTTTCGTCTGCCAAAAAACTTCTACCGCTTCCCCGTCCTCGTGGGTGGCGGTGCCGTCCTCCGTTTTTTCGTATAGTGTTTGTATGGTGGAGGCGAGCAGGGCAAAATTATTTTCGATATACGCGCCTTCCCAAAGACAACCGCCGATAAGAAGCGCGAGAGAGATTACAATACTGACAATCGTGCGTATCATTTACCAAAGTCCCTCCCAACCGAGTTCAAATACCCGATATTTTTTGCCTTTTTCTTGTAAATAGGCTTTTCCCTCTCCGTCTACCGTCAAGACGAGTACCCGTTTGGGGTTGCTGCAACCTTGCGCGGCGAGGACGGAGCGGTAGTATTGTTCATCTTTGCCCGTTAGGGTAACGTTTTTCATGTCGAACTTTCCGCCGTTGATGATGACGATGGGCAAGGAGTTTTGTTTTTGCTCGTAATTTTTCTTCGGCAGGGCAGAAAAAGAGCCTCCCGCTTCGTATAAGGCGTACTCTACCGAATCCAGCGAAAAATATCCCGCGCTACGCAAACTTTCGATAAGGTCGGTGACGTCCAAATTATTCTTTTTCAGTTGCGTGTCGTCCACGCCGTTTTTGTTGAGTACGATGCTGGGGCTACCGCTCAAAAACTTGCGTGCGGACGAAAAGGACAGGTCGATCAAGCAGACCGTTTGGTGTAAAAAATAGACGGTAAGGATGGCGACTAAGCCGTAAAGTAGCGGGGTAGACGGGTCTTCCATCGGGATACAGGCAAGATCTGCGATAATCAGCGTGATGACCAGTTCGTACGGCTGCATTTCCCCGATTTGCCGTTTGCCCATTAAGCGCATAATAAGCAGTAGCGCGACGAAGACGACGATAGTCCTAATTAAAATAATGCTCATATCCAAAAGGGTGCGTTGTAACCTGAAAAAATATGCAAAAAAGGAAAATCTATATCATAATCCTTGCCAAAAGCCAAGAAAAGGTGTATAATAAAATTAAGAGTAGCCTCTTGCGCGTAAAGTGACGCCGAACGGGACGTTGTCGGTGGACGAAAGAAGGACGAAATCAAGGTTGTCTTTCTGCGGTGCAAGGGCGCGTCCGCTGACAAAAAGCGTGGGGCAGGGCTGGATTTATCCCCTCTTCACATCGTCCGTGGACCTCTCAAACGGGAGGTTTTTATTATGCAAGAAAATCAACAAACGTCGGGTGGGAAGAAGCGCCCTTTGGGCAAGAGGTTTTTATTTTCCGACACCCTTTACGGAAAATCGGTGGCGGCAAAATGCGCGTACGTCGCCGTTTGCGTGGCGTTGCTTGCCGTCGCCAACACGGTGTTAGAATTTAAAATGGCGGATACGCAGTTCTCGTTTACGACCTTTTTTTGTGTGGTCACGGGAGTACTCCTCGGTCCCGTATTTGGTTTTGTCGCAGGTTTTTTAGGGGACTTAATCGGGTTTATTGCTAATTCCGGCGGATTTATCTATTATCCTTGGGTCGGGATAGCGATGGGGCTTTCGGCGTTTCTCGGCGGGGTAGTGTTCGGCGTTTTGCCCTTGCCGTTGAAAGGGATTCCTTCGTTGATTGTGCGGATTGTCATCGTATCTCTCGCCACCTTTTTTATTTGTTCGGTGGCAATCAATACGACGGCGTATTATTTTCTGTATTCGGGCGGGCGGGTGTCCTATCTTGCCTATTGCGTGTCCCGCTATATCGTCAAAGGTCAGTTGTGGGTAAGTCTCATCAACTACGCGCTACTCTTTCTCACCTTGCCTGTTTTAGTAAAAATTAAGCCGTTAAAGATAAAAATTGCATAAAAATACGAAAAACCGTTGGGGCTTACCTTGACGGTTTTCTTTTTTTGTGCTATAATAGGAAAAATTTATCCTAAAAAATAAAATTTTTTATGATAAAAAAGGAGACGTAAGATTGATGAATAATCTACTGGCAAACAATCCGTCCGTGTCTATTTTCGGGTTGGACGTTACCTACTACGCATTGGTTATTCTCTGTGGGATTTTGGTGGCGTTTGCCGTCATTTTTTTGCTATTTAAACGCAGAAATATGTCTACCGATTTGCTATTGACCTTTTTTTGCATTTGCTTGCCTGTGGCGATCCTTACCACCCGTTTGTTTTACTGCATTACGGACGCCGTACCCTTTGAAGACTGGTTTTCTTGGGAGGGGATAAGAAACGGCGGACTTTCCATCATCGGCGGGATTTTGGGCGGCGCCGTCAGCGTTATTCTCGTCTGCGTTTTCAAAAAAATCAACTTTTTCCGCGTCGGCGATTGCGTGGTAGTCGGCTTATTGCTTGCCCAAGCCATCGGCAGATGGGGGAATTATTTCAACCAAGAGGTGTACGGTGCGGAGATTACCAACCCCGCTATGCAATGGTTTCCGTTCGGGGTAGAAATCGACGGGGAATGGCACTATGCTTTCTTTTTTTACGAAAGCCTCGTCAATTTCCTTTGCGCGATAGCCCTCTTTTGCAACGCTTGGTTTAACGATAAAAAACCCAACGGCGTCAACACGGCGATTTACTTTATCAACTACGGTGTGATCCGTTCGATTATGGAGCCTTTGCGCGACCCTCATTATATCCTGTCGGCAGGCGGGGTTCCTTGGTCGCTCGTATTCTCTATTCTTCTGCTTGTTGCGGGGATAGGGCTGCTCGTCTACGTGCTGGTGAACAACAAGCAAAAAGAGGGTAAATTTTTCGGCTCGAAAGAGGGGGACCAAAGCGGAATCACCCGTTATATCCAGGACAACAAAGAGGAAGTGGCGTATTTTTCCAAAATCAATATGATGTGCAAAAAATACCCTGAAAACTATCGAGAGAAACCTAAAAAATCCAAGGAGGACGAAAAATGAGAAATTTAACGTTGTTGACGGACTTGTATCAACTGACGATGGGCTACGGGCTTTTTAAGAATAAGAAACACGAGCAAGAGGTCGTATTCGATTTATTCTTCCGCCGTAACAAGTTAATTACCTATTCGATTGCGGCAGGGCTGGAACAGGCAATGGAGTATCTCCTCAATTGGCGTTTTGACGACGAGGATATCGCTTATCTTCGTAGTTTGAATTTGTTTGACGAAGATTTCTTGGCGTATTTAAAAAAGATGCGTTTTACAGGGGACGTATACGCGGTAAGAGAGGGGGAACCCGTCTTCCCCGGTGAGCCGATTTTGACGATAAAAGCGCCTCTTATCCAAGCGCAGTTTGCAGAGACGGCGCTTCTTAATATCATCAATCACCAGACGCTGATTGCGACCAAATCGGCAAAGATTTGTAGGGCGGCAGGCAAAGGCGTCGTGATGGAATTCGGACTTAGGCGGGCACAAGGACCCGATGCAGGTATTCACGGCGCGCGCGCGGCGATTATCGGGGGCTGTGCTTCTACCTCCAACGTCCTTGCAGCCCAGAAGTATCAAGTTCCCGTATCGGGTACGATGGCGCACAGTTGGGTGATGGGTTTTGAAAAGGAAATCGACGCATTCCGCGCTTATGCGGAATCTTATCCCGACAACTGCTTGCTTTTGGTGGACACGTACAACACTTTGCAAAGTGGTATCCCCAACGCCATCACGGTATTTAAAGAATTACGTGCCAAAGGGCATAAACCCAAGGGGATTCGCCTTGACAGCGGCGACTTTGCTTATCTTTCCAAGAAAGCGAGAAAAATGTTGGATGCGGCAGGGTTTGAGGATGCCATTATCTGCGTATCAGGGGACTTGGAAGAAAGGTCGATGACTTCGCTGATGCACCAAGGCGCAAAGATTGACAGTTGGGGGGTCGGCACAAAACTGATTACGTCCGAAGATTTGCCTGCGCTCGGCGGCGTTTACAAGATGGCGGCGATGGTGGAAAAAGACGGCAGTATGACGCCGAAAATCAAACTTTCCGACAACGTTGAAAAAATCACGAACCCCTCCTTTAAGAGATTGTACCGCTTATACGATAAGGATAGCGGTATGGCGATTGCCGACCTTATCACAACACGGGAAGAAATCATCGACGAGGAATTGCCTCTTACCATATTCCACCCGCTGGAAACGTGGAAACGTATTACGATGGAAAATTTCTGTGCGGAAGAATTGCAACACACGATAGTCAAAGCGGGCAAGTTGGTGTACGAGTTCCCTGCGCTGATGGACGTGCAAGCCTTCTCCAAAAAACGCTTAGCGTCTTTCTGGGAAGAGTATTTGCGTCTCGATATGCCACAAATTTATAAGGTGGATTTGTCTCAAAAATTGTTGAATTTGAAGACGAAAATGATTGCCTCTATCCGTGGCGAGCAAGAAGGGGGAGAGCATGTCAAATAACGGACAAAAGCCTAAAATGAAAGGGCTGATGAAGGGCTCCTGCCTTTGGGGGATTTTGCTCTTTTTGGTGTTGCTTTTTATTGACCAAACGACCAAACTTGCGGCGGATATCTATTTCAATATGCCTAACGCGCCCAAGTCGTTGCCCGTCATCCCTAATTTGATTTCGTTGACGATTAGTTATAACCGCGGTATCGCTTTTGGCGTGGCGGCGGATTCTAGCACCGCACTCAAACTCGGTATCATCATCGGCACGGGCGTGATGATGGTGGGGATTGCCGTCCTGTATTTTATGATGGATAAGCGCCGCTCGGTAATCCGTACGGCGCTTGTGATGATATTCAGCGGCGGGGTAGGCAACCTTATCGACAGGCTTTATTATCGCGTCTGGGACGCGGCGTCCGCGACGGGCGGAGCCGACGGCGTCCGCGATATGGTAGATTTGAGTAAGTTCGGGCTTGCCGTATGCAATTTTGCCGATTTCTTTATCGTAATCGGCGCCATCGTGCTGATTTTAGGCGTGATTTTCTTCGATAAATACGCCGTGATTCCCGTAGGGAAATACAAGGAAATGTCCAAGGAAGAAGAGGAGAAAGGCAAAAAATGAGCACGGATAAACGGCTGTTTATCGCGGAGGAGAACGGGAAACGCTTGGACGTATTTTTGAGTGAACAAACGGAAGAGTTTACCCGTTCCAGGATAAAAAAACTGATTGAAGAAGGCTGTGTAAAAGTCGGCGGTGCCGTGGCTAAAAAATGCGGGGACGTCGTCAAAGCGGGGGTAGAGGTTACGCTGGAAGTACCCATGCCCGTAGAGATGGACGCAAAGCCTGAAAATATCCCTCTGGATATCCTCTATCAGGACGAGGACTTGGCGGTGATTAACAAGCCCAAGGGGATGACGGTACACGCGGGTAGCGGCAATACGGAGGGTACTCTCGTCAACGCGTTGTTGTTTGCGCTGGATAGTTTAAGTGGTATCGGCGGCGTGCTTCGCCCCGGTATCGTACACAGGATAGACAAGGACACGACGGGACTTCTCGTCGTGGCGAAAAACGATTTTTCTCACGTATCTCTCGCCAAACAAATCGCAGAAAAGACCTGTCGGCGTATCTATTACGCATTGCTCGAAGGCAACGTAAAAGAGGATAGCGGGCGTATCGTCACGGAGATTGCTAGACACAAAACGGAACGCAAACAAATGGCGGTGGTCAGGGACGGCGAGGGGAAGATTGCCGTGACGGATTACGAGGTCGTTTGTCGATTCGGTGGAGATTTTACTTTATGTAAATTTGCATTGCAGACGGGCAGGACGCACCAAATCCGCGTCCATGCAAAACACGTCGGGCATCCCGTGGTGGGAGACCCCGTATACGGGTTTAAAAGACAAAAACTGCACGTAGAGGACGGGCAACTGTTGCACGCACACACCCTCTCGTTTACCCACCCGCGCACGGGCGAGTCGATGACGTTTACCGCGCCCCTGCCGGCAGGCTTTGAAGAAATCTTGCAGAAACTCAAAAAGAAGTACGCCGTGGAGGTGACGATATGAAAGAAATATTGAACAGCGTTGCGCTGGAAAAGGTGCTGAAACGCCTTTCACACGAAATAGCCGAACGCAACGAAAATTTAGACGACGTCGTGTTGTTGGGTATCCGTACCCGCGGGGTCGCCGTGGCAAAACGCATCCAAAAATGTATGCAGGACAGCGAAGGGATAACCCTGCCGTTGGGGATTTTGGACGTTACGTTGTACCGTGACGACATCTTGACTTGCGAGACGGAACTTATCGGCTCGGAAATCAACTTTTCGCTGGAAGGAAAGACGGTGATTTTGTGCGACGACGTATTGTATACGGGTCGTACCGTCCGCGCAGCAATTTCCGCCCTGTTTGCCCACGGTAGCAAAATGGGCAGAGCGGCAAAAATCCAACTGCTCGAAGTTGTGGATAGAGGGCATAGAGAGTTGCCTTTCCGCGCCGATTTTATCGGTAAAAACATCCCGACGTCCTCGCAGGAAAAGGTGTTTGTGCGTCTGCAAGAAACGGACGGGGTAGAAGGTGTGTTCTTGCGCACGGAAAACGAACGGTAAAAGGAAAGAAAGTATGTTGAAAATTGCCAAAGTAAAAAAAGGGGGCTTAGGGCATTGCCTGGGCTTAGACAGGGGGGATGAAATCGTCGCGTTTGACGGCGAAGAATGCGTAGACGAGTTGGACTACGCTTACGTCCTCTCCTCTTCGGCGTTTTCAATGACGGTACGCAGTAAACAAGGGGAACTTGTGGACGTGCAGGTGGAAAAGGAAGAGGACGAAACGCTGGACGTGGAGTTTGAAAAGGAAGAAAAAATCCGCACCTGTCACAATAAATGCCTCTTTTGTTTCGTCGACCAAATGCCTAAGGGGATGCGTGAGACGTTGTACGTCAAAGACGACGATTACGCGATGAGTTTTACTTGCGGCAACTTCGTGACTTTGACAAACCTCAAAGATTGCGAGTTGGATAGGATTATCCGCTTGAAGATGTCCCCGTTGTACGTGTCCGTACATACGATGAACCCCGATTTGCGTTGCAAACTGCTTACCAATCGCTTTGCGGGCAAGATAGTTGACCAGATAGAAAAATTGGTGGCGGGAGGTATCTCCCTGCATTGTCAGGCGGTGGTCGTGCCCGGGCTCAACGACGGAGAAGAACTTGCCTACACGGCAAGAGAACTTTTTAAATATTATCCTGCGGTGCGCGACCTTGCGTGCGTGCCGACGGGACTAACCAAGTACCGTGACGGATTGCACCCGATAGCCGACGTGGACAAGTCGTATTGCGAAAAGATGCTTTCGTTAATCGACGACCTCAATGCGGAATTCGGCGTTCCCTTCCTGCTCCCCGCCGACGAATATTTCGTGCGCGCGGGAAGAGAACTAAAACCCGTTTCTTTTTACGGCGATTTTTCGCAGATAGAAAACGGGATAGGGATGACGAGTAAGTTTTTGCAAGAATTTTCAGACGGATTGCAGGCGTTGCCCGATAACCTCCGCTTTAAAAAAGGCAAAAAAAGTTTGCTTATCAGCGGGGTCTCGGCGGCGAAAATTTTGCCGTCTGCCGTCAAAAAAGCAGAAGAAAAAATTGCAGGATTGTCGGTGGCGGTATTGCCTGTCGAAAACGAGTTTTTTGGCAAAAGCGTGACTTGCACGGGATTGCTTACGGGCAGGGATATCGTGGCGGCGGTAAAAGAGTATGAAAAAGAAACGGGCAGGGTAGACGAAATCGTCTTGCCTGCCGATACGATGAAGGAATTTGAAGAGGTATTTCTTTGCGGGATGACCTTAAAAGAAATGCGAAAGGCGTTGCCAAAGAGTAAAATTCGCGTCAACCGTAAAGGGGGCGCAGGGCTCGTAGAGATATTGGCGACGAAATAAAGGAGGGAGAGATGGCAAATCCTTTGATAGCCCTGGTGGGGCGTCCCAACGTAGGGAAAAGCACCTTTTTTAATAAAGTAGCGGGGCGGAAAATTTCCATCACCGAAGATAGACCCGGGGTTACCCGTGATAGGTTATACGCGGATGCGACTTGGCGTGGAAAACACTTCACGATGGTGGATACGGGCGGTATCGAACTCAAATCCCAAGACGTGATGTGGAAGGAAATCGCTAAACAAGCGGAAGTCGCTATCGAGACCGCTGACGTTATCTTGTTTTTTACAGACGGACGGGAAGGACTTTCTACGTCCGATTATGACGTGGCGGACATCTTACGCAGAAGCAAAAAACCCATTATTTTAGTCGTCAACAAAATCGACGATTATTCCCCTGAGAAAATATTCGAGTTCTATTCGCTTGGGCTTGGAGAACCGTATCCCGTTTCGGCGGAACACTCTCAAGGGATAGGGGACGTCTTGGATGAGGCGGTAGCCTATTTCCCTGACAACACGAAAGAGGAGACCCCCTCTTTAAAAATTGCCGTCGTCGGCAAACCCAACGCAGGGAAGTCTAGCCTCGTTAACAAGTTGCTCGGTAGCGAGAGAAGCATCGTTACCCCCATGGCAGGGACGACCCGTGACGCTATCGATACGCTGTTTGAAAGGAATGGTAAGGCGTATACCATCATCGATACGGCGGGGATAAGGAAGAAAAAGAGCGTGGACGACGACGTGGAGTATTACAGCAATATGCGCGCCTTTGACGCGGTGCGCAGAAGTGACGTCTGTTTGCTGGTCGTCGATTGCCAAGAGGGGTTGACCGAACAGGACGTTAAAATTATCGGCTACGTGCACGAACAGGGCAAACCGTCCGTCATCTTGATGAACAAATGGGATTTGATTGAAAAGGATACCCACACCGTCAACAAGTTCGAAGAAAAACTCAAAGAGGACTTGAAATTTATGGACTACTTCAAGTCGGTGTACATTTCGGCAAAGACGGGGCAACGGGTGGATAAAATTTTGGCGGCGGCAGAAGAAGTTTACGCGCACGCCTCTTTCCGTGTGCCTACGGGCGCGCTGAACGACTTAATCGGCGATGCGATTCGCATGCAGGAGCCTCCCTCTTATTTGGGGCGCCGTATGCGTGTGTTCTTCTCTTCGCAAGTGGGGGTGTGCCCGCCTTTATTCGTCCTGCACGTCAACGACGAAGGGCTGTTGCATTTCTCCTATCAGCGGTATTTGGAAAACACCATCCGCAACGCGTACGATTTTTCGGGCACGCCCATAAAAATCGTGGTACGGGAAAAACAAGACGAGGAATAAAACGGGATAACGACTATGAAAGTTTTTGATTTTTCCACCGATTGGTGGCAGTTTGTCCTGATGGCGGTAGTTTCTTATTTAATCGGCTGCTTTAACTTTGCCGTCGTCATTGCAAAACTCAAACATAAAGATATTAGGAAAATCGGTAGCGGCAACCCCGGCACGATGAATATGAGTCGGGAATTCGGCGCGTGGGTGGGTATCGTCACCTTCTTGCTCGATGCCTTTAAGGGTGGTATTCCCGCCGTTATTTCCTTCTTTATCTATCGTAACACTGTCTTTGCGGGGACGGGCGTTGCCGTCAGTGACGTCACGAGATTTTTCTGTGGTATGTTCGTCATTATCGGGCACGTATTCCCCGTTACGATGCGCTTTAAAGGAGGCAAGGGGGTTGCGTCGACGCTGGGCTTAATGTGGCTTTGCGTGGGTACGGAAAACCCTTGGTTTTTACTGATTGGCGCAGGGATTATGTTGACCTTGCTTGTGACCATTACGCTCATTAAATACGGTTCTCTGTGTTCCCTTGTCTACGTGGCGGGGATGGCGGCATGGCAGGTAATTATCTTACTGCAACGGTATCCCGTATTCAGCGGGTACGTCGTATGGGCGCTGATGATGATTTTTGCCGTGGTCTTGCTTGTCTGGGTGTCGCACCGCAAAAATCTTATAAAGATTTTCAGCGGCGAAGAACACGTCACCTCCTTCTTTAAAAAGAAAAAGAAGAAGACGAGTGCTCTCAACAAGGAGGAAACAAAATGAAGATAGCAGTAGCAGGTACTGGATACGTCGGGTTATCGATTTCGATATTATTATCGCAAAACCATGAAGTAACGGCAGTAGATATTTTGCCGCAAAAAGTGGAGATGATCAATCGGCGGACATCTCCTATCCGAGATAACGAAATAGAAAAATATCTGTCTCAAAAGCCTCTTTCCTTGACGGCGACGACGGATGGGAAAAGCGCCTATCGCGAGGCAAAATTCGTGGTTGTTGCGACGCCTACCAATTACGATGAGGAAAGCAATTTCTTTGATACGTCGGCAGTCGAAAGTGTGATTAAGGAGGTTTCGGCGGTAAATCCCGAGGCTTATATCGTCATTAAATCGACGGTACCTATCGGTTATACGCAAAGGATTAGAGAAGAGTCTGGCAATCGTCGTATTTTGTTCTCCCCCGAGTTTTTACGGGAGGGAAAAGCGTTGTACGATAATCTTTATCCTTCCCGCATCGTCATCGGTACCGATTTACAGGACGAGGAACTTTCTGCCGCGGCAAGAGAGTTTGCTTCCCTTTTACAGCAAGGGGCAGAGAAAAAGGACGTGCCTACGCTCGTTATGGGCTTTACGGAGGCAGAGGCGGTAAAGTTATTTGCCAACACCTATCTCGCCCTTCGGGTGGCGTATTTTAACGAGTTGGATACTTATGCGGAGATGAAAGGGCTGGATGCCAAGCAAATCATAGACGCGATTTGTATGGATAGCCGCATCGGCAATTATTACAACAACCCTTCTTTTGGGTACGGCGGCTATTGCTTGCCGAAAGACACCAAGCAACTTTTAGCCAACTACAAAGAAGTTCCTGAAAAATTGATGGAAGCCATCGTAACGGCCAATCAAACGCGCAAGGAGTTCGTTGCCGACAGAATATACGAAAAAGCATTGGCGTCGGGTGATTCGGTGCCGACGGTAGGGGTATTCCGCTTGACGATGAAGGCAAATTCCGACAACTTTAGGCAATGTTCGGTACAAGGCGTGATTGAGCGTTTAAAGGCGCGTGGCGCGGAAGTAATCATTTACGAGCCCGTATTAAAAACGGAAACGGAATATTTCGGCTGTAGGGTGGAAAAAGATTTGTCCTGTTTTAAACGGGACGCGCAAGTGATTGTAGCCAACCGCTTAGAGGATTGTCTTAGGGACGTTACAGAAAAAGTCTATACGCGCGATTTGTATTGCAGAGACTAAATAAGTACGGTTTTTAGCGGGGTAGGTATGCAAATAACGGAAGAAAAGGCGCAAAAGTATCTTTGTAAGGATAGGCTGTTGTATGCGGATATGCTAGACTGTATTCGCTTGGGGAAAGCGAAGATATTGTCCGTGGCTTCTAATGCCGTCCTTATAGAAGACGTTACTTGCGGCATTTGCGCGTTTGCGGCGGAGGACGAAGATAGCGGACGACGGGCATTGCGTGCCTTAGATAAGAACTTTGGCGGTTGGATTGTCGCGCACGGCGAAGAAGCGCGCGCCGCGGTCTACGCGACGTTTCCCATAAAGCAAGAAACTAAGACGTTGCAAGTCGTGTACTTACAAGACGCCGTGGAATATACACGCACGCTTACCTTTCGTTTTCCCGATGAAAACCAGTTGCAAATTATTAAAGATAATTACGACAGGGAGAGCCCTGAAAATATCCAAGGGATATTTGAAAGGCGGGAACTGTTCGTCGCGTTAAAGTGTGAAAACGGGCAGGAAAAATTCGTCGGTTTTATCGGTTTTCACCCCGAGGGGAGTATGGGGCTTTTGTATATTTTTCCCGAGTATCGCCGTAAGGGGTATGCCGAGGAAACGGAAAGTTTTTTGATGGAAGAGTGCTTAAAAAGAGGAAAAATCCCTTACGGACACGTCGTTTTCGGCAATGAAGCGAGTATGCGTTTACAAAAGAAATTAGGCTTTGAACAAGCGTCGCAGTACGTATATTGGTTGCGTCGCTAAATAGGAGGAATTATGCAGTTATCGGCACAGGATAGAGAAAAATTAAAAGAAATTCAAGTAAATATGCTCAAGAATTTCATCGCGGTATGTGAAAAATTAGGGCTAACCTACTATGCGCTTGGGGGTACGGTATTAGGGGCGATTCGCCACGGCGGCTATATCCCTTGGGACGACGATATCGACGTGGGATTGATGAGAAAGGACTACGAAGTTTTTGTTAAGGAAGGACAAAAGTACTTAAAAGACGGCTACTTTTTACAGACGTACGATATGGATAAATTCCCTATCAATTTTGCCAAGATTCGAGATGAAAATACGACGTTTGTAGAGAGTACGACGGCGCATATCAAAGGGGTAAGTAACGGCGCCTATATAGATATCTTTCCGTTGGATTACTACCCTGAGGTGAAAGGAAAAGCCTACCATAAGAAGAAGCGTAAATACGAAACGTTTATGATTGCTGCCGCAGGCTATCGCAATTTGTCGATGAAGACGAGATTGCGCCAAATGTGGGGCAAGGTATTGATAACCTTAAACCCTTCTTTAAACAGCGTGGAAAAAATCATCAAAAAACGGGAAGAGTTATTTGCTTCTGTGACGGAGTCGACGGTGATTGCCAATAACTGCGGCGCTTGGGATGAGAAAGAAGTGATGCCTATCTCGGTGTTTGGGAAAGGGGTAAAAGTTGCTTTTGAGGATATTCAAATACTCGTCCCCGAAAACTACGACGAGTATTTGACCCGTCTGTACGGCGATTATATGACGCCGCCTCCTGTAGACAAGCAAGTCCCCCATCACGCCGTGACCGATTTTAGCGCGGAAGAAAGTTATAAGACGAGGCTGGGAAGATGAAAAAGATATTAGTTTTGTCAGGTAGCCCGAGAAAGGGGAATAGCGACGCCCTTTGCGACGCTTTTTGTAAGGGCGCAAAAGAGGCGGGACACGACGTTGAAAAAATCCGCGTCAGCGAGAAAAAAGTGCATTATTGCACGGGCTGTTACGTTTGTAAAAAGACGGGTGGAAAATGCGCATATCAAGACGATATGGGGGAGATATTACAAAAACTCATCGCCGCCGACGTCATAGTTTTAGCAAGTCCCGTCTATTTCTATTCCGTTTGCGCGCAGTTAAAGACGGTGTTGGATAGGACGGTGGCGCGTTGGACGGAGATTACGGACAAGGAGTTTTATTTCCTCGTCACGGCGGCAGAAGACGAAGAAGGTACGACGGATACGACCTTGAACTGTTTGCGCGGATTTATGGATTGCTGTGAAAACAGCGTGGAAAAAGGGATTGTAGACGGGGTAGGCTTATACGACCTCGGCGAGGTACAATCAAAGGGTGAAAAGTATTTAAAACAAGCCTATAACCTTGGTAAAAACGCATAAAAGAAAAGTACGCCTGCAAGCGTACTTTTTATATTAGTTTGAGTTGTTCGGTGAGAAGTGGCTGCGCGGCTTTTATCCAAGCGTCTTCTTCCGTGGTCTGGCAAGTGGATAAATCAAAAAGTAGGACGGGTTTGTTTTTTCTTTTAGCATAACGGACGGTATTGTAGGTGCCGCCCGTTTTTTCACCGCAAACAAATGCGGCGACAAGGTCGGCGTTGTCCACCATATATTCGTTCCTTTTTTGCATACACCACGGGGTGAAGCGAGAGGAGAGTGCAACGACCTGAGAGTTTTTTTGTATTCTTTCGTGTCGAATTTTGTCTTTCAAGGCATACCTGCCCCCTTGATTTTCGTAGGGAAGTACTAGCAGGTGCGTCAAAAAGGGGTATTTTTCTTTAAGTTGCAGCACCGTTTCCGCTACGTCCAAATCGATGCCGAGCGCGCCGCCCGTGATAAAGCAGGTGACCCCTTTTTGTACGAGACGTTCTATGGCTGCTTGCAAATGGCGTAGATAAACGGCTCTTTTTTGCGGGTCGTGATACTCCCACGAAAATCCGTCTGGTCTTCTACCCGTGATAGCGCAAGTTTTTTGCGTGGTCATAATTTCCATATCCGTATTATATCGAAAAGAAATGTTTTTGTCAAACGCACAGCGGGATAAAAACTTGACACTATAAAAAGATTTGGGTATAATGTTGTTATGAAAATCGTACATATTGCTCCCAGCGCTCCCTATAACGAGGGGTGGGGATATCAAGAAAATTTATTGCCCAAGTACCATAAAAAACTTGGGCACGACGTCACGCTTATCGTGTCGACTTTTTCGCACGATAAGGGCGCTATCGTGGACGTAGGGGAAGAAGATTACGTGAACGCTGACGGCGTGCGCGTCATCCGCCGTGCGTACAAAAAATATGCGACGCGCGCTTTGACCAATATGCACGCTCAGATAAACGCGTATCCGCTGTTGAAAGAGATTGCCCCGGATTTTATCTTCTTTCACGGTTTACAAGGGACGACCATTTATCAAGCAATCCGCTATAAAAAGAAAGATAATCCCAACTGTATCATTGTGCGAGATAATCATTTGGACTATAATATCGGTACGCGGTGTACTCGTTTCAAAGATAAACTCATCCGCGCCTTTCATCGTCGTCATATTCGCCGCACCTTGAAATACGTGGATAAGGTGTACGGAGTTACGCCTTGGCGTAAAACGTATGCGGAAGATTATTTCTCCGTGCCTAGTAGTAAAACGGACGTGCTGATTATGGGGGCGGACGACGAAAAAATCAATTTCTCCTCGCGCGAGTCTATCCGTCTTAAAATTCGTGAAAAATACGGGATAAAAGAGGATGACTTTTTGATCGTTACAGGCGGAAAACTCGACAAAAAGAAAAAAGTCGACGTGTTGATGGAAGGGTGCAAAAACCTCGCGGGGGTAAAACTGCTTGTGTTTGGCAGTTTGCTGGACGAGGAGAGGCAGTCGTTTGAGTCGTTGCTTTCGTCGGCGGACAATATCACCTATATCGGTTGGGTGGCTGCCGATTCTGTTTACGATTATTTCTTTGCTGCAGATTTGGTGGCTTTCCCGGGGCAGCATTCCGTATTGTGGGAACAAGCCTGTGCTTCCAAGACGCCGTGCGCCTTTGCCCGTTGGGAGGGAATGGACCACGTGGACAACGGTGGCAATAGTAGTTTTGTGGACGAAAATACGCCTCAAGGCTGGCGAGAGGAAATCATTCGTCTTTGCGGCACGCAAGCCTATGCGCAAATGTTGCAAACGGCTCGGTCTGAAAAAACGGACGTATATCTGTACAGTAATATTGCAAAAAAATCCTTACAAAACGTATAAAGAAAAGGCTTGTTATACAAGCCTTTTTTCGTGGGGAAGAACTTTCAGGAAAGTTCTTTCTACTCCTCAAATCCTCTTCAAGGTTTGGTATACGCACAAAAAAAGAGATAGGCAAACCCTATCTCTTTTTTGTGGCTCGAAAGGATGGATTTGCGCCGACGGCGCCGAAAAAAGGCCGAAATTATGAAAAAAGCGTCGTTTTGGGGTAGGAAGTGGGGTAGGGCAAAAATCAGGAAAGCCTTACAAATAAAGGAGATTAGCGCTTTTTTCAAAGGCAAAAAGTGGGGTAAAAA